>JARKNW010000123.1 GCA_029976075.1 Pleomorphomonas sp.
GCGGCTGCAGCGGCACTTCAGCTATTCGGACCGCCTGCGCTACTACTGGCCGGAACCGGAGATCGCCAAGGCCGCCGAGGAACTGCTCGCCCTGTTCGGCAATACCACAATACCCGAGACGCTGATCTCCCAGTATCTTCGAGGCGTCTACGAGGGGGTCCGGCGCGGCCGGGTCGAGCCCACCGCCCACGGCCTGTCGCTCGCCATGGTCGACCTCGTCCTCGACGACTATTTCAAGGCCTGCCTCTGAAATGACCTTCTGATTTCTAGAGAACAGCGTGGTCCGGTAGCCCCCATCGGGGAATTTGCAAGACTGGAGTCTGGCCGGCTGGCATCGTTCACGCGATGCCAGCCGGCCTTTATATTTCGGTCATGTCGAGACGGATCGTCTCCGTGCACGATGCGCTCTGCCTCGCTCGCCGCCGGCATGCACGCATTACGGTTACCGTTGCAAATTGATCGGCAGCCCATCCTGACGATTGGCTGCCGGAGCCTGTGGCCTGAAGTTTCTAAGCCCGACCACGGGCCTGGATCACTTAGCCCGATAATCCATTGAAACATTGACGCTATCTTGTTCATACGCCATCGCGCCTCGCCCCCTATGTTCGTCTCTCTGGGCGGTGAACCTCCGAACAGGATATAGCTGCGCACACGCGCCTTGCGTGCGCGACAAAATGTCTCAAAAAATGTTGCTAATTAAAAAAAGTGAGGTACTATGAATCACAAGAAAACAACGAAAGTCGACACGGCGAAAACGCCGGAGGCTTCGCAAGGGGAGGAGGGCGTCATGACTGACGCCATTCAAGGGGCGGAGGAATCCGTTTCCCTGATGACCCGGTTGTCGCAGGCGGATCTCAGTTCCGCCGAGAAGCGACTGATCGAGACCCTCTTCTCCCTGGCCGACTACGAACTGGCCACGCTGACTTCGGCAGCGCTGGCGGAACGAGCCGGCGCCTCGAGAGCGACAGTGGACCGGCTAGCCCGCAGGTTTGGATATGCGGGCCAAAAGGAAATGAGACATGCTCTCCTCCGGGAGAGCCGCGCCATGCGGGCCGGCGTCGATGAGATCGTGACGCCGTCTCCCCAGATCGCGCTCGAGGATGGGCCGTTGGAGATCGCCTACAAGGTGTTCAACAACGCGTCCGTTAGAGCGCTGAAGTTTGCCGAGTTGCTGGCCCAGACCGACGTGCTGCCGCGCCTCGTCGCAGCGATGCATGGCGCCCGTTCGATCCAGTTGTTCGGCGCCGGCGCCTCGGCGGTGGTGGCCCTAGACATGCACCAGCGCCTGATCCGCCTGGGGTTGAGGATCAACATGGCCCAGGACGCTCACACCCAGATCGCCCAGGCGGCGCTGATGGGGGAAGGCGATCTGGCGGTGGCGATCTCTTTCTCGGGCATGACCCGAACCACGGTGGAAGCCGCGGCGACCGCCCGTTCGCGCGGTGCCAGTGTGGCGGCCATCCTGGCCAAGGCGCAATCGCCGCTCGGCGAGATCGCCGATCTCAAGGTTCTGACGCCACCCGGCGTCGGGCTGTTCGGCACGGATGCGTCGATGACCCGCATCCTGCAGATGATGCTGAACGAAGTGCTCTTCCACTGCCTGGCAGTGAAGGACGTCAGCCTGCTCGAAAACGTTCAACGGATCGACGCAGTGCTCAACAGCGAAAAAATCGGAGCCGGAGATTTCCGTCGCCGACAATTAGGGAGCGAGGACCGTGACCGACCAGAAGGACATCGAGAAACTTGAGGCGTCAGCGCGACGAATAAGGGCGCATATTCTCACCGAGATCAACGCGGCCGGCTCCGGCCACCCCGGCGGCAGCATGTCCTGCGTCGAGATTCTGGCGGCCCTGTTTTCCCACCGCGCCGCTGCCGGCGCCAACTGGTTCGGCCGTAACGCCCGCGACCATGTGATCCTCTCCAAGGGACACGCCGCGCCGGCCCTTTACGCCACCTTCGCTGAAGTGGGCATGATCCCCGAAGCCGAGCTTCTGACGTTGCGCCAGCTCGGCAGCCGCCTGCAAGGTCACCCCGACCGCACCCGCCTGCCAGAAGTGGAAATGTCCACCGGCTCGCTCGGACAAGGCCTCTCGGTGAGCCTCGGCATCGCGCTCGCCCTCAAGCTACGCAACGAACCCTTCTATTCCTATGCCATCCTTGGCGATGGTGAGATCAACTCAGGACAGATCTGGGAGGCCATCGCCTACGCCGGTGCCCACAAGGTCAGCCGCCTCGTCGCCATCCTCGACGCCAACGGCATCCAGAACGACGGCCGTATCGAGGAGGTGCTGGAGCTGCGCCCCTATGCGCCCAAGCTCGAGGCCTTCGGCTGGGCAGTGCGCGAGTTCGACGGCCAGAACATGGCCGAGGTGGTCAACGCCGTCGACTGGGCCTCGTCGGACGCGCCGGGCGACAAGCCGCGCTTCCTGATTGCCCACACCACCAAGGGTGCGGGCGTTTCCTTCATGTCCGATCGGGCGGACTGGCACAGCCACACGATCAACGACGAACAACTGAAGGCCGGTCTCAAGGAGGTCATGGTCTGATGGCTGCTACATCAACCAACGCGCCCGAGGGCTATGTGTCGCTGCGCGACGTCTTCGGCGACGCCATCATGGCGCTCGGCGCCCGCGATCCCCGTGTCCTTATGCTGGATGCCGACCTTGCCAGCTCTACCCGGACGATGAAGTTCAAGAAGACCTACCCGGATCGCCACTACAACTTCGGCATCGCCGAACAGAACATGGTTGGCGCCGCCGCCGGCTTTGCCATCGCCGGCTACATCCCCTTCGTCAACACCTTCGCGTCCTTCCTGACGCGCCGGGCCTGCGACCAGATCGCCATCTCGGTCGCCTATCCCAAGCTGAACGTCAAGTTCTTCGGCTTCCACGGCGGCATCAACCTTGGCGAGGATGGAGCCACGCAGCAAGCGGTCGAGGATCTCGCCATCATGCAGGGCATCCCCGGCATCCGCTGCTACGCGCCGATCGACGGCAACGATCTCGCCCGTGTCATGAACGAGGTAGCCGAAGTCGAGGGGCCAACCTACGTTCGCCTGTCACGCTTCCCCTCGCCGCTCGTGACGCCAGCCGTCGCCTCGGCCTCCGAGCGTGCTGCTGCCTTCCGGGTACTCACCGAGGGCAAGGATCTCCTGGTGTTCACGACGTCGACGCTGGCCGCCAAGGTGATCGAAGCCGCCAGTGCCCTCAAAGCCGAAGGCATCGGCATCCGCGTTCTCGGCATTACCCGGCTGAAGCCGCTCGGCCAGGAGATCGCCGCCGAGGCGAAGGCCTTCGCCGGCAAATCGATCGCCGTGGTCGAGGAGCATTCCATCCATGGAGGTCTGGCCGACGGTCTCTCGGCCCTGCTCGACGGCTCCGGTATCGCCCACCGCATCGAACGGATCGGCATCCCCGACCGCTTCGGCGAGTCCGGCCATCCCGACGCCCTGCTCGAAGCCTTCGGCCTTGCCGGAGCTCCGCTCAAAGCAAGGCTGAAGGCGATGGCCAAGGGGTAAGGCGACAGCCGAGGGTGAGGGAGAAGCACCTCTCGGACTGCCGTTCGGCCCCACGTTCGCGTCAAGGCGGCCAGCCCCGAGCCGGCCGCCGAAAGAAAGGTTTTTCACATCGTCTGAATGAAGAGATCGGCGCGCGGCCGCATAACCGCGCATCCTTGGGAGGAACGACCATGAAAAAAGTACTGGTACTGGGTGCGACGCTGTTGAGCGCCAGCATCCTGTCGAGTGCCGCGTTTGCGGCCGACAAGCAGGTGACGGTCTGGTCCTGGTTCATCCAGAGCACGATGCAGAAGTCGATCGACGCCTTCGAGAAGGCGCACCCCGGCGTCAAGGTGACCTACACCTATTACAACTACTCACCGGAATACATCACGGCGCTGAAGGCCGCCGCCGCCTCCGACAGCCTGCCCGACGTGATCGGCCTGCAGCCGGGCTCACTCACCCAGCAGTATCGGGAGCATCTTGCTCCGGTCAACGAACTGGCCGCCAAGGAATGGGGCCCCGATTGGGCGGGCAAGGTGTTCCCGGTCAACCGCAAGCAGATGCTGATGGGCAACCCTGCGGGCGACACCAACTATTATATCATTCCCCAGGAATCCCAGGTTCTCTGCATCTGGTACAACCGCAAGACGTTCGAAAAGCTCGGCATTGCCGTGCCCAAGTCCTATGACGAGCTGAAAGCCGCCGCCAAGAAGCTCAGCGACGAGGGTTATCTGCCTCTGTTCCAAGGTGCCGCCGACGGCTGGCAGAACGAGAACGTCTTCCTGATGCTGGCCAACCAGTTCGCGCCCGGCCTTACCGACAAGGCCCAGGCCGGCGAGGCGCCGTGGACGTCGCCCGAGCTCGTCTCGGCCATGAAGTCATGGAAGGCGCTCTTCGACGATGGCATCTTCCAGAAAGGCGCGCTCGGCGCCCACGCCTATCCCACCGGTGCCCAGCTGTTCGCCCAGGGCAAGGTGGGCATGATGGCTCTCGGCTCCTGGTGGATGCAGGAAAGCAAGTTCCCGCCGCCGCTGTCGCAGTATGTCCAGAACATGGACGGCTTCGACTTCTTCTACCTGCCGGCCGTGCCCGGCGCCAAGACTGCCAGCCCGCCGGTTGGTGGCGTCGACATCGGTTATGGCCTGACCAAGAACGGAGCCAAGAACCCGGAAGCGTGGAGCTTCCTCGCCTCACTCACCAACGGCGAAGCCCTGCAGCAGGCGCTGAACGATCTCAACGATCTGCCGGCGTTCTCCGGACATGAGCCCAAGGGCGACGTGTCCGACCACGTCAAGGATCTCTACAAGCGCTTCATGGAAGCCTTACCCAAGGCCGAGAACCAACGCTTTGCCATCCCTGCGATCAGCGAAGCGCTCGACAACGCGCTTGCCGCCGTCGCGGCAGGCAGTACCGAGCCAGAAGCGGCGCTGAAGACGGTGCAGGCGGCAACCGACAAGGCACTCGGCAAGTAAAGGCATCTCCCCCCGATCCGGGACGCGTGTCGAGACCGGCTTCATAGCCTGGACAGAGGCACGTGCCCCGGATGCGGGAGATCGCCCGAGAGGCGTTTGCAGGAAGCATCCAGGTCGCGTTGGGAGAAGTCATGTCCGCCATATCAGAGCAGGCGCCGAAACAACACCGCCGCTTCGCGGGGCCCTGGACCTATCTGTTCCTGCTGCCGGCCGTCGCCCTGTTCGTCGTCTTCATCGCCTATCCCATCGTCTGGGTGCTGAGTGAGAGTTTCTTCAGCGAAAGCAATGGCAAGACCAGCACATTCGTCGGCCTCGACACATATCTGTCCGTGCTGGCCGATCCGGTGTTCTGGATCGTCGTCCGCAACATGCTGCTCTGGGGGCTGATTACCATCCCCGTGCAGATGATCATCGGCGGCACCATCGCCTATTTCATCGAGCGGCATACCGACACTTGGCGGAGCTTCTTCCGCACCATGTTCTTCCTGCCGGTGGTCACCTCCGTGTCGGTCATCAGCCTTGTCTGGGTGCAGATCTACGCGCCCTACTACGGCATCGCCCAGCAATACCTCAGCTATTTCGGCATCGAGATGGCCTCCTCGCCGATTGGCGATCCGTCGACGGCCATCTTCGCGCTGATCGTCGTCAACATCTGGCAATGGACCGGCTTTTCCATGCTGATGTACGTGGCCGGCATCGCCAACCTGCCCACCGAGGTGCTCGATGCGGCACGTGTCGACGGGGCGCGCGGCCTGCGCCTCGCGTGGAGCGTCATTATTCCCATGCTGTCGCCGGTCACCAAGTCCCTGCTGCTGCTCGGTGTCATCGGCACGCTGCAGACTTTCCCGATCGTCCAGCTGATGACCACAGGCGGTCCCAATCACGCCTCGGAAGTGTTCGGCACCTATGTCTTCCGTACCTCCTTCGTGCTGGGCGATACCGGGCGCGGCGCTACCATCTCGGTCATCGTGCTGGCGCTGGCGTTGATCCTGTCGATCGTCCAGATCGTCTACTTCGGCGCCAACCTCTCTCCTTCGGGTCGCAAGGAGGATAGAGCCTGATGCGACGCCGCCACCATCCCACCGCCAACCGCGTGATCATCCACATCGCCCTGCTCGTCGTGCTCGCCCTCTGGATGATCCCGGAAGTCTACATGCTATCGATCGGCCTTCGGACGCCCGAGCAGGCCTTCGATGCCACCCTGTTCGCCTGGCCGTTGACCTTCAGCAACTTCGTCACCGTCATCCGCGACAATCCGCTGCCGATGTTCTTCCTCAACAGCCTGATCGTCACGCTGGCGACGGTGGTGCTGGTGGTCGCGATTTCCTCGCTGTTCGCTTTCGCCTGCGCCGTGCTCAACCTCAGGGGCTCGCTGACGCTCTACGCCACGCTGCTCACCACGCTGATGGTGCCGCTGGCCTCCCTGGTGCTGCCGCTCGCCATCCTGCTCAAGACATTCGGCTGGGTGAACACCTATGCCGGTCTGATCTTCCCCTACGCCGCCCTCGGCGTACCCTTCGCGGTGGTGGTGCTTAAGGCCTTCATGGAAGATTCCCCCAAGGAGCTGTTCGAGGCGGCGCGCGTCGACGGCTGCAACGCCTGGCAGACCTATTGGCACGTCGCGCTGCCACTGGTCCGGCCGGCGCTGGTGTTCGTCGGCATCTGGCAGTTCATCTCCACCTGGAACGAGTTTTTCCTGGCTTTGATCATCCTGACCCGCGAAGAAGTGAAGACGCTGACCATCGTGCCCATGCAATACTCCGGCCTCTACATGGCCAACCCCGGTGCCCTGTTTGCCATCCTGACCCTGATCGCCCTGCCGCTAATTCTGCTCTACGTGGTGGTGCAGCGCGCCTTCGTCCGCGGCCTTCTGGCTGGCGCCGTGAAAGGATGATCTCTCGATGAAACTGATAGGCATCGATATCGGAACATCCTCGGTCAAGGCGGTGCGCGTACGGGCCGACGATGGCGTCACCGTCGAGGCGGCGGTCTCCAAGCCCTATACCGCCGACGGCGCGCCGACCCGCGACCCCGCGCTTTGGGCACGGCTTGCCGAGGAAGCACTTTCCGAACTGACGCACGGCGAAGCCATCGCGGCTATCGGCTTCACCGGCCAGATGCACGCCATGGTCGCCCTCGAAGACGATGGCAAGTTGGCCGCTCCGGTCAAGCTCTGGTTCGACATGAACGGTGCCGCCGACCTCGACGCCTTCGTTGCCGCCTACCCCGGCAGCTTTGCCGCCGACACCGGCAACATCCCCCTGCCCGATTTCACGCTGGCCAAGTGGCTGTGGGCACGCCGGCTCGATCCGCGCCTTTCGAAACGGGTCGGCGGCCTCTATTGTGCCAAGGATTACGTTCGCGCCGCGCTCGACCCGTCCGCCCCCTTCGTCGTCGACCGCAACGAAGCCGCGGGCATGCAGGTGTTCGACCCTTTCGCCGACCGCTGGCACACCGACATCCTCGACAGGGCCGGCTTGCCCAAGACCGCCTTGCCGAGACCGGTGGCAGCCTCCGAGGCGGCCGGGACCTGGCGCGGCATTCCCATGGTGGTGGGCGCCGGAGATCAGGCGACTGCCGCAAGGGCCATCGGCGCGCTGGTGCCCGGTGTTGCGTCCCTGTCGCTCGGCACCTCCGGCGTACTGTCCATTCCGCTGATGAAGTCCGCCCTGCCACCCAGTTGGGACGGCTCGTTTCATCTGTTTCCCACCGGCTTTGACGACAATTACCAGGTGATCGGCACCGTGCCCGCCCTCGGCGCCACGCTGCGCTGGCTGCAGACCTTGTTCGGCCGCTCGATGGCCGAGCTCGATGCCACCGCTGCCGGCCGGCCGATCGGCGAGGGACGGGCGCTGTTCGTGCCCTATCTGGCCGGCGCCGGTGCGCCGCATCCCGATCATGGCCTTGCCGCCGCGCTCTCGGGTCTCACCGTCGACACCGATCTTCCGGCCATCGTCCGCGCCGTCTACGACGGCATGGCCCAGGAGTTGGCCGCCATCACCGAGGAAGCGGCGGCCATCGGCGCTTCAACAGACGCTATCCTTTTGTCTGGAGGCGCTACCCACTTGCCCGGCCTCGTCACCACGCTCGCCGCCTTCCTGCCTGCCGAGTGCCGGCTGGTCGACGCAGCGGAAGCCAGCGCCGTCGGCGCGGCGCTCGCCAGCCTCGATCACCTGCAACCAGGCAACTGCCTCAGTCTCACAAACACCGCCGTTCCGCGTGCCCAATCGCACGCCCTCCGCGATGACTGGCGCCACGCCCGGCAAGCCGCGCTCGCCGGCAGCCACATTCACCAGAAGGACTGATCAGCATGTCCAAGCTCGAACTTCGGTCCGTTTCCAAGTCGTTCGGCGCGCTGGAAATCATTCCGCCCCTCGACCTCGCCATCGAGCACGGCGAGTTCTGCGCTCTCGTCGGTCCATCGGGCTGCGGCAAGTCAACCCTGCTTCGCATCATCGCCGGCCTCGAACCGGCCACTACTGGCAAGGTGCTGGTCGATGGCGAGGACGTCACCGGTGCCGAGCCGCCCGAACGCGGCGTCGCCATGGTGTTCCAGTCCTACGCGCTCTATCCGCACATGAGCGTGTCCGCCAACATCGGCTTCGGGCTGAAGATCGCCCGCAAAGCGGCGGACGAGATCAGCAGTAAGGTCAATGAAGCGGCCCAGAAGCTTCATCTCGACGCGCTGCTCGCTCGCATGCCGCGCGAACTCTCCGGCGGCCAGCGCCAGCGCGTCGCCATCGGCCGGGCGATCACCCGCGATCCCCGCATCTTCCTGCTCGACGAACCGCTCAGCAATCTCGACGCGGCGCTCCGCGGCGGCATGCGCGTGGAGATCGCCCGCCTGCGCCAGAACCTCGACGCCACCATGGTCTACGTCACCCACGATCAGGTGGAGGCGATGACGCTCGCCGATCGCATCGTGGTGATGAACAAGGGGCGCATCGAGCAGATCGGCGCGCCGATGGATCTCTACCATCGCCCCGCCAACCGCTTCGTCGCCGGCTTCATCGGCTCGCCGCCCATGAACTTCTTCGAAGCCGACGTCGCCGGCACCACCCAGAAGGACTGGCTGCTACGCCTCGCCGACGGCACCGAAATCACGGCCGACCAGCGGGATGCGCCACTCTCGGTCCAACGTGTCACGCTCGGCATCCGGCCCGAACATATCGAGTTTGGCGACAGCCTCGGCAAGAGCAACCGGGTCAGCGGTACTGTCCAGGTGGTCGAACGCCTCGGCTGCGACACGCTGCTGCACATCGACCTCTCCGGCAGCCCGATGGTGATGCGCCAGCCGCGCGACCTGCCCGACATCCGCGCCGGCGAGCGCATCACCTGTCGCTTCCCCGCCGACGCCTGCCACGTCTTCGCCAACTGACGGCGAGCGGGCTTTGATCAATAAGGAGACCAGACCGTGAGCCGCCCCAAGACCTGCCGGATCGGCATGCACGCCAATCTCTGGACGCCCCACTGGACCAGGGAAGCTGCCGAGCGCATCCTGCCGGAGGCGGCCGAGCACGGGCTGGAGGTGATCGAAATCTCCGTTGCCGATCCCGACAGCATCGACGCCAGGCACTCCCGGGCGCTCTTCGACAAGTACGGGCTGGAGCCCACCGCCTCGATCTGCCTGCCGGACGGCTTTGCGCCGGCGGTCAACCCGGAAGCCGCCACCGCCCTGCTGCTTAAGGCACTCGACACGGCGCATCGGCTCGGCAGCAGAGTGTTGACCGGCGTCTTCTACACCGCCATCAACACCCATTCCGGCGCCTGCCCGACGGCGGAAGAATATGACCGCGCCGTCGGCGCGCTGCGGCCGATCGTCGAACGGGCGCGCTTCCTCGGCATGTCGCTGGGGCTCGAGCCGTGCAATCGCTATGAGAACCACCTGATCAACACCGCCGCCCAGGGGGTGGAGTTCCTGGAAAGGCTGAGCGGCACCAATCCCGAGGCGGCCGACTTTGACGATTGCGGCCTGTTCCTGCACCTCGATACCTTCCACATGAACATCGAGGAACGCGGCATGGGCGCCGGCTTCCGCAAGGCGGGCAAGTGGTGCACCTACGTGCATCTGTCGGAAAGCGATCGCGGACTGCCCGGCTCCGGCAACGTCGACTGGACTGACGCCTTCCGCGCCATGGCAGAAACCGGCTTTGCCGGTTATCTCGTCGGCGAGATCTTCGCCCCGGAGACGCCCGCCTACGCCGCCGAACTCAGCACCTTTCATGACGCAGTGCCGAGCCGTTTCGACGTGCTGACCAAGGGCGTCCCTTACCTCAAGGCCTTGGCCCGCCAGCATGGGCTTCTCTGAACATTAGGCTTCAGCCTGCTCGGCAGCCGATCGGATCTTTTGATCCTGGAGCAAAAGGTCTGCCGCGACACTGGCGGCAATCACCGCCGGTTCCTTTGACAGAATGCCGGGGATGCCGATCGGACAGACGAATGACCTGGCTTTCTGTTCCGCATGGCCGAGCGCCTTCAGGCGGTGTTCGAATCGTGCGCGCTTGGTCGCGCTGCCGATCAGCCCGATATAAGGCAACCGATCCAAGCGCAGGGCTGCGTCCAAAATATTGAGATCCAAGCCGTGGTCGTGGGTCATGATGACGACGAATGCCCCTTCGGGGGCTTGGGCAGCCTCCGCCACCGGCTGCTCGCTGGCGACACATTTGAGATTTGCGAACGGCAGTTTCGGGAACATCTCCGGACGGCTGTCGATCCAGTGCACCCTGAACGGCAATGGGGCAAGCGCCAACACCAGCGCCTTCCCGACGTGACCTGCTCCGAACAACAGCAGATCGCGTAGCGGATTGCCGAAGCTCTCGGTGAGCGTGCCATCGTCCTTGAGAAAAACGTCGGTTCCCGCAGTTTGGTCCTCGTTGATCGTTCGGATGATCGGAGCGCCATCGACAAGCACGGACACGGTACGGAATGGGCCGTTGGCCTCAGCCTTGGACAGGTCCGCCAACTGAGCGAGACGTTGTCGCCCGAACACTTCCAGGACCAGCGTCACATCGCCTCCGCAGCACTGCCCCAAGGAAGGACCGAGGGCCATCCGCATCAACTCGGTCGCATCGTGCCCAGCCTCCATCAGGACCACGGCCCGCTGTATGGCCTCGTGTTCCAGCCTTCCGCCACCGATTGTCCCGGAGATCGAGCCGTCGCGAGCCACGATGAGACGGGCGCCGGCTTCGCGAGGCGCGGATCCGTGGGTTGAACAAACTGTCACCAGCGCGGCCAAGCCGTCGCGCTCCGTCAGACGAACGAGTGTTGCAAAGAGCGCGCGCATAACTGACCTCTTCCCGACGAAAACATGCCCGAAAGAGCCGCCGCGACCAAGCCTTGACAAAGCTTACAAACAGGTAGCGAAGCGAACTGAATCCGGCCCCGGAGATACGATGTCGGCATCATCGGTCATCCCGAAAATGAAGTCTGTCCGCCGCAAGACTCGGCCCCGAGATGCCTGTCGCCGAAGCGACAGTCCTGGACTGGTGGGACCGTCGGGGTGCGTCAGGGACTCGCGGGCAAATCTATGGCCGTAGGTTTGTGCCGCCGGTCAAAACAGACAACCAATCTCGACGAGAGGAAGTTTCAACGGCGGCAGACAACTCGTCGTAACAGCAGGTTTTGGAAAAAAATTCTACACCTCGGCAAAAAATCGCCCACTCCCTGCCCATACCGCAGCCGGCAATGATGCGAGGATAGGCAATCAGAAAGTTTTTCCTCTTTGTCGGGATCCATAGACCATGAAATCCACTCGCCTGCTGGGAGCCATCACCGCCATCCATCTCGCCCTCGCCGGAACCGCCCTGGCGGCCGACGACCTTGCCGCCATCAAATCGGCCGGTGTCCTGCGAATTGGCACCGAGGGTACATACGCCCCGTTCACCTATCACGACGAAAGCGGCAAGCTGGTCGGGTTCGACGTCGAGATCGGCGAAGCCGTAGCCCAGAAGCTCGGCGTCAAGCCGGAGTTCATCGAGGGAAAATGGGACGGCCTGATCGCCGGCCTCGATGCCAATCGCTATGACACGGTCATCAATCAGGTTGGGATCACCGAAAAGCGTAAGGAGAAGTATGACTTCTCCAAGCCGTACATCGTCTCCAAGGCGGTGCTGATCGTTCGTTCCGACGATGCCGACATCAAGGGCTTCGCCGATCTCAAGGGTAAGAAGTCGGCGCAGTCGCTGACCAGCAACTTCGGCGCGCTGGCCACCGCGGCGGGGGCTGAACTGGTCGGCACCGATGGCTTCGACCAGTCGATCCAGCTCGTGCTGACCAAGCGCGCCGACGCCACGATCAACGACAGCCTTTCCTTCCTCGACTTCAAGAAGCACAAGCCCGACGCAGCTGTGAAGATCGTCGCCCAGAAGGAAGATGCCGACGCCTCCGGCATCATCGTGCGCAAGGGGCAGGCGGACCTGGTCGCGGCGATCGACAAGGCGCTGGACGACATCAAGGCTGACGGTACCTACAAGAAGATCGCCGACAAGTATTTCGGACAGGACGTCTCGAAGTAATCCGTTCCCTAGATCGGAACCAATCATCGGAGTTGCGTTTTTCCCGACAAGCGCTCTGAATTCGCCGGGGTGGCAGACTGCCACCCCGGCTCTGTTGTGCAGACTGTTCCATCTTCCGAGGAGTCCAAGGTGCCATCCTGGCTTCATCTCATGGCGGAGTCGTTGCCCTCCCTCCTCTGGGCCGGGCTCATCTTCACCATCCCGCTCACGCTTCTGTCCTTCACCTTGGGATTGGCGCTGGGCCTCGTGACGGCGCTGGCCCGACTGTTCGGTCCGCTGCCGCTTTCACTTCTGGCCCGCTTTTTCGTCTGGGTGTTTCGCGGAACACCCCTGCTTGTCCAGCTGTTCGTGATTTTTTATGGCCTGCCCAGCCTCGGCATCTATCTCAATGCCTTTCCGGCAGCGTTGATCGGCTTCACTCTCAATGTCGGCGCCTATGGGTCGGAAACCATCCGTGCGGTGATCTCCGCCGTACCCAAGGGACAATGGGAGGCCGCCTACTCCATAGGCATGAGCTGGCGGCAATGCCTGATCCGCACCATTCTGCCGCAGGCGACCAAGATCGCTGTACCACCCCTGTCGAACAGCTTCATATCCCTGGTGAAGGATACTTCGCTCGCCGCGGCGATCACAGTTCCCGAACTGTTCCAGGCGGCCCAGCGCATCGTCGCCACCACCTATGAGCCGCTGATCCTCTATATCGAGGCGGCCCTGATCTACCTCGCGCTGAGCTCGGTCCTGTCACATCTGCAACAGCGGCTCGAACACCGCTTCGGCCGCTACGGCGGCAGCCTGGAGGCGAACCCGTGATCGAGCTCACCAACCTCGTCAAGCGCTTCGGCGACACGACCGTTCTCACCGACATCAACGTCACCATTGCCGAGGGAACAGTGACGGCTCTGGTCGGACCGTCGGGTGGCGGCAAGAGTACGCTGCTGCGCTGCATCAACCTCCTGGAGATTCCAACCTCCGGCAAGCTTACCCTCGGCGGCGAAAGCCTGACCTTCCGGTCTGGTCATCGTCCCACTTGGCCGGCCATCCAGGCCATCCGGCGACAGACGGGCATGGTCTTTCAGAACTTCCAACTGTTCCCGCACCGAACGGCCATCGAAAACGTCATGGAAGGGCCACTCACAGTCCTGAAATGGACGCAGGACAAGGCACGGCAGCGGGCGGGCGAGCTGTTGGAAAAGGTAGGCCTGTCGCAAAAGGCCGATGTTTGGCCGGCAACACTGTCGGGTGGTCAGCAACAGCGCGTCGCCATTGCCCGGGCACTTGCCATGTCGCCACGCGTGCTGCTGTGCGACGAGCCGACATCGGCGCTCGATCCGGAGCTGGCGCTCGAGGTGGTCGACGTATTGAGCCGTTTGGCCGACGAAGGCACGACGATGGTCATCGCCACCCACGACCTCCGTCTCGCCTCACGCATCGCCCGGAACGTCGTTTTTCTGGAAGCGAGCGCCATCGTGGAGACGGGACCGGCGCGGCAAATCTTCGGCAATCCGACCCAAGAGCGAACCAAGCGCTTCGTGTCGTCCATCACCGCTCCGCACGTCTACGACATTTAGGATGTCGGATGGCTTGGCCTAACGGCCCTAAATGATCGCGGGTCCAGCCATCCATTTACCTCTTTCAGGTGTTGCCGGCACCCCATAGGGTCGCTCGTCCTCATTGATCTACATCGCAGCCCCCTGAAACCAGGCGATCGTCATGGACGCAGGACGTCGGAGGCGCGACCTCCTCGACATCCGTCTTGCCGATCGAGCACCGACGCTGGCGCGGTGTGTTTCGCCATCTGTGCAGGATGACAACGGCACCCCACACCGGCCTCCGCCCGCTGACCGCACAATCTCGCTCAAAGACGCATGACGAGAGGAAACCGGTTACAAATAGAACATTCCTTACGACATCAAGCGCCAACGGTACGGCGGATTCGTCTCATATTCTGCCGTCATATGTCACATCGAACATATAGTCGTACAATACAAACGTCTTGACTCAGTTGAAGGCGCTCCCGACATTGCGTAAGAGTCTCCAATTATACCATTGATATATATGTCATTTTTATGAAATTACCAACAAATCGAGGCGTTTAGAATTCCACAGAGCGCCCGGAGCCGACCCTTGACACAGGCGTGATAATAGGTATCAATATTTTTGGTAACAATAACACAATCAATGGTACCCATTGCGCAAAAGGGAGGTTTGGGCTGTGATCCAGGAAGGGGAAGTGCGCCTATGTGAGGCGTGTCTTTTGCGAAGAGGCCCCTGCCCTCAGCGATCAACATTGCGGGTCCATCGGTGATGGAAAAGCAATCGGGCTGCGCCTTTTCCCATTAGGCAACCCGAACTGCGGCTGGCAAAGGCGTCAATACCTGCCGACTGACAGCTGCCAAGAGAACAGCGCCTGGGAGACAGCCTGCACTTTGAACTTCGTCTCCTCGAAGGCTCAAGCCATGACGGTCGGGTCGTCCCCAAAACCGGTTCGAAATGGTTTCTTGATGCCCGGGAACAGGTGCACAACTGAAGTATTAACTCGCAATTTTGGGTTGATACTTTAAGAAATGAAGTCGATGCAAATCTAAGACAAATAAATCACCGACTTCAATCGAATGCCATCCGGAAGGAACAAAATATATGGTAGCAGCTCAACTGCCGCCTCAGCTCCCTTCCTTAGGCATCCGACACAAAAGCAGACTTGAAACCCCAAGGAGGAGTACCCATGAGAAAGCTTACCGTAGCTCTGCTGACCGCTTCCGCCCTTCTTTTCACTGGCGTGGCCATGGCGAAGGATCTGCCGGGTCTGACCAAGAAGGACAGCTTCCGCTTCGTTATCGTTCCGAAGGTCGTCCATCCCTGGTTTGACCTGGTCAACGATGGCGCCAAGCACGCCGCGGCGGTGATCGAGGCCCAGACGGGCGCCAAGGTGACCATCGAGTACAGCGCGCCGCAGCAGGCCGACGTCGTCCAGCAGAACCAGATTCTCGAGTCGACGATCGCGACCCACCCGGATGGCATCGCCATCGACCTTCTCGACCCGTCGGGCAACCGCGCGCCGCTCGAAGAAGCCGTGGAGCAGGGTATCCAGGTATCGGTGTTCGACTCCGTCGCCCCCGAAGGCATGGCGCTGACGTCAATCGGCAACGACTTCTGCGAACAGGCTGAGATCGCATCGGAGAGGCTGGTCAAACTGCTCAATGAAGAGGGCGAAGTCGCCATCATGATGGGCGTGCCGAGCGCACCGAACCACGCCATCCGCGCCGACTGCCATAAGAAGGTGTTCGCGAAGTATCCCAAGATCAAGCTCGTCGCCACGGGCATCGACAACGACAACATCGAGACCGCCCAGAAGCAGGCGGCGGCCATCATGCAGGCCAATCCGAACCTCAAGGGCTGGGTTGCTTGCGATGCGGCCGGACCGATCGGTATCGCGCAGGCCATCACCGAAGCCAGCAAGGTTGGCAAGGTTACTCTGGTTGGTCTCGACAACCTGCCCGAGATGCTCCAGGCCATCCGCGATGGCGTTGCCGACAGCTCTTCGTCGACCAAGCCGCAGATGCAAGGCTACTGGGCCGTGATGACCATGTGGCAGAAGGCCCTGGGCGTTGACACCCCCAAGACCATCGATACCGGCATCGCCGTGCTGACCAAAGACAATATCGACTGACGATCCGCCTCCAGCGGGACCCGCCACCAACGGGCTGAACAGCACTCTGTTTCAGCCCGTTGGCACCTTACTGGCGGACGCAGCGGGCAATGATCCCATCAGGACGGTCGGCCTCCCCCATCCTATGGAGGCCGGCTGCATCGGCCATCAGGACACGAACCATGGCATTTCTCGAAGTTGAAGGTTTAGGACGCGACTTTCCCGGCGTCCGCGCGCTCGACAACGTCAGTCTCAAGTTGGAGCTTGGTCGCGTCCACATTCTGGCCGGCGAAAACGGTGCCGGCAAATCGACCCTGGTCAAGTTGATCACGGGGTCCGACCCGACACCCAGTCGCGGTCACATCATCATTGACGGCAAGGATGTCGCGGAAGATCCGACGAAGTTCCGCTTCATCGCCTATGTGCCGCAAGAACTCAGCCTGTTTCCGCATCTGTCGGTAGCTGAGAACCTGTTCATTCCTTATGACCGCGCCGACTTCACGGGCCGCCTGATCAGCCAGCGCGCCCTTGAACGCGAGGCGCAGGCCTATCTCGATCGCTTCGCCATCACAGCCAAGCCGTCGGCGTTGGTACGCAACATCTCGGTGCCCGATCAGCAACTGCTGCAGATCGCCCGCGCGTCAACCAACAAGCACATGAAGGTGCTGATCCTGGACGAACCGACGTCGTCGCTGACGACAACGGAGGTCGAACGCGTGTTCAACGTCGTCAAGTCATTCCGCGACACTGGACATGCCATCGTCTTCATCTCGCACAAGATGGGCGAGGTGCTGGAAATCGGCGACGACTTCACGGTGTTGCGCAACGGCGAGAAAGTGGCGAACGGCAAGATCGCCGACATCACCGAACGCGACCTCATCCGCGCCATGAGCGGTTCCGAGCTGTCGTTCGATGAGCACTTCCGTCCCACGCCTCCGGCCGAGCCGCAGTCGGGGCCACCTATCCTTGAGGTCAAGAACCTCACCGGTCACCGCTTCCACGATGTGAGCTTCGAGCTTCGGCACGGAGAAATCCTGGGCTTCGCGGGCCTGCTCGGGGCTGGTCGTTCGGAAGTCATGCAGACGATCTTCGGCTATCGCAAAGCCAAGTCCGGCAAGGTCCTGTTGCTGAACCAACCCCACAAGCTGGGCGACACGAATTACTCGGTCAACCACGGCCTGCTCTACCTGTCGGAAGAGCGCAAGCTGCATGGAATCCTGCCCCAGCTTTCAGTTCGGGAGAACATCGGCATTTCGATCCTGAAGCAGACGCTGGCTCGATTTGGCATCTCGTCGCGAAGGGAGCGGACGCTGGTCGAACAGATCATCGCCGCCTACGACATCAAGACTGCAAGCATGAACAAGAAGATCTCGTTCTTGTCAGGCGGCAACCAGCAAAAGGCCATCATCGGTCGAGCGATGGCCACGGCTCCGTCGGTCCTGATCTTCGACGAGCCGACCAAGGGCATCGACGTCCGCACCAAGGCGGAAATCTACAAGATCATGAAACGCCTCGCGGAATCCGGAGTCGGGATCATCCTGATCTCCTCGGAGATGGACGAATTGCGCAAATGCGCAAGCCGGATCGTCACAATGTACGCAGGCCGTCAGACCGGCGTCTTCGACAACGCCACCACCAGCAACGAAACGCTTATCGGCGCCATCTTCGGCTCTGGGAGTCATTCCAATGCAGCGTAAGAACTTTTCCTTCCTCCTGGCGAACCCGCTTGCTGGCGTATTCGTTGCCCTGCTGATCATTTTCGTGCTGTCGGCGCTGCTGTCACCCTATTTCCTGACGTCGTACAACATGTCGGTGATTGCCAGATCGCTGGCCTTCGTCGGTCTGGTGACCATCGGCCAGTCGATGTTGCTGATCCTCGGCGAACTCGACCTGTCGCTCGGCGTGATCGGTGGCCTCTGTGGCGTCGTCGCCGGCATGCTGATGATGAACTTCGGCATCAATCCCTGGGTTGCCATCTTCCTGGGCCTCGCCTGTGGCGCAGCTCTCGGCTGCTTCAACGGTTTGATGGTGACCCAGCTCGGCCTGCACTCGCTGGTGCTCACCATCGGTACGGCCGGCATTTACGGCGGCATCAATCTGGTACTGACCAAAGGCGTGGCCATCACCAATATTCCCAAGGAGATTCAGTTCCTTGGGCGTGGCGACCTGCTTGGCGTCCCGGTGCCGTTCGTCGTCATGATCGTGGTCTTGGCCATTGCCGCCTTCGTGACTCTGAAGACGCCATTTGGCCGCTATCTATACGCCATTGGCAACAACACCGCTGCCGCCGCCATGCTCGGCATCAAGGTCAACCGGGTACGCGTTCTCGTCTTCACCGCAGCCGGTACGCTGGCCGCCCTCGCTGGCCTCCTGATGGTCGCCCGCCTCGGCACAGCACAGCCGTCGATCGGAGACACCTGGGTCCTTCCGCCGATTGCGGCCTCGGTCATCGGTGGCGTCGCGACCACCGGCGGCGTTGGCAGCCCGGTCGGAGCCATCCTGGGCGCGGCGATCATCGCCATCATCGAGAACATCATCGTCCTGTTCGGCGTGTCGCCTTACTGGCAGGGCGTCGTCAGCGGCGTCATCGTCGTGCTGGCCATCTCGTTCGACGCCATTTCCCGCCGCTACATCCGCCGCGAAAACTAAACGGAGAGCCAGGGAGCATCCTCATGAAACTCGGACTCAACCTTTCCTTCGCCGTCAAACGCTGGCTGGAGCCCACCCGTCTCGCCGCCTTGGTGGCAAACGATCTCGATACCCGTCATGTCCAGTTCACCTGGGATCTCGTCGATCCCTGGTGGCCGGAAGCCCAGCGCGACGGTCTTGCCCGTGCTTACGCGCAGGCCTTCAAGGATGCCGGCGTCACCGTCGAAAGCAGCTTTGGCGGCCTTGCAAGCTACAGCTACAACCACATCCTCGCGCCGACGCCCGAACTCCGTGATCTCGGACGACAGCATCTTTCGCGTGCCATCGACATGACGGCGGCCATGGACGTGCCGGTCGCCGGCATGCCGTTTGGTTCGTTCAGTGCCGACGATGCCGTCAATCCCGCAAGACGCGAGGAGATCTACAAGAACGCGCTCGAGATCTACGTGGGGCTCTCGCGCCACGCCAAGGCGCGCGGCCTCAAGATGCTGATGGTCGAACCTGTACCGCTTTCGACCGAGTTTCCGTCGACGGCAGCCGATGCATTGCGCCTGATGCGCGACCTTGAGGGAGCAACCGACGTTCCCGTTCGTCTCAACGTCGACTGGGGACACGCCATGTTCAGGCCCCTATTCGGCGATGACGCCACGATGGAGCATTGGATGGCCGTCTGTGGCGACTACATTGCCGCTTACCATATCCAGCAGACCGATGGCCTCTACGATCGGCACTGGAACTTCACGCATGACGGGCTGGTCAGTCCAGCCGACCTGTCGGCGTTCTGGAGCCGTCACAAGCTCACGGACCAGACGTTCTTCCTGGAGGTCGTCTATGCCTTCGAGGAACCGGATGCGACCGTGCTTTCGGACATGAAGGCGTCCATGGCCCTGCTCAGGTCTGCCTGAGTTGAGGCGCAGGTCGAAGCTCGGCCGTCTAGATCAGAGAGAACCAATAGGGAGAGGGACAACACGATGTCGATTTATCAAAGAGCGCTTGATGATCTTGCCGCCGTGTTCACCCGCCTCGATGAAAGCGAAGTCGATAAGGCGGTTGCGGCCATCGCAGCCGCCAAGCGGATAGCTCTTTACGGCGTCGGTCGGGAGGGCCTGCAAATCAAGGGCCTCGCCATGCGGCTCTATCATTTGGGACGCTCGGTCTCGATGGTTGGCGACATGAACACCCCGCCACTCGGCCGAGGGGATCTTCTCATCGTTTCCGCCGGTCCGGGATACTTCTCGACCGTCGCCGCCCTGATGAAGACCGCCGCGGAAGCCGGCGCGCAAACGCTCTGCGTGACGGCGCAACCCGGCGGGGCTTGTCCCCTCGCCGCCGATGTCGTGCTGACCATCCCCGCACAGACGATGGCCAACGACTCCGGACCGGCAACTTCGGTATTGCCCATGGGGTCCCTCTACGAAGGGGCTCAGTACATTCTATTCGAATGCCTCATTCTCAAGCTGCGCGAGCTTCTCAAGATCACCCCCGAATCGATGCGCGCCAACCACACCAATCTGGAATGAGGCTCGCATAGCCACACGCATGAACGCGAAGCCCGGCAGTCCCAAACCTGCCGGGCATTTGCTTTTGACAGACCTGTGAAACTTTCCAGGCCCGAGCCGGAAAGATCGCATCCTGACGGGGTCCATCAGGGGCACGAGCCGGCGCGGACAGCTCCATCGAGCCTGACCCCATCGCTTATCCAACCTGCCCCACAAACCATATTGACAAGTCATCCGGTAGCGAGCAATATTCTTGCTAATACGTATTAGCAAGTTGATTAGCAGATGACGCGCACCAAGGGACGACTGACACAACGGGACATCGCCAAGCTGGCCGGCGTGAGCCAGGCGGCTGTCTCGCTGATCCTGAATGGTGGAGCCGAGCAGGCGCGTCTTTCCGTCGAGACGCGCGAGCGCGTGATGGCCGTGATTCAGGGAACCGGCTATGTGGCCGACCCCCTTGCTCGCCAGATGCACAAAAAAGGCAACCAGCTACTCGGCGTCTTCACCTACGAGCCGGTCTTTCCCAACGCCCAGGCCGACTTCTACACCCCTTTCCTGCTGGGTATCGAAGAGGAAGCCGAGCGCCTCGGCTATGACCTTCTGCTATTCACCAGCACGCCAGTCGAAAACGGCCGTCGCAAGCTCTTCCGCAAGGAGAGCAGGCTCCGCCTTGCCGACGGCTGCATCGTCATCGGTCGCGAACAGGATCACGACGAACTCGCCAAGCTAGCTGCCGACAACTATCCGTTTGTGGCGATTGGCCGCCGCGACGACGACAGCGGTGCGATACCCTATGTCGGCGCCGACTATGTCTCCGTCACCCGTGAGCTGGTGCGACACGCCTGCGACTTGGGGCACAACCATCTTCTTTATGTCGGCGAAGGCTCGGGCGCCGAGTCATTGGTCGACCGCTGGCAAGGCTTCAGCGAAGCGGTCGCTGCCGGCGGTCTCATTGGCAATCGCATCGCGCCGATGGGCGAAGCGTCGGCCATCATCGAGCAGGCGCTCGCATCAGGTGCATCGGTGCTTTTCTGCGAAGTCGCCTCCGATGCGCTGGCCTTGGCTCGCGAAGTCGAAAGTCGGCAGCTTGGAGCCCGACTCTCCGTCGTCGCCATGGGTAGCGCGGCATCGTTGTCGGCGCCGACCCTGCGTCTCTCCGGCTTCGAACTGCCGCGCGAAGAGATGGGGCGGCAATCGGTGCGCATACTGAGCGCCATTGTCGAGAACCGCTCCACCGAGCGTCAAACTCTGCTGCGACCGACAGTGGTCGACGGCCAAACCCTTAGAAAACGCGAAGAATAGGTGCGCTGTGAAAGAACTGAAGGTTGATCTGGTTGTCGTCGGCGGCGGTCTCGGTGGCGTTGCCTCCGCGCTGGCTGCTGCCCGGGCCGGGCTGACGGTGGCGATGACCGAGGAATACGACTGGATCGGCGGTCAGATGACCAGTCAGGGCGTACCTCCCGACGAGGCGTCGTGGGTCGAACAGTTCGGCATAACTGCCAGTTACCGTGCATTGCGCGACGGCATCCGCGACTATTATCGGCGCAACTATCCGCTGGCGCCGGCATCCCGGGCTTGGCGGGAGTTCAACCCCGGCGCAGGCTCCGTGAGCCGCCTCTGCCCGGAGCCCCGCGTGTCCCTGGCGGTGATGGAGGCGATGCTGGCGCCCTACCGCAGCTCCGGCCGCCTCACCGTGTTGCAGCCATTCAAGCCGGTTTCGGTCGATGTCGATGGCGATCGCGTGCGGGCTGTTACCGTTGCCCACCGCGACAGTGGCCGCCAGATCACATTGGTCGGACGCTACGTCATAGATGCTACAGAAACCGGCGATCTCCTGCCTCTGTCGGGCACGGAGTTCGTCACGGGATTCGAAGCTCAGAGCCAGACCGGCGAGCCATCGGCTCCCGCCGAGGCGCAGCCGCTCAACATGCAGGCAGTGTCCTATTGCTTTGCGATGGATCACGTCGACGGCGATCACACCATCGACCGTCCGGCCAACTACGACAGGTGGCGCTCGCACCGTCCGTCGTTCTGGGGCGCCAACCAGATAAGCTGGCAGTCGCCGCATGCCCGCACGCTCGAGACGGTCACCAGCGACTTCACCCCCAATCCCGATGACGATCCGCTGTCCGTCATATCCGATCAGCGTCTTAGCCCGGGCGACGATAACCTCTGGATATATCGCCGCATCGCTGCGCGTCGGAACTTCGTCCCCGGCACCTACGACAGCGACATCACCCTCGTGAACTGGCCAATGCTCGACTACTGCGAAGGTCCGATCTTCGGGGTACCGGAAGCGGAAGCACGGCAGCATCTCGCCAACGCCGCCGAACTGTCGTTTTCGGTGCTTTACTGGATGCAGACCGAGGCACCGCGGCCAGACGGCGGGGTCGGCTATCCGGGACTCAGGCTGCGCAGCGACGTAACAGGGACCATCGACGGCCTTTGTCAGGCGCCCTACATCCGGGAATCGCGCCGTATCCGCTCCCTCTACACCATCGTCGAGCAGGATCTTTCCTACGCCGTCCGAGGTGAGCGCGGCGCCGTGCACTATGCCGACTCCGTTGGCGTCGGCATGTACCGCATCGACCTGCATCCCTCGACCGGTGGCGACAACTTCATCGACGTCGCCTCATGTCCGTTCGAGATCCCACTCGGCGCACTGCTGCCGCAACGCATGCAGAACCTGCTGCCGGCCTGCAAGAACATCGGTACCACCCACATCACCAATGGCTGTTACCGGCTGCATCCGATCGAATGGAACATCGGCGAGGCCGCGGGCGCTCTCGTCGCCTTCTGCGTCGCTCGTTCGACGACCCCGCATGCCGTGCGGGCCAATGCGGCTCTGCTTTCCGAATTCCAAACTCTTCTGACCAGCCAGGGCGTGGAACTCCGCTGGCCTGATGTCGTGGGCTACTGAAGCCTTCGGAACTATGAGGGGCAAAATGAAGAGAAGCGTAACTACAACACTTTGCTTGACCGCGCTGTTGGCACTTGCGCCTGCGGCTCTGTCAGTGCCGACGCTGGCCGCCGACGGCATCGCCTTGCGCATGGCCGTATGGACAGGCAACGCCAAGCATCTGGCGTTGCTCAACGGAATTGCCGACGCCTACAAGGCCAAGCATCCCGAAGTCGCGTCGATCACCTTCGACACGATCCCCTATGATAACTACACGACAACGCTGACGACCCAGATCGCCGGTGGCAATGCGCCGGACCTTGCCTGGATTCTCGAAGCGGCCGCCCCCGATTTCGTCGGCTCCGGCGCCCTGCTCGCCCTCGACGATACGCTGTCGGCAACCGCAGGCTACGACTTTGCCGATCTGTCGCCGAGCGCAACGGCGCTCTGGAGGCAGGACGGCAAGCTCTTTGCCTATCCCTTCTCAACCTCGCCCTACGCGGTGTTCGCCAACCTCGATGTTCTGGCCGCCACCGGCCAGAAGGCGCCTGCCGATCTGATCGCCGCTGGGAACTGGAACTGGCAGACCGTTGCCGCCGAGGCTGCGGCCGTTCACGCCAAATCCGGCAAGAACGGCATCGAGATCCGCGACTTCGACTACAAGGACTGGACGCTGCTGACCAACGTCTGGGACGGCTGGGCGGCACGCCCCTGGAGCGCCGACGGCAAGACCTGCACGCTCGACAGCGCGGATATGGCCGATTCCATGGCCTTCCTGCACAAGGCCATCTTCAAGGATGGCGCCATCCCCGGCCCCGGCACCTCGGGTGACTTCTTCGCCGGCGACGCGGCCTTCTCGATCACCCAGATCAGCCGTGCCTCGCTCCTCAAGGACGGCGCCTTCAAGTGGGATCTCGTTCCCCTGCCTGCTGGCCCCAAGGGCAGCTATTCTGTGATCGGGCAAGCCGGCATCGGCGTGTTCAAGAACGGCAAGCACCCCCAGGATGCCGCCGCCTTCCTGGCTTTCCTGTCGAACCCCGACAACTCGCTGAAACTCGCTCAGTTCTTCCCGCCGCCTCGGCTCAGCCAGCTCAATGCCGATACGCTTGGGAAGACCAACCCACTCCTCTCCAAGAGCCAGCTTGAAGAGGTCGTGGTCAAGGGCATCACCACCGGCAAGGTGTCGCCGAGCCATACCAACAATGCGCAGATCGCCCAGCAGATCCGCGCCTCGCTCGACGCCGCCTGGTCGCCCGACGCCGATCTCGCCAAGGTGCTTTCCGGCGCCTGCGCCAAGATCGGACCGTTGCTCGCCCATTGACCATTCGTCCCGGGCGACGCGTCGCGCGTCGTCCGGGACTCCCCGATATCGCAGGAAGACGCAGGTCCCAAACGCCGGAACCGCCGCGTCTCGAGGAAGCGCAATTGGCTGAGGACCGTATCTCGCCGCCCATGTTGCCGGAAATGCGGCCATCCTGGTGGACGCCGGCCCGGCGCGACCACATGGTCGGCTATCTGTTCATCCTGCCGCAGATCGCAGGCCTCGTCATCTTCGTGCTGGTTCCGCTCGCACTGATGGCCTGGTACAGCCTCAACGAATGGAACGTGCTGGCAGGCACCTTTTCCTTCGTCGGCATCGGCAACTACGAGAAGCTCGCAACCGACCCGGCATTGCCTGGCGTGCTCTGGGCATCCGCTTGCTTTTCGGTCGGCCTTGTCATTCTCAACCTGTCGCTGGCGCTCCTGCTCGCCGTCCTTCTCAACCAGAAGCTTGCCGGCACGGTGTTGTTCCGGACCATCTTCTTTTCTCCTGTCGTCGTGTCGCTGGTCGCCTGGGCGATCGTCTGGCGTTTCCTGCTGCAGCAGGATGGCGGCATCAACGCTGTGCTGAAAATGCTGTCCGTGGAGGGGCCGAACTGGTTGCGAGGCCCGACCACGGCCATGATCTCGGTCATCGTGGTGCAGGTCGTCAAGAATGTCGGCCTCAACATGGTCCTGTTCCTGGCAGCGTTACAAAACGTGCCGCAGGAGCTCTACGAAGCCGCGCGCGTCGACGGTGCCAGTCGCTCGACCCAGTTCTTTCGCATCACGGTGCCGCTGATCAGCCCGACCGTGCTGCTCACATCGATCATCACCGTTGCAGGCTCGCTACAGGTTTTCGCGCAGATCGCCGTACTGACGGAGGGTGGGCCGGGAACATCCACGACGGTGCTCGTCTACTATCTCTATCAGCAGGCCTTCCAGTTTCACTTCTTCGGCTACGGCGCCAGCCTGGCCATGCTGCTGCTGCTGATCGTCGGTGCGCTCACCTATCTTCAATGGTCGCTGCGCAAGGCCTGGGTCTACGACAATGACTAAGTCCAGCTCGCGTCTCGCCCTCACGCTCTATGCGCTGATGGCCGTACTCTGCATCCCGTTCCTGTTTCCGACCTGGTGGATGGTCACCTCGTCGTTCAAGCCGGTCTCCGAGATCTTCGCCTTTCCGCCGACCTTGTGGCCCCGGCAGTTCGTCACCGACGCCTACGGCCGCGTCTTTGAACTGCAGCCGTTTGCCTGGCAGTATTTCAACAGCCTCTACATCGCCGTGCTGGTGACCCTCGGAACGCTCACCTTCTCATCGATGGCCGGCTATGCCTTTGCCCGGATCCGCTTCCCAGGGGCCAACCTGCTGTTCATGCTGGTCCTCGCCGGGCTGCTGATCCCGTCGGAAGTGACCATCGTTCCGCTGTTCCAGATGTTCCTGGACGTCGGCGCGGTGAACACTCACTGGCCGCTCATCCTGGTGCCGATGCTCGGCGCACCGAGCGCCCTGCAGACCTTCATCATGCGCCAGTTCTTCGCCGGACTGCCGCATGAACTGGAGGATGCCGCCCGCATGGATGGGCTCGGTCGCTTCGCCATCTACCGGCGCATTGCCCTGCCGCTCGCCAAGCCGGCGCTGGCCGCCGTTGGCATCTTCACGTTCCTCTACAGCTGGAACCTCTACCTCGAGCCGATCGTCTTCCTGTCGTCGCCCGACAAGTTCACCTTGCCGCAGGCCTTGACACAGTTCGTCGACGCCTACGGCGGACCGATGTGGAACATCCAGCTTGCTGCCGCCTCGCTCACCGCCATTCCGGTGCTGGCAGTGTTCGTCGTCGCGCAAAAGCAATTCATCGAGGGGCTCGCCTACACCGGCCTGAAGGGCTGAGGGCGGTAGCCGGATCAAACCGGCACACGAAAGGGAAATAAGGATGGCTTCCGTCAGTATCGCGTCGGTCAACAAGTCATTTGGCGGCAATGCTGTCATCAAGGATGTCTCCGTCGATATCGCCGACGGCGAGTTCGTGATCCTGGTCGGACCGTCGGGATGCGGCAAGTCGACGCTGCTGCGCATCATCGCCGGGCTTGAAACCATCGACAGCGGCACGCTCGCCATCGGTGGGCGCCGAGTCAACGACATCGAGCCCAAGGACCGGGACATCGCCATGGTGTTCCAGAACTACGCGCTCTACCCTCACATGACGGTAGCGGCCAACATGGCGTTCTCTCTGGTCCAGCGTGGCGTCGAGAAATCGGTCGTCGAGCAACATGTGCGGCAAGCAGCCTCCATTCTGGAGATCGAGCCGCTGCTGGGACGCTACCCCAAGCAGCTCTCCGGTGGTCAACGCCAGCGCGTTGCCATGGGGCGGGCGATCGTGCGCAATCCCAAGGTCTTCCTGTTCGACGAACCACTGTCCAATCTCGACGCCAAACTGCGCGTGCAGATGCGCGGCGAGATCAAGGCTCTGCATCATCGGCTCGCCACGACGATGATCTACGTGACGCACGATCAGATCGAAGCGATGACCATGGCCGATCGCATCGTCGTGCTGCGCGATGGCAAGGTTGAGCAGATCGGTTCGCCACTCGACCTTTATGACCATCCGGCCAACCTGTTTGTGGCTGGTTTCCTTGGCTCAAACGGAATGGCTTTCTTCCGTGGCAGCTATCGCGACGGCCGGTTCGTTTCGACCGACGGTCTCACTTTGCCGCTCGGTCAGCGCTCCGATCTCGATGGGCGTTCCGTCGTCTGCGGTGTCCGTCCGGAAGACTTCACCCTGGCCGACGATGGTGTCGAAGCGAATGTCGATGTTGTCGAGCCGACCGGTTCGGAGACGCAGGTTATCGCTCGCTGGGGCAGCCAGAAGTTCGTCTCCCTGTTCCGCGGGCGCTTTTCCGCGTCACCGGGTACCCCCATCCGGCTGGGCATTGCACCCGGTCACGCCCACCTCTTCGACGCCGACAGTGGTCTGCGCATCGATGGCCATGCGCCATCGCTTTATGCTTGAAACAAGGAACTTCCTATTATGACCGCTTCCGAAAAACCCGGCCTCGTGCTCCTGAAGCGCGAGATGGATCGCCAACGCGACGATGCCGTCGCCACACTTTCCGCCGTCCGCCCGCTCGCGCAGAAGATTGCCGCCAGCATACGCGCCACCGGCCATCTCGTTCTCTATGGCATGGGCGGATCGCATAACGTCAATCGATCGGCCGAGGTTCTCTATCGCGGCCTTGGGATCGACACGCGTACCCTCGTCGCCTCCGAAGCATTGCTTGCGCCGTTGCCTTCCGCGCCGCGGACCGCATTGCTGGTATCGCAATCGGGCGGCTCGGGCGAGATCATAGAACTCGTCAAGCGGCCAGCCGGCGAGGAGCAGCGCTACGGCATGACGCTCGATGGAAACAGTCCGCTTGCCAAGGCTGTGCCATCGCTGATCGCCGTCGGCGGTCCGGAGATCGCCTACGCGGCGACGCGCAGCACGCTCCTTACCGTTACCCTGCACGCCGCATTGCTCGAAGCGCTCGGCGTCTCCACCGCATCGGTCGAGGCCGAGATTGCGAAGCCGGCGCCCGCGTTGCCGGACGGTCTCGCCCGGACACTGGCCTCGAGCGATATCACGGTATTCGTGGCTCAGCACGCCTTGCAGGGCATTGCCGAAGGCGGCGCCCTGGCCACCATGGAACTGGCACGTCGCCCGGCAATCGCCCTCGAAGGCGGCCAGTTCCGCCATGGGCCAACCGAGTTCCTGCGTCCAGGCGCTGCCGTGGTGCTGATGCGAGGCGCCGGTCCCGACAAGGATAAGATTCCGCCGCTCGCCCGTACCGCGGTAGAATCCGGTGCCTACACAGTCGTCCTCGACGCAAGCGGTGAACCGGCTCTGCCTGGAACCATCTCGATCGCACTCGGGCGTGCCGAAGGGCTCGCAGCCTGCGTCGCCGCCCTCTACGCGCTGCAGCAGATGGTGGTGGCCACGGCCCTCATCACCGTCGACAACATCGGCGTACCGCTTCGCTCGAGCAAGGTGACGGTATGAGCAGGACGGGCGCCACCATCCATGTGGTCGGCAATCTCAATGTCGATCTCATCATGGGAACGTTGTGCGCTTGGCCAGCGATCGGGACCGAAACCGTGCTGCCGCACTCCGAGCTGCGGCTCGGAGGCGCAGCCGGCAACACCGCGCTGGCACTGAGAGCCATCGGCGCCCGTTACAATCTGATCGCTTCGCGCGGCAGCGACATCTTCGGCGCCTGGTTGGCCGAGCAGTTCGGATCGGACGCACTGTCCGATCCGCCGCTGCCCGCACCGACGACGATCTCCGTCGGCCTGGTTGATCCCAGCGGTGAGCGAACCTTCCTGACTTCCACCGGCCATCTGGACGCCTGGGATGCAGCAACCGTCGCGACACGCTTGTCGGCGGAAGTGCGGCCGGGCGACTGGGTTCTTCTGACCGGCAGCTTCCTCTGCCCTCGGATTGCGGCCACCCAATCCGAACTGCTGTCACTGTTGAACAGCCTTGGCGCTCGCATCGCCCTCGACCCCGGTTGGCCGACTGGCGGGTGGACCGATGACATCAAGGCGGCGACGCATCGCTGGCTCGGTGCAAGCCATTGTCTGCTGTTCAACGAGGTCGAAGCAACCTCGCTGACCGGCGAGACCGACATTGTCGCCGCAGCTCGAGCTCTTGCTGCGATGATGCCGAGCAACGGCATGGTCGTGATCAAGCGAGGCGCCGATGGTGCCGATGCTTGGCAGAATGGCGAGCACCATCACGCAGCCTCTCCCAAGGTCAAGGTGATCGACACCATCGGTGCGGGCGACATTTTCAACGCGGGCTTCCTGCATCCGATGGCTGACGGGCGAGATATCGACGCCGCCCTCGCGGCCGGAGTTGCGCTGGCATCCCGAGCGATATCCACCTCCCCGAGACAGATCGCCTAATGCTGGCGCAACGCTGCAGGGCGGGCCGAAACTCACTGATCTTGCCGGCGTCGCAGCCCCTTTACCTTGGCATCGCCTAGGCGGGGCCGAACTCGGCTCTCCTGGCAAGGATGCTGTCAGCGATGGCCTCGGCCACGGCGGAAACACGGCTGGAGCCGGCAAGATCGGCATGCGTGACCATGAACACCGGGCGTTCCATGACATTGCCATCCGGCAGACGCGCGGCAACCAAGGCCAAGCCTGCTGGACGAGCAAGAAAGTGCGGCAGCACGGCGACACCCAAACCTTGCCGCACCGCCTCGACCTGCGAGTCGAGGGCGTTGACGATAAATCGTGGCGTGCCCGGCACGGCGAAGGCGCGCGACCATGCGAGAACGGTGCCCAGGCTGACTTGTTCCGGCCAGGAAACATGACGAGCCGGCCGAGAACCATCCGGCGGACCATAAAGCCCGAACCCCATCACCACCAGTTGGCGTACCCGTAGGTGACCGTGATCGGGCCGCAGCATGCGCAAAGCCAGATCGGCATCTCGGCGATGCAGATTGACAGCCTGGGTGCTGAACAAGATTTCCACATCCAGCCCCGGATGCGCCCCCATCAGCGGTGCCAGCGCAGACACCAGCAGGGGAGTGATCAGGCTCTCTATGCTGGCAATGCGGACATGACCGCGAATTTGATCCTGCTCGCCCGCTTCCCTCCGCAACCCGGCCAGCGCTTCTTCCGCCGCCTCGGCACGTGGCAATAGCGCCATACCCTGATCGGTGAGGCTGTAGCCACTCTGATGGCGCAGAAACAGCGGCACGCCGAGCGCAGCCTCAAACCGTTCGATCCGGCGCGAGACGGTGGCCACGCCGGCGCGCATGCGACGGGCCGCACCGGTCAGGCTCCCCTCACGGGCAAGGGCGAGAAAGACGCGCAGGTCATCCCAGTTCGGTTGCATGATCTTCCATAATCGGAAAATTGTTTTCCCCTATCTTCCATATTCGGCGAGCGGCGAAAAGAAGAAAGTCTCGGGCACCGAAAGTTGAGGTTCTCCCGATGTCCGACATACCCATGACCTGCAGCAAGAACCTGGATTCCAGAGCATTCTTCCTCAGCGCGCTCGCCGCCGTCTTCTGGGGCACGAATTTCGAGGCCACCCGGCTCGTCTTGATCGAAATGCCACCATGGACCGCCGCTGCGTTGCGGTTTGCAGTGGCGGCCGCCTTGGCGCTGCTCTGGCTCTGGTCGACGCGGGGGCTCGATCTCGGCGTCCTTCGGCGAAACGCGATCGCCTTTGCATCTCTGGGGCTGATCGGCGTGACGGGCTTCAATGCGGCGCTCTTTCTGGGCATGAAAACGTCCAGCCCGGTGACCGCCGCCTTGATCATGGGCACCAGCCCGCTGACGACCAACCTTCTCGATGCAATCATCAATCGGCGACGCCCGGCAGGCCTGGCATTGATCGGCATGGCAATCAGCTTGATCGGCGTGGCGCTGACGGTGGGCGCTTTCTCCGGTGCGCGCCTTGCCCCAGGCGACATTCTGATTGCGGGAGGAAGCCTCGCCTGGGCGCTCTACTCCATCGGATGCCGTCGGTGGGTGGCCGGCGCAGCTCCTCTCGAAACAACAGTGTGGACCATGGTCTTCGGCGCCAGCGCGCTGGTGGCGATCGCCTTCACACTGGAAAGCCCAATGCGGCTGCTGGCCGGGGCGTCGCCGGTTTTCTGGCTGGCCAGCCTGCACATGGCATTCATCGGCTCGGTGCTGGCCTTCGTCTTCTGGCAGGTTGGCATCGCACAGCGCGGACCGGCCGCGACCTCTGTTCTATTCAATCTGGTCCCGGTCTCGGCGCTGATGATCGCCGCGATCTTCGGGCGGCTACCTGGCTTGTCGCAAGTTCTCGGCGTCGCTGTCGCGATCTTCGGAGTCTGGCTCGCCAGCGGAGTCAGCCGCACACAACGGAGATAGATGGCACATCCTCGCGGTACCGAGGTCTTCATAAAAGCTGCCAGCCCATCAATCTGATAAGCGGATCGACCTCATCGCTTTCAGCGGGCTGATCGCACCCGGCATCGATCTTATCCTTCAGGAACAGACCAAACGCCAGAGAATCGAGTTCGGCGGTCGCCCAGCGACCGCCGACACAGTTCTACCCGGCAATGGAATGTTCAACGTCAGACTGGCTATCGATCGCCAGCCTAGGAGCTTGATATCAGGCTTTGACGGAGCATTGTTGTCCCCGGCTTTTCGAATGCACTATGGGCAAATTTTTGGCGGCGGCGCCAGAAAAACAGATGGCGATCCATCGAGCGACAAACCCGCGCCCCATCGATTCAGCTGGCGTCCTCCTACTCGGCTGCCGCTTCATCTCTTATGACTTCACACCGAAGCGCGCGCTTTGAGAATGTCGAGCGCGACATCGACGATCATGTCTTCCTGTCCGCCAACCATATGACGGCGCCCCAGTTCGGAGAGGATATCGCGCGCATCGACACCATAGAGCCTGGAAGCCGCCTCGGCATGCCGCAGAAAGCTCGAATATACGCCGGCAAAGCCCAGTGACAGGGTTTCGCGATCGACCCGGACCGGCCGGTCCTGCAACGGCCGCACCAGATCGTCGGCGGCATCCATCAAGGGAAACAGATCGCAACCGGTCTTGATTCCCATTCGCTCCAAGACTGCAATCAGGGCCTCCAGTGGTGCGTTACCTGCGCCGGCCCCCATTCCGGCCAGCGACGCATCTACCCTGACAGCCCCCGCTTCGATCCCTGCCAAGGTGTTCGCAACGCCAAGAGTGAGATTGTTATGGGTGTGAACGCCGACCTCCGTCTCAGGCTTCAGCGCCGCCCGCACAGCTTTGACGCGGGCTGAATAGTCGCGCGGCAAGAGTGCGCCCGCGGAATCGGTGATGTAGACGCATTCGGCACCATAGCTCTCCATGAGCCGCGCCTGTTCGATCAACGTTTCCACCGGTGCCATATGGGCCATCATCAGGAAGCCGACGGTGTCCATGCCAAGGCTACGAGCCGCCTCGATGTGCTGACGCGACACATCGGCTTCGGTACAGTGGGTGGCGATGCGCACCGAACGGGCGCCAACGGCATGCGCCGCCTTCAGGTCATGGACGGTGCCGATGCCGGGTAGGAGCAGCACCGTGATCACCGCCGTTTTCACCTCTTCGGCGGCGGCGGCAATCCATTCGACATCGTCATGGGCGCCAAAGCCATAGTTGAAGGTCGAGCCTGAAATCCCATCTCCATGCGTGACTTCGATGGCATCGACACCCGCGCGGTCGAGTGCACGGGCGATCGTCCGTATCTGGTCGACGTCGTAACGGTGGCGGATCGAATGCATGCCGTCACGCAGGGTCACGTCCTGCACATAAATGCGGCTCTGGTCGGGGCGGGCCATCAGGCGGCTTCCTTGTCGAGTTTGCGGGCGGCCCAGCGGTCGGCGGTGACCAGAGCGGCCGAGGTCATGATGTCGAGATTGCCGGCATAGGCGGGCAAATAGTGCGCGGCTCCCTCGACCTCGATCATGATGGAGGTCTTGAGGCCGGAAACCGGCCCCACGCCGGGGATGCGAACCGGAGCGTTATCGCCGATCAGCTCGAACTGTACCTTTTGCTTCAGCCGATAGCCCGGCACATATCGGCGGACCTCCCGTTCCATCTCCAAGATCGACGCCTCGATCGCGGCGGGATCGCCACCCTGGCTGAGCGTGAAGACCGTATCGCGCATGATCAGCGGTGGTTCGGCGGGATTGAGGACGATGATCGCCTTGCCGCGTTCGGCGCCCCCGAGTACCTCGATCGCCTTCGAGGTGGTTTCGGTGAACTCGTCGATGTTGGCGCGCGTACCGGGACCGGCCGACTTGGACGCGATCGAGGCAACGATTTCGCCGTAGATGAGGCGTTGCGACGCACGCCTCACCGCATACACCATGGGAATGGTAGCCTGACCGCCACAGGTGACCATGTTGACGTTGGGCTCGTCGTGGGCGGCATAGCCGTTGATGGCCGGGACGACAAAGGGGCCGATTGCCGCCGGGGTCAGATCGATCACCTTCTTGCCGTGGCGCCGAAGGAGCGCGTCGTTATGGACATGCGCGTGCGCCGAGGTGGCGTCGAAGACGACGGCGATGTCGTCGTAGCCAGGCATGCCGATCAGGCCATCGATGCCCTCATGAGTGATCGGAACCCCAAGCCGGGCAGCGCGGGCGAGTCCGTCGGACTTGGGATCGATACCGACAAAGGCTCCCATCTCGAGGTTCTCAGCGGTGCGCATGATCTTGATCATCAGGTCGGTGCCAATGTTGCCCGAGCCGATGATCGCGCATTTGAGTTTGGTCATGCCGTCTCCTGGTTTGACTTCGGTATGAGCTTTCAGATGATCAGCGTCCGAGCGGGTCGGGCGTATGGGCGGCGAGGCGCCGGAACAATTCGCGGAAAACCTTGCGCTGCTCGGCCTTTGCGGGATCTTGCTGGTTTGCGAGAAATGCCTCGTCGATGCGCTGCCAGTCGGCAGCCCCGAGCCTGTCGCGGGCAAGCGGCAACAGGTGTCGCTCCTCTTTTCCCATGTGGCCCCATTGCAGGTCCGCATAGCTGCGCACCGTGGCCGCAAAGACGGGAAATGCCGATGCCCCGAGAACGCGGTAGGCAAGAAGCGAGGACACCAACTGCTGGCCAAGGCTTTGACCGCGTTCATGTTCCTCATGGATCTGCTCGATTGCAGGATCCTGCTCGGGCATGCCGCGGGCCAACGGGTCATAGATGTAGGTGTCTTCCTTGGGGTGATGCAGCGTTTCCGGCATCGCCTCGATGTAGAAGACCATCATGTCGAGCAGCTCAAAATCGGGTTCGATCTTGCCGGCCTCGATCCCGTCGATCACGACGGTGAGGCTCGAAAGCACCGAGGCGATGGCGCGATGTTCGTCGCGGATGATGTCGATGGCGCGTGTCATGGCGACGATCCTCAGGAAAGCGCAACGAGGCGATGGAGTCGATCGGGATCGGCGCAGAGCTCCTCACTCGGACCCCGATGGACGACCTGACCCCGGTCGAGCACGATGGCTTCCCGCGTCAGCTTCAGGGCGAGGCGGGCGTGCTGCTCGACGACAATGACCGCGAGACCGTTGTCGTTGACGAGATCGGTGACCACGTTCATCAGCTCCTCGACGATGATCGGTGCGAGGCCCTCCATCGGCTCGTCGAGCAGCAGAAGCCTGGGGTTGGTCATAAGCGCCCTGGCGATCGCCAGCATTTGCTGTTCGCCACCGGAGAGCTGGTTCCCCATGTTGGTGCGCCGCTCCTCCAGGCGAGGAAAGATGCGGTAGACAGCTCCGAGGTTGAACGGTCCCTGGCGGGCGACCGCCGTCAGATGCTCTTCCACCGAGAGCGAGGGGAACATCAGTCGCTCCTGCGGTACCCAGCCAATTCCGCTCCGGGCGCGCTGGTATGGCGGCCGTCGCGAGATGTCGCGGCCCGCGAACCGGATCTGGCCGGCGTGGCGACGCGTCAGCCCCATCAGCGTCATCAACAGTGTCGACTTGCCAACCCCGTTGCGGCCGAGCAACGCCAGGCTTCCGCCCTCCTCCAGCGTCAGCGATACGTCGTCGAGCACGCGGGCTTCGCCGTAGCCGGCAGTGACGGCCTCGAAGGCGAGCAGCTCAGACATGTTGCGCCTCCCCGAGATATACTTCGCGCACTCGCGCGTCCGCCATGATCTCCGATGGTGTCCCTTCGGTCAGCACACGCCCTGCCACTAGCACGGTGATGCGTTCGGCGAAGCGGAACACCAGGTTCATATCGTGCTCGATGAACAGGATGGTCACGTCCCTGGGCAGACGGGCGATGACGTTGAACATCTCGCCGCTTTCACCGGCCGGGATGCCGGCCGCCGGTTCGTCGAGCAGCAGGATCTTCGGCTTCAGCGCCAGTGCCAGTGCGATCTCCAACAGGCGCTGTCTGCCATAGGCGAGGGAGCGGGTCGGACGGGCAGCGTCGGCGGCAAGACCGAGATCCTCGATCAGCGCCATGGCTTCGTCGATCGCCTGATGGTGGCGGGTCACCGGGCGAAACCAATGACGGGTCAGCCCCTCGCGCTCGAGGATGGCGAGCGTCACCGATTCCAGCGGGTTGAGGCCGGGAAACAACGTGTTGATTTGAAAGGTGCGGGCGATGCCCTTGGCGACGCGTGCCGAAGGACCGAGATGGGTCACTCTCTCCGTGCCGACGAAAACGTCGCCTGACGTCGGCGCGAAGGTCCCGGTGATCAGGTTGATGAAGGTGGTCTTGCCGGCGCCGTTCGGACCGATCAGAGCGTGGCGCGCGCCGACCGGCAAGGACAGGTCGATGTCACTGTTGGCCTTGAAGCTGCCCCAGCTCTTGGAAAGTCCCTCGGTTCTCAAGGCGATGGAGGTGCTCATTGCGGCCTCCGCGAAAAGATGCGGGCGTGGAGATCGGAGGCGGCACCGACGATGCCACCGCGCGCGAACATCACCACGGCCATCAGCAGGAGGCCCATCCAGAACTCCCAGTATACCGGGTTGAGGTCGGAAAGAATGTCGTGCGCGATCATGAAAACGGCAGCACCAACGACCGCCCCGTAAAGCCTGCCGATGCCGCCAAGCACCAGCATGACCAGAAACTCCGCCGCCCGTGGCACGGACAGCATGTCGACACCGACGAACTGTGTCGTCTGTGCCATCAGCGCCCCGGCAATGCCGGTGACGCCAGCCGAGAGGGTAAAGGCGATTTGCAGACGATGGTCGACATTGGCACCAAGCGCCGGCATTCGGCGAACGCCCTCCCGGATACCCTTGAGCGAGAGACCCAGCGGCGAATGGACGATCATGCGGACGACCAAGAACATGATCAGCAGCACGGCATAGGCATACCAGTAGGCGGTGACGCCGTAGAAATCGAAACCGAACAGCCCAAGGAGCGGCGACAGTTCCATGCCGGAGAGACCGTCAGTACCGCCGGTTAGCCAACTCAGACGATTGGCTGCCTCATAGCAGAGGAGGCCGATACCGAGCGTGACCATGAGGCGCGTCATGTCCTTGCCGCGCACGACGATCAGGCTGGAAACGAAGCCTAGAAGCAGTGCAGCCACGCCGCCAGCCAGAAGTCCGGAAAGCGGTTCGGTCCAGCCGGCGACCGAGATCAACCCCGCCGTGTAGGCGCCAAGACCAAAGAAGGCCGCATGCCCGAGAGAGACGATGCCGGCATATCCAAGGACAATGTCGAGACCGACCACCGCCAGAGCCGTGGTCAGCACCATGGCACCGAGAGCCAGGTAGTCGGGAAAGACGAAATAGGCGGCAGCGGGCAGGAGCCAGAACACAATTTCAGCCAGCCGGAAACGCGGTGACTTCAAGGCTACGGACGGCTTCGCGGTCGGCGTGAGATTCAGGGGGAAAACAGCGTGTCGGAGCATGCTCATGCGCGTCTCCCGCTCAAGCCATTCGGAAAGGCAACCAGAAGCGCGATCATCAAGCCGTAGATGACGAAGGAGCCGAGCTCAGGGACGAAATACTTGCCGGCTACATCGGCAAAGCCGAGAGTCAGCGCGGCATAAAGGGGTCCACGGATCGATCCCGCTCCGCCGACCACGACCACGAGCAGAAAATAGACCATGTATTTCATCGGGAAGCTGGGATCGAGGCCGAGGACCTCTACGCCCATGGCACCACCGAGGCCGGCCAGGCCTGTGCCTGCGGCAAAAGTGAGGCTGAAGACAAAGCCTACGTTAATGCCGAGACCGGCGGACGCATCCTGATTGTCGACGGCTGCGCGAACCTGGGCGCCGAAGCGGGTCCTTGACAGCACGAGTTGCAGGACAACGGCGATGACCGCGACAACCCCGATGAGGAAGATGCGATAGGCACCGAGGTCGACGCCGAATATGCGAACCTGACCGGACAGGAAACCGGGCATCGTTACGGGCTGCTGCCCCGCACCGAATATCCAGGTAGCGACGGCCATGGACGAGAAGACGAAGCCGACAGTGAACAGAACCTGGTCCATGTGGCTCGCCTTGTAGAGACGACGGAACAACAGGCGTTCGACCACGACACCCGCGGCCCCAGTGATCAGCAGGGCCAACGGCAGCGACGCAAGAAAGGGCAGTCCAACCCGGTTCGTTGCGAGCACCGTCACATAGCCACCGGCCATGGCAAAGGCACCATGGGCGAGATTTATGAAATTCATGAGGCCGAGCGTGATCGACAGGCCGACACCGATCAGGAACAGGAGGCTCCCATAGGCTACGCCATCGAACACCAGCCCTACGAACTGGTTGAGCATTGAGCCCTCATCTTGATTGAGCGCGGAAGAGAACGCCGCCCCATCCACACGGAACGGTTTGAGGCGGCTTATCTGGCGTTGGGATCGCGGCTTTCGGGGAACTCGTGGAACTCGACGTTATAAAGCTTGCCGTCCACCTTCTCGACCTTGCGGACGTAGATGGTCTGGACGATGTCGCGTGTCGCCGCGTCGATCTCGATCGGGCCGCGCGGGCTCTCCAGCTTCAGTCCTGCCACCGCCGCGGTGAAGGCTTGCGCAGAGGAATCCCCACCGGTCTTCTCAAGGCCGGCATAGATCACCGCCATGCCGTCGTAGGAGCTGACCGACAGGAAGTTCGGCCGCATATCGTTCGGGAACATCTCGGTGTAGTCTTTCACGAAGCTGGCGTTGAGTGCCGACTTGTGGGCCATCGAATAGTGACCTGTGGTGATGACACCGAGAGCAGGGTCGCCAGTTGCATCGATCGTGAGATCGTCGGTGAGGTCGCCGGTGCCCAGCATTTCGATGCCTTCGGCTTTGAGGCCGCGCTGCTCATACTCCTTGATGAACCCGATGGTCGCTTCACCCGGTGGCAACCAGGTGAAAACCGCGTCCGGGCGCACGTCCTTGATGCGCTGGATGAAGGGCGCGAAATCTGGATTCTGCGCCGGAACACGTACAGAGCCGGCAACCTCACCACCGGCAGCGGCCAGACCACGGGTAAAGGCCGCCTCGGCATCGTGGCCGGCTGTGACATCGGCGACGAGGGTGAATATCCTCTTGTGACCATTCTCGGCCGCCCAACGACCGGCTGGCTCGGTAATTTGCGGCAGTGTCTGACCGACGCGGATGAAGTAGGGGCTGGCCGACGTAATGCCCGAGGATGAAGCGTTGGCAACGATCATCGGTTTGCCGGCTTCCTTGGAAATCGGCGCCACCGCCATGGCCGAAGCCGTGAAGGCGAAGCCAGCGAGAATATCCACCTTGTCGCGAACCACCAGCTCTTGAGCGGCTTTCTTGGCCTTCTCGGGGGCGATGCCGCCGTCATCCTTGATCACCAGCTCGACCGTCTTTCCGGCCACCGTATCGCCGTGCTCCTTCATGAACACACGGATACCGTTCTCCATCTGCCGCCCGTACTGAGCAAAAGTGCCGGACATGGGCAGCAGCAGCCCGATCCTGACCTTGTCGGAGGCGGAAGCGGAGCCCGCACCCACCGTTGTCAGCAGGACAAGCGTGGCACCAAGCGAGATAAGGCGGGTCATATGGTCTCCTCCTTTGATGACGGGCGCGACCTCCTCGCCGAACCCGATAGTGGGGCAGAGCCGTCTCTCCTCAGACAGCCCGGCCAAACTGCGCCCGAACCGAACCGACACCGCTGATGACGGCCTCGAACCGATCGCCAGGCGATGCGGCTACCATGGGGCCCAGCGCACCAGTCAGCACGAGATCGCCCGCCTGAAGCGGCGTTCCGAAGACAATCATCTTGCGAGCAAGCCACAGCGCGGCATTGAGGGGATGCCCGAGACATGCGGCGCCTGTACCGCGCGAAACCACCTCGCCATTTCGCGTCATGGCCATGTCGCTGAGCTTCAGGTCGAGACCGGCAAGAGCCACGGGGACGGCGCCGAGCACGACGGCGTTTGATGAGGCGTTGTCGGCGACGGTGTCGTTGAACTTGATGTCCCAACCGGCAATACGACTGCCGACCACCTCTATGGCTGGCAATACATAAGCCACCGCCGAGATAAGCTCGATCAGCGTACAATCGTGCGCGACGACCGGTCGCCCCAGTACCAACGCTACTTCAGCCTCTGCTTTGGGCTGCTGGAGACGCGGCCATGGGATTTCCTCATCGTCGCCATAGATCATATCGGCAAACAAAGTACCGAAATCCGGCTGATCGACACCGAGCTGTGCCTGCACGGCCTTGGCTGTCAGGCCGATCTTGCGGCCGATGATCCGGGCACCGGCGGCAACGCGGGCGTTGATGTTGGCTCGCTGGACGGCATAGGCGGTCTCGCCGCCGTCATCGGGCATGCGCGCCCGGATCGGCGCGATAGGCAAACCGGACTTTTCGGCGGTCCGTAGTTCGGCGGCAAGCGTGGCGACGAGGGCATCGTCAATCATAGCAACATCCTCTTGTACCCATTCCGTCGGATCTGAATGTGTCTGCCTCGGATCGACGTCGGCGTAGTTGATCGAAACCCGCCCGATCGCTTTGGTTTCGCTGGACCTAAGTCCCACCGGGGGAAGCGTCAGATATCGGCGTGCATGGAGGCAAAGCCGGCGATCCACTCGGGAATGGCGCGGTAGTAGTCGATTTCGGCGCGGTAACTGCCGCCTCCCGCCGCCTTCAATGCAGCGAAGCTCGCCCACCACGTGCGGATCTCATGGGCCGACCGACCGCCTTCCTCGGTAATCCAGTCGTCTTTCCAGCCGTCGATTTCCTCATTCCGGCCAGACTTCATGATCTCCAGGAAAGCCTTGTCCCATTCCGGGTTGAGCGGGCGCGCGCGGGACGTTCCTGAAACGAAATCCAATGCCGCCTTCACCGTTCGGCTTTGACGGGCGTCGCGCGACTCCTGAGACGGATTCCGCCAGGCGATCAACCGCTCGCGCACTTCGCCCTCCGCGGTGGCGATCTGCGGTACCGGGGGCTCATGCGAGATGCCGCCCGAGCCCACGATCAACACTCGCTTGTCCAACCCGGCCGCCCAGCGACCGACGGCTTCGCCGAACAGGCGTGTCCGTTGGGGGGATGGCATCGGCGGAGCGACGGAATTGATGAATATCGGAAGCACTGGGTAAAGGTCGAGAACACCCCGCCCATAAAGAGCCTCAAGCGGATAAGCGAAGCCATGGTCCACCTCCATGCGATAGGAGATGGCAACATCGAAGCTGGCGCCCATCAGGTGGTCGGCAAGGTCGAGCGCCAATGCCGAAGGGACCGGTAGGTCTCCTGCCGCGCTCTTGAAGTCGCCAATCGAGCGCGCTTCCACGCCGATGCAGAAGCCCGGCATCAGATCATAGAAGAAGCCGTTGTAATGATCCGGCGAGAACAGGATGACGAGTTCCGGATCAAAGGCGCGGACGCGTGCGGCGGCCTTTCCAAGAACCGCTTCAACCTCGTCAAGGATCGCCGGTTCCGGATCGACATAGCCGTGAAGCGGTGTATGCGACAGGCATTCGAGCTTGACGGTCATTGGATCAGGCTCCGTTCGAACAGGAGATGGCGACAGCAAGGGCTTTGGATGTCTCCGTTACGCGCTGCGGCGTGCACATGGCGGCGACGATCCGATCCGGTCTGACGAAGACGACTGATTCAGACTGCCGTCCGAACCACTCCTTGAAACGCCCCTGCGTGTCGCCGACCTCAATGACGCCGGCCATGTCGCCCCCGGAAAAGCCCAACGCAGGGTCCGGGCGGGCACCGAGCTGGATATCCGGCTTGACTGAGATGAACACGGCGCCAAGCTTCTCCCAGCGAGCGCGTTCGGCAGCGTCCAGATAGCAGATCGGGTTGGTGCCCCAGCTCACCACAGCGAAGTTCGGGCCCACGACATCATCGAAGCGACAGACGCCACCGTCGTTGCGCCTGATTTGTGGCTGGATGAACAGACGCCCGACCGGGCTGTCCTTGCGTCCGACTGGCGACGGCACGATAGCGCCGCGGTCGAAGCGGGGCATTGGCTTGAACCGCATTTCGAGGAAATAGCGCTTCACGGCCGGAAAGGCGTTCAATACAAGGGTTATAGCGTCGCGCACCGTGCCGAGCCAACGGTACGGCGGGTTGAACACCTTGCCGACCATGACCGACAGATCGATCATCGCCTTGGCGTGAGCACGACGCTCACCTTCGTAACTGTCGAGCAGGGCCGGAGCAAGCTGGCCTTTCGCGACCATGGCAAGCTTCCAGCCAAGATTTGCCGCATCGCGAATGCCGGAGTTGTAGCCCTGCCCCTGCCAGACGGGCATGATGTGAGCGGCATCACCGGCGAGCAGGACCCGGTCCACGCGAAACCGGCTGGCCAGGCGCGAGTTGTGATTATAGACGCGCTGCCGGATCACCTTCACCTCGCCTGGCTTGTCGACCAGCTTGGCGAGAAGTTCATGCATGACCCCGGGCTCGCGAAAATGCTGTTCGGTCTCTCCGGGCATGACCATGAACTCGAAGCGGCGGATGCCATGCGGCAAGGCGGCCGACACGTAAGGCCGCTTCGGATCACACCCGAGATAGATGTTGGGGGTGCCGATAGGGTCATCCTCTACGTCCACGACGATCCACTGATTGGGAGCCGTCTTGCCATCGAAGGAAAGGCCGAGTGCCTCGCGCACCGGACTACGGCCACCGTCGCAACCGACCATGTAACCGGCCCGAATGACCATACCGCTCTCGGTTTCCACCGATACACCCGAGGCGTCCTGGGCGAAGCCTTTCAGTTTCGCATCGAACATCACCTCGACATGGGGAAAGCGACCGAGGCTCTCGTAAAGGATGCGGTCGGCCTGGGGCTGGATGAAAGCGTTGCGACGCGACCAACCGAACTCTTCCGAGCGCGGCTCGATCGTCGCCCAGCAACGGCCCTTGGCCGTCAGGAAACGCATCCAGTGCAGGGGCGTGGTGTGCGGTGCAATCAGATCGGCCACGCCGACTGCCTGCAAGGTCCTGAGTGCCTCATCGTCGAGGCCAATTGCCCGAGGATAGTCGATCAGCTCAGGCAACTGTTCGATGACGAGCGTGCTGACGCCGTAGATTCCGAGATAGTTGGCAATCGTCAGGCCCACCGGCCCGGCACCGACGATGACGACCTCAACCTCGCGCTCTGCTTTGGCTGTTGGCATGGCAATGGGTTCCGACAAATGACGTTGGCGGGCCTTAGGACCCACCAGACGGCAGCGGTTGGGGACACCGGCCACGCGTCATCGCATCCGGCATGACGCGCGGATGGTGGCGAGGTGGCAGGTTATTCAGTGAAAGCGACGCTGATGCTGTTCCGGCGCCTCAGGGGGCGTCGAGTGGCAGGCCGCGCAGGAAGTTGAGGTGGATCCGGTTGAAGGTATCCGCGTCCTCGAACTGAGGCCAGTGGCCACACCCTTCCATCACCGTGAACAGCGAGCCAGGGATCATGCCGTGGATGCGCCGCCCTTCCGAGACATCGGCGGTCGGGTCGTCCGAGGTCCACAGGACCAGCGTCGGCGCCTTGATGCGGCCGTAGTCCTCCGCCCGCATCAGGTTGCGGGTGCGGATGTCGAGATCCTGCAAGACCATGTTGTGTTTCATCGCTTCGGCCATGCCTGGCTGAGCGTATATCGCCTGACGGCAGGCGACGAGGTCGTCATAAGCCTTGGATTTGTCGGCCATCAACCACTCGACTCGAGCCTTGATGAAATCCCAGCTTGGCTCGATCGCGGCCTTCATGGAGAGGCTCTTCAGCCGCTCCATCACCTTGGGGTCGGCTTGTGAACCACCCGCCGTGTTAAGCACCAACCGGGTGACGCGATCGGGATGATCGGCGGCAAGTCTCGAGGCGACCCAGCCACCGAGCGACTCTCCGGAGATGCTGACCTTGTCGATCTTCAGCGCGTCGAGCACACGCAGCACATGATCGATGTACTGGGGTATCTCGCGATCCACTGCTGGCTTGTCGGTCCAGCCGTGACCGATGAGATCGATGGCCCAAGTCCAGAAGTGTTCGCCGTGGCTCTTGAGATTGCGCGCATAGGCCTCGGCGTGTCCGCCAACGCCGTGCAGAAGAAGAAGCGGCGGCATGTCGGCGCTGCCCGATTGCAGGTAACGGGTACGTATACCCTTGGCATCGAGCCACCCCTGGCTGAAACTCGTACCGCGCAAATCCCCCCAAATGCTTTGGTAATTGGTCAACTCCGGTCTCCTCCCGGCTATCCTAAAGCCGTCGTGACAGCTCCTCCCACGCGGCTTATCGGTGAGTTGAGGTAAAGCCGGGTAAGGGAAAATACAAATAGCGCCTTCGATTGGTGCACCAAGTGAACGCCGTACGTATTTATACCTTCGTCCACTTGACGACGAAACACCGAGCGCACCGAGAGCGTTAGCTTTCGAGGGGGAGCCCATGTCCACGAGAGAGACGGTCAGCTACAAGCGGGTTCAGGGATTGAGCCGCGGATTGGCTGTGCTGCGAGCTCTTAATCGTCTGGAGGGAGGCTGGGCTAGCATCCGTGAGCTCTGCGATGCGACCGGCCTTCACCGCGCAACCGTACGACGCCTACTGGAGACCTTGCAGGATGAGGGGGTCGTACGTCGTTCGCCATCTGACGACAGCTATCGGCTGACGCTGGAAGTGCGTGCACTGAGCGAGGGATTCCACGACGACGAGTGGATTTCTCAGGCGGCAACGCCGGTGCTTGGCGAACTGCTCAATCAGGTCATCTGGCCATCTGATCTCGCCACGCTCGACGGTCTTTCAATGCGCATAAGAGAGACCACCCACCGTTTCAGTCCGCTTTCGTTTCATCGCGATATGGTACGGCGGCGCTTGCCGCTCCTCTCTACCGCCGCAGGGCGTGCCTACCTTGCCTTCTGCCCCGAGGACGAACGCACCGATCTTCTGTCAAGACTTGAGGCCGAGCCCGGTGCCCAGCCAACTTCCGCCGCCGCGCGGGCATCCACACTCAAGATGCTCACCGCTTTTCGTGCGCTCGGCCATGCAACGAACATCGGCGAGTGGAGGGACGAGCACAAAACCATCGCGATTGCCGTACCGGTTTTCCACGACCAGCGTGTCGCGGCCTGCATCAACATCGTCATGCTCAAGAGTGCCATCACGATCGAGACGGCCCGTGAACGGTATCTTGGATCGCTGACCGCCGCCGCGCGCAAGATCCAGGACTATCTTGACGCCCCTAAATCTTGATGTGGATGAGCCGAGAACTACGCAGTAGCAGACACGCCCCCTCGACCGGGCAGGTCTCGCAAATCTGACCGTACCGCTCCTCGGCGCGCCCCCATACCCTGCCATCTGGAATGCGCCATGAACCGCAATCCTATTGTGGTTTACCGGACGATCCCACATTGCCGCCGTTGCCGGCATACTTGAATGCCGTTTTCTTGCACCGGCTTTATTTTTCAGCAATCGGTCAAACCAGCCAGATTAACAACCCGCTATTTTGCGAGATTGTGAGCTTTGGCACGGGTTTTGCCAACTTAGGATGACCGTTTTGACGGTTTTGTTGAATCTCTGATTATAAATAATGAGGGGAATCATGACCACGGATATCAACCGTCGACGCTTCTTGCGGGGCGCGGCCGGGGCAGCGGCGGCCACCGGCTTCCTGCAAATCAATCCCGACTTTTTCATCTCCTCGGCCTTCGCTGCCACCGGCAAGCCGATGACGTTCCTGTCGGCCGAGAACATTACCGGCAACTGGGATCCTACCGCCCATACCACCCTGTCACAGAAGAACATCGAGGGCTTTGTGATGGGCTTCCTCACGCGGACGCCCATGCGCCTCGACAACCCCGGCGCCGTTAACTACGAGCTTGCGACCTCGATCACTCTCCTCGATCCGCATCGGCTGGAAATCAAGCTTCGGCAGGATATCGTTTTCCATGACGGCAAGCCGCTCAAGGCCGAGGATGTCAAGGCCACCTTCGAATACGGTGCCCTCCCCGACCGTCCGGCCCAGTGGTATCCGGGGCCGACCGAGACACTGACCATTACCACGCCGGACGACTACACCGTCATCGTCGATACCTCCAAGGGTGGCTATCCGGCCCATCTATTCATCTTCCTCGCCTCCTTCCTGCCGATCATGTCGGCCAAGGATATCGCGGAGGGGCCCGGCGGCGTGCTGAGCCAGCGTCTCAACGGCACCGGCCCCTTCAAGTTCGTCGCGCAGCAGGGCAACGACACGGTGCTCGAAGCCTTCGACGGCTATTTCAAGGGCAAACCCGCCATCCCGACCATTCACTTCACCTTCGTCGGCGATTCAACCACGCGCATGCTGTCGCTGATGAACGGACAGGCCTCGATCGTCGAGCGCCTCGAGCCGGAACAGGTGGCGACGCTCGAAAGCAATCCGGCGATCAGCATCAACAAGGTGGTCTCGGTCGAAAACAAGTATCTCTGGTTCCGCTGTTCCAAGCCGCCATTCGACGATCCGCGAGTGCGCATGGCCGCCTGTCATGCCATCGACCGCGCCCAGATCCTGGAAGTGCTCGGCTCGGCCGGACACGCTTCGTCCAACTTCGTTTCGCCCGTCAAGTTCGGCTACATCGACCTGCCCAACTATCCCCAACACGACCCCGACAAGTGTCAGGCGCTCCTGGCCGAAGCCGGGTTTCCCAAGGGAGAAGGGTTACCGCCGCTCGAATACATCACCTCGGTCGGCTTCTATCCCAAGACCAAGGAATACGGAGAGATAATCGCTGCCATGCTTCAGGAGCAGGGGTTCCCGGTCAGCCTCACCGTGCTCGAACCGGCGGCTTGGAACGAGCGGCTCTACGACCGACCCGGCGGCGGTCCCGGCCACATGGTCGACTGCGGCTGGTCCACCGCCTCGCCCGAGCCCGATCTCGTCCTGCGCACCCACTTCCATTCCTCATCGCACCGCATCACCGGCATCGTCGACAAGGACCTTGATGCCAGCCTCGACAAGGAGCGCGGAGCTCCCACGCTCGAGGCGCGCCAGAAGATCCTGCAGGAGGAGACCATGCCGCTCCTCGCAAGCAAGATGCCGGCGCTATCGCTGTTCACTTCGGTGATGATCCACGCCATGCAGAAGGATTTCGTCGGCCTCTACATCTATCCGGACGGCTCGATGGACGCCTCCGCGACCGCCTGAAGCCAGCACGTTGTGTTCGCGGGAAGGGTCGGGCGGCGGCGATCGCCGCCCGACTCCCCAGAAATCCAAGGTCGTTGCCGAGCGGAGACGTCGATTCCATGTTCGTCATGAATTTCCTCATCCGTCGCCTCGCACAAGGCGTCGTGATCATCTTTCTGGTGTCGCTGCTGATCTTCACGTTGCTGCGCGTCGTCCCCGGCGATCCGGTGCGCATGATGGCTGGCGGCATGGCACCTGAAGCACTGATCGAGCAGATCGCCAAGGACATGGGGCTCAGGGATCCCATCCTCGTCCAGTTTGGCCGTTATGCCACCCGCGTGGTGCAGGGCGACCTCGGCCAGTCCTTCGTCCGCCCGGCCAACGGGGCGGCCACAGGCGGCGCGACCTTCAACGACAGTTCGCGCGGCGAACGCGCCGAGGTTCTCGACCTCATCATCGACGCGCTACCAATGACGCTTCAACTCGCCGCCCTGGCGCTCGCCTTTGCCCTGACCTTCTCCGGGCTGGTCGGAGTTGCCGGCGGCCTCGCTCCGGGCCGATGGCCGGACAAGCTCGCCTTCTACATATCCTCGATCTTCATCTCGCTCCCCAACTTCTGGCTCGGCATCGTGCTGACGCTGCTCCTGTCGGTAAAGCTCGGCTGGCTGCCGGCCATCGGCTACAACGGCTTCGGCTACACGATCCTGCCGGCCATCATCCTGGCCGTAGAGTTGTCACCGGTACTGATCCGCACGCTGACGAGCTCGATCGCCGCTCAGATGGGGGCCTACTACGTCTCCGTCGGCGCCGTACGCGGCCTGAGCCGTTCCAGGATCATCGCCAACCATGCGCTTCGCAACGCTTCGGTGCCGTTGCTCAACCTGCTCGGCATCCAGTTTTCCGGCCTGCTCGGCGGCGTGGTCATCGTCGAATACATCTTCGACTACCCCGGCCTCGGCCTGTTGACCATCAATGCGGTACTGCAGCGCGATTTTCCGTTGATCCAGGGCATCGCCATCGTCACCTCCGCCATTTTCGTGCTGATCAACATTCTCGTCGATCTGGCCGCCACCTCCATCGACCCGAGGTTAGAATACTGATGGCAAGCCTGACCTCCGATAACCAGCTGTCGACGCCGATGTCGGCCAGCCAGTCCATCGCCCACCGGATCTTCCACCGGGCCATTCGCTCCTCGGCCTTCCGGGTTGGTGCCATTCTGTTCGTCATCCTGCTTTTGGCGACGATCTTCTACCCCGAGCTGAGCGGCATCGACCCGACCAAGATGAACGTCAAGGCTCGCCTCCTGCCACCACTGTTCCTCGGAGAGAACTGGAGCTGGGCACACCCGCTCGGCACCGACCAGATCGGTCGCGACATGCTGGTGCGCACGCTGGTCGGTCTGCGCTATTCCTTCCTGATCGGTGTCATGTCGGTGGTGGTGACGTTGCTGATCGGCTGCGCGCTTGGCACCGTCGCCGGTTATTTTGGCGGTCGCACGGACGCAGTGATCATGCGCGTCACCGACGCTCAACTGTCGATCCCGATGATCATCCTCGCCATCGCCATCCTCGGCGTTTCGCGGCCGACCATTCCGGCCATCGTCGTCGTGCTCGGCTTGTCGAACTGGCCGGTCTACGCCCGCATCATGCGCTCTGTCATGATGACCGAGCGTCAGCAGGAATACGTTCGCGCCGCCAAGGTCAGCGGCGCCAACGATGCCTCGATCATCTTGACGCTACTGCTCCCGCTCCTGCTGCCGCCGGTGCTGTTCACGTCCATCCTGGACATCGCCCGGATGATGATCTTCGAATCCATCCTCGGCTTCCTCGGCCTCGGCGTGCAACCTCCGACCCCAACCTTCGGCAACATCATCGCCGACGGGCGAAAATACCTCATGAATGCCTGGTGGATCGCCACCATGCCCGGCCTGTTCCTCGGGCTGACGCTGACCAGTATCAACCTCGTCGGCTCGGCCCTCGAGACCGCCCGCAACGCCATCCACGAGGGCAAGTCATGACCGCCCCCCTTCTCGACGTCCGCAACCTGTCAGTCGGCATCGGCTCCTCCAGTCGGCTGATCCTGGACGACGTGTCGCTGTCCCTGAAACCCCGCGAAATCGTCGGCCTTGTCGGCACTTCGGGCGCCGGCAAGACCGTACTGTCCAAAGCGCTGGTCAACTGGCTGGCGCCACCGCTCGTCCGGCGAGCCGGCGAGGTCGTGTTCGAGGGGCAGGACATCTTCTCCCTCGGCGAGCGCGACATGCGTGAAATGCGCCGCAAGGTCGCCTATGTCGGCGCCAATCCGCAAGGAGCACTCGACCCGACGCTGCCCGTCGGCAGGCAGATTGTCGAGAAGCTGCGCGCCACGGTACCGGGCACCAGCCTGCTCAACGCCGAGACAGCGGCGATCGAACTGCTCGAGGCCGTGCGCATTCCATCCGCGCGTCAGCGGTTTGCCGATTACCCGTCGCAATTCAGCGGCGGCATGATGCAGCGGGCGTTGATCGTCGACGCGCTCATTACCAACCCGACGCTTTTGGTCGCCGACAACGTCACCCAGCCGCTCGATGTCACCGTCGCCGCCCAGGTGATCCGGTTGATGAAGGAACTGACGGAGAAGTTCGAGACGGCGATCCTGTTCATCTCGTCGTCGCTTGCCGTCGCCCGCGAGGCATCGGCCCGCATGCTGGTGCTCGACGAAGGCCGGATCGTCGAAGATCGGCCGACCGAGGATCTGATCGCCCGTCCCGACCATGGCTACACGCGCGACCTCGTCACAGAGACCCCGAAAATCTGGACGACGCATTTCACACCGCCGCCGGCGGCCGACGACACGGTGCTCAGCCTGCGCGACGTCTCGCAGGTCTACAAGGTCAAGCGACGGACCGGGTTCGGCGGGTTTGATGAACTGCGCGCCGTGCACAACGTGACCTTCGACGTGCGTCGTGGCGACAGCTTCGCCATCGTCGGAGAATCGGGTTGCGGCAAATCGACGCTGATGCGCCTCTTGAGCCGGCTTGAGCAGCCGGTGTCGGGCGAAGTGATCTGCATGGGCGAGGACATCGCCAAACTGAAGGGCCAGCGGCTGCTCGATTTCCGCCGCCGCCTGCAACTGGTGTTGCAGGATCCCTTCGGCTCACTGCCGCCGCGCACCGCCATCGGCGTCATGCTCGAAAAGCCGCTTCGCGTTCACGGCTGGCGCGACCGGTCGCGGATCCGCGAACGCGTCGAGACGGTGATGGTCGAGGTCGGCCTCGATCCCAACCTTTACGGCGAGCTGCCGCTCGGTCTTTCCGCCGGCCAGCGCCAGCGCATCAACGTCGCCCGGGCATTGGTGCTGAAGCCAGAGATTCTGATCATGGACGAGACGCTGTCGTCGCTAGACCAGTCCGAACAGTTCAAGCTACTCGACCTGTTCGCCCGCCTGCAGCGCGACCACGGGCTCACCTACATCTTCATTTCCCACGATCTCGCCATGGTTCGCAAAGTGTGCAACCGCGTCGCGGTCATGTACCTCGGAGAGGTCTTCGAGCTCGCCAACAACGAAAGATTGTTCTTCGATCCGGGGCACCCCTACACAATGGCCCTGCTCAGCGCCATGCCGACGCTCGAACCGCGCCGCTACCGACCGGAGGATTGCCTCATGGAAGGCGAGCCTCCCAGTCCGATCAATCTTCCAAAAGGCTGCAGCTTCCGCTCGCGCTGCCCGCGCGCCGTCGATCGCTGTGCCGATCGGCCGCCGCACCTCACCATACGAGGCCAGCGCGACTTCGCCGCCTGCCACCTCGTCGCCGATCCAGCACCGCCCGCAAAGGCTGCATTGTCCGCTTGATGCCGATGCATCGAAGCGGCACCCCATGGAGAGAAGACGATGACCAGCGGGCGAGGAGGGCCAGCATGAGTTACGGCGAACGGCGGATGAACGTCATTCTGGAGGAACTGCGGCGCAACCAGCGCGTACAGGTGGCCGATCTCTCGGAAATGCTCGGCGTGAGCCAGGAATCGATCCGACGCGACCTCAAGGAGATGGAGGCGCGCGGCCACCTGCGCCGCGTCTACGGTGGCGCAGTGGCCGACGAAAAGGAGGCCGATCGGCCCTATTCCGACCGCTTGCGTCTGGCGATGCGCGAGAAGATCCGCATCGGACAGGCCGCCGCCGCGCTGATCGAAAATGGAATGAAGGTGTTCATCGACACTGGCACCACGGCAGTCGCCTGCCTGAGGCATCTCGGCGACTGCCGCAATGTGACCGTGGTGAGCAACTCGGTGGCTATCGCCGCCTATCTCTGCGAGCGACCGGAGATCGGATTTCGCATGCTCGGCGGACGCCTGCGGCCGGAGTACCAGGCCGTTTATGGCCATGAGACCATGACGGCGCTGCGCGAACACTATTTCGACCTGGCGCTGCTCGGCATTTCGACCGTCCATCTCGATCGCGGCTTCATGGACTTCGGCGAGGACGAGGCGGAGCTGCGCCGCATCGCCCGTGACCGAGCCCGCCGCTCGGTGGTGCTGGCCGACAGTTCGAAGTTCGGCCGCCTCGGCTCGATCCACACCTTCGACCTCGATCAAGCCGGCGGCATCATTACCTCCGGCATCGTGCCTGCGGATTTCACCGCAAGATTGCAGCAACTCAACGTGGACCTCATTCATGCTTGATCATACGACTACCATCGCCGCGCCCGTAAATGCCAACCGGCTCAAGGCCATGATGGACGGCGTCACCGTTTTCGGAGCCGGCTCGGGTGGCGCCATGACGCGTTTGACGCTTTCCCGCGAGGATGGCGCCGCGCGCGACTGGCTGAAGACCTGGTTCGTCGATCACGGCTTCACGCACAAGTTCGACGGTATAGGCAACCAGTTCGGTCTGTTGGAAGCGGCTGGTGCCGGAGCGCCGACGGTGATGGTCGGCTCGCATCTCGACAGCCAACCCAATGGTGGTCGCTTCGACGGCACCCTTGGCGTCATCTCAGCCTGCGAGGCGGTCGTCGCCGTCACCGAGGCACTGAAGAAGCGTGGGGGCACGTCGCGCGTCAACTTCGCAGTGGTCAACTGGACCAATGAGGAAGGCGCTCGCTTCCAGCCGAGTCTCCTCGGCAGCTCGGTGTTCGCGGGCAGTGCGGAGCTTGATTGGGCGCTCGATCGCAAGGATGGCAACGGCATCAGCGTACGCGAAGCGCTCGCCGATATCGGCTATGCCGGCAGTGACCACGTCCCCATCCCCGACGCGCTTATCGAGCTTCACATCGAGGGGGCCGAAGCGCTCGACCGTGAAGGACGCAAGTTCGGCGCCTTTACCCGCTATTGGGGGGCGACCAAATACCGCCTCGCCTTCCTGGGTCGGCAGGCCCACACCGGCCCGACCCCGATGGCCGAGCGCCGGGACGCGTTGCTTGCCGGCGCCTATCTCATCGCCGACCTCAAGGCGATGGCCGGCGACTACGGGCTCGACCTGCACACTTCGGTCGGCCGCCTCGAAGTCTTTCCCAACTCGCCCAACACGGTACCGGCCGAAGCCGTGCTGTTCATCGAGCTCCGGGCGGCAGCCCCCGATATCCTCGCCGAGGCGGAGGCCCGCATGCTCGCCGACGTCGACAAGGCAGCCAGCCGAGCTGGCGTCGGCCACGAAGTCCGCTTCATCGACCGCCGGGTCGCCGGCGCCTTCTCGCCCGGCCTCATCCGCCTCGCCGACGAGGTTTCGCTGTCGCTCGGCGAGACCATGCGTCGGCTTGACACCATCGGCGGGCACGACGCCGTCGCCATGTCGGCGGCATGTCCCGCCGTCGTGCTGGCCGTACGCAGTCGTGGCGGCGTCATCCACCATCCGACCGAGTTCACCTCCATCGAGGACCAAGCCTTCGGCACCCAGGTGATCGCCGATATGCTTTATCGCATCGCCACCGAAGGGCTCGACACCGTGATTGGCGAAGAGGGGCGGACATGAAGCCGCTCGGTACGGCCACCGACCCGGCGGAGGTTCGGGCCGAAGCCGTTCTTTCCGCCCTGCCCGGCCTCGATCCCGCTGGCATCGCCTACAGCCCAGCCGCCGCCGGGGTCGCCTCGCCATCGTTTCACGCTGTCGAAAGCACGAGCTTTTCCGTGACTATGGCAGGTAACCTGCCCGAAGCGTTCCTGAAGCTCACGGTGCCCCAGATCGCTTCGCTGGTCGACCTCGGAGTTGCCTTTCGCGTCGCCGGTACGTTGCACGACATGGGTCTGGCGCCCAAACCACTTCACCTCGACACCGAGCGCGGCGGCATCCTCTTCGCCCATCTTGGAGCGGACTACCGATCGGCCAGGATCGACGATCTCGCAACACCGGACAGGGCAGCGGCACTTGTCGGGATTCATCGGACCATCGCCCAAGGCGCACCATTCGGGCGGTCGTGGACGGTGTTCTCCGGCATTCGGCAGCTCAAGACCGAGCTTGCCACGCTCGGCAGGCGGATGCCGGCCGACGCCGACTGGCTGTTCGCGGTCGCCGACATGAGCGAGGCGGCAATCGAAGCCGCCGGCTACGACCTTCGACCGGCACATGCCGATCCGCATTCCTCCAACGTCATGATCGGGCCCGACGGTCGCCTCGTCCTGGTCGATTTCGACATGGCGGCCGATGTCGATCCCTACTATCAGCTAGGAACCCAGATGAACGAACTCTACCAGTTCGATAGCGACATGAAGCCGCTCCTTGAGGTCCATGACGGCGCCTATTCCGAGGCTGCCTTCGCACGCTGTCGTCTCTATGCGGCGGTCGACGATCTTTATTGGGCTCTTCGCAGCCTCATTCACGAGGAGCTGACATCCCTCAAGAGCCTCGAATTTTTGAAGTATGCCGAATGGCGCTTCCTGCGCTGCCGGATGCTGATGGGCCGTCCCGGCTTCGAAGCATTGATCCGGGCGATCTGATGGAGGCGACAATGACCGAAGCCGAACGTGCCGTCGAAGTGGCGATCGCCGAAATCCCCGCATGGCGAGGCCGCAACATCACCTACCGACCGGTGTCGGGTGGCATCTCCAACACCAATTGGCGGATCGACGTCGAGGGAGAGTCGGGGAGCTTCTTCTTGAAAATGCCCGGTCGCGGTACAGAAATGTTCATCGACCGAAAGGCTGCGCAGGCGGCCAGCCGGCAGGCGGAGGCAATCGGCCTCGGCCCGCGCACCTACGACTACCTCGCCCATCGCGATATCGAAATTGCCGAGTTCATCGCGGATCGCCGCCCTTCGACCCACCGAGACTTTTCCGATCCCGTCCTGCGGGCCCAGGCGGTTGGTGCTTACAAGCGCTTCCATGAGGCGCCCCTCCTGCCGCTCACCAAGACCATCTTCGACATGATCGATGAGCACAAGCGCCAGGTGATGGAACTCGGAGGCTTCCTGCCGCCCGATCACGCTTGGCTCGACACCCAATATCGCCTTGCCCGTCAGGCGCTTGAAGCCTCGGGCCTCGACTTGGTGCCGTGCTTCAACGACCCCATGCCCGGCAACTTCCTGATTGGTGACGACGGATCGATCAAGCTGATCGATTTCGAATATGCCTCCAACAATGACCGCCTCTACGATCTCGCCATCTGGAGCGGCGAGATGTTCTTCCCCGAAGACGTGGACCGGGAGATCATCGAGGCCTATTGCGGACGTTACGATCGGGCCGCACATGCCCGTCTCATCGTTCACAAGGCGCTCGCCGACCTCAAGTGGAGCACCTGGGCGATGGTCCAGAACCGCATCTCGACGCTCGACTTCGACTTCTACAAGTACGGGATCTGGAAGCACATGCGGGCGCGCTCCATCATCTCCGACCCGCGCTGGCCGACTTTTCTGAAAGAGCTTTAAATGCACACCGCCGATCTCGATCCGGATACCCTCACCGCCTTTGCCAACGAGCTGGCCGATCTCGCCCGTCCCATCGCCCTTTCCTATTTCCGGACTCCGCTCGATGTCGCTGCCAAAAGCGACGATAGCCCGGTGACCATTGCCGACCGGACCATCGAAACGGTCCTGCGCGCGGCAATCGAGACTCGCTTTCCCGATCACGGCATCTTCGGCGAGGAGATGGGTATCAAGAAATCTTCTTCGCCCTACACTTGGGTCGTCGACCCCATCGACGGCACCAAAAGTTTCATTACCGGCTTTCCGCTGTTCGGCACACTGGTGGCGCTCGCGCGTGATGGCCGGCCCTTTCTCGGACTGATCGATGCTCCGGCCACTGGTGAGCGCTGGACCGGCGTTCCCGGTCGCGCCAGCTTCGCGGGCCGGCCGGCGACTACCAGCGTTTGCCACTCGCTTGCCGACGCCCGCCTCTACACGACCTCGCCAGACGCCTTCCGCGAGGAGAGCGAGCGGGCGGGCTGGGAGCGTGTCGCAACAAAGGTCAAGCTCCGCCGCTTCGGGGGGGACTGCTACATTTACGGCCTGCTGGCTTCCGGCCACGTGGACCTTATTGTCGAGTGCGGCCTACAGCCCTACGACTACATGGCACTGGTGCCGGTAATCGAGGGGGCCGGCGGTGTCATCACCGATTGGGAGGGGGCCCCGCTGTCTCTCGGATCGTCAGGCTGTGTGGTGGCCGCCGCGACCCCAGAGCTGCACGTCGCAGCGCTCCAGCAGCTCAAGCAGTGTTGAGTGCTTGAAGAGCTGTCCAGCGGAACTTTTTGGCGTGCTGCAACGACGCGGAATCGTCGATCGTCGTGTACTGATCGGAGAGAAAGCTGAGGCTCCAGCATTCGTTGGTTCAAGTACTACAGGTAGGCTGTTCATAGAGCGTCGGCCGAACAGCATCCTTTCCGTCTGTTCCCTCGCCAGAGAGACCCGAGAAAACCTTTCCATGCTCAAGCCTGTCAACACCGAAACGGCGGAAAATAATCTGCCCAGGATGTTCTGCTGTCGCGAGGCAACCGAGCATTTCCTGTTCCATAGCGAAATCGCTTAGGTGCCACACGCCCCCGTCGAGCTCGACTGTCAAGCCTCCGTCGGCTGCCCTTTCTATGCCAATCGTCAGCGACCGCAGGTCGCGCCGCAAGCCACAGCCGACACCCTTGAGAACGGCCTCCTTGCGCGTCCAAGCGCGAAGAAAGGCGGCAGCCCTTGCGGGTGGCGAGGGCAGGAGGAAATAGGCGGAAAGTTCGGCGTCGGAAAGGACAAGAGGAGCGATACGATCTGCCTCCGGCGGCGATGTTTCTATGTCGACTCCAACTTCACATCCGGTCGAGATCGCGAGTGCCGCATGTTCGCCGCTATGGGACAGGTTGAAACGCAGGAGCGATCCGGGCAGGAATGGCTTTCCGTCGGCGGCGGTCGAAAAGACAACATCAATCGGCCGACAACCGATGGCCGCTCCCAGAATGCGGCGACAAGCGGCATGAGCGAGAACATAACGATTTCGGTCGGCCTCCCGATAAAAACGGCTGGCCCGAGCCGTTTCCGCCGCATCGAGGAGCAAGCAATCCTCCTGCGTAGCAGAGCCAGCAAGCGGGATGAGCCACACGACGATCATTTTCGACTTCACCCCACCGACCGCGACCGGGAAGCCGGTATCAGCCCTGAAGATCGCAATCGAGAGGCCCAAACGATTGCCGCGTCAACGGCGGCGGTCACGACAGCCGGATTATCGCGGACGACGAAATGCCCTCCAGGCACGGTCAAAGACATTGCCGGGCCGGATGTGGCCGCAGCCCATGCTTCAAACAGGCTTTGCTCAACAAGACGATCATCGTCAGCGGCAATTACCGCCACTGGGCAGGAGATCGATTGCGGTTCGATGGCAGGACACGTTTCGATCAACTCAAAGTCGGCTCGTAACGTCGGCTCTGTGAACTCCCGGAAGCCGCGGTCGGCGAGAAGTTCCGCCGGAACGCCACCGAGCTTGGCGACCCCCTCCCAGAACAGTGCTGCCGGCAGTCCGTGGATGGGGTCACGGCAATGGGTAAACTGCGGTGCCGGATGTGCCGCCGCAATAAGGAGAAGCGGCGGTCGTCCCGCCTGCTCCAGCCGTCGCGCGACGGCATGGGCAATCCGCGCGCCCATGGACCATCCAAACAACACCGTGAGCTGCTCGGGCAACAACAGCAGCGCCTCGGTCAACTCATCGGCAAGCGAATCCAGTCGGGTGAAGGCAAGCTCGCGAAACCGCCCCTCGCGGCCGGGCAAATGAACGGGCAGTACATCGACAGCCGAACCAAAGGCATTGAGCCAGCTGTGAAAAAGACTGGCCCCACCGCCTGCGTAGGGAAACAGTAGCATTCGGTGGAGAGCATTGGGTTTGGGCGATCTACGGCCGAGCCAACTGTCGATCATGACTCCGCAGCTGCCACGGCGCTTTCGAGAATATCAAGGCCGGCTTCGAGATCCCCGTCTGGAATGGTCAGTGGGCAAAGACTCTTCAGCACCTCACCCTTCGGAGAGGCTGTCTCTATGACGAGGCCACGGACGAAGGCCTCGGCGGACACGCGGCGAGCTAGGTTGCCGGACGCCATCACGAGTCCCTGGATCATTCCCCGTCCGCGTACGGTCGGCGTAACGACAACAGGATGTCGCTCGGCAATCTCGCTCAAACGGTCATGCAGTCGTGCCGACTTGCGCGCAATGGCACATTCAAGCTCGCCGTCGCTCCAATAGCCGAGAGCGGCAGTGGCGGTAACGAAAGCCAGGTCGTTGCCGCGGAATGTCCCTGTGTGTTCGCCGGGAGAAAGGCGGTCGCAAGCCTCCTTGAGCAGCACCATCGACATCGGCAACCCCATGCCGGAAAGCGACTTCGACATGCAGATTATGTCCGGCACGATCCCGCTCGGCTCGAAACTAAAAAAAGTTCCCGTACGGCCGCAGCCGGTCTGGATATCATCGACGATCAGGAGCAGGCCATGACGGTGGCAAATGTCGGCAAGTCGCTTCAGCCATGCGAGACGGGCCACAATGACTCCGCCCTCGGCCTGAATGGTCTCGACGATGCAGGCTGCCGGCAGTCGGCTCTCATCCGGAGCGTCGAAGAGCATGCTCTCGAGACGATCGAGGCTGTCGTCTGTACCGTCATCGAAGGGCAGGAAAATGGTGCCGCCTATTGGCGGAATGATCGGCGACTGCCTGAGCGCGCCGCCAGAGACAGCCATCGAACCGGCCGTCATGCCATGGAAGGAATGATCGAAGGCCACAATCCGTGAGCGTCCGGTAGCCTTGCGCGCCACCTTCAGCGCCGCCTCCACCGCATTGGTTCCCGTTGGGCCAGGAAATAGCATGCGGTAGGAGAGATCGCGCGGGCGCAGGATCGTCTTCTGAAAGGCGAGGATGAAGGCTTCCTTGGCGCCGGTCTCGAGGTCAAGCGAATGAGTGATGCCATTGCTCGCGATGTAGGCAATAAGCCGCGCCTTCATGGCAGGATCGTTATGGCCGTAGTTGAGGGCACCGGCTCCCGAGAAGAAGTCGATGAACTCCCGTCCATTCCGGTCGCGCATGATGCTGCCGCTCGCCGTCTCGAAGACGGTAGGGAAGTTGCGTCCATAATAGCGAACGTTGGATTCATGGTCGGAGAAGGCGGGCGCTTCACGCCAGACGCCGTCGTCCTGGTCTTGCCGTGACCCTATGCTATCGGACTGCATATCTAAAAAATCCGGATGTGTTGGGCGCGACCGTCGGAAGTGGGCGCCACTGGGGATTTGCGGGAATGAATCCTTTGTCGAAACCCTGGTCTGACGAGCGGCAGGAAATGCCCAAAATCCGACAAATCAGAACAAGTCACGCACGCTCCCAACCGTGCTCCTGTTCATCGGAGTGTGATCCGCCGGAGTTTCCAAATGGTTGAGACGATCGCGCCGCTATCCGTCTCAATTCGAGATGGAGGACGCAAGTTCGACCTCGTTCGGCAGTCCCTCCGTATTGACGACCAGAACTCGACTGGTCCCGTCGAGCCCAAGCAGTCGTCTGCATTCGGGATCACTCGCTGCCGCGACGAGGCCGGCCATACCGGCAATACCTGTGTCCCAAGTCGAAAGCGGCTGATCGCCCCACCTACCTTCGACGAGATGCGTTTGCACATCCGCCGCGACGGCATCGTCGATAGCGATCGCGGCATAGGCGACGCGTGACAGGACGGTCCAGGCAGGGGCTGCCATCCGGCCGCAGGCAAGGCCGGCCATCCGCGTCCTGAGACCTCCACCGACCATCGTGGGTGTACCGGCCCGCAGGCTCTCCAGCACGCAAGCCGCCGTCGTCGGTTCAACCGTTACGACACGTGGCACATCCGGCGACATGCGCCGCCAGAGGCTAGCTGCTACGCCACCGGCCACGCCACCAACGCCGCATTGCAAAAAAACGTGGGTTGGCGGCGAGGACGAAAGTCCCTGTTCCCACGCTTCTTCCGCAACAAGCCCATAGCCAGCCATGATCGCCGCACAGACTCGTCTGTCTCCAACATAATCGGTATCGGTGACGAGCAGCGCGCCCTCCTCCCGCTCGGCTCGCTCGGCAGCAAGCACCGCGTCGTCATAGGTTCCGTCGACGACGACAACCTCGGCATCCTGCGCCCTGATCCTGGCCAGCCGGACAGCGCCAACGTCGCGTCCTACAAAAATGCGGGCCCGGCCTCCCTGTCGCCGGGCTGCCCACGCAAGCGCCAGACCATGGTTGCCGTCTGTTGCCGCCACCGCAACGAAGGGCGCCGCCGTTGCCCGTTCCTCGAGAAGGACGCGCAGCCCATGTGGTGCACCAAGTGCCTTGATGCCGCCCACACCGAAACGGCGCGACTCGTCCTTGCAGAGAATGCTTGCCAGACCGAGACGGGAAGCAAGCGCCGACAGCTGCGTCAGCGCCGTCGGTGCATAATCGGCTTCGGTCCGGATTGCCCTCGCGGCATGGTCGAACTCGGCACCGTCGGCTAGGGCAAATTCGGCAGGAGAACGCCACGCCGAATTGATGACGACATCCGAAATACCATGACGATATGCCGACATACCCCTGCCCTTTCATTGTTCGTTCGTGCCTATCACTCCGCGCCCGCCCCGGCTATACTCCCTCGGCCCGTCGAAGGGGAAACCCATTGAAACTCCGGATCTTCACGGCCGCTGCCGTGCTTTTCATCCTCGCTTCGCCGTTGCCGCCAGCGGTCGCCGCGGATTTCTTGCCAGATGCCATTCCGCCCCAAAAGGCAGGGACAGATGGCGAAGGCGGCAAGATCAATCTACCGGATGAGCGCTATGTCGCGATCTACAGCGGCAGTACCAAGGGCACCTATTTCTATGTTGGCAGCGCTATCTGCGCCGCTGTCGAGGCATCCTTCTCCCAACACCATATCCACTGCGTTTCGCTTCGGTCACAGGGCGATGCCAGCAACATCGAACTGATGCAGCAGGGTCGGGCCCAGTTCATCATCATCCAGTCAAACACCAACGACGATGCGGCCGAAAAGCGCATCGACCTTCCGACGGGCCGGTCCGTGATGTCGTTGCATGACGAACTTGGTGCCATCGTGGTCAGCAAGGGGAACAAGGTCGCCAGCGTCTCCGGCCTCAAGGGAAAGGCCGTCAATCTCGGTCCCGCCGGCACCTCGTCGCGTCGTCTCTGGGAACAGCTTCTTGCCGCCAATGACATAGCGCTCACCGAAATCGGAACCATTTACGGAGCGCCGCAGGATTTCAATCCACGCGCTCTTTGCGACGGCAATTTCGATGCCTTCGGCCTCTGGATCGGACACCCCACGGCACTAGTGGCCATGCCGATCGCCAACTGTGGCGCCCGAGTAATCGGCATGCAGTCGCCGGGAGCGGACCGTCTGGTTGCTCAGTTCCCCTATTTCTTCGCCGGCACAATCCCCGCAGGAACCTACCCGGGGCAAGATCAGCCGCTCGCCTCCTATGGTTTCAAGGCAACCCTGGTGGCCGATAGCCGGGTCGATCCGGATCTGGTCTACTGGGTGGTCCGATCGGTTCAGGACAATCTCAGCCTCTTCAAGGCGCGGCTTCCGGCTCTGGCCAATGTCGATCCTCGCGCCATGTTCGAGAAGGCCAACTTTCTGCCCTTCCATGACGGCGCCGCCCGCTACTGGCGCGAAGTCGGCTGGCTTGGCGCCTCGGAGGCAAAATAGGCCCTGATTGCCGCCTCATCAAAGGTCAGCGCCGTCCCGCCGGTCTCATAATGCAGGACGAAGGCCCGCCCGATGGTTCGCGTCAGGGCAAGGGCTGCAGCCGAGGAGACCATAGCGCCCGCGATGTTCGCTCCCGGCAGCAGCTTTGCCAGCGCAGCCGTGGTCACGGAACCGGCACCTGCCTGTCCGAGCCCACCAGCGACACTCGCAGCCAGCGCTTTGGCCCTGTCGCGCCTCAGCGGTTCGCCATAGAGGCCAGCGAGTGCGCGGATCATCATAGCCACCGACGCCATGACGCCTACCGTGTCGAGGATAGGCAACGGAATGAGGCCACCGATCGCGGCGCAGGCGGCGTGACGCTCGATAATGTCTCTGGCACGGGACTGTCGCAAAATGGCGGCATCGGTTCGTCCCCGCTCGCATCGATCGTTTGGGGCTCGCGGAAGCACGACAGCAAGAGTCTGCGACTTGGCCGATGGTATTTCCAATGTCGCACCAGGGGCTTCAGTCGAACCGCCTCCCCCCTGAGGCGCCGCCGCCTGCCGCCGAATATCGTCGAGCGTCTCGTCGGTTGCCTTCGGAAGCCTTCGGCTCATGCGGCAGCCTCCAGAGCGTCAAACAACTGATCGACCTCACCAGCAAGCGAAGCGATTTCGCGCGCGGCCGCTCCTTTCGGCTCCGTCATCGACGGCGTGGCGCCGAAAAGCGCAGCTTCGCCATAGGCAATCCGGTTGACGATCTCAGTCTGGAGCAGCGGAAACCCGGCGTCGGAGAGCTCGGCGCGGATGTGGCGGGAAATCAAGCTTTCCCGCGTTGTCTGGGTCAAGACGCAGCGGAGGCGGACCGACCGATTGTTACCCGACAGCAGAGCGCGAGCCGTGTCCAGCATGACGTCGACATCGAGCGGCGACGGCTTGACGGGCAGGAGCACCAGATCGGCCACAGTCATTGCTGCCAGCGTCGCGGCTGTCCGGAAGCCCGCGGTATCGATCAGGACTGGGTCATGATGCTCGGCCAGCTCGCGAGCCAGCGCCACGACTGTCCCCCGGCAGTTTTCGAACACCGGGACATTGGCAAGTGCGTCGGCGCGAGCGGCAAGGCGCATCAGCGAGCGTTGAGGATCGGCATCGATCAGAACCGGATTGCGGCCCGAAAGACGCCAGTGCACGGCCAGACTGCTCGCCAGGGTGCTCTTCCCGCTGCCACCCTTCAGCGTCGCCACAACAATGATCGCGCCCGCCCGCATCGGCATAGCCCCTATGGCCGACTCGGTCGACCTGCCCTCTCACCTGTTAACCATACCAGATACGAGAACCATCTGCCGCCTCCTCAAAGGTCCAGCCGATGGCCCCCGCATCGAGGGCCGCCGCGGCACTGTCTGTATCAGTGGTCGCAATCCAGCGTCCCTCAAGCGGGGGCGCCGGAATCGGTACGTCAAGGTCGCAACGGACGAGGAAGCGCAGACCGCCGAAAACGTGGCGCAATGCCCTCACCGTCATGGCCGATGACAGAAGGTTGTGCAAACTCGGCAGATTGCCAGGCGCCACCGTCGATACGGCAATCCAGCACCCCGCCGCTCGAGCCTCCTTGAGCCTTTCAGCGATCAGCAGCTTCTGGAGACCGTTGCCCCGCCATTTCGGAGCAACACTGGTCCCATCGATAGTCGCCACCGAGGCGCGCTCGGCGACCGTCAGCCCGAAACCGTCGGCAAAACTCTCCTCGTTCGGGGACGGAAATCCCAGCACCCCGTAGGCGATCAAGCGATCCTCGGCGAAAAGACCGAGAATGCGTCCACAGCGTCCGACATGATCGATGAAGAACCGATCTGTCTCGCGACAAAGGAGATCGGCCGCCACTGCCTCCCGGACGTCGTGATGCAGTTCGATCACGGCCGGGACGTCATCGGCGTCGAGCCAGCGCCCCTCAAAGGCAACCGGTTCGCAGGGGGCTGTGTCACGGCGACCCAGCCTTCCCTCGATTACGGCTGAGTTCATCGGATCACCTCGGCATAGTCGAGCAACTGCAGGGATGGATATTTTTCGAGACGAAGCGCCACCGGCAATCGAACGATGTAGGTGAAGCGTTTCAGAGTCTCGATCGGTATTTCCGAAGGGGGAATGCCTTCGACGAGAATCTGCTTGGCCTTGTGGGCAGCAAGCTGGCCGACGGCATCATATCGACTGACCAGGCCAATCATCGCGTCGCCTTCGCGAATTTCGAGCTCCGTGGCAGTGAAACACGGTATGCCGGCCGCGATACCGGCGCTGGTGAGTTGGTCGCGGTTGGCGCCGACGAAGTTGTCCGGGCCGATATAAAGGATATCGGCGCCGTCATGGCCAAGCCCGGCGACGAGTTCCGGGATCGCCGCCGCATCGGGCTGACCGTCTGCGCCAAGTGGCACTGGCGCTTCGAGCAGGCGAAATCCGGCCTTCGTCGAAAGCGCCCTGAGTTCGTCGACGTTGACAAGCGAATTTGCCTCAAGCCGATTGTAAACGATGCCAAGGCGAGCCATCGGCAGATAGGCGCGGATAGCGTTGATTTGGGCGGAAAGCGGCGCAATGTGCGACACGCCTGTGAGGTTGAGCCGTGGCGGCCGTCCTTGTGGCGGCTGAAGTCCAGTTGCAAGAGGGGACGATACCATCGTGAACACGACGGGAATGTCGGTAACATGATGCGCCGGATCGACCGCATCCCAACGTCCGACCACTCCGAGCGTGACGCCAGTGCCCCAGGTGTAGACCAGATCCGGCCGCGTTCGGCGTATCTCCTCAAGGACGGCGTCAAGCTTGCCGAGATCGCGGGAGAGATCACGCACCTCAATGTCGGCGGCAACACCCAGCGTGGCGAGTGTCCGGCGGAATCCGACTTCGACCCCTGTCTCCCCGCGCCAGAGCACCATCAGGATGCGAAACGGGCACTTGTTCTCGGCGCCGGCTGGAGAGCCGGCCAGAAAGCCCGAGACACCGCAGAGCGCAGCCAGAACGTCTCGCCTGTTCATCGCGTTCCCTCGGCGGTGCGACGCACCATCAGGGCAACATAGATGAGGGCACAGGTTGTCGCATAGGCACCGAGTATGACAATTGCCCACGTGCTGTCGAAGGCCTTGGCCAGCGGCGCGGCTACCATCGGCCCGAAACCGCCGCCGAAGCGCTCGACGAAGCGTAACACCGTCAGCTGTGGGGCATGTCCTTGGCGAACGTCGGCGTCCGAAGCCATGCCGACGACCATGGACACCTGTGCCGAGATCGACATTGCCTGCCCGCAGCCAAGTGCCAATACCGCAATAAGCGAGGCGATCAGCAGCATACTGTTCGGCAACACCGAAAAAGCAAGGAGTGGCAGCGCCGCCAGGACCGCACCCGCCGCGACCACCGCGCCGTGGTTCTGCAATCGATCGGTCAGCCGGCCGAACAGCGGTCCGCCCACCAGCATGACGACGCCGTAGAGCATCACGATACGGCCGACATCCGCCTCCCGCCAGCCATTGCCGATCAGCGTCACCGGCAGGAGATAATAGAGGAAGCCAGTCAACAGCACCTTGGCGGGAATGGCTGCAAAGACAAGCTGCATTGCAAGGCGGCGACTGGCAAAAGCGACGGCAAAATCTCTGAGTTTGATGGCGCGCGGCGCCTCTCCGTCCGACCGGCGCGGAGCGCCCGCCATTAGCCGCGTGACGATCAAGGCGGCAAGTCCAGCGACCAATGCTGCGAAGACATAAGTCTGTCCCTGCCCGAACCTTTCGGCCAGCACCCCGCCGAAAGCCGGCCCGCAGATATCGGCGAGCGTGATGCCACCCACCATCATCGCCGTTCCGCTGGCCCGGTTGGTAGACTGGGTATTCTCGATCACGAAGCCCTGACAGGCGACGAAGGTTGTGGCGTAACCGGCTGCCGACACTGCCCTCCAGGCGAGCAGTTCCCAGTAACTGCCGGCAAGACCGGTTCCGACCAGACCAGCCGAGGCGATCAGCGCGCCAAGCGCGTAGAGACGGGTGCGGCCAAGACGAGGGTAAAGAAGGGTGGCAAAGGGCATCACCACGGCAACCACGCTCATGTGAAGCCCGACGACGACGCCGGTGGCGAACGTCGGATCAAGGCCCGGGGTTGCGACGGCGAACTCGCCCGCGTAAACCGGCAAGAATGAGCGCCCCAATTCCTCGGCAAAGACGAAGAGGAAGGCGAGCAGACGAACCGACGCAAGAGGTGCCCGGCCTCTTTCCCGTGCCTTTGGTTCCGGGCAGCCGGCGAGGCGAATGATACGCTGCTGTATCGCTCCAATCGCTCCGTTCAGACGAAATGCGCCCGCTTCGTCACTTCGGCCATTCGCTATGGCACGCAGGGCTGCCGCAAGCGTCTCGGCCGGGCGTATCACGTTGAAGACGACGACCAGCAGCATGACTTCGAAGGCGAGGAGCCCCGATACCAGCGCGATCACGCCACCGTCGATGAGGTTGTCGAACAGCGGCTTGCTCAATGCCTTGCCGTCATGCCCAAGATGGAACGCACCGCTATGAAGTGGCAGCGTCGTCAGGAGATAACCGTCGCGCATCGACTGCTGCGGCGCCAGTCCTTCGCGCAGCGGTGCGTCCGGAATAGCAGCGAGGCGCTCAATCTGTCCGGGATGGTCTCCCTCTTCGAACAGCGTCCGCCCGCCTGAGGTGATAGCAATGAAGACAATATCGTCATCGCTCTTCTTCATCGCCTCGTACAGCTTGTCGACGCCAACCAACTTCTCGATGGGAATGCCGAGCGCAACGGCCGCATCGACCTTGCGCTGGGCATCTGTCGCTTCGGCGAGCGCCGTCCGTGCCAACTCGGGAAAGAGCAGCCGGTCGCTGCCCGCCAAGGTGAGCCAGGAGACGCCGGCAAGGGCAAGAAGCAGCGCAATTGCCGCGACAGCCAGACCCTGCACCATCGGGTCATGAAGGCGCTTCATGACAAGTCCGCTCCCCCGGCACGCTGCCTAACCATTCGAACGAGTTCGGGACGAGCCGCAGCATAAGCCGCGCCAAGCTCGCTCTCCCAAGGCCGGCCGACGTCATAGTCAAGGATAAACGCGGCTTCCTGCCCCTTCTCCTCATGGCCAAGTCCATCGATATCGGCGTCGATATTAGTGATGATCTGTCGCCGGCGGCTGAACAGTACCGCAGCGACGATCATCACCAGCGTTGTTGCTAGCCCAGCAATACCGCCAAGGGCGGCATATCTTTCGCCCACCGCAGTCATTGCCTGCTGCAGTGCCCCGGTGTCGCGGGATACGATTACGCTGGCGGCGCAACTGCCCATGGCATCCGAGACGCGCTGTCCCACCGCCAGCCGCCCAGCATCGACGGTGGCCCATGATGGCCGGCTGACACGGCCAACAAGCGCCAGACTATCGCCCTGCTTTTCCCCCTCGTTGAAGAGAATCCGCCCATCACAGCTTACGACGGCTATCTCGGTGATATCGCCGTGCTCAGCCAACTGCTGGCGCAGGACGCCGGGAACCGTCTCCTGGGATTCAACGGATAGCCCGAGATCGAGACCGGCCTGGAGAACGCGAGCGACCTCGCCTGCCGTCAACTGCAGACGCTGTACGGCGAGAGAGCGATAGGTTTCCTCGAAGCGAAAAAAACTAAGGACGCAGGCAAGTCCGATCGCGGCCAGCGACACGGCAACCATTGCGATCCCGACCCTGATGGCGAGACCGATGGTTGCGTGACGATACATGGTGATACTCAATGTTCAATTTGTCACATCGTCGCCGACGCCGCCTGTGTCGTCAACAGAAATCGAATTGACGGCACAGAGCCGCATTCGTATCGTAATTGTTGAAGGAACCTAGGATGCTGCGGCACCCCTCATTCGAGGCCTTCGGGGGCGGACCATGATGATCATTCTCTTTTTTCTGTATCTGGTCGCCTGCGCAATCACGGGATTTATGGGACGGAATACCGTTTTCGGCTTCGTCGGGCATTTCATGCTGTCGATTGCCATTACGCCCTTCGTCGATTTCCTGATTCTTGCGGTCAGCCGGCCGCGGCAGCGCCCACTGCGCGGATGACGACCGATAGGCAATCGAGAGACCGGGCACGGCGGCAGACAGGCGGAGCGAGATGGTTGACACGACCTTGACACAGGGGGAGCCGGCTTCGGCCGCTTCCGGACGTGGCAAGGTGCCGCGGGTTTGGCGGAGGTTCTTCCATTTCCTATACTGGCACTCGGTCAGCGTCTACGCGCTAGCGCTCGGCTTCATGTTGCTCGTTCTGGTACTGGCGCCGAGGATCTTCATCAATGTTCCCGCCGGTCACGTAGGCGTACTTTGGCTGCGCCTTTTCGGTGGCACCATGACGTCGTCCTATCTTGACGAAGGCATGCACGTCATCTTCCCATGGGACGAAGTCATCATCTACGATGCCCGCCTGCAGAACAGGGCGCGCATCTACGACACCATCTCGTCCAACGGCCTCGGCATGCAGGTCGAGATCGCCATTCGCTATCGCATCAATCGTGATACGGTCGGCTTTCTCCACCAGATGGTCGGACCGGATTACGACGAAGTGCTCGTCTATCCCGAGATCGGCGCCCATGCTCGTGAACTTATAGCCCGCTACACTCCGGAGCAGCTCTATTCGGAGACTCGCGCCTTCATTCAGGCACAACTCCTCGAACGGATGGTGACCCAGCTTGGTGCTTCGCTCGGCAATCAAAGCGTCCGCGGTCGTCTCGTTGATGTCGAGGACGTTCTGATCCGTTCGGTCAACCTGCCGCCGAGAATCCAGAGTGCCATCGAGCGCAAGGCCGAACAGTATCAGGCCTCTCTGGAATACGACTTCCGCCTGCAACGCGAGCAGAAAGAGCGCGAACGCAAGAAGATCGAAGCCGAGGGTATCCGAGATTTCCAGGACACCGTGGCGAAGACAATCACGCCTGAATATCTGCGTCTGCGTGGCATCGAGGCCACCATGAGCCTCGCGACCTCGCAAAATTCGAAGATCATCGTCATCGGTGGCAAGGACGGTCTGCCGCTCATTCTCAACACCGGCGACAGCAGCCTTGGCGAACAGCGCGCTGCCACAAGTGATAGCGCCCTGGCCCCAGCCCCGCAGAACGCGCGGATGAATGAAATCCCCTCGCTCAATGCCATGGCGCCGCTCAGCCTGCCTGCGCCATCGGCGAGCACCGGCCCCGCCGCAACGATCGCCCGCCCCATCGCTGAGGCGCCGACGGGACCGGCACCGGTCGCCGACTTCAATCCGGGTTTGCCGCGCGGCGACGCCAACGCAGCCGCACCAAGAGATTCGATCCCGACCAAGGTCGACAATGATCCCAGTCCGACCACGATCGAACCGTCTTCGCCCGACGTGACGGAACAGGCTCGCCCGAATACCGCCCAAACCCGCCCCGTCCCCCCGCAGTGACGAGCGATGTTCGGGAATCGAGATTGCGGCAGGCTCTAATTCGCAAGGGCCTGTGTTGATATCTCATGCCAGCGGGGCGATCCGGACGTTTCAGTTTTCCCTTCTGACTAAGCACTTGATTGTAGAACACACCAAACGAGATGAGGGAAACCAGACCGCCGATGGGTTCCGTTGGTTGAAAGCTGAAGGCGAGTCTGTCAGGCTCTTGCTTCACAAGAATAGTTTCGAGGGTCCGAAATACTTGAATGCTAGTCATTCCCAATAAAGTTTGGCAGATCGGACTGAAGTCGTTTTTTTAAGTAATACCCATTATAGGAGGCAGCGGTGGGCGCGGCGGGGGAGTTCAATCCAACGCAGGAGGACGGCGCAAGCATCCTCGGCGATCTTGCCACGCGTTCGCTGCTGGACGTCGTCGCCGAGACGGCATCCAGGCGTCCGGACCACATCGCCGTTATTGACCGGAGTGGTACCCGCAAGACCTCATATCATGATCTGATGCGGCACGTCGGCCGCTGGGCCGGACGCCTCGCCTCCGAGGGCGTGGCTGCGGGAACCCCGGTCGGCCTCACGGCCGATGCCAATCTCGACGCGCCGCTTGGCTTCCTGGCGATTCTGGCGGCAGGTGGCGTTGTCGTCCCCCTTGATCCGGCGCTTCCCGCCACACGCCGGGCCGACATGGCCGCTACGATCGGTTGTCGGATTGTCCTTTCGGCGAACGGACCGTCCGTTTTTGGCGCGGACATCGATCCAGGCGACTGGAGCCAGCCTTCGGTGGACCATGCCCCGGAGCGGCCCGCCGTCATCTACCATACCTCTGGCTCCACCGGCCTGCCGAAACCAGTAGCCCTGTCGCATGCCGCGCTGTCGGCTCGCATGCTGTCGATGGCCGAGTGGTTCGGCGTCGAAGAGAGCGACGTTGTAGTCGCTGGATCGAGCATGGCGTTCGATCCATTCCTTCAGCAACTGTTCTTCCCGCTGACGGTCGGCGGCACTATGTGGATTCCCGAGCGCCTGTCGCTGCTTGACCCGGTCCGGTTCTGGCGAGAGGCGGCCGCTGTCGGTGCGACTCATCTCAACGTCGTGCCGTCACAGTTTCGCCCGTTGCTGCATGGACTGACGACCGGCCCGACACCGCCGCTGCGCCGGATCGTCATGGGTGGCGAACGCATGCCCGTGGATTTTCCAGAGCATGTCGCCGAGAAGCTCGGCTCCTGCGCCTTGTTCAACATGTATGGTCCGACCGAGGCCACGGTCGATGCTACCGGTGGGCGCGTGGAACTCGGCGATGCTGACGGCGAGATTCCAATCGGTCGCCCCCTGCCCGGTTGCCGCCTGCGCATTCTTGACCAAAACCTTGCGCGTGTTCCGGCCGGTGAGACCGGCGAGTTGTTCATCGGCGGCGCGGGTCTCGCACTCGGCTATGTCGGCATGCCCGAGGCAACGGCGGAGCGCTTTATCCGCGATCCGTTCGGCGGGCCTGAGGACCGTCTTTACCGGACGGGAGATCTGGCTCGCCTGCGCCCCGACGGACAGATCGGTTTTGTCGGCCGCAGTGATGATCAGGTCAAGATTCGGGGACGACGCCTCGAAGTCGGCGAAGTCGAAGCGGCGATCGACTGTTTTCCCGGTGTCGTCGCCTCGGCGGTCAAGGTTTGGGACAAGGCGCCGGGTGGCCCGGCGCTTGTCGCTCACATCGTCGGTCTAGATCGGTCTGCCGAAAGTGCACTTCGCGAGCATCTCTCGACCCGGCTCGTCGATGCCGCCGTTCCCGCCCGCTTCATGTTTGTTGCAGGCCTGCCGCTCATGACCTCGGGCAAGGTGGACCGGAGGGCGCTGCCCGATCCGGAAGCCCAGACTGCGCCAGTCGCACCTCGCGTCGATGCACCGGCGCTCGAGCGACAGATCGCGGCGGTTTGGGCCAATCTCCTTCGCCGCGACAACCTCGACGTCGATGCCAACCTGTTCGAGATGGGCGTCCACTCGCTGATGATCCCGGAGGCGCTTGAAGCGATTCGCGTCGCCACCGGTCTGCGACCTGAAGCGGCCGACCTCTTCGCCCATCCGAGCATCGCTGCGCTTGCGCGGGCACTGTCCGGAGAGGCACCGGTCGAACCCAGGAAACGCAGCCGCGCGAGTGCTTCGGGGCCGATCGCCATTATCGGCACCGCCGCCCGCATTCCCGGTGCCGATGGGCTTGATGGAGTCGAGGCGCTGGTGTTTTCCGGCGCCGTCGCCGTGCGTCGCCACAACCAGCAGACCCTTGCCGAAATGGGGGCTCCATCCGAACTTGTCGATCACCCAGACTTCGTGCCCGTTCATGGTACGATCGAGGGCGTGGATCTTTTCGATCCGCTGCCCTTTGCCTTCAGCGCCGGTGAGGCGGCGGAGGTCGACCCGCAGCAGAGACTGCTTCTCGAACTCTCGGCGCTTGCGCTCGATGACGCGGCCTGCAACGCCGCCGAGGACGGACCGGTCGGCGTTTTCGTCGGCACGGGCTTCAACAGCTACCTCATTGACAACCTGCGTGAGCGACTGGGGTTTGCCGGTAGCTTCGAGCGGTATTCGGTGGTGGTTGCCGCCGATCGGGATTTCGCAGCCACCCGTGTCGCCTACAAGCTGGGACTGACAGGACCGGCCATGACCGTCGCTTCGGCCTGCTCGACCGCGCTATCGGCCGTTGCGGCTGCCGTTGACTCGCTGCGAGCGGGCCGCTGCCGTGTCGCACTGGCGGGCGCAGCTTCGCTTGGCATGTTCTCGCCTTTTGGACACATCGCATCGGACGGCGGCATCGCATCTCGCTCCGGCGTCTGTCGTCCCTTCGATACCGATGCAGATGGTCTCACGGCTGGGGCGGGTTCCGGGGTGTTCGTTCTGAAGCGCCTCGAAGACGCCGAGGCCGATGGCGACCGGGTGCTCGGCGTCATTCTCGGTATCGGCGTAGCCAATGACGGTGGACAGAAGGCGGCTTTTGCAGCGCCGACCATTGATGGGCAAGCCGCCGCGATTAGGCAGGCGCTTGAAGATGCCAACGTAAGCCCGACCGATATCGGTTTTGTAGAGGCACATGGCACCGCAACGGCAATCGGCGACGTGATCGAGGTGGCAGCCCTCAACAGAGTCTTCGCCGGGCTTCAGCCTGAAAGTATCGTGCTGGGCTCGGTCAAGGGCGCCGTCGGCCATCTCGATGCGGCGGCCGGAGCCGCGGGACTCCTAACTGCGCTTGCCGCAATCCGGCGCGGCGAAATTCCACCGACGGTGGGGTTTTCCGTCGCCAGTCCTCGCATTGCTTTTGGTGACGGACCATTTCGAGTGTCGGGATCTGTCGAGCCCTGGCCCGGACCTGTCGGTCGGAGACGTCTTGCCGGCGTCAGCGCCTTCGGCATGGGCGGGACCAACGTTCACCTCATCCTGGCCGAAGCGGGCAGCCAGCCGCCAGTTGCGCCCGATGGCGAACCGGTGCTGATGACGGTATCGGCCGCCACGGCCTCTGCCGCCGATGCCCTGACGGAAAGAGTCACGGCTTCAACGCTCTCCGGCCTTGCAGATACCGCCGCGGCGCTCGCCCGGCGGCGAACATTCCCGCATCGCCGTATAGCGGTTGCCAAGAGCGGTTCCGAACTTGCCAAAGCCGCCTGGATCAGCGGTGAGGCCCGTGGCAACGCTCCTCGCGTGGCACTTCTCTATCCCGGGCAAGGCGCGCAACGCCCCGGGATGGCGCGGAACCTTTATGCTGCTTTTCCTGTCTATCGGGCAGTCGTCGATACAGCCCACGAGTGCCTCGTCGGCACGAGCGCCGAAGAGTTGCGCCGCCATCTTCTCGCCGATCCAGACTGCGGGGCCGCAGCGGAGGCGCTGACACAGACCGAACTGACGCAGCCGGCCCTGTTTGTCGTCGGCTGCGCGATGACGGCACTCCTGCATTCCTTCGGAGTCCGACCGGGCGCTTTGATCGGCCACAGTATCGGCGAATATGTCGCCGCTCACGTCGCTGGCGTCTTTGCTTTCGAGGACGCGCTTCAACTGGTGGCGGCGCGCGGTCGCCTCATGGGGGCAACGGCATCCGGGTCCATGCTGGCTCTTTCCATGACCGAGCAGGAAGCGGCACCCTTGATCGCCCGGGCAGGAGCCGACCTCGCCGCGATCAATGGTCCGCGCCAGTGTGTCGCATCGGGCTCAGAGGCTGCCATTGCCTTGCTTGACGCCGAGGCGCAGCGCCTCGGCCGCCCGACCCGCCGTCTCGCCGTCTCGCGTGCCTTCCACTCCGCGCTGATGGATCCGATCCTCGACGAGTTCAGGCAAGTCGTGAAAAGGATCGAACTTCGGGCGCCGAAGATGCCCGTCATCTCCAACCTGACTGGCTCGCTCCTTTCCGCCGAACAGGCCTGCGATCCCGACTACTGGGTCCGTCATCTCCGACAGGCAGTGCGCCTCGTCGACGGCCTTGGCACCCTCAAGGCGCTTGATGGCCGTACGATACTCGTTGAGGCGGGACCGGGGGCAACGTTGGTCAGGTCGGCGCGCATTGCCGGCTTTTCCGAGGCGGTCGCCATCGCCACCGATCCGGACGCGAACCGTGACGGTAAATCGTCCTTCCTCGACGCGCTCGGTCGTCTCTGGACGCAGGGCGTCGACGTGGATCGGCGGGCGGCGGCTGGCCATTCGCTTCGGAGGGTTGCCGCGCCAGCCTATCCGTTCGAGCGGATTCGCCTGTGGATCTCGCCGGTCGAGCAGGATGCCATTCCTGCGGCCCTGACGGACCAGCAAAAGCGGCCGGCCGAGCGGAGTGACGACGACGGATCGGCGCTCAACATCGTGCTGGCCGAGTGGCGTGATGTGTTCGGCGGGCCATCCATCGGACCGGATGACGATTTCTTCGAACTCGGCGGCGACTCGCTGCTCGCCGTACGTCTTGTTGCCCGCCTGCGCCAGCGGCTCGGGCAGGAGATCGCCACCGCCGATCTCTTCGCATCGAGAACGCCGGCCAAGTTGATGCATTGCCTGAAGCCGGCAATCGATACGCCGGCTCCCAAGGCAATCCAACGAGAGGAAGGATGGCTGTAATGACGAGGAGCCGGACGTGAACCCAATCGATACGTTGCTGGCCGATCTCGCCGCGCGCGACATTCGATTGTTCGTTCGCGACGGACGTCTTGGTTTTGACGCCGCCTCCGGTGCCTTGACCGAGGATTTGAAGGTTCGGATCCGAACTGTTCGCGCCGAGCTGATCGAACGCCTCTCGGCTCCGCGTGTCCTGCCTCTCACCAACGGTCAGGCTCGCATGTGGTTCATCAACCGTATAAACCGCCACTCCGGCGACTATACGGAGCACCTGTCCTACGAGTTCTCCGGACCGCTCGACGTGGCGCGTCTCGAACGGGCGATCAGCATGGTCATCGCCCGCCACGGGGCGCTCCGCGCTCGTTTCCGCGACGGACGGAGCGGGCCGGAAATGGTGGTGGCGCCGGCCGTTCCCTTCGCGCTGAAGGTGGTCCAGGTCACGGCCGACACCCTCGATGCACAACTTGTCGCGGCGGCGCACCGGCCAGTTGATCTTGCGACTGATCCGCACGCCGCTTTCACCTTGTTTGCGGTCGATCGTGAGCGTCACATTCTCTCGGTTTCCGCCCATCATGCGGCTTGGGACGGCTGGTCAAACGGCGTTTTCGCCACGGATCTCGAGGCGGCATGGCATGCCTCGTCCGCAGGACAGAGTGGGTTGCCGCCGTTATCACGCGACCTGACGGATCGCCGACCGTTGGACGATCCAGAACCGGCCATCGAGCGCCGCAGGACAGCTCTTGCCGGCTATCCGACGCTGTTGCGTCTGCCGACCGATCATCCTCGCCCGAAGACTTTCGACCTGCGTGGGGCAGCTATTCAACTTCGGATAGGGCCAGACATTGCAGAATCCGTCACTGCCTCCGCTCGGCGCGCCGGTGCAACGCCAACCATGGTGATGCTTGCCGCCTTCGGCCTTTGGTTGACGAGGATGGCCGGGGTTCAGAAGCTTTTGATTGGCGTTCCGACCGCCGGTCGGCGCGATGCCGAAGAAGAAGCCATGATCGGATATCTCTCGGAAACGACAGTGGTTCCGATCGATACTACCGACGGGGCTGATTTCGCGACACTGGTCGGCCGCGTTCGTGAGGCGATGCTTGCCGCCCTTGCCGACGCCGATGTGCCTTTTGACCGTCTAGTGGAAGTGTTGAGTCCGGAGCGGGTTCCGGATGCGACGCCACTCGTCCAGATTCTCTTCTCGATGCAGCCCGCGCCTGTTCGCGCGCCATCGCTGGGAAACGTGCGGGGAAAGGTCATCGCCTGCCACAACGAGGCAGCGCGTGCCGACCTCACGCTCAGCCTCGACCCAATCACCGAGGGCGGCTGGAACGGTACGCTGACTTACGCCGCGGCATTGTTCGAACCCACGACCATTACCGGTTGGGTCGATCAGTTCCTGTCGCTTCTCAGGGAACTGCCGAGCAACTGGGATCGTCCGCTCAAATCGAATCCCGTTACGATCGATGATTTCGCGACGCCCACAGAACGACGGCTTGCCGCCCTGTGGGGGGAGTTCCTGCGAACACCGCCGAGCCGGCGCGGTGACGACTTCTTCATGCTCGGCGGCCACAGCCTGCTGCTGATGCGGCTCGTCAATCGCATCAACGAAGCGGGTCTCGGGCAGATCGAACTCGCCGACGCCATGGCGGAACCGACGATTGCCGGCATGGCCGCTCACCTCGACGGAACCGCCTCCGCCCCTGCACTGGATTGCCACCCGGCTGCCCCCTCGCAGGAGGGTATCTGGCTCGCACGCCGCGACGATCCGAACGCAACGCACTGGCTGGTGCCCTTCGCCGTAGACATCGGTCGGGGTATCGACGAGGCTACGATTGCCGAGGCGCTGACCGCGCTCGCTGCGCGTCACGCGGCCCTCCGATCGACGCTTTTCGAGCGGGACGGTACCCTGCTTGAGACAGTCGCGCCGCCCGGTCCCGTGACACCTGTTGTCCTCAACGGGCTCGATGCGTCAGCGCGAAGGCAGATGATGCTCACGGAACTGTCGCAACCGATGGATCTTGCGACCGGTCCTCTCTTCCGCTTCCGTCTGTTGCGGAATTGTCCCGACATCGACCACGACCTCATCTATGTGATTACCGATCACGCCGTTGTCGACGGCTGGTCGGTCGGCATAATCCGGCGTGATCTGGCCGCGCTGATCGAACGGGCCATGGAGGGCCATGGTGATCTGCCGCCCGTGCTCACGCCCGCCGAAATCGTCGCCGCGCGCCGCGCAGAGCTTGCCGGTGAACGTGGGCGGGCACTGGCCGCATACTGGCAGAAAACGCTGGCCGGCATGGACCTTGGCGAGCTGCCGACGCCACGAGCCCCCAGAGAAGGCAGCCGCCGTGTCGGTCGGCGCCTGATGGTCGAAATGCCGGCCGATGTGAGTTCGGCCCTGGAAAGCATCGCGCGCAACGGCCGGGTAACCGAAACGACCGCCCTTGTGGCAATTGCCTCAGTGCTGGTTGCCCGTATCAAGGGCGATGGACGCGATACCTCCATCGCCACTCCCTTCGCAGTCCGTCCGCGTCCTGAACATGCCGAGGTAGTCGGCAGCTTTGCCGAAGTACTCCCGATCCGCCTGTCGGGCCGGCTCGATCAGGGTTTTTCGGCCCTGCTTGCTGCAACGCACACCGCCCTCTTGGCGGCGCTGGCGCATCAGGAGTATCCGCTGCAGCGGATCATCGAGGATCAAACCCGCGCCAACGGAGGCGATATACGCCCGGTTTTCGATTTGGTGGCCTCGCTGGAGAACTTGGCCCCGGAAGCCAGAGCCTGGTTCGCCCCCGATGTTGGCGGCGGCAAGTACCAGTTGGCGATCACACTTTCCAGGCGAAGCGAGAGTGTTGTCGATCTCCTCGTCGACTATGACGTCCGTTGCTATGACGAACTCGCCGCTCGCGACATTGCGGATCACATCGCGAAGCTGATCATCGATGCAGCGCGCCGACCACAAGCCGCCATCGGCGACCTTCAGATCGTCACGGACGAGGAGAGCCGGACGCTCCTTGAGGTGTTCTCGTCTCCAAAGGCGCCCGCCGATTATCCGCGTGACGTCTGTGTTCACTCGCTATGGGAGGCCATCGCTCGACGCCATGCCGGACGAACCGCCCTTGTCGATTGGGATGGCAAGCGCCTCACCTATGCCGAACTGGACGCCCGTGCCTCGGCGATTGCTGGCGCGTTAAGGTCGGCCGGGGTGTCCGGACCGGTGGTTGCCCTCGCGGTCGAACGCAGCATGGACGCCATCGCGTCAATCCTCGCTGTGTGGAAGATCGGCGCGGCCTATCTACCAGTTGATGTCAAGTGGCCAGTTGCCATCCTCGCGCGTCTCGCGGAGGATGCCGGTGCGACCGCAATCCTAACCGATGCGGCATCCTCAGTCCGGCTCGAGGTGCCAGACTGGATGGGTGTGGTTCGAGTCGATCAGGCGCCTCCCGCCGCCGATTTCACAGCCGTCCGCCGCTCGGGCGAGGATCCGGCCTATGTAATGTTCACCTCCGGTACCACCGGCACTCCTAAGGGCGTGGTGATACCGCACCGCGGCATCATCCGTCTCGCCTTCGACCGGACCGTGCTGCCGGTCACCCCTGAGGACGTCGGCGTTCATACCGCACCGCTTGCCTTCGACGCCACGATTGTCGAATTCTGGCCTCCGTTGCTCCATGGTGCGTCGATCCGCCTCCTGCGCGACGAAGAACTTCTCGACCCCAGGCGCTTTGCCGCAGCGCTGAAAGACGCCCGGGCAACGATCCTGTGGCTGACCAGTGGCCTGTTCAATCGCATCATCGACGAGGCGCCCGACGCCTTCGCCGGTCTCAAGCTGGTGACAACTGGCGGCGAGGCCATGAGCGTCGCCCACGCGCGACGCTTCCTCGCCGCCCATCCCGCTGTTCCTCTGTTCAATGCCTACGGTCCAACCGAGAACACCTGCTTCACCGCCACCCACCGCGTCACGGTCGATGATCTCGACGGGCCAGTACCGATCGGGCGACCGATCGCCGGCACACGAGTTTATGTCGTCGACCAGCGCTTGCGGCCGATGCCCGTCTGTGCCTGGGGCGAACTGGTCTGTGCTGGCGATGGTGTGGCGATCGGCTATGCCGGCCAGCCCGAACTGACCGCAAAATCCTTCGTCGAACTGCCATTCGGCACGCATGAACGCGCCTATCGTACCGGTGACCGTGCTCGCTTCCTGCGTGATGGCACCATTGAGTTCGGAGGTCGCGGCGACGGTCAAGTGAAGATCCGCGGCCAGCGCATCGAAATCCAGGCGATCGAGACGCTGCTATCGGGTTGCGCTGGTGTGCGCGAGGCCGCCGTGGTGGTGGCAGGGGAAGGCGTCGACCGTGCGTTAGTGGCCGTGATGGCTGCCGACCGGCTTGAGGAAGCCGTTTGGCGGCAAACGATTGCCGAGGCGTTGCCGCTGCATATGATGCCGTCACAGTTCGTTCTGGCCGGCACGCTGCCCGTCAATGCCAACGGCAAGCGCGATAATCGCTCCATCGTCGCGCTGGTCGAAGCGGCCGATCGGCCGCGGAGCCCGACGCAGGAGCATTCCCGCACTCCGCAGGAAGCGATTGTGCTGCGGTTATTCCAGGAGCTGTTTCCTGGCGCAGCGATCGATCTTGCCTCCGACTTCTTCCGCCTTGGTGGTCACTCTCTCCTCGCCATGCGGCTTGCGAGCCGATTGGCACAGACGACCGGCGCACAGCTTGCCTTGCGAGACCTCTACGCCGCGCGGACGGTTGAGGCCATCGCGGCGCTGGTGCTGGCGGCGGACCGGACGGAGTCGCTGGCCGGCGCAACGCCCCATATCGCGACGGAGGCCAAAGATTTTCCCCTGTCGCCGGGGCAGGAGCGCCTGTGGATTATCCAGCGGTTGTTCCCGCAGTCGGGTGCCTACAACGTGCCGATGATTTTCGACATCGACGGGCCATGCGACGACGACGCCCTCGGACGAGCCCTAACGGCGCTGGAGGAGCGCCACCATGCGCTACGCCTGCGTGTCGTCGACGGCGATGACGGACCACGCCAGCGCCTTGAGCCGGTCGGCCACCTTCGGTTCGATGTCGTCGATCTAACCACAGCGCCGGACCCGGAAGCGGCGGCAAACGCGCGCCAGCAGACCGAGGTCGTTCGTCCCTTCCTTCTGGACAAGGAGCGCGGCGCCCGTGCCATCCTCATCCGGATCAAGGCAACGCGCCGCCGCCTGATGCTGGTTCTGCACCATTCGGTTTGCGACGGCTGGTCCTTTGCGCCGCTGTTCCGCGATCTCGCCGCTCTCTACGCTAGGGAGACGGGGGATCCTGCACCGCTGCCGCCACTGCCGGCGCACCCCTTCGAAGAGCTGGCGGCCGAACGCCGCGCTCTTGCCACGTCGCCGGATGGCCGGGCGCTGGTGGAGCGTTGGGTGGAGCGGCTGACGCCACCGGTTCAGCCCCTGGACCTTCCGGCCGACCGGCCGCGCAAACCGACGCCGTCCTTTCGTGGCGCAACCATCAGACACCTGTTCCCAGCCGATGTGTCGGAACGACTTCTGCGGCTCGCGCGCTCGGAAGGCGCTACACCCTTTGCTGCCGGCACAGCGCTGGTGACCGCTTTTCTCAGCCGGATCAGCGGCCAGACGGACATCGCCGTGGGAACGCTGGTGTCCGGCCGATTCAGGCCGGATACGCGGGACGTGGTCGGCTTCCTCGTCAACACATTGGTGCTGCGGCGCGACCTGTCCGGCAACCCAACCTTCCGCCAGCATCTGACTGAGACGCGCAGCGAATGCATGCGAGTCATCGCGGATCAGGACTGTTCGTTCGAGACGGTGGTCGATGTGCTCGGTGTCCGACGCACGCCGGGGCGCAATCCGCTGTTCGACGTGATGATTGTCTGGCAGGACACCGAGGCGCTCCCTCCGATCTTCCCTGGTGCCACCGTTCGGATCGTCGAGCCGGACTTTCCCTTCGCCAAGTTCGACATGAGCTTCGATCTCAGCCTTGAGAATGGCCGGTTGCTCTGCCAGCTCGAATACGCGTCCGACCTGTTCGATGGTGCAACCGCGGAAAGCTATCTCAAACGCCTCGATGCCATGGCCGCAGCCGCCATCTCCGATCCCGACGCGCCGATCGGTGATCTGGCGATCATGGACGATGCCGAGCGTGTCCGGGTGACCGAGACTTTCAACGCCACCACCCGCCCGCTCGATGTCCGTCGGACGATCCCACGCCCGTTTCTCGATCGCCTTGCGACCGATGCGGCACGACCCGCCGTGCTGCGTGACGGTGCTGAGCCGATCAGCTATCGCACCTTCGCCGATCGCGCCGGTGGCATGGCCCAGTATCTTGCGAAAGCCGGCGTCAGGCCCGGCGACATCGTCGCGCTTGCCGGACCGCGTTCGCTCGACCTCCTGGTGGCGATCTACGGCGTTCTGATGGCCGGCGGCACCTATGTGCCGCTCGGCGCCGATCAGCCGGCGGCGCGCATGGCCGCGATGCTGGAGGATCTCGGCCATCCGCTGGTGCTGGCGGCACCGGAATGCCGGGCCAACGTCGAACGCGCCGGGGCTCGTGTCCTCGCCCTCTCCGACAGTGGCCTGGCTACGCCGGTCGACTTCGCTTCGCCGGAGTCCTTGGCCTATATCCTCTTCACTTCTGGCTCGACCGGGCGGCCGAAGGGGGTCGCCATCGAGCACCACGCCGTCCTCAACCGCATCCTGTGGATGGCCTCAACCTTTCCCATCGGTCCCAGCGACGTCGTGCTTCAGAAGACTCCCGTCACCTTTGACGTCTCGGTGTGGGAACTGTTCTGGTGGTCGTGGACAGGCGCTGCTGTAGCGCTGCCGCCACCGGGCACCGAGCGCGATCCGGAAGCGCTCGTCGACTTCAGCGACCGGCATGGTGTGACGGTGCTGCATTTCGTGCCGTCGATGTTGGCGGAGCTGCTGTCCGTCATCGAGGCAAAGCCCGCCCTCGCCCGCCGCCTTGCCCGGCTGCGCTATGTGTTTGCCAGCGGCGAGGCCCTCGATACCAAGCTGGTTGAGCGCTTCGATCGGCTGCTCCATCGCCCGTTCGGCGTCGAGCTGCATAATCTCTACGGCCCGACCGAGGCGACGGTCGATGTCACCTGGCAGCCCTGTTCGCCCTGGACCGGCGGCGACATCGTGCCGATTGGCAGGCCCATCGCCAACACTGCCATTTACATTCTCGATGCGAGGAGACGGCCTCAGCCGATCGGCATTGCGGGCGAGATCTGCATCGGCGGACCGCAAGTGGCGCGCGGTTACGTAGGACGTCCTGACCTGACGGCGGAGCGCTTCGTGACCGATCCCTTCCGCGCCGGCGGACGGGCGTATCTGACCGGGGATCTCGGCCGTTATCGTCGTGACGGTAGTATCGAGTACCTCGGTCGCATCGACCATCAGGTGAAGATCCGCGGCCAGCGTATCGAGCCGGGCGAGATCGAACGGGCGCTGGAAAGCCATCCGGCGATCGCCCGCGCTTATGTCATAGCCGAGGTTTCCGCCGGCCTCACCAATTTGCATGCCTTCGTCGATGTCAGGGCACCGGTCACAACGGCCGATCTGCGCAGCCATCTTCGGAACCGGGTAACGGATGCAATGATTCCGGCCCGTTTCCTGCGATTGATCAACGCGCCGCTGACCTCTTCGGGAAAGACTGACCGCAAGGCGCTGACCGGAGAACCGCTCGACAGGCCACGGACGGTCGCACCGATCGAGGACACGATCGTGGCTGGTGCGGAAGAAGAAGCAATCCGGGCCATCTGGAAGGTGCTGCTGCCCGATGCCGATCCGTCACTGCGCGACGGCTTTTTCGAGGCTGGCGGCAACTCTCTGCTGGTGGTCCGCCTCCATGCCCAGCTCGATGCCCGCTGGCCGGGCGCCTTCGCGGTCGCCGACCTGTTTGCACTGGTGACCATCGCCGAGCAGGCCGCACGGGTGCGTACGTTCTGCGGCCAAGTCGAGCCGTCACAGGCTGCGCCGCAGCTTTCGACGCTGGAACCTGCTGTGCTCCAGGCCGTTGCGCAGGACCCCGTACCTCAGGTGCCCCCGGGGGCCATCGCCATCGTCGGAATGGCGGTTCGCCTTGCTGGCGCCGAGAGCCTTGACGACATGTGGCGCGATGTGATTGCCGGTGTCGATCGCGTCCAAGGGCTGCCGCCCGAGCGGGCCGCCGACGCTGCAACGCTCTTCGATGTCCTGGGGTTGACGGTGCCGAAGCGCTTCCGCGAGGCGGCCTATCTCGATGACATAGCCGGTTTTGATCCGCGCCGTTTCCGCATGTCGCCGGCCGATGCCAGCATGCTCGATCCCGAGCAGCGACTGTTCCTCGACACCGCCGCGCGGGCTCTCGACGATGGTGGCCGTGGCGGTCAGAGCCTCGACGGCGCCAAGGTTGGCGTCTTTGTCGGCGGCGCCCCCACCTCTGCCTGGCGCGACGCGGTTGCGGCAGCCTTCCCCGAACGTCTCGAACAGGTGTTCGCTCTCAACGTTCCGTCCAATATCGCGACGCGACTTGGCTTCCTGCACGACTGGCACGGACCGGCAATGCTGGTCGACACGGCCTGTTCGTCAGCCCTGAGCGCGGTTCACACCGCTGTTCGCGCCCTGCGGAACGGTGAGTGCAACTGGGCGCTGGCCGGCGCCGCCAAGGTGATCGCGGTTCCGCTTGATGCCGATCAGCGCATCACCATCGACAGTTCCACCGCTCGCACGCGCGCCTTCGCCGAGGGGGCCGACGGCACCGGCTCGGGCGAGGGCTCGGCGGTGTTCCTGCTGCGTCCACTCGCCGCCGCGCTGCGCGACGGTGATCCGGTTCATGCCGTGATCCTCGGTTCTGCCATCAATCAGGACGGCGCATCGAGTGGCCCGACGGCGCCCAATCCGGGCGCGCAGGCGGCGGTAATCCGAGCGGCGGCGGCGGATGCCGGCGTGTCTCTCGCATCGGTGTCGCACATCGAGGCGCACGGCACCGGCACCGCCCTCGGCGACCCCATAGAGATCGACGGGCTCACGCGTGCTTTCGCGGTGGACACGGCGGAAACTGGTTTCGCTACGGTGGTGTCCGGCAAGGGCAACTATGGTCATCTCGACGGCGCGGCCGGCGCGATGGGGCTTGCCCGTGCCGTTCTGGCGCTCCGCCACGATCAGGCGCCGCCACAACCGTTCTTCACCCGGCCCAATCCACATATTGCCTTCGATCGGGCGCCGGTTCGCGTGCCGACAGCGCCGATGCCGCTTGCCGACCGAGGCTGTCCGCGGCGAGCTGGCATCAGCGCGTTCGGATTGTCGGGAATCAATGCCCATGTGGTGATCGAAGCGGCGCCACCCATTGTCGCGGCTGACGCACCGGTCGGCTGGGTGACCGTTTGTCTGTCGGCGACAAGTGAAGCCGATCTGGCCCATCTGGCAGGCGAGATCGTCACCACTCTGCGGGCCAATCCCGAACTGTCACTTTCCGCCATCGCACGCACGCTTGCCGAAGGCCGAGATAGCCTTGACTATCGCGCCGCCGCCTGGGTTCGCGACCGAGGCGACCTGATGGCACGTCTCGCCGTCTTCGCCATGGTACCGTCCGGAGCGGACGGACTGATCGTCACCGGCAAGGCCGATCGTACTCATGCCGACCGGACAGTGGCCGTCGCGCCGCTCACCGAACAGACAGCCCGCGAAGCGGCAGCACTGTTCGTTGCCGGCGCACGACCCGGCTGGCCGGCCGATCTTACCGCCGGCCGCGCCCACCTTCCCGCGGCCCGACCGGCGCGGCGGCGCTTGTTCCCCGAGTTTCCGCCCCGTTCACGCCAGCAGATCATCTCGCCCCGAAGTGGGTTGTTCTCTGGATTGATCGGTCCTGCCGTCATGCGCGGTCAGGATCGAATCCACAGGATCGAGTTGCACGCGCCACAGTTCTGGCCGGCAGCCGAACACCGGCTCAACGGCCTAGCGACGCTTGTCGGCGCCGCCTTTCCCTCGTTGGTCGCAGAAACGACACCCGGGCCACTCTTGCTGCGGGCCATCCGCTGGATTCGTCCGCTGAGACCTGCCGATGTCACCGATGGAACCGTTGAACTAGCCTTCGGCGCCGACGGCGCGGTAACGCTGTCGGCCATCGATGCGTCCGGCAGACGTATAGTGTTCGTGGAGGCGATCCTCGACGGGGGGAATTCCGACAGCGGAACAATGGTCCTGGACATACACGCCGCCGAGGCGCGGCTTGGTCCAGCGACCGATGCACCGCCCTTCCACGGCGATGCCGGCATAGTCCAGGTCAGCCAGCGCTGGAACAGGCTCCTCAAGTCGACCGGCAACGCCGATGAGAGGCTGGCTTGGTTTTGCTCGCCCGAAGACCATAAGGACGTTCGCTTACACCCCGCCCTGCTCGACGCAATGATCGGCACCGCGCTTACCGAGGACGGCCATGTACCAACGGGCTGTGCCACGTTCATCCTGCGGGACAAGTTGCCAGCCAACCCGGTCGTGCACGTCCTCCGACGGACGACCTCGGACGGAGTCGAAGCCGACATCCGCGTCGTCGATCCCGATACAGGGCGGGTCACCCTCGAAATCGGTGGCTTCCGGTTGACGCGGCTGGTCAGCCGCCGGCCCGCCGACGAACCGATCCTGACGGTTCCCCGTTGGGAACCCCGACCGAACGCGGCACGCGATCCAGGTGGCCCTGTCGTGGTGATCGGTGAAAGCCCGCTCGCCGAGCGGTTGGCGGCCCATTTATCGTTGAGCGGCCGTCTGGCTGCGCGCTGCGGTGACACCGTCGACGAGGTGACGGCGCGACTGATTGGCATGGCCGATGTGCCAAACGTCATTCTCGCCTTTGCCGATGAACCGGATGCCGGCCGCCGCGCCGTGCTCGCCTGTCGAGCCATCATGGGCGCGCTCAAGGCACCGCTCAGGATGTTGGCTCTGGGTTTTGGCGCTTGGTCTGTCGATGACGGCGGTTCGATCGCGCCAGCACAGGCGCCGGTCTATGGCGTGATCACCTGCGCCGGACAGGAGGAGCCGATGCTCTCCTGCCGCTACGTCGACACCGATCAAGCCACGACTCCCGATGATTTATTGGCTGAACTTGGCGCCATCGACGACAGTCCCGCAGCCATTGCTTGGCGATCCAGGCAGCGATTTGTCCGCCGCTTCGATAAGGCGGTGCCTGGCGCGGCTGCACATCGACTGCCGTCCTCCGGATGCATCGTGGTGTCGGGAGGACTTGGCGGCTTTTCGCTGGCGCTTGCGCCGGAACTCCTCCAGGGCGGCAAAGTGAGATTGGCGTTGCTGTCGCGCAGCGGCAAGCTTGCCGACGGCGATGGGGCAGAGCTTCTGAACCGCCGCGTAGCGCTTGCCGATCTACGCGCCTCTGGAGCCCGGATCGAGATATTTGCCTGCGACATCACTGACCGCCGTTCGCTGTCGGACACCCTCGCGTGTATCCGTCGGGATCTGGGACCGATCACCGGCGTCGTCCATCACGCATCCTCCTCGCGTGGCGGCTTCATGATGAATGAAGCGCCCGACGCCAGCGGCTACATCGAAGCGATCGCCGCCAAGATCGAAGGGGCCCGCCTTCTCGATGAGATGACCCGCGACGATCGGCTGGAGCTGTTCCTGCATGCCGGCTCGCTGACTGCTCTCGTTGGCGCTCCGGGACACGCCGCCTATACTGGCGCCAATGCCTTCCTCGAGGCATTTGCAGCCGAACAGGCCCAACGGGGCGTTCCGGTCCTGGTAATCGACTGGTGCGCCCTCCGCGGCATGGGAATGGCCGCTCGCTTGTCCGGTAATATCGATGAAAGCCGGGCGATAGATGCCACCGATGCGCGCCACTATCTGGCTGAGGCGCTTGCCACGGGTGCCACCGAGGTTGCCCTTCTGGAGGCAGGGCTCGCTGCGACGCTCATGGCAACGCCGGACGCGACCGGTCGGCCCCCTCGTCAAGAGGAGACCCCCATCCCCGCCGCGTTGTCACCGTCCAGCGGCAACCGCATGCTGGAAGCGGCACTTGCGGTGATCTGGGCCGAGACGCTCGGCTACGACAGTGTGGCACCCGACGACGATTTCTACGAACTCGGGGGCGATTCTATCGCCGGCATGCGGATCGTCGAACGCATCGTCCGCGATCTCGGGCGGGCGGCATCGCTTTCCGATCTGATGGACACAGGAACAGTAGCGGCGCTGGCGCGCCGGCTTGGCGAACGGGGCGCACCCGAAGTTTCTGGCACCGATACCGCCATCAGTCCCGCCCCCGAAGCCGATCGCTATCCGGTCGCCTGGGAGCAACTTGCCGTTCTACAGGCGGAAGCCGCCGCCAGCGTGGGCTCGGCCTACAATCTGCCGGTCGGCTTCTGGCTGCCGGACAATGTCGATGAACAAAGGCTCCGCTCGGCGTTCGCAACACTCGTCGAACGTCATGACATCCTGAGGACGCGCCTTCATCGCGGCACCGGCGACGGTGAACCGACCATGGAAGTCCTGCCATCCTCTCCCCTTGAAATCGATACGCTCGAAGTTGCCGGTCGCACGGAGGCGCCCGCGGCCTTCGACAATTGGGTCCGCCCCTTCGATCTGTGGAACGGCCGGCCGCCGGTTCGTATCGTACTGGCCGTGGTTGCCGGTCGACCGGTCGCTGCGCTCTTCGACGTTCATCACGCGCTCGCCGACGCGCTGTCGATGGAGATCATCCTTGACGACACCATCCGGCTCTATCGCGGCGAAAGACTGGCGCCGCCGAAGTTGCGGCTACGCGATTATGCCGTCTGGAGCCGCTCGAATCGCGGGGCAGCGGGTGATGCCGCAGCGCGTGCCTATTGGCTCGACCGTTTTTCAGGTGATCTGCCAAAGCTTGATCTGCCAGCCGATCGGCCGCGCCCCCCCTTCCAGACATGGCGGGCGGAGACTTTGCAGTTTTCCGTGCCCGGCACGCTGGTCGACAGGATGCGGGCCTTTGCCGGCTCGGAACACACCACGCCCTTCGTGGTGATGATCACCGCTTGGTCATTGCTGCTTTCCCGCTATGCCCGCACCGATGATCTGGTGATCGCCGTTCCGGTCGATGCCCGCACCGGCCCGGACATGGCGCAGATGACCGGCATGCTCGTTTCGCTGCTGCCGCTCCGGCTCTCCTTGTCCGAAGACGAAACGATCGATGCGGCGATCCGCCGCGTCCACGCCCTCCATAGCGAGGCGCTGCGCCACCGCAGCTACGGTCTAGGTCGCCTCCTCGCTGATCTGGGCCGACCGACCACGCCCGATCGGGCGACGTTGGCCGAAGTGACCTTTTCCTACATGAACTTCGCCGAGAGCGGTGTCAGCAGCGTGGCCGCTTCCGACTTCGCACCGCTGTCGTCCAACCGCCGGGAAGGCAAGGCCGACCTCGGTCTCTACGCCCGCGATCTGCCCGGCGGCATCGAGATGGCCATCGAGTATTACGCCGACATCTTCAACCACGACCGCATCGTGCGGATGGCGGGCCACTTCCTGACACTGATGTCGGCGCTGACCGAAGCGCCAGGCGATACGGCCGTCTCGACACTGTCGCTGATCGATGCCGACGAGCGGATGAGGCTCCTCGGCTTCGGTCAGGGCGTCGCGGCGTCGATGCCAACCGACGTCGGGCTGTTTGCGGCCTTCATGGCGCGCGCCAAGGCCGCACCTGCCGCACCGGCGCTCGATGATGGACATGACGGCTACAGCTACCGAGCGCTAGCGGAACGAGCGCTGTCAGCGGCATCGGTACTGATCGCTGCGGGTGTCGAGCCCGGCCAGCGGGTCATTCTGCGCCTTGACCGCGAACCGCTCGGAGTCATCTGGATTCTCGCCGTCGCGGCGATCGGCGCCACCTATGTGCCGGTCGATCCGGACTGGCCGGAAGACCGCGTCGTCTGGATCGTCGAGGACTGCGGAGCACGTGTGGCGGTGTCATCCGACAATGCCGGCCTGTCGGCCGTCACCGTCATTGATCCGGCCGCCGCCCTTTCAGGCTCACCTGTCGCCAGCCTGCCAGCTCCCATCGGCGCGGCTGCCTACATCATGTACACATCGGGCTCCACCGGCCGCCCTAAGGGGGTGATTGTCCGGGAGAGCGGTGTGCTGCGGCTCGCCGCCGCCGATCCTGATATCGGCATCACTGCGCGCGACGTAGTCCTCTCAACCGGCTCACCGGCCTTCGATGCGACGACCTATGAAATCTGGGCGACGCTTATCAACGGTGGTAGCCTCGCCTTCGCAAGCCGCGAAGAGATACTCGATCCAGCAGCACTCGTCGGTGCGATCCAGCACTCGCGCGCGACGGTTCTCTGGCTGACGGCCGGCCTCCTGCATCGTCAGATCGACACGGCGCCGGACAGTTTCGCCTCCCTCCGCCTAGTGATCGCCGGCGGCGACAAACTCAGCCCGAGCCACTTGCGCCGGGCAATGGCCGCCTGTCCGGACACGGTGTTCGTCAACGGTTATGGCCCGACCGAGAACACCACCTTCACGACTGTCCACCGCATCGCTCCCCCGGACACCCAGCCTGGCCCGATACCGATCGGCCGGCCGATCGCCCGAACGACGGTCGGGATCGTCGAGCCATCCGGGGCGCTATCGCCGATCGGCGTCTGGGGCGAGATCGTCACCGGCGGCGATGGCCTTGCCGTCGGCTATCTGAACAGACCCGACCTTACCCAAGCGGCATTTGTCTCCCATCCGGCAATGGCCGGAGAGCGGGTCTATCGCACGGGCGATATCGGCCGGTTCCGCTCCGATGGCCAGATCGAGTTCGGCGGACGCATCGACGATCAGATCAAGATTCGCGGCTTCCGAGTGGAACTCGGCGAAATCGAGCGCGTAATCGGGGAATACCCCGGAATGAAAGGCTGTGCCGCGCTCTTCGTTGCCGACGGGATAGGCGGCGGTGATATCACGGCCTTCGTCACGACGTCCGACAAGGTGCTGGACGCGGCTGGTCTCAGGGCCTTTGTGGCAAAGCGGTTACCTGCCCATGCCGTGCCACGTCGCTTTGTCGACGTGCCCTCGCTGCCGATTTCCACCACGGGCAAGATCGATCGCCATCGCCTTGCCGACCAGTTGCCGCAAGGGGCCGACAATCCCACTGGCGAACCGCCTCGCAACGACGCCGAACGGTTGGTGGCCAGCGTGTTTGCCGAGGTGTTCGCCCGCCCTGTCGACGATCGCCATGCCGACTTTGTCGCGCTCGGCGGCCATTCGCTGTCGGCGATCCGTGTGGTCAACCGTATTGCCGAGGCCTCGGGCACACGGATCCCGATGCGTGATTTCTTTGCGGCCTCCACCGTCTCCGGCCTTGCGGCCCTCATTTCAGACACCCAACGCGACGAAGATCGCATCCCGAGGGTGCCCGATCGGCCGAGCTATCCGGCCGGACACGCCCAGACGCGGCTTTACATTTCCCACCACCTCGATGAGGCGGGGGCCCACGCCTTCAACATTTCCACCGCTCTGCCGGCAGGAGACGATCTAGACTGCGAGGCCCTTCGCGAAGCCCTTCGCCGACTTGTTCTCCGTCATGAAACCCTGAGAACCTCGTTTCTCGAGGTTGACGGACATATCTTGCAGCGTGTCTCTCCGACCGGAGAACCGGTGCTCGAAATCGATGACGTTTCGGCTGCGAAGGACCCCGCCGCTGAATGCCTGAGGCTGATCCGCCGCGACGTCGGCACAGCCTTCGATCTGGCTGTAGCACCACTGATGAGAGGCCGGGCGATCCGGACCGGAAGTTCAGGCTGGATCGTCCTGTTGGTCTTGCATCACATTGTCGGCGACGGCTGGTCGATGAGGATCCTGTTCGACGAGTTGTCGATTCTCTACCGTGATGCCAGAGCGGGGCGGGTTTCGGCCCTACCGCCGCTGCCAATTGCCTACCGCGATTTCACAACATGGGCGACCGGCCGGGACTGGTCCCGCGCTGCGGAAAGCCGGCGGGCGGCGCTTGCCGGCGCTCCGGATCAGATTGCGCTGCCGTTCGATCACCAGCCGCCGGCCCACCCCTCCCATCGCGGCGACACGGTTACCCGCCCGCTGCCACGTGCCATCGCCGCCGCGCTTTCCGAAATGGGACGAGAGCGCGGAACGACGACGGCGGCGGTCGGTCTTGCGCTGTTCGCCGTGCTGCTTCACCGCCTCACCCGGCAGTCCGACCTGGTGATCGGCATGGGCGTCGCCGGCCGTGAGCGAACCGAAGTCGAAGGGCTGATCGGCTTCTTCGTCAATGTGCTGCCCATCCGCATCAATGTCGACGATGACACCGATTTCGGCGCGCTGGTCGATCATGCCGGCGAGGCGATCCTTTCGGCAATGGATCATCGCGACTACCCATTCGACCTCCTGGTGCGCGACATTGCGCCCCGGCGGACAGGAACCCGGCAACCGCTGATCAACGTGGTCTTCGAGTATCAGCGCTTCGATCACCAGGCCGACGGCGAAAGGGGGCTGTTCGGCGACATCGCGGAGCGGAAGCTCGATCCGGCACTTGCCGGAGCACTCGGCGACGCCCTCCGGACACCCACCGCAAAGCATGACCTGTTGCTGTTCATGATCGAGCGACAGGACGGCACCACCGAATTCCAGCTGGAGTTCGATACCGACGTCATCGACCGGCCGACCGCGCAGACATGGTTGGCCTATCTCGTGCGCTTTGCCCGCGCCGTCGCGGACAGCAAGGCGAAGGAAATTCCAGCATGAAGATTGCCGATTTCAGCTTCGACGATGGTGAGGATGATGTCCGGTCTCGGCCGAATCTGCCGACAACGGTAAGCTCCAACGAAACGGCGGTTTCGCGTTTCTCTCACTGGGCGTCTCTTCGACCAAACGAGCCTGCGGTCATCGACGAGGCGGGCGGCGTTACCTACGCGGAGCTCGATGCTCAGGCCAACCGCATTGCCCGCTGGCTGACCTCGCTCGGGCTGGATCAGGAAACGCGCATTGGCGTCATGATGGAGCGCGGGCACGGCTATATCGCCGCGGCCCTCGGCATTCTCAAGGCCTGTTGCGTCTATGTTCCGCTCGACCCGACCCAGCCGATCAGTCGGCGCCGCACCCTCGTCGACGGCTCGTCGATGGCGGTGATGATCGCCGACAGAACAACACTCGGCGATCTCCGGTCGCTGGTCTGGACGTGCCCGACATTGAAGGCCGGTCTCTGCCTTGATGCGGACGACCCGGATGCGGTTATCGAGGTTCCCGGCATCATGATGTCGTCGGAACTCTGGAACCACGTTGCAGGCGAAGCACGCGACGATGTCGCGGCCGGTGGCTGGAACAGCGCCTTCACCGGCCTGCCGATCGACGAGGCGATCATGGAGCGCTTCGGCGACAACGCGCGCACCAAAACCGCCCCGCTGCTGTCACCGACGGCGCGCGTGTTGGAAATCGGCTGCGCCTCGGGTTTCACCATGCGGCGCGTCGCGCCCCTCTCGGGCCGTTATGTCGCGACCGATCTTGCCCGCCTCAACGCCGAGCGAACGGAATCCGTGGCGCGCCAGCTCGGCCTCGACCATGTGGTTGGTCGCCAGCTCGCCTCCCACGATCTCGACGTGCTCGAACCTGGCTCGTTCGACCTGATCATCTTCAACAGCGTCATCGAGAATTTTCCCGGCTTCGGCTATCTTGCCGACATTCTCGACAAGGCATTGACGGTGCTGGCGCCCGGTGGAGCGCTCTATCTCGGTGGTCTGTGGAATCTCGACCGACGCGACGCCTATCTCGGCGATCTCATCGCCTTTGCCCGCGACCACGCCGGCGAGGGTTTCACCACGCGCACGCAGTTCGACGACCAGTTGTTTGTCTCGCGCGACTTCCTGAGCGACTGGGCGTCGCGGCAGGCGCTGCGGCCGTCACTGGAGTTTTCCTCCGTCGTGGCAAAAGGCTTCGACCCGGCCCCCTATCTTTTCGATTGCGTGGTGCGCCTCGACGGCAAGGGGCAAGGGGCAAAGCCTCTGTTGCGGCTGGATGGCCGAAAGGCGATCGAAAACCTACCGCCCACCACGCCTGCCGTCGACATCACGCCCCATCATGCCGCCTATGTGATGTTCACCAGCGGATCGACCGGGCGCCCAAAGGCTACCTGCGTTGAGCATGCCTCGCTCGTCAATCTGGTGGGAGCCATCGAGACGACCCTGCTCGGACCGCTTGGCGAGGGACAGCGCATCACCAACAGCTGCGTCTTCTCCTTCGGCTTCGATGGCTCGATCCACCAGATTTTCACGACGCTGCTGAACGGCCATACGTTAGTGGTGCCGTCCGATGAAACACGTCGCGATCCGGCTCGTCTGCACACCTTCATCGAGGAACATCACCTTGTCTGCTGCGACGCGACGCCGAGCATGTTCGGCATGCTCGTCGATCACTGGCAGGAGACCGGCACCCATACCTCGTGCCGCTGCTTCATACTCGGCGGTGAGGAGGTGAAGACCGAGCTGATGCGCCGCCTCTACGCGATCGAGGGTCACGGCGATCTCAGGGTGGTCAACCAGTATGGGCCAACCGAGGCCTGCGTCTGCGCTACCCAGTACATCATGACGGCCACCGACTGGGCCAGCTCCCTGCCGCCGCCGATCGGACGGCCGCTCAGCGGTGTCGATATTCGCATTGTCGATGCGGCCGGCCGCAACATGCCAGACGGTGTGCCCGGCGAAATCTGCATTGGCGGCATCGGTGTGGCGCGCGGCTATCTCAATGATCCCGAGCGAACAGCAGCGCAGTTTGTGACCGATCACGATGGTATTCGCCGCTATCATACCGGCGACATGGCGCGTCGCCTCGCGTCGGGCGATCTGGTGTTCATGGGGCGCGAGGATCGGCAAGTCAAAGTGCGAGGCCACCGCGTGGAGCTCGCCGAAGTGGAACTGGCGCTCGCCGGCCATCCCTTGATCCGGCACGTCGCCGTCCGGGCAGTTGCCGGCGCTAACGGAGGTGACAAAACACTTGTCGCTTATGTGGTGCCACGCCCCGGTTTCGATCCTGTCGCGGCGCGAAGCGAGTTCGACCGGGCCCTTCCCGCCTGGATGGTGCCATCATGGCTGGTCGAGATCGACGAATTGCCGCTTAATTCCAACGGCAAGCTCGACGAACAGCGTTTGCCGCCGCCTGCCGAGCTGACAACGCGCGGCAGCCGTGACCGGTGCCCGCTGACCGGTGACATCGAGTGTCGCCTTGCCGCCACATGGAGCAAGGTGCTGGATACGCCGGTCGACGACGGGAATGACGACTTCTTCATGATGGGCGGCCACAGCGTGCTTGCCGTTCGTCTGATGGTGGCCATCGAGCGCGAGTTCGGCCGTCGCCTACCGCTCGCCGACCTGTTCACCCACGCGACCGTCGCCCGCATGGCAACACTGATCGAGCAGCAACCCGCCGCCGATTGGTCGCCGATCGTAACGGTCAATCCCGGCGGATCGCTGCCACCGCTCGTCTGTTTTCACCCGGTCGGCGGCAACGTACTCTGCTACCGCGATCTTGCGGAGAGACTGGGGCCCGACCAGCCGGTGATCATGGTACAGAGCCTCGGCCTTGAGGACGACAGGCCGTTGCCACCGACTGTCGAGGGACTGGTCGAGGTCTATCTACCGCCGCTTCGCGCAGCGATCGGCAACGGCCCCGTCAGCCTTGCCGGCTGGAGTTTCGGGGCCTTGCTCGCCTGGGAGGCGGCCGGCCGCCTGATCCGGGCGGGCGTCGAGGTAAAGGCGGTGATGGCGCTCGATGGCGTCGCCACGCCAGAGGTCGTGCGGGAAATGATCCGCAAGGACGAGTCGGAATATCTCGCCGATCTCTTCGACGAAATGGGCCTCTTCGATGCGGAGACCCTGCACCGCCTGACGTCCGAACAGCGGGTCGACTTGATCCTCGAACGCGGCAAGGGCGGCAAGTTCCTGCCTGACGACATGGACAAGGCAGGATTACGGCGTCTTCTGGCACTGTTCCAGAACAATGGCCTCGCCGCCGCTCGTTATCATCCGCAGCCCCTTGATATCGCCCTGCTGCTTGTCCGGCCCACTGAAGCGTCGCGGCAAGCGCCGGGCGTGCCGGGTGATCCTTTGAACGGCTGGGGTGCCATCGCGCAACGTGGTGTCGAACTGCGACGAATGGCAGGAACCCACGGACAGATGCTGGAGCCTTCGCATGTCGGCGAGCTTGCGAGCCACATTCGATCATGGCTCGATGGCGCGGCTGACCAATGCGAATCCGGGTCTCGTAAATGAACCTCGTCAGATTAGTCACCCGGCTCGGTCCCCAGCCACTCCGCTGGCTGCTCGCCTGGGCGGTGTTGTCGGCGACCGCTTCGGCCGGCATGCTGGCGGTGATCAATACGGCGGCTCGCAGGATCGCCGACCGTCGGTTTGACGTTGTGGAACTCTGGTGGTGCCTTGCCTTTATCGTCTGCCTCGGCCTCTACGCCTTCGCGGAAACGCGAATGGTGGCGCGACTGACCTCCGATATCGAGGAAGCGGTCGATATATCGCGTTCGCGCGTGCTGGACTGGCTGACGCGGGCCTCGCTGCCGAAGCTCGAAGCTTGGAACCGGACGGAACTCTATGACAGTGTGACGCGCAACTGCCAGATCATCTCCATGAACTCGCAGTATATGGCGCTGACCGTTCGCTCGGCCATCCTGACAGTGGCCGTGCTGCTCTATATCGCATCGGTCTCCGTTGCCGCCTTCGTGCTGATCGCCGCCTTGCTCGGCTTTGGCGCACTTGCCCACCTCCGCCTCAGCCGGGAGCTTGCCGAGCGCCGGCTCGTTGCCAACGAGCCGGAAGCGGTGATGTTCGAGTATATTTCGGACCTGTTCGGCGGTTTCAAGGAACAGCGTCTCAATCTGGCCCGTGGTCGCGAACTCGGCGCCGGCTTCAAGAAGGCCTCCGAGGAGACGCTCGTAGCGCGCAACTCCATCCATCTGCACGGCTGGCAACAGTATGTCTTCGGCGAAACCGCCTTCAACCTGATGCTCGGCATCGTCGCCTTCGTGGTGCCGATCATCGCCAGCGGTATCGCCAAGAGCGTCAGCAAGCTGGTCTCCGCCGTATTGTTCATGGCGACACCGGTGTTCGGCCTGATGCAGTCCGTCATGATCATGGGGGCGGCCGACGCGGCGGCCGGTGCCATGATGGATCTGGAACTGCGCGTTGCCGGCATGGCCGAGGCGGGTTCGGATCGCGACATCACGATTGCCGAAACTGATCGCGAGTTTAACGAAATCCGGTTCGAGGGTGTCGAGTTCGCCTTTCCTACCGTCGACGGGGAGCGGCCGTTTTCCGTCGGTCCGATCGATCTCGTCCTGCGTCGCGGCGAAACGGTGTTCATCACCGGCGGCAACGGTTCGGGCAAGTCGACGGTGATCAAACTGCTGACCGGCCTCTACCGGCCGGTGCGCGGTGTCGTCAGCCTCGACGGCCGGCCCATTCAGATTGGCGAGGAGGCCGAACTGCGCGAGCGCATGGCGGCTGTCTTCTCAGATTTCCACCTGTTTCCCCGCCTTTACGGCATCGACCCCGGGGTCGCTGGCGGTGCCGAGGGAGCTGAGCTTCTTCGGAAGATGGAAATGGACCGCACTGCCCGCATCATCGAGGGCGACCACTTCGACCGGCGCGACCTTTCGGCCGGCCAGCGCAAGCGGCTCGGGCTTGTCTCCGCGCTTCTCGAGCGAAAACCGATCCTGGTGCTCGACGAGTGGGCGGCAGACCAGGACCCGTATTTTCGCCGGAAATTCTATCGTGAGTTCCTGCCGGAGCTGAAAGCGCGTGGCATCACGGTCATTGCCGTCACCCACGACGACCACTATTTCGACGCGGCCGACCGGCGCCTGCGCATGGAAGACGGGCGTCTTTTCGAAGAGGCGATCGACGCGCCGCTCTGGGAGGCGCGCTAATGATCCTCATTCGGCTGGTCCTGCGCGAAGTACCTGAGAATCTGCGCTCCATCATCTTGATGGCGACCCTGTCGGCCATTTCCACCACGGCTCTGCTTGCGCTGGTCGAAGCGGCGTCGAAGGCGGCGGAAGGCGAAGGCGCCAGCGCGCGCCTCGTGCTGATGTTCTTGATCACCATCATGCTGTTTGGCGTCACCCACAATTATGTGCTGATCACGGCATCGCAGGACGTCGAACGGCTGATTCACCGCCTTCGCGTCGGCGTTTTCGAGGCGGTAAGGCATAGCGACTTGCCGACCGTCGAGGGGATCGGTCGTGCGGCGTTGGAAGGGGCGCTGACACAGAGTACCCAGACGCTGGCCACCACACTGCCGCTTCTGGTGATTGCCGCCCAGCAGTCGTTGATGCTGGTGTTCCTCGGCGGTTACATGGCTTGGCTATCGCCGCTTGCTTGCCTGCTCGCCTTTGGTTTTGCCACCCTTGCACTTGCAACCCGTCTCGCCCGCATGCGGAGCCTCGGCCGCGAGATGAATGAAGCGGCCCACACCGAAAACGCCGTATTCGACGGCCTTACCGACCTGCTCGACGGCTTCAAAGAGGTGCGGATGAGCCGTGCCCGTGCCGAAGCGCTGCGGATTGATCTACTCGGCCGATCTGCCGAAGCAAGGCGCGCCAACACGGCAATGAAGGCCAGATGGGGCTGGGAGTTTGCACTGCTCCAGGCAATGTTCTTCATGTTGATCGGCTTGATGGTGTTTGTCGTTCCACTGTTCACGCAGAACTTTCACCAAGTGGTGGTGCCTGCGGTGACGGTGGCGCTGTTCATCGTCGGCCCAATCGGTACGCTCGCCCATGTCGCGCCGATGGTGATGCAGACCGAGAGTGCCCTCGCCGACATCGAAGGCATGCGCAAACGCCTCGCCGACGTTTCGAACGACGAGCCGCGCGATGGCTCCGGTCCGCCGGTACCGGCGCCTCAGAGCATCGTGCTCGCCGCTGCCAGCTTTGCCTATCGCGACAGGGAGGGACGAGAACTGTTCGCCGTCGGTCCGCTGTCCGTCGAGTTTCAGGCAGGCGAAATCGCCTTCATTACCGGTGGCAACGGTTCGGGCAAGTCGACGATGATGCGGCTGATAACCGGCCTTGTGCCGCTGGCGTCCGGAACTCTTCTGGTCGATGGCGTACCGATCGATGGGCCACTCCGTCCCGCCTATCGCGACAACATCTCGGCGGTATTCTCCGACTTTCACCTGTCACGGCGCCTCCTCGGCATCGCCTCGGTCGATCCTGAACGCGCCGCGGCGCTGATCGAGCGGATGGGAATGGCGGACAAAGTTTCCCTTCGTGACGGCGCCTTTTCCACCGTCGCGCTGTCGACCGGTCAGCGCAAGCGCCTGGCCCTCATCGTCGCTGAGCTCGAGGACAAGCCGATCGTCGTGCTCGACGAATGGGCGGCCGATCAGGATCCGCATTTCCGCCGCGCTTTCTATGAGGAAATTCTGCCCGACCTCAAGAGTCGCGGAAAGATCGTCATCTGCGTCACCCATGATGATCGCTGGTTCCACGTCGCAGACCGCATTCACCACATGAGCGAGGGCAAGTTCGTCAAATGAGACGACAGCCGCCGCAGGCCAGCAAAAAGGACGGGCAAACGCGTTTCGGCACCATTTCCGCTGCGCGTTCCGGAGTCTGGTTGTCCGTCAGCCAGTACTCGGTAGGGAAAGAACGTAAAAAGTGTACTAATACTCAAAAACCAGTTGACCGGAAACCAAACATGGTAACCACTGCCATGGCTTTGGCGAGCAACGTCAACTCGGTATTGGCAGGATCCTCCGGGCGCGTGGAGATGCAACCTGCTTTTTTGAGGCTCAATCACGCGCGGTCTGGCTTACAACTCTTGAGGAGTAGGACGCGATGGTCAGCAAGCATGATGCGGCGAGCGAGCCGAACCCCGCCCCCGAAATCGAGGCGGTGGCTGTGGATGCAGTCGAGACGCCATCTGGCGACACGGTTGATGAACCAGCTATGGACACGCGGGAGAAGTTTGCCGCATCTGTTATCCAAAACAATATCTATCTGTCGGTTGCTAGCGGTGTCATCCCGGTGCCCTATGTCGATACCGCTGCTCTGATGGCCGTCAACCTGAAGCTTCTCAAGGAACTGGCCGATGTCTACGATGTCGAGTTCCGCGCCGAGATCGGCAAGGAAGCCATCGGCATTCTGCTTGCTTCGGTAGCCCCGCCGTTGCTGGCCGGCGGCATTTTCGGCATTTCGGCCGTCCAGTCGGCGCTACGGGCAATCCCGCTGATCGGCACGACGATCGGCCTCGTGACGCTACCGGCGCTGCACGGCGCCTTCACCTATGCGCTCGGCTCGGTATTCCGCCGCCACTTCGCCCAGGGCGGCAACTTCGTGAACTTCGACGCCAAGGCGACCAAGGGGTACTTCCGCGAGCGCTACGAGGCTTTCCGCGCCCGCAAGGTTTCTGAGAAGCCGGCTCCTGGCGACGCACCAGTCGCCGCGTGATTTCACGCCCGCCAAGTTTGGCCATGTGCTGGATTTGACGGGCGATTTCTACTGTTGAATGGACCGGCTCCCCATAAGCCGGTCCATTCGATGGCAGTTACCCTTACGCTTCCACGAGCGTTTCCGTTCCCAGATTTTGGACAACAAAAAACCCGTTAAGTCTCAGACTTAACGGGCCTATTTTGGTTGCGGGGGCAGGATTTGCTCTCAACTTGCGGCGCACCGATCTGTTGCATGCGGTGAAGGATCTACTAGGCACGGAGGGGCGTATCGGGCTTTTTCGCAGTACCGCGTAGGGAGTGGCTGTAACGTCCTTACCTGGACGTGAAGAACGTGTAGGGATCGGCGGACGTCTTTATTAGCCTGCCCGTTTTTAAAAACGCTCGTCCTGGATGCCCCAACTGAACATCGAGAGGTGCCGTCATTAGTTGATTCCAGTTCGCTTGGGCGCGCTACAAACGAAAGCCCCCTTGCACACGCGACATAATTATGCACATATATGCGCATAATTATGTCGTCTCCAGGAGAATCCGATGACTATCAACCGGCTAAAGTACTTTCGAGTTACGAATTCCGAGACCCAGACACAAGTCGCCAAGGCAGTGGGTGTGACGCAACCGACGTACCAGCGCTGGGAAACAGGAAAGGCGGAGATTCCAAAAAGCTACCTTACCAAGCTGGCAAAGCATTTTAGTACCACCGAGCTGGAATTGCTTGGTCGGCATCCTCCGAAGGAAGCAGCGTTCTATAACGACAAAGCCCCTCTAGACCTCCAGTATTATGGTGAGTGCGCGGTGCATTTCAGCGGAGGCGGTGAGCCCTTGGTGTTGTCGATTTCGGAAGCCGTTCATACGCAAGCCTATCGAGAGCTGCAAAGCAATAAGCGCTTTATCGTAATCAAGGATTTGGGAAATCGTACTGTCGCTATTCGACATAAGGCGATTTCTGAGTTTTATTTTTCCAGCGAAGCCTACGATACTTACGGGCCGGATCACGCTGACTATAAGCTGGCGACTCCGGTCCAGATGCCCGACACTCGCGACTGGGCCATCGTAGAGGCCATTCGAGACGAAGAGTTCGGCGGCGGCGATTATGCTTCGGAGTTCTCTGAGAACGATGTCGAACGTGTTCGAAGCCAGATTATGGTAACCAATGAACAGTTTGATGAACTAGTCGCCCAAGGTGCAATCCAACCTGAAGATCTGGCGGCCGAGAAGGCTGCAAGAGCAGCGGAAACTGATGAGATTTTTGCCTTAACACACACGGTGACGGTTCAGTTTTCGTCAGGCAAGCGGCGGGAAATCACCTATGTCGATTGTAACCTTTTCGAGTGCATCGAGCCTCTTGTTGACGCTTACCCCTTCAGCGGAAGCGATGACGACGAACCAAGCATGATTTTATTACCGTGCGAGGGCTATCACCGCACCGTGTTCTTCAACCCGGACGTATTGGACTACATTTCATTCCCGACCCACAAAATCGAAGAAGATGAAATTGAGAGCTATGACGGCGGGCTAACTGACGATGATGCCAATAATGACGACACTACACCTGCCAAGCCTAAGCCAAAAAATAAAAGAGGAAAACTTAAGCAATGACATTCTGACGAATTGAACTGAGCCTAGGTGCCTTGCGAGACACGTGCGTGAGGTCGGCATTCTCTATATTTTAAGGACCAGGCTAATTATTCCGCTGTGAATTTTCGACTGCTCATGTTTGACGTCAAACACTTGGACTCGGCGTCACTTGTGAGCGACCTTTTCCTTTCGGGCTTGCCGCGCACATATCAGACTAACCCGACCTGGACTCAACCCGAACTCTCGCGACAGACTCACATATGTCTCGCCGGAAAAATTCCGCTCATAAATCTGACAGTTTCGATCTTCCAGATCCATAGCTTTATCTTGTTTGCAATCGAATTCAGCGCGTTCCGCTTCCGTCCAGACTCTGTAGACTTCCTTTCCCGTTTTCCGATTCCGAATGCGAACAACATAACGGCCATCGACGACCCCGCGTATATCGTAGGAACCATCCTTGAACTTGATTACATCCCCTAGCGGCATTCCTTGCTGCTCCTCCTTGCTATAACTTAATAGTACGCACTGCCGTCTCGTCTTATGTATGCCAACGAGTAGCTTGTGCTTCGCCCTCCCCCGTCATCCTTCATCAGGATACCGCGGGCGACGAGGTCTGTGATGTCGCGTAGGGCTGTATCGGGCGAGACCTTGGTGAGCTTAGCCCATTTCGACGAGGTCAGCCTACCCTCGAAGCCGTCGAGGAGCCGGTTGATCATAGTGCGCTGCCGTTCATTCAGTGGTTGCGTTTCGATCGCTCGCCAGAAGGCTGCCTTACGCAGGACATTTGCAAGGATCCGCTCCGCACCAGCAATGGCCCGATCGAGGCAGGCCAGGAACCATAGGATCCAGTCGGTAATGTCGAGATCTCCCTTCTGCGTCCGTTCGAGCGTGGCGTAGTAGTCTTTCCTCTCCAACCGGATCTCTGCCGACATGCTGTAGAAGCGTTGCGGACTGGCTTCGGAACGGGCCAACGCCATATCGGCGATGGCCCGTGCAATGCGTCCGTTGCCGTCCTCGAAGGGATGAATGGTCACGAACCAGAGGTGGGCGATGGCCGCTTTCAGCACGGGATCGATGCCCTTTTCGCTCTCGAACCATTCGAGGAAGGCCGCCATCTCGCGGGGCAATCGAGCCGCGTCCGGTGCCTCGAAATGCACCCGTTCACGTCCATAGGGACCTGAGATCACCTGCATCGGCCCGGCGGCCTTACCGCGCCAGTCACCGACGGTGATCCGGGTCATGCCGCTTCGTCCGGTTGGAAAGAGCGCGGCATGCCAGTCGAACAGCCGAGCCTCCGTCAACGCCTTGTCATAGTTTTGCGTCGCGTCGAGCATCATCTCGACGACGCCCTCCACGTCCCGGTCAACGGGGGCAAGCGCACCGATCTCTAGACCAAGGCGACGAGCGATCGATGAGCGCACTTGCTCCTTATCGAGGTTTTCACCCTCAATCTCGCTCGACTTGACCACGTCTTCGGTCAGGGTGGCAAGGATGGCTTCGGCCCGGAGGTCAAAGCCGAGTGCTTCCATGCGCCCAATCAGCCGCCCCTGGCGATGACGAACGGCCGCCAGCGACCCGCTAATTGCTCCCTCCGACCACCTGAACCGTGGCCAATCGCTCTGTTCGTGGATACAGATCATATTCGCCGCATCCTTCACGGCGAATATGATCTTCTTTCTCCGCATCGACAAGGACAATCACCGCAAGAATTGCGGTGTATACGACAGACTATCTCCGCACGCTCGCTCTGAGCCTTGCGGAGTGGGCCTCTTAAGCCGCTTCCCAGACCTTGTTCAGAATGCGCGCGGCGATCTCGGCCTTGTCCTGCGGCAGGAAGCGACCGTAGTGCTGGGCCACCATCTCCGGCGTGTCCTGGATTGCGTAGCTTGCCTGCTCGTACGAGCCGGTCTGCTTCAAGATATGAGTGGCCAGCACATCGCGCACGTTGTGCGGTCCATGCGGAAGAAGCCCCTTGATCGCACCGCGACCAGTCCATGGATTGAAGATGCCGTACCGCTGGATGGCGAGGCGCCAAGCCTCATGGAACGTGTTTTGGTCGTAGGCCGCATTGGTGCTGGTCATCTTCGCGGTTTTGACGAAGAAGGTTCCTGGATCGGCAGCAGGGCCGATCAGGCGCGCACGGTACCGGTCGACGTAGGCCTCGATTTTCTCGTAAAGCCCTCCGAGGTCGGGAAGGATCAGACGGAATGGCTTGGAGCCAAAAAAGGATGAGTTGGAATTCTTGAAAGCGACGGATGGGATCAGGATTTCCCAACCGTGATCTCGCGAACTCCAACGCAGTTCGCCACGCTTCATGTCTTCGAGGCGACGTTCCGACGTCGGCATGCTTCCCCGGTTGCAGACAAGCAATTCGCGGAGGTTCTTCTGGCGCAGTCCGGTATGCAGACCGATCCGCAACAGCAAGAAAGCTCTGACCGCTTCAGCGCATGAGCGCGGATATCGCCGTTCATCCGGGATGCAGCGCAGTATCTCCTCGGTGATCTTTCGACGTCACACTCAAAGCGTCCAGCTCCCCGACCGTCATCTGTTATGACCGATGATATCGGTCGAGGGCGACGGCGGCGATGATCACGAGTCCTTTGACGATGTATTGCCAGATGTCGGAGACGCCGACGAGGATCAGGCCGTTGGTGAGGACGGCGATGATCAGTGCGCCGATCAGCGTGCCCCAGATCGAGCCAATGCCCCCAACGAGGCTTGTGCCACCAAGGATGACGGCGGCGATCGCATCGAGTTCCTAGGCCTGCCCGAGCTGGAGGCCGTTGGCAGCGTAAAGGCGGGCGGCGCTCAGCACGCCGCCGAGGCCGGCGAACAGACCGGAAAGGCCGTAGACAAAGACAAGCACCGCCGCGACGCGGATGCCGGCGAGGCGGGCTGCATCCTCGTTACCGCCGATGGCATAGATGTAGGTTCCGAGCACCGTCTTCTTGAGTATCAGCCAAGAGACCAGAATGCCGGCAAACGCGATGATGACCAGCCAGGGCACGCCAAAGAGGGAGCCATTGCCGATGAACGCAAAGGGCATCGACGTGTTGAAGACGGTACTGTCGTTGCCTATCAAGCGGGCAAGGCCTCGCACCGCAGTCAACGACCCGAGCGTGGCAATGAACGGCGGCAACTTGACGACTGCCACCAGCAGGCCATTGGCAAGGCCGCATAAAAGACTGATGCCGAGACCGGCAGGAATGCCGAGATACCCCCAACCGGGAATGAGCGAGCTCAACACCGACACCATGGCCGAAGCGGCGACGATCGAGCCGACCGACAGGTCGATGCCGCCGGTCAGGATGACGAAGGTCATCCCCGAGGCGAGCGTTGTGTTGATCGCCGCCTGCTGCATGACGATCGACAGGTTGACGAGGGTGGCAAAGCGCCCCGACAGCAACTCGAACCCGATGCAGAGCAGGATCAGGATCGGCAGCATGCCGAACAGCTGGATGGCGGTTTGCAGGCGGTCGGCGCGCGCCGGCGAACCGACATACATCGTGTTGGTGGTGTTGGACAACTGGATCTCCTCCCACTTGCTCAGGCGTCGGCCATGACGGCAACGGCTCCGGTCGAATGGGCCATGATGGCTTCCTGGGTGATGGGGCGCTCCGCCGTCGCCGCGATCTCACCGACGATCCGACCGTCGCGCATCACCAGAACGCGATCGGCGACGCCGATCACTTCCGGCAGTTCGCTCGAGATCATCAGCACGCCGATGCCGCCTGCGGCGAGTTCATCGATCAGCCGGTAGATTTCAGACTTGGCGCCGACATCGACGCCACGCGTCGGCTCATCGAGGATCAGTACGCGCGGCTTGGTCTCAAGCAGACGAGCCAGGAGCACCTTCTGCTGGTTGCCGCCCGATAGCGCCCCGGTTTTCGCCGCCATCCCGGTGGCCCGGATTGCCAGCGCCGCCATCGCCCGACCTGCTCGTTCTCGTGCCCGCAAGACGTTGGAAAAGCCGCCGTGGTGGGCGTCGGATGCGGCAACGTTGATGTTGATGTTGGAGTCGATCGACATGTCGAGAAACAGGCCGAGCCGCCGGCGGTCCTCGGTGAGGTAGACGATGCCGGCGGCAATCGCGTCGCGCGCCTCCCGGATGTCGACCGGTCGACCGTCGAGAGAGACGGTGCCGTGGCTCCTGGCGTCGGCACCATAGATCAGGCGGACCAGTTCGGTCCGGCCGGAGCCGACCAGCCCGGCAAGACACAGCACCTCGCCGGCCTTGAGGTCGAAGGAACAGCCATGAATGCGCCGGTCGTCGCCAATATCGCGCACCGACAACAGCGTCGGCCGGTCGGCGGCGGAACGATGATCCTTCTTGTAGAATGAGGACAGGTCTCGACCGACCATCATCGCCACCAGGCGCTCGGCCGTGATCTCGGTCCGGGCGAGAGTGCCGACATACTGACCGTCGCGCAGCACGCTGACGCGGTCGGACAAGGCATAGATCTCTTCCATTCGATGGCTGATGTAGATGATGCCGATGCCCTCGGCCTTGAGGCCCGCGATGATCTCGTAAAGACGTTCGGTCTCGAGCGTCGACAGCGACGTCGTCGGCTCGTCCATGACGAGGATACGAGCGTCGGATGCAAGCGCCCGGGCAATCTCCACCAGTTGCCGCTCCCCAAGCGACAGGCGACCGACCACCGTCGAGGGGGAAAATTTCAGGCCGAGCCGGGCGAGAACATCGCGGCACGCCGCCTCCTGCGCTCGTGTATCGGTGAGCGCACCATGCCGTCGTTCTCGGCCGAGGAAGATGTTCTCGGCAACCGTGAGGTTGGGCGCCAGCGACAGTGCCTGATAGATGACGGCGATGCCGCAGGCGCGGCCGGCCTGAGGCCCATCAATGTTGACGCGGACACCGTCGATCAGGATGGAGCCACCTGGATCGGCGCAATGGGCGCCCGACAGGATCTTCATCAGCGTCGACTTGCCGGCGCCATTTTCACCCATCAACGCATGGACTTCGCCACGACAGACGGACAAGGAGACCTCCCTGAGGGCTGCCATGCCGCCGAAGGTCTTGCTGATATGGCGCATCTCGAGCAGAGGTGGCGCCCCGTCCGTCGGTTCGTTCACGTTTTTTCTCCCGATCGGTCCACTGCCGGAAAAGTGCCGCCGCGGCAGGGGGGAATGCCGCGGCGGCGGGCTGCTGCGATCAGCGCTTGGCATCCCATCCGATGTAGCTGTCGACATTGCCGGCCGTGACCAGCTTGGTGTCGAGCAGCACCGGCTTCGATGGCTCGCTCTCGCCGCGGAACACGGCCAGCGCCATCTCGGTCGCCTTGGCGGCCATCGCATAGGGATCCTGGGAGGAGGAGGCGACGATCCGGGTATCACCCGACTTGAGGGCGGCGACGACATCGGGAGCACCGTCGACACCGGCAATGATCATCTCCTGCCGCTTGAGCTGCTTGGCAGCGAGGTCGGCGCCGAGCGCGGTCGGGTCGTTGGCCCCAAACACGGCGTCGATGTGCGAGAAGCGGGTCAGCAGACCCTGCATGACGGCAAATCCACCATCGCGGGACGCCTTGCCGTCCTGATTGTCGGACAGGATCTTGATGTCCGGATAGTCGGCGAAGGCCTTCTTGCAACCGGTGACGCGATCGATGATCGAGGACACCGGAGGGCCATTGATGATGACCACGTCGCCCTTGCCCTTCAGTTGATCGGCAAGATATTTGCACGCGATCTCGCCGGCCTGCACGTTGTTGGTCATCACCGTCACGTCGGCACCGTTGGCCGAGACGTCGAAGGCGCCGACGGTGATTCCCGCCGCTTTGGCCTTGGCGATGGCTGGCGAGATGGCGTTGGCGTCAACCGAGTTGATCATGATCAGCCCGACACCCGAAGCGATGAAATTGTCGATCTGGGTGGCCTGCTTGTTGAGGTCGTAGTCGGCACCGATCACCGTGACGTCGGCGTTGGGCGCCGCTTTGGCCACGGCATCCTTAGCTCCAGCCACCAGCGGTACGAAGAACGGGTTTCCGAGCGTACCAACGGTGATACCAACCAGCTCGGGAACCTTGTCGGCAGCGGCCGCCGGAAGTGCCGCGAGAGCGAAGGCGGCAGCGACCATGAGAGATGTTGCTGGCTTCATTTGGGGTCTCCTCCTTGTTCGGGTGGTAGGCGGGCAAGCGCCGCCATATCGCCCTTGGCAGACAAGCGGTCTGCATCACGGAACGGCCGCCCCTCATCTCCTGGACGACCGCACCAAACCTCGATCGCCGTCAGGCGCCTCTCGCCGTGACGGTCTCGGCAACGGCGGACAGCCAGACGACTACGGCTTCCGCTCCTGGATCGGGATGGCCCAGCGCGCGGTCGCCGAGATAACTCGAACGCCCTCGACGCGAAGTCGTGTCGGCCGTGGCAGCCGTCCCCGAGGCTGCGGCCCGGATAGCGGCCGCCAATGCCTGACGCGGATCGTCTTCCGCCGTCTTGAGGGCCTCGACAGCCGGTATGAGCGCATCGAGCATCGTTCGATCGCCAACCCGGGCATCGCCGAGACGAGCCACGGCGGAAGCAGCCGCGGCAAGGGCTTCGGGCCAGACGACACGACCGGCCGTCCATCGCTCTGCCACCGCAGCGGCGCTCATCAGCCCGACGGCATAGAGTGCGCCGGAAGTCCCACCGACCGACCTGCGCACCGTCGCCGCCAGGCGCCGCAGGGCCGCCGGTCGCTCAAGGTGGCGATAGTCGTCGATCTCGGTCAGGACCGCCTCCGATCCACGCGCCAGGTTGAGGCCGAGATCACCGTCGCCGACCGCCTGATCGAGGGCGGTGAGGCGCGGTTCGTCGGCGATCAGCGCGCGCGCGGCCGCTTCGATGGCGGCAACCAGCGCGCCGTCGCCCTCGCCGCTTCTGACAGCGCTTTCGACGCGAGCGGCCGGCATGACAACCGGCATTGCCACCGCAAGCGGCGCCACCGAGGAAGGCCAGGCCGAAGCCGAGGCCGGCGCGTCAAGAAGGTCGAGCAATTCGTCGTCGACCGCCAGCGCCGACAGCGAAAAGCCTGCCATGTCGAGCGCGGTGAGGAAGGTTCCCGTCCAAATGCGCAGAACGTCGACGCCGCGCGCCTCGGCGGCGCGAACCGCTTCGCCGGCGACGATGGCCATCTCCATCGATGGCGTCGCGCCGAGATTGTTGACCAACAAGGCAACCTTGTCGCCGGCCTTGAGGCCACGATCGTCGAAGATGCGATCGATGACCGTCGACACCAGGGCACGGGCCGGCTGCAGGCGGTCGCGACGGCCCCCCGGCTCACCATGGATGCCAAGACCGAACTCGACTTCATGCTCTGCGAGCGAGAAGCTCGGTCGCCCGGCGGCGGGCACGGTGCAGGAGCTGAGACCGACGCCCATCGAACCGACCGCGTCGATCACCCGCCGCGCCTGCGCCGCCACTTCCTCGAGCGACCGGCCCGCGGCAGCGGCGGCCCCCGCCACCTTGTGAACGAGAACCGTCCCGGCAATGCCGCGTCGGCCGGCGGTATCGCTGCCGGTGGCCAGCGAGACGTCGTCGGCGACAACCACCATCTCGACGGGGATACCCTCGGCGCGAGCGATTTCGGCGGCAAGGCCGAAGTTGAGGCGATCACCGGTGTAGGACTTGACGATCAACAGCACGCCGGACGGTCCGCCGACCGCCCTGATGGCAGCAAGAACGGCATCGGTAGACGGCGAGGTGAACACGTCGCCGCAGACGGCGGCGGTGAGCATGCCAGCCCCGACGTAGCCGGCGTGGGCGGGCTCATGACCGGAACCGCCGCCCGAGATCAGCGCCACCTGTCCCGAGGACCGAAAGGCGTCAAGGTCGCTGCGGACGATCACCCGCTCGCCGTCAAGGCGATTGAGGCCGCCCACTGAGCGGATCAGGCCATCGATCATGTCGTCGACGACGGCGCTGACATCATTGATCAGCTTCTTCACGCATTCCTCCTCGCTCACGATGGGCAACCATCGGGTCGCGCCGTTGCTTGATCTTATTGTACGGACAAGACGGACATTACGTTCGACTCCGAAGGCGTGTCAAGCGGTATTGACGCCGCGAAGCGCAAAAGCTACAGATGTTTTGTCCGTACAATACCGACAACAAACGCTCTGCGACTATTGTCCCATGGCGACGCGGAGCCAGAGCTGTACCGGGTTCGGTCAGAACCCACGAAATAGGAGATGAACCATGGCCCATCACCGGCTCGCGACGAGCTACCGCATGAACCGGCTTTTCCGTGAAGACCGGGCGGCGCTGATCGTTCCGGTCGACCACGGCGTCGTCTGGGGTCGAGTTCCGTCCCTGGAATCGCCGGTCGACGTCATCCAGAGCTACACGCAGGAAGATGTCACCGGCTTCATGGTGACCACCGGCATTGTCCGCGCCACCGAGGCACTGCTGGCTCGCCAGTCACAGTTCGCCCGCGTGCTGGCCATCGACGCCTTCTGGTCGACCAAGACGCCGGAAAAGGGCACCGGCACCATCGTCGCCCAACTCGAGGATGCCGTTCGGCTTGGCGTCGACTGCGTCAAACTTCTGCTGCCCTGGAATGTCTCCGACGAGGAGAAGGTTCTCTATTGCGAGCGTGTCGGTCGTATCATCTCCGAAGCGGTCAAGTGGGAAATGCCGGTGATGGTCGAGCCCGTGCTCCTCGCCGCGCCGCGGTCGCCGGAGGTGGTGAAGCAGGAGATAGAAGTGGCGCGCATCGCCTTCGATCTCGGTGCCGACATCATCAAGATCACCTTCCCCGGCGCTGAGGAGACAGCCCGCCTCGTCGACGAGCTGCGCATTCCGATCGTCATCGCCGGTGGCGCCCTGTCCGGCGATTCCAAGACCACCCTTACCGATTCCGAAGAGGTCATCCGGGCCGGCGCTCAAGGGCTGGTGATCGGCCGCAAGGTCTGGCAGCGGCCGGAGGCCGAGGCCAAGCAGACGATCCGCGAACTGGCGCGTATCACCCGTCAACACTATACCCGCCACTGGTAAGGGGAAGTGCAATGTCCGAGCTCTTCTGTGGCATCGATGTCGGGTCCACCAACACCAAGGTGGTCCTGGTCGACGACCGGCGCGGCGTGATTGCCCGCCATCAACGGCCGACGCCACGCCTCGGACAGGACATGCGACAGCAGCGGGCCGGCGAGGTCGACCCGCGCATCCTCGTCGACACTCTAGGCTTGAGACTCAATCAGATCCACCAGATGACGATCGCTGCCAAGTAGCAAGCTGAAGCGAAGTTTGCCGCAAGTTTGTCGTATCTGGTCGCGATGCGTCTCCAGTCCTTGAGGCGGCAAAAGCTGCGCTCGATG
>JARKNW010000135.1 GCA_029976075.1 Pleomorphomonas sp.
GATGTCCTTGGCAGCCGTCATGCCCAGGAGGCCGGCGATCATGATGCCGAAGGCGGCAAAGAAGCGCGGCTGGGCGTGGTTGTGGGCGAGATAGGCGGTGGCGTGCAGCATGTTGAGCGCGCCGACGCCGGCGATCAGCACAGCGAACCAGAACGACAGCGTGTCGTAGGCAGGTGCGGTGAAGATCACCGCGAGGAAGGCGACGACCAGCACTGCCACGGCGAGCCAGCCGGCCTGCTCGACCGACTTGCGACCGACGAGCCAGACCGCCACGGCGCCCAGGAAGGCGATGGTGGCCGGCAGCGTCCAGCTCATCACCAGCGATGGCAGCACGGCTGCGGCAAGGCCGCTGCGGGCAGCCACCTCGGCACCGACGGCACCGACGAGGTTGAGCTGGAAGGACGGTACGAAGCCACCGAAGATGATGGCAGCGGCGAGGACGCCGACGGCGATCAGCATCGGAAGCGGTGCTTCCTTCACGCCAGCTTCGCCCTTCCAGGGACGGAAGAACAGCATGCCGACGACGCGGAGATAGTAGACCACGGCGATGATGCCGCCGACCAGAAGACCGACAGCCACTTCGTAGTGACCGGCTTCCGCCGCCGCGTAGACCATCAGGAACTTCGAGACGAAGCCCGAGAAGGGCGGCAGGCCCATGATCGACACGGTGGCCAGCGCGTAGCAGCCTGCGGTGAATGGCATGACGCGGCCGACACCGGCGAGGTCGGCGATGTTGCGCCGGCCGGTCTGCATGATGAAGGCGCCGGCTGCGAAGAACAGCAGGGTCTTCATGACGGCGTGGTTGGTGACGTGCAGCAGGCTGGCGTCGGTTGCGAGCGCCGTGCCGATGCCGAGAACCGCGACGATCTCACCGACCTGAGCGAGGGTCGAGAAAGCAAGCATCCGCTTGATCTCGGTCTCGAACAGGGCGCGGACCTCACCGTAGAGCAACGTGATCAGACCGAGGCCGATCAGCACCACCTCAAGGCTGAGACCCCAGCCGGTGAAGGTGGAAAGCGCCGGTACGCCGATGACGATGAACAGCACCTTGACGAGGCCGAACACGCCCGCCTTGGTCAGGATACCGGACAGCGGACCGGAGATCGACGACGGAGCGGCAGGGTGGGCGATCGGCAGCCAGCTGTGCACCGGCCATACGCCCGCCTTCACCGCGAAACCGGCGAAGAAGCAGAGCGCGATGACGAGGCCGGCGAGCGGCGAGATGGTCCCGACCTTCTCGGCCAGGGTGGCGAACTCGAAGGAACCGATCTCGGCATGCGTCAGCAGGATGCCGAAGTGCATGAGATAGGCACCGGAGGCGCACATCATGAAATAGATGAGGCCGGCGCG
>JARKNW010000146.1 GCA_029976075.1 Pleomorphomonas sp.
GTGGCGCCGAAGCGCGGCGACGACGGCCTCGCGCAGGGCGCCGATCTTGCGCCGCAGTGAGAAGGCGCGCAATTCACGGTGACGCTGCAAGCGGGGGGCGAGGCAGCGGTCGAACCAGGCCGCGGCTTCGCGCCCGCCGTCGGCGATGGCGCTGACGGCGGCGACTTCGATTGGGAAGCCGAGCGCCGATTCCAGCTCCCGGCCGGCATACGCCTGCAGGCGCGCACGGTTGGCGAGGGCGAGCAGGTCGGCCTTGCCGAGCGCCGGCACGAGGTCGGCGCCCGCTTCGAGCAGTTTGCGCGCGACGGCGACATCCTCGGCGCTCAGCGTGCCGGCTCCGTCGATGAGCAGGACGCCGACGTCGCAGCGCGGCAGGTAGGCGAGCGTCTGCGCCGCGCCGGCGGCGGCGAGCGAGCCGAGCCCCGGCGTGTCGACGAAGCAGACGCCCGCTTCGAGGCGCGAGCTCGCGAGTTCGACGAGAATGTCGGTGACATGTCTGGCGTTGCCGGGATTGCCTTCTTCCGAGGCGAATTCGGCGAGGCGTTCGAGCCCCGCGCCCAGGGGATTGCCGGTGGCGAAGCTGACGGTGATCGCCGGTTCGCCCGGCACGATGCGCGTCGGCACCGCCGTCACCGGCGTCACGCCGACGGGCAGCACGGGGTGTCCGAGCAGCGCGTTGAGCAGCGAGGATTTGCCGCTGGAGACGCGGCCGATGAAGGCGACTTCGAGCCAGTCGTGTTCGAGCCGCTCGACGAGCCAGCCGAGCGTGGTGCGGAATTCGACGAGGCCGTGCGCCGCGACGACGCGCTCGATTTCGCGCAGGAGCGCCACTTCGTCGCGCGTCTCGTCGAGGCGTGCCAGCCGGGCGGCGATGTCGCCGCCGAGTCCGCGCGCCAGGTAGTCGTCGAGTTGCGCCAGGATGGCCTGCAATTCGGCGATCAGCCGCTCGACGTCGGCGCCATCGTCGGGGGAGACGGGGCCGTAGCCGGCGAGCCGGTCCGGCGTGATTTCGTCGAGGCCCGTCTGGGCGAAGTTGATCGCCGTGCGCAGCGCCCAGAGCGCGCCGATGCGCGGCTTTTCGTCGCGAATCGTCTGCGTGTCGAGAAAGCGGCAGGCGACGTCGCGGAAGCGCGCGAGGTAGTCCTCGGCGGTCCGGCACTGGGTCGGCGCCGCATCGGCGACGTAGGTGGGAAACAGCTGTCCGGAGGCGCCGGCCGGGAGGCGCGCGCAAGCGTCGCCCAGGATCTCGTCGACGTGGCGGAGCGTGGCGAGCAGATGGCGCTTGTGGTTGTCGCTGAAGGTCATTGGCCCTCCGCGGCGCGCAGCGAAAGCGCGTCGAGCATCCGTTGCCGCCAGTCCTCGACCTGCTCGAAGTACGGGCGCATCGCTTCGGCGGCCAGGGTCTGTATTCCGGCCCGGACCAGCGTCCGCCGCCAGCAGCGGCGGATCCAGCGCTGCCCGAGGAAAACGAGCGGTGGGGCTTCGAGGATGGCCGCCGGCCAGGGGTCCGGCGCCGGGAAGGCGGGAGGCGCTTCAGGACGCGGGAGCACGATGCCGGCCGTCTCTCCCCGCCCGACGAGCACGCTGGAAAGTTCGGCGCGCAGCTTGAGGAGTTCCCGCGTCGCGTCGCGCGCGACGCCGGCGGCGTGGGCCTCCAGCGAGGTCCGGATCAGCAGCGTGGCGTCGATCGTTGCTTCGTCGCCGGCCTTGGCCCACACGACGGCGGCATTGTGGGCGACTTCGCGGATCAGCGCGGCGGCTTGCCGCGCGGCTTCGGCCGCGGGCTCGATGCGCTGCCGGCGTGCCGCCTCGATCAGCGCGAGGACGTTGCGCGCGGCCGGCGCGGGGTGTTGCGGGAGCATCGGTTTTTGCGTTGGCTTCTGTGTTGACTCCTGCGCCGAAATCGCCTTGTCGACACGGCGTTCGAGCCGTTCGAGCTTGACGCGCAGCGAGGTCGCGCGCAGGGCGGCGCGCTCGGCGAGCCGGGGTTCCACACCCCGCACGATCCACTCGTTGCAGAGCTCCACATCGCTCCCGGCACGCGTGCTGGCGAGGTGCACCGGCCATTCCTCCCAGTCCTCGCCGCCGCGCGCCTTGAGCATGCGGCTGACGAAGCCGTGCACGGCCCAACGGTCCTTGAAATCGAGCAGGTCGGCCTTGGTGAGGACGACTGCGACGGCGCTGCCTTCGCGCTGCAGGACATCGATGAGCGGGAATTCGTCGAGCGAGAGGTCTCCCGTCGCGTCGATGGCCACGATGCCGAGGTCGCAGGCCGAGATGTCGTCGGACGGCAGGCCGGCCTCCAGGCCGGGCATGTCGACGAGCGTCACACCGCCGGCAAGCAGCGGCGCCGGGATTTCGAGCGCGAGCCGCGTCACGTGCCGTGCGTTGTGCGGGTTGTGGCGCTCAGTGGCGAATTCGGCGAGGCGGTCCGGATCGTCGAGCGGGAAGTCCTGCGGGCCGACGTCGGCGAAACGGACCGTGCCGCGCGGCGTTTCGCCGTGCACGAGGCGGACGGGTACCGCGGTGGCGGGCAGCGAGCCGGCCGGGAGAATGTCCTGTCCGAGCAGCGCGTTGATCAGCGACGATTTGCCGGCGTTGGTGCGGCCGAACACGGCGATCTCGAAGTCGTCGGCGGCGACGCGGGCGCGCAGCGCGTCGAGCGGCGCCTTGAGGTGGTGAAAACGGTGCGCATCGATCAACTCGGCCAGATTTTCGAGCCGAGCGGCGAGAGTGGTTGTTGCGGCGGTTGCGGTGTCGGGGCGTACCGGCGGCTCATCGTCGTCGGCGAGATGGCCATCGATGCGCAGCAGACCGTCGAGCAGCTGGGAAACGATGCGGTTGAGTTCGCCCTCGCCTTCGTCGGACAGCACTTCGCCGTCATGCCAATGACGCGGGCCGAGCCCTTCCACGGCGACGATGGCGCGATTGAGCGACTCACGCGCGGCCTCGGTGGCGCTCGCCTCCGGCGGCAGTTGCACCACGCCGTGGCGGGCCAGGGCGGCGCGCATCGCCTCACGCAGCCGCGCCACGTCCTCGGCGACGAGCTGGCGGTGGAGCGGCGTAATGTCGGCGCGATGCGTCGCAAACGGCGATTCGAGCTGCGCCGCGTCCACATCGCGCGCAATCTCCGCAAGCCGGGCGTCGATCTCGGCGAGGGTGTCGCGCAGGCGGGCGAACTGGCGGGCGGTGAAGGTCGTCATGACGGCCTCCGAAGCAAGGTCCGCCGGGGCGTTTTCCGGTCGGAGTCAGCCGGTTTCATCGCTCTCCTTGTCGAATTCCCGCGCGGTCGGCGCTGCCGGCAGTTGAGAGTTGAGACAAGGCCACGACAATCCTCGCTCAATCCGGGAATCGAACGAGGATTCCAGGCTTGGATTACGCTTTGGCCAGAGCCTGCTCGAGCGCCACGGCCACGGCCACGGACGCCCCCACCATCGGGTTGTTGCCCATGCCGAGGAAGCCCATCATCTCGACGTGCGCCGGCACCGAACTGGAACCGGCGAACTGGGCATCGGAGTGCATGCGGCCCATGGTGTCGGTCATGCCGTAGGAAGCCGGACCGGCGGCCATGTTGTCGGGATGCAGCGTGCGTCCGGTGCCCCCGCCCGAGGCGACCGAGAAGTAGGGCTTGCCCTGTTCCTGGCATTCCTTCTTGTAGGTGCCCGCCACCGGATGCTGGAAGCGCGTCGGATTAGTCGAGTTGCCGGTGATCGACACATCGACGCCCTCATGGTGGTTGATGGCCACGCCTTCGCGCACGTCGTCGGCGCCGTAGCAGCGCACCTTGGCCTTTTCGCCCTTGGAGTAGGCGATCTCGCGCACGACATTGAGCTTGCTCGTGGCGTAGTCGAACTGGGTCTGCACGTAGGTGAAGCCGTTGATCCGGCTGATGATCTGCGCCGCGTCCTTGCCCAGGCCGTTGAGGATGACGCGCAGCGGTTCCTTGCGCGCCTTGTTGGCGCTCCGCGCCAGGCCGATGGCGCCTTCCGCCGCGGCGAACGATTCGTGCCCGGCCAGGAAGGCGAAGCACTTGGTTTCTTCTTTCAGCAGCATCGACGCCAGGTTGCCGTGACCGATGCCGACCTTGCGGTCGTCCGCGACGGAGCCGGGGATGCAGAACGCCTGCATGCCTTCGCCCAACGACAGGGCGATGTCGACGGCCTTGGTCTGCTGCTTCTTCAGCGCGATCGCCGCGCCGAGGATGTAGGCCCAGCAGACGTTCTCGAAACAGATGGGCTGGATGCCCTTCACGATTCCATAGACATCGACGTCCAGCTTGTCGCAAAGCGCTTTGGCCGCTTCCAGCGATTCGATGCCGTATTGGGCCAGCACTTTGTTGATCTGCGGAATCCGACGTTCGTAGCTTTCAAATAATGACATGACTGATCCTTTGTGCTGGGCGCTTATTCGTGCCGGGGGTTGATGGTCTTCACCGCTTCGTCGAAGCGTCCATAGGTCGAGGTGGCTTTCTTCAGCGCCTCGGCGGGTTCCACACCCTTCTGGATCGACTCCATCATCTTGCCCAGATGCACGAATTCGTATCCGATCACCTCGTCGCCCGCGTCGAGCGCCATGCGGGTCACGTAGCCTTCGGCCATTTCAAGGTAGCGCACGCCTTTCGCCACCGTCCCGTACATCGTGCCGATCTGGCTGCGCAGGCCCTTGCCGAGGTCTTCCAGCCCGGCGCCGATGGGCAGGCCGTCTTCCGAAAACGCCGTCTGCGAGCGGCCGTAGGCGATCTGCAGGAACAGTTCGCGCATGGCCGTATTGATCGCGTCGCATACCAGATCGGTATTCAACGCTTCAAGAATCGTCTTGCCGGACAGAATCTCGGCCGCCATCGCCGCGCTGTGGGTCATTCCCGAACAGCCGATGGTTTCGACCAGGGCCTCCTGAATGACGCCGTCCTTGACGTTGAGCGTCAGCTTGCAGGCACCCTGTTGCGGCGCGCACCAGCCCACACCGTGGGTCAGCCCGGAAATATCCTTGATTTCCCTGGCCTGGACCCAGCGGCCTTCTTGAGGGATGGGCGCCGGGCCGTGGTTCGGCCCTTTCGCCACATGGCACATATGCTGCACTTCAGTTGAGTAGATCATCAGTGGTTCTCCGTTTGCTGATGCATTGGCGTGATGACCGACCGGCCGCCAGGAAAGCGCACGACGGCCGAATCGGTCGGAAAAGGGAAGGCGCGCCGGCAGACGCGCGCGGAGCGAACGAGATGGCGTGAATCGGTTGCGACATCTTCCTGTCCGGTTTTTGTTGATCTGATCTGGACAGGAATACCTACGCGCCCCGTCCGGGTTCTAGCGTAGGCATCATCAGCCCCAATGAGCGGGGGCGGTTAAGGGAGGAATGCCATCTCCACGAGAAGTCGATTATAGACGAAGCGACGGAAGCGGGCGCGGCCGGGATGTGGTAATCCTGGCGGGCAATCGCAACCGTCTCCCCCCTGACAAGGGGGGAACAAGAGGGGTTAAGCAACGGATCCCCGGCCCGCCGACCGCCGCCACCCCCTCCCGACCTCCCCTTGTCAGGGGATGAGTAAAAACGCTGAAATCCATGTGATTGCCTGCAGTCCCCGTGGCGATTGGCCGTTCGGCGCCCATGTGCTACCTTGAAACGATTCCCGGTCATCGTTCTTGCCATGCCGGTTCGATCCCGCCGGATCGCGACAGAAAGGAGTCGTCATGACGCCGACCGCTGCGCCGCCGCCATCGGAGAAAACCGAGTCTCCGGGCGGGCTTGCGGAAGGCGGTCCGCGAACGCAAGCGGTGGTGCCCACACTCCTGGCCCAGGCCATCGCGGACTATTCCGGCGACCCGTCTTTGCAGAAATCGCTGCGGCAACTCGAAGAACGCCTGACCGCGGGCCGCTTCCATCTGGCCATCCTCGGGCAGATCAAGCGGGGCAAGAGCACGCTGCTCAATGCGTTGCTCGGCGAAGCGCTTGTGCCCACGTCGGTCGTGCCACTGACGGCGATCCCGACCTTCCTGCGTTACGGTCCGGTCCGCAAAGTGGAGGTCAGCTTTCAGGATGCCCGTCCCCCGGAGACGTTCTCCCACGAGCAGGTCGCCGAGGTGTCCCGGTTCCTGGCCCGGTTCGTCACGGAGGCCGAAAACCCGCGAAACCGGTTAGGCGTGGCCGAAGTGGAGGTATTCCATCCGGCTTCGATCCTCAGCGGAGGGCTGGTGGTGGTGGACACCCCCGGAATCGGCTCCACGTACCGGCACAATACCGAGGCGACGATGGCATTCCTGTCCCAGTGCGATGCGGCGCTGTTCGTCGTGTCGGCCGACCCGCCGATCACCGAAGTCGAGGTGGACTTCCTCCGCCAGGTGCGCCAGAAGGTGCACCGGCTGTTCTTCATCCTGAACAAGGTGGACTACCTCGATACCGCCGAGCGGGCGACGGCGCTGGACTACCTGCGCCACGTGCTGGCGAGCCAGACGGAAGCAGCGCCTGAGGTTCCCATCTTTTGCGTCTCTGCGCGAAGAGCCCTCCAGGCCAAGCTGGAGGCGGACCCGGAGCGGCTGAAGGCCAGCGGCTTCGAAGAAATCGAGGAGCATCTCGTCAGTTTCCTCCTCCACGAAAAGGCCGCCGTTCTGCACGCGGCCATCGCCCACAAAGCCGCCGCCATCCTCGACGATGCCGCGATGCGCACGCGGCTCACGATCCGCTCGCTGCAACTTCCTGTCGAAGAACTCGATGCCCGCCTGGAGGTATTCGGAAAGCGCATGGCGGATATCCAGCACGAGCGGGTGCTCGCCGGCGACCTGCTCGCGGGAGAAAAGGAGCGGCTGCACGCCCGTCTGGAAGAAGAAATCGAGGCGCTGCGCGGCCGGGCACACGCCTGCCTGCGGGAGGTCGTGCTGCGCGCCATCGCCCGTCCAGACGGTTCAGGCGCGAGCGAATCCGCCCTCCAGGAGACGCTGGCCGAAGCGATTCCGGATTTCTTCGATCGCGAGCTGTCACTGGCGACGACAGGCTTCACGCAGGGGGTGGCGGAGGCGCTGAGATCGCACCAGGAGCGCGCCGACGCCCTGATCGAGACACTCCGCAAGACCGCCGCCGAGTTGTTCGAAATCCCCTACCACGCTCCGGACAGCGCGTCGGCTTTCGAATTGACGCGCGACCCGTATTGGGTGAGCTGGAAGTGGACATCGACCCTGAGCCCGGTGCCGCCCGGCCTGGTCGACCGCCTGCTCCCGTCGCACCTGCGCCAGAGCCGCCTGCGGAACCGAATCCTCGACCAGGTTGACGGGCTGGTCGTGGCGAACGCCGAGAACCTGCGCTGGTCGATCTTCCAGAGCCTCGATGACGCCCTGCGCCGGTTTGCCGCGGATCTGGACGAGCGGCTGGCCGATACCACCACGGCAACCCTCGGCGCCGTCTCGGCGGCCCGTCAGCGGCGCCAGGCCTCGGACGAGGCGGCGTCGAAGGACATCGAGGAACTGGAAGCGCAGCTCACGCGGGTGAACCAGGCCTGCGAAACCCTCCGCTCCCTGGCATCGCGCGGAGTCCCCGGTTCATCGCATTATTCACCCGGAATTGCGGACGGGTAGGACTGCCTCGCCGGGATGACGCCGCGCACGCCCCCGCGGGGGTTCGGGGTGTCGCCGCGATAGCGGGGAATCAGGTGCATGTGCAGGTGCGGCACGGTTTGCCCCGCGGCCTCACCAACGTTGATGCCGATGTTGTAGCCGTCGGGGGCGTAATGTTGGTCGAGCCAGCGCTTCGCCTCGTCGAGCAGCGCCAGCATGGCCCGGCGTTCGTCGTCGGTGGCGTCGAACCAGGTCGGCGCGTGGCGGCGCGGCAGGATCAGGAGATGGCCCTCCGTGACCGGATGCTTGTCCAGGCAGGCGAACGCCAGCTCGTTGCAGAGCAGCGGATCGGCGAAATCGCAGAAGCAGCATTCCTCGGTCATAATTTACTCTACCGGCGGATCGCCAGCACCAGCACGCCGCCGGCGACCATGGCGATGCCGCCCCACTCGCGCAGCGACGGGCGCTCGCCGAGGAAGGCGACCGCGAACAGGGCCACCAGCACCAGGCTCAGCTTGTCGATCGGCGCGACCTTGGAGGCGTCGCCGATCTGCAGGGCACGGAAATAGCAGACCCACGAGGCGCCCGTCGCGAGGCCCGACAGGCCGAGGAACAGCCAGGTCCGGCCGGGCAGCGCGAAGGGGTTGGTCCATTTCCCGGTAAACGCGATGAACAGCGACAGGACGACGATGATCACCATCGTGCGGATCAGCGTCGCGAGGTCCGAATCGACCCCCTGCACGCCGACCTTGGCGAAGATGGCGGTGAGCGCCGCGAAGACGGCCGAGAGTAAGGCCCAGAAGGCCCAGCTGTGGGACGAGGTCATGATTCTTTCTTTTGATGGTGGGACATGAGGTCAGGATAGCGCGGATGCGGCGCCGACGTGAAAGGGGCCGGAAAAGCCGGCGAACAGATGCACGGCGCCCTGCCAGTCGCCTTGCGCGTCGGTGGCCAGGCGCAGCAGGCGATCGCGTTGCCGGGCCATCAGGCGGGTGCGCACCTCGCCTCTGGGCGCGAGCAGGCAGACAGCGGCAAAATGCTTCATGCACAGGCCGTCGGCTTCGTCTACCGCGTACCGGCGCCGGCCATCCTCCACGCGTTCAAGCAGCCGGGCGACGGACTGGTCGCGCGCGATGCGCCGCCGTTCGCAGCCGGGGCAGGCCATGGCCCGGCGGGTGGGCTTGGGCGGCTTGGGCTCGCCGCTCTTGCGGCGCCGCCGGGGATTCCAGTCGCGCAGCGCGACGTCCTCGCGGGCGAGCAGGCGGGTCAGGACCTCGATCTCCTTGCGCAGTCGCCAGCCGGCGTGGTCGAGCGCGTGTCCGACCACCGCCCGGGTCGTTTCGGCATTGCCGAGCGCGGCGACCTCGCGCACGTGGGCCGGACAGGTCGGGAAGAACAGCCAGCCCTCCAGTCCGAACGCCGCGGCGCTGCGGACGTTGTCGATCCAGCGCCGGTGGGCGAGGGCTTCGTCGATGCAGACCGGGCAGGCGTACATTGCTGCGGGGCCGCTGGCCAGATCGAACTCGTGCTCCGGCGTGATGAGGAAGGATGCGAAGGGTTGGCGGCCGGCGACGAGTTCGAGCAGAGTGTCCGCGTCGGCTCGGCCGCGAGCGAGGTGCCCGGCGGCGTGCTCCAGTCCCCCGAGGTAGCGCGCCAAGACCGGGAGGCGCTGTTCCGGGTGCAGGCGGGCAGCAGCCGCGTGAAAATGATCGAGGCACAGCGCTTCCGGCTGCGTCGCCACGACCTCGCGGGCGGCGTGGCCGCTTTGGCGGGCGAAGCGCAGATCGTCGAAGCGGCACGCCGGGCAGGCATCAGCGGCGGGAAAGAAGACGCGCTGCACGGCTTCGTCGTGCAGGTGCGTCGCGTCGAGCCAAGGCAGCGCGCGTTGCGCGGCGAGCGGGAAGATGCGGGCCACCGCGTCGGCGAATTCGGGATGGGCGAGGAGCAGCGCGCCGTGCCGGGAGCAGTAGCCGAAGGCCTCGGCCAGCGCCTCGGCGGCCAGGTCGGACGATTCCCGCGGGTCGAAGGCGTGCCGGAAGTAATCCGCCGCGTCGCCAGCCAGCTGCCGGCACGCCGGGCAGCCACCGTATGGCGCAGGTTCAGCAGGCGGCTTGCGCTTCGAATACGTTTGCGTAGAGGTCTTCGCCATAGCTCGTTTCGAGCGGTTCGCCCGGTGTAACCTTGAAGCTGCGCGTTCCGTCCCCGCGCCGCTCGGCGCGCAGGAACAGCCAGTCGTCTCGACCCAGCGCGAAGCGACTGTGCGCGAAATCGTACTGGTGGGTGACGAAGAACACGCGGATGCGCCGCTCCAGCAGGGCGTCGACGACCTGGCGCGCGATCTCCGAGCCTTCCCGTTCGTTGGTCGACGAGAACGATTCGTTGCACAGCAGCACCGAATCCGGGGTGATCGCGTCGGCGATGTTGCTCAGGCGGGCGAGTTCCTCGTCGAACTTGCCGCTTTTCATCGTGGCATCCTCTTCGCGCTTGTAATGCGTAAACAGGCCCGAGCACACGGCCGCACCGAACGCTTCGGCGGTAACGAACAGGCCGCAGTGCATCATCACGTGCGCGACACCCACGCCGCGCAGGAAACTTGACTTGCCGCCCTGGTTGGCGCCGGTGACGATGACGAGGTTTTTTCCATCGGCGACCAGATCGTTGGCCACGACGCTGCTGCCAAGCTCGAGCGCCAGCGTCGCGTCGTACAGGTTCCTGAATTGCAGGCTCCGTTCCGCCGCTTCGCCGGGCACGGGAAACGCGATCGGGATGCCCTGCGACGCCAAGCGGTCATGCAGGTTCAGGCAGCCGATGTAGAAAGCCAGCTCCATGCGCAGCATTTCGAAGAAGCTGAGGATGTGGTCGGTCGACTGCGCCATCGCATTGGCCACGAGATTGATGCCGCGGTCGCGCAATTCCGAAAGGATGCGCGCGCCCCCTTCGTCGCGCTCGTCGATGGTGAACCGGTATTCCGGTGCTCCCTGGCCGAGCAGGCGGCCGAACCAGTTGGGGCGTTTCTCCCTTGGCTGCCTCAGGATGTGGCGGGTACCGACCGTGCCGGGCCCGAGTTCGGCGCTCAACAGCACGCCGCCCCGGAACTCCAGTTCCTTGAGGTGGTTTTCGACGACGGCGAAGTATTCGTCGCTGAATTCCCGCTGCAGCATGGCGAACAGATTGCGGAATCCGTCCGAGCCAAATCTGCCCGCATTGACATCGGCCAGCTTTCGCAGCTTGTTGAGGACATCGACAAAAACCCGCATCAGCTTCATCGCGTCGTGCAGGGTGCCCAGCGGATAGCGACCGAAAGCGCTGAAGTAGATGCTCTTTTTTCCGGCGAAGGCTTCGAGCGTGGTGTCGTAAAGCTGCCGTACGACCGCGGGGTTCTCCAGGCAGTCCTTGACCACCGCCTGGCGGTAAAGAATCATTTCCTTGCCGGAACCCGGTCCTGATACGAGAGCGGCATGCACCACGGCGGCGAGATACTTGTCGTCCCCGGCCATGGCCTGCTGCAGCGTGCCAAGTGCGAGATCCTCGCTCAGCGACTTCTCGTGCGGCGGTATCCCGCTCAGCATGACGAAATCGCGGTCCGGGTGCATCAGCAAGACTTTCACGGCGCGATCCTCCGCTTGAGCCACTCGCCCGTGACGCGGTGTTTCTCGGCGATGGCCAGCGCGTAGGCCAATCCCTCGGCAGGCCGGCGCTCGACCTTGAAGGTGCGCTGCGCCGGATCGGCCTGGGATGCCGAACAGACGAGGCTGACCGTCTTGTCGTCGAAGGTGGCGAGTTCATCGAGAAAGGTGACGCACACCGCCAGCGCATCCGAACGCGAAATGCGGTCCATGATCTTCTTGCTCAGGAATACGGCGTCACGCAGCGTGGTCGACGAGAATATCTCGTTCATGATGATCAGGCTTCCCGGTGTTGTGCAGTCGAGAATCTGCTTGATGCGAACCAGATCGTCCTGCAGCTTGCCACGCAAGTTGCGGATATCTTCCTGGCGCTCGAAATGCGCGAACAAGGCATCGCAAAGGAACAGGCGTGCCGCGCTGCCCGGAACCATGCACCCCAGGCGGGCCAGATAGTGCAACTGGCCGACCATGCGGGCGAACGTCGTCTTGCCGCCCTGGTTGGGGCCGGTGACGACGAAGATGCGTTCGCCGTCGGCCAGGTGGAAATCGTTGCAGACCACGGTCGCCTTCTCGTCGATCAGCTTGCTGGCCAGCGCGGGGTCGAAAGCGCCATGCACGGCGATGACCTTGGAACTCCGGGACAACTCCGGGCGGCAGAATTCAAGCCCGGCTTTCCGGAATTTACTGATGTAGGCGAGACAGGCGACGTAAAACTGAATCTCCCGATCGAAGCGCGTGACGACGGCATGGGCAAAACCGGCCTGGTCCGCGCAAAATGACTGCAGGCGCGCGAACGGCTCCGGAAACAGGCGCGCCACGCGCTCGACGATCTGCGCTTCGACATGGTTCATGCCCATCCGGCCAGAATAGTCGAGCAGATAGCTCTTGACGGCGCCGCGCTGGAATTTCTCGAACGTTTCCTCCACCGCCGCGCTGTAATCCGGTCCCCCGTCGTACCTGAGCACGGTGACCGCAGCGCCGTCGATCAGCACTTCATAGCGGATGGCGCACAGGTCGGAACGGATGCCGCGCATCTCGGCCGCCAGATGCAAGAACGCTTCGCTTTCGACGTATTCCGCGAGCCAGTCGCGGAAGGCGAGCAGCCCGCGCGAGGCGAGCGCGGCTTCCTGCAAGCTGCGGCTCAACGTCTCGACGCCGGTGCAGTAGAGGTGGCAGGCGTCGAGAACCCAGTAGTGTTTCTCGCTGGGGTAGTAGCTCTTTGCCGAAGCCTCCAGACGGACACGCATCGTGCGCATCTTCTCCGCAAACTCGCGCATCGCCAGCATGGCGGCATCGCCGTCGAGGTCGGCCATGATCTCCTGCCGGTAGGCGATGGCATCGGGGTCCGACAGCGGGTAGCGGTAGAAGCCACCGAGATCGTATTCCTGCCAATTGGCGGTGATCGCTTCCACGATCTGGTCGAGGAACAGATCGTGGAAGTACTCCGGGTCTTCGGTCGCGGATGCGGCGGGGAACCCGTCCGTTCCAGGAAACAGGATGCTATGGAACCGGAAGCGCGTCTGGCCGTTTCCAGTCTCGTTACGTTCCGGCTCCATCGTGTCCTTCTCCCGCAGTGCTCAGGCAGGCGCTGATTGACTACAGACCTTACCTGCCGAACCGAGCCGCTTTGCCAAGTTCGGCCTCGATCTCCAGCAGGCGGTTGTACTTGGCGATCCGTTCGCTGCGGCACATCGATCCGGTCTTGATCTGCCCGCCGCCCATGGCCACGGCGAAGTCGGCCATGAACGGGTCCTCGGTCTCGCCCGAGCGGTGCGAGATGACGAAGCCCCAGCCGGCGGTGCGGCACAGGTGGATGGCGTCGATCGTCTCGCTCACGGTGCCGATCTGGTTGAGCTTGATCAGCGCCGCGTTGCAGGTCTTCTCGGCGATGCCGCGCGCCACGAACTTCGGGTTGGTCACCAGGATGTCGTCGCCGACGATCTGGATGCGCTGCCCCATCTGCGCTGTCATGGCGGCGAAACCGGCCCAGTCGTCCTCGGCCAGGCCGTCCTCGATCGAGACGATCGGGTAACGGCCGATCCACTGCTCGAACAGGTCGATCATCTCGGCGCTGGTCTTGTCGCCCTGGCCGCTGCGGGTCAGGCGGTACTTGCCGTCCTCGAAGAAGGAAGAAGCGGCCGGGTCGAGCGCAATGGCGATGTCCTTGCCCGGCACGTAGCCGGCCTTCTCGATGGCCGAGACGATCAGTTCGCAGGCCTCGTCGTTGCCGCCCTTCAACTGCGGGGCGAAACCGCCTTCGTCGCCGACCGACGTGGCGTAGCCCTTGCCGTGCAGGATCTTCTTCAGCGCCTGGAAGGTCTCGGCGCCGTAGCGCAGCGCTTCGGCGAGCGACGGCGCGCCGACCGGCATGATCATGAATTCCTGGAAGTCCAGGCTCGAATCGGCATGCTTGCCGCCGTTCAGCACGTTCATCATCGGCACCGGCAGGTGCGTCGCGCCGGTACCGCCGAGGTAGGCGTACAGCGGCAGGTTGCACGATTGCGCCGCGGCGCGCGCCACGGCCTGCGACACGCCGAGGATGGCGTTGGCGCCGAGTTTCGCCTTGTTCTCGGTGCCGTCCAGCTCGATCAGCAGGGCGTCGATCGCGGCCTGTTCGGTGGCGGCCTTTCCGGCGAGCGCCGCCGCGATCGTCGTGTTGACGTTGGCAACGGCCGTGCGCACGCCCTTGCCCTGGTAACGCTTCGCGTCGCCGTCGCGCAGTTCGACGGCCTCATTGGCACCGGTCGAGGCGCCGGAGGGAACCGAGGCGACGCCGCTGCTGCCGTCTTCGAGCGCCACGCGCACGCGCACGGTCGGGAAGCCGCGGGAATCGAGGATTTCGATGGCGCTGACGGATTGGATGGTCTGTTTCATGTGTGTCTCTCCTTTCAGGACGGGTCGGTAACTCGGGGGGTCCAGCTTTCGAACACGCCTTCAAAAACCGCCGAACGTTTCAGCCAGCGTGCCGGAAGCGGAGGGCCGTAGTTGGACTTGGTGAAGCTGGCGCGCACATAGTCGCGCCGGGCCGTCGGCTCGATGTCGAAATCCTCGGCCTCGCGCGGCGTCATGTCGGTCAGGTTGAGCACCCAGCGCGTGGCGTTGACGAAGGCGCTGCTGCCGAGCGCTCCCGCCGGGCCGCCCTCGTCGGCGAAGGAGGCGGGCTGCGGAACGTGGTGCGAGAAGAGGATCGTGCAGCCGGTCTGCACCGCGATGTCGGTCAGAAGACCGTACAGCATCGCCATCTGCGCGAAGTCCTGCTCGTCGCACAGGTGGAAGCGACGGATCGGATCGAGGATCAGCAGCCGGCTGCCAAGCGCCAGCCGGTTCAGCCGATCGAGGCCGGACTCGCCGATCGCGCCCTTCATCAACAGGTTTGGCACCTTGGTACGCGCCGACTGGAATTCCAGGTTGGCCTCGAGCCGCTGCGCGAGCTCCGCGCCATGCCCCTGTCGTTCGAGGCTGCGCAGCAGGTAGTGCGCGCGCCGCTGCAGCACTTCCGGCGGATCCTCCGTCGCCAGAAAAACCACGCGTCCGGTCTTCTCCGGCGCGGGCAGCAAGTTGCCCGCCACGGGAATGCCCGCCGCCACGGCCGCCGCGATCTGCAGCAGCAGCGAGGTCTTGCCGATGCCCGCCTGGGCGGCGACGAGGCCGACGCTGCCGGCGAGCAGGTTGGGCAGGCAGAAATCCACGGCCGGCGGCGGCTCGTCGCGCGCCGACAGCCACGAAACCCGCTGCCACAGGTTCGGCGTCATGGTCTCAGCGGGCGAGGAGCACCGAACAAGTGGCGTGGTTCATGATCTGCTTGGCCATCGAGCCGAGCAGCCAGCGCTGCATCACGCCACGGCCGCGGTGGCCGATGACGATCAGGTCGCCCCCCCAGCGTTCCGATTCGATCAGGATGCGCTCGGCCGGATGGCCGACGGCCACCTCGTAGTCGATGGCGACTTTCCGGCCCGCGGCCAGTTGCTTCAAGGGCTTGTGGACCTGATGAAAATGCTTGCGCGAATTCTCCAGCACGGCCTCGGTTTCCACCTCCTCGCCGAACTCCGGCGGGCGCGCCACGGAAAGCACGCGCAGCGCCGCCTGGTTTCGCTCCGCGAGATCGAGCGCCATGGCGAAGGCCTTGTTGGCCGGATCGGAACCGTCGTATCCCACGAGTATCTTCTTGAACATGACTGGCCTCCCTCAGGTTGACTTGGAACTTTCTTGATCTTCGCGCAGCAGATGGCGGGGCAGGAAGAATGCGTTGGCAATGAGCGTCGGCACCACCGCGCTGCCGATGACCGCCGCGACGAGGTAGGAATACTGCGCCTGGTCGATGACCTTGTGCGACAGCCCGAACAGCGCCGAGATCGTGCCGAAGGTAAGCCCCGTCGACATGAGCAGCGTGGTGTAGGCGGCCTCCTGGCGCGGCGACTTGTAGAAGCGGGCGAGCGGATAGACGCCGGCGACCTTGGTGAACATTTTGGCGAAGAGCAGCACGAACAGCGCCATCGGTGCGGCGACGATCGCCTGCATCGAGACGAGCGACCCGGCGCGGATGAAGTAGAACGGCGTGAGCAGTCCGAAGGTCAGCGTACGCAGGCGGCGTATCAGGGCGTGGTCCTTGCCGACCGTGCCGGCCAGCACCATGCCCATCAGGTAGGCGGGCAGGACCGCCTCGCTGTCCGCCCAGGCGGCGAGTCCGCCGAGCGCGAACAACCAGAACAGCAGGAACTTGGCTTCGAGTTCCGACGGGCGGCTGCCGTAGCGTTTGAAGAAGCGCGGCGTGACCCAGGGCATGATGGCGAACACCACGAGGCTCACGGCGAAGAAGACGAGCGTGCGCATGGAGAACGGCGCGAAGATGAAGCCGAGCGCCAGCACCGTCGCCAGATCGGTAACGAAGCACGCGGCCAGTACCGTCTTGCCGTAGTCGGTGGCGTTGAAGCCGAACTCCAGCATGACGGCATAGACGACGGCAACCGAGGTGGTGGACATGGCAATGCCGGCCAGCCAGCTCGCCTCGACGCTCCAGCCCAGCCCCCAATACGCGATCGCGGCGCAGCCGAAGAATGGCGCGGCAAAGCTCGCCAGGCCGATGGCCAAAGACTCCTTCCACTTGCGCCTGAGGATGTGCGGGTCGAGTTCCGCGCCGGCGAGGAAGGTCAGGACGATGGCGCCCGTGCCGGCGAGGAAGCCGACCCACGACTCGCTCGATCCGAGCGTGATGCCGCCGAGGAACGCACCGATCAGTAACTGGGCGATCGCGCCGACGACGATTTCGGAAAGTGCGGTGGCGATGCGCAGCCAGATCGAGAGGAGGCTCGCGGCGAGCGCGAGCCCGAGCCACAGGGCGGCGAGGAACCAGGTGTCAGTCATAAGTCAGGCTCCCCGAGTTTGCCGAACTCCACCGGCGATTTGACGTAGAAGAGGTGCACGTCTTCGGCTCTGAGACGCTCGAACAGGCGAACCGCCTCCTCGCGCGTGACAGCCATCATGACCTCGACCGGCTGATCGGTCAGCTCGAAGAAATGCGCCGAGTGGATCCGCTTTCCGCGGCCGAAGCCTTCTCCCGCGGCGATCAGCGTTGCGCCGTGCAAGCCCATCTCCTGCGCGAGATGCACAAGCCAGTCGCCGATCGGCTTGCCCTTGTGGCGCGAATCCTGATGCGTGAAAAAAGTGATCTGGAACCCGTTCATGACGCCTCCTCTAGCTTTGTTTCAACCAATGCCACGACGCCATGCCGGCGACGGTCATCAGCAGAGACCCAGCGACATGGACGAGAACGGTGCCGGCAGCCCGTGAGAGACTGCCTTCTTGCAAGGTCGCGACGACTTCGGCGGAAAACGTGGAAAAGGTCGTCAGTCCGCCGCAGAATCCCGTGACGATGGCCAGGCGCCATTCCGGGGCAATGCCCGGCGCGAGCGAAAAAAAGGCGATGGCCACGCCAATGATATAGCCGCCGACCAGATTGGCGGTGAGGGTTCCCAGCGGCAAGGCGGGCAAAAGACTGTTGAGCCTGGCGCCCAGTTGCCAGCGCAGAAGGGCGCCGGCAGCCGCTCCAGATGAAATGGCGATAACCGGTTTAAGCATGATCCTGTCCAAATGTTCTTGATTGCCTGTTGGACAGGTACAAAAAAACCTACGCGACCCGTCCGGGGTACTGCGTAGGCATCATCAGCCTCAAAATGTCGAGGCGGTTAGAGGAGGAATGCCATCTCCTTCCCTGACAGTATAGCCCGTGCGCAAGGAAGCGGGTTAACCCGCCCGACCGCCTTGGCGGGCAAGCCCCTCGCCCGGCGGTTGACCGCCCATCGAGGCATCCGGCGCCAGCCACACGGCCGTGTCGTGGTAGGCCGCGCCGCCGTTGGGGAATCCCGGCGCCGCACCGACCAGCGCATTGATCCCGATGCCATCCACAAAACTGCCGCCCGGCCACTGGCTTTCAACCACCAGCGTCGTCGGCTGAACGCCGTCGAACAGGCAGGCGTGCAAGCGAACGCTTCCGCGCCGGTTGCCGAGGCGAACGAGGCTGCCGTCGGCAATTCCAATCGCTTTCGCGCTATCGGGATGGACGAGAACCGTCGGCCGGCCTTCCCCTGCACGTGACTTTTCCGTTTCGCTGAAGGTCGTATTGAGGAAATGCCGGGCCGGCGCCGGCACCAGACGGAACGGCGTCTCCAAGGAACCGTTCTCGATGACGTCGAGCTGATCCGGCATGGCCGGCATGACGGCATGGTCCGGACCGATCGCCGCCCAATCCGGCGAGAATCGAAAACGCCCGTCCGGATGACCGAAGCCGTCGAGGAAATGCGCTTTCTCGAAAGGCAGCGAGCAATCCATCCAGCCCTGACGCAGCACGTCATCCGCGCCGGGTTTGCCGGAGGCCGTCAGCACCTGGTCGACCACCGCCATCGCGCTCATGCCGAAGGCGGGGTGGTCGACTCCCAGACGCCCGGCCAACTGCCCGATGAAGTCGTGATTCGACCGGCACTCCCCGGGCGGTTCGAGAATCGCCTCCGCCACCTGCAGAAAGGTATGGCCAGACGCCAGGTACAGGTCGTCGTGCTCGGTGAACATGGTCGCCGGCAGGACCACGTCGGCCAACCGTGCGGTGTCGGTCATGAACTGTTCGTGCACACAGAGAAACAGGTCGTCGCGCAGCAAGCCCTGCCGTACCGCCAGGCTCTCCGGGGCGACGACCGCCGGATTGGTGTTCTGGACGAGCATCGCCGTCACGGGCGGCCCGCCGCGCAGGGCGCCGGGATCGCCGGCCAGCACCGCGCCGAGCGCCGACATGTCCAGTTGGCGGGCGGCCGGAACTGGCCTGTCGAGGCCGTTGAGGAAGCGGCGCTCGAGGCCGTAGATCGCGCTGTGGCCATACAGGGCGCCGCCGCCCTTCTCCTGCCACGCCCCGGTAACCGCCGGCAGGCAACTGACCGCATGCATCGCCGCCGCCCCATTGCGCTGGCGCGTGAAGCCGTAGCCGATGCGCATGAAGCTGCGCCGCGTCGCCCCGTAGAGCCTGGCGAATGCGACGATCTGCTCGGCCGACAATCCGGTGATTCCCGCTGCCCACTCCGGCGTCCTGCTCTCCAGATGCCGCTCCACGACCGGCGAAAAATCGGTAAGACGCGCCAGATAGTCGCGATCGGCCAGCCCGTCCCGGAGCAACACGTGCATCACCGCGCAGGCCAACGCGCCGTCGGTACCGGGCCGCAGCATCAGGTGCACGTCCGCCTTTTCGGCGGTCGCCGTGCGGTAGGGGTCGACCACCACCAGCTTCGCGCCGGTCTGGCGCCGCGCTTTCTGCACCCAATGCATGAAGTTGATCTGCGTATGTACCGGATTGCCGCCCCACACCACGATCAACTCCGAATCGACCACCTCGCGCGCATCGACGCCGTGCTTGGCCCCGACACCGGCCTGCCATCCGGCGTCGGAAAGCGCGACGCAGAACGTTTCGTGTTGCCGCGACCACCCGGCAAGATGCCCGAGACGGCGCAGCGCGGCACGTTGCACGAGGCCCATGGTTCCCGCGTAGTGATACGGCCAGACGGTTTCCGGTTCATGTTTCTCGATGGCTCGATTCAGGTTCCCGGCCACCAGATCGAGCGCCTGATCCCATCCGATGATTTCGAATTTCCCGCTGCCCTTCGGCCCGCTCCGGCGCAAGGGATGCATCAGCCGCTCCGGGTGATTGGCGCGCTCCGCGTAGCGCGCCACCTTGGCGCAGATCACCCCGTCGGTATACGGCTGTTCGCCGCCGCGCACCCTGCCGAGCCGCCCATCGGCCGCAACCTCGAGTTGCAGCGAACAGACACTTGGGCAATCGTGCGGACAAACGCTGGGAAAAACGGAGCCCTGGGCTCGGGCGAGGCGTACGTTCATGGCGGCCTTTCGACGATGAGGCGCCATTTTTCCACAGCCCGCCGGCGCCCGGAACCGGCAGCGCGAAATACGCCCGGTGACTGCGCCCCGAAAGTGGCAGGCGCTGACCGGGTAATCGCGGTATAAACTCCAACCTTTCGTTCGATCCAGATCTGCGCATGACCCCCATTCTTGATATAAGAACGCTGGTTCTGATCTACGTCGGCGTCACTATCGGGCAGGCGGTGGTGCTGGTCTATTTGTGGAGTGTTCAGCGCAACTATCCGCCGGCAAAGGATTGGGCCATCGGATCATTGATGATGGCCATCGGCCTGTTTCTGTTTGCTCTGCGCAATCTCGCGCCGGTTGTACTGACCGAGATCGTTTCAAACCTGTTCCTGCTGCCGGGCTTGATGCTCTTCAATTTCGGCATCGTCAAAGCGACCGACCGAAAACCGCCGCTCAAACTTGGACTGGCGTTGTGCACCGTAGCCAATGGACTCCTGGCATGGTTTACCGTGGGGGCGCCGAACTACCCGGCGAGCGTGCTGATTCAGAGCGCGGTGTTTCTGGCGTTCGACCTCTACACGGCACACGCCTGTTTGACGACCAGGACAGCCAGAGGCAACCACACTTTCCGGATAATAGGAATCGTGTTCGTCGTCCTGACGATAGTCTGCTCCTGGCGGGTGGCAGGAGGTGTCTTTGATCTGACCTTCTCGTTGTCGCCAACGCTGCCGCGCTTGTTGTGGATCGCAACATCGCTGATCAGTTTCCCGATGCTAACGGTACTGCTGACGTTGCATACATCGCAACGCCTGCAGGACGAAATCCACGCTCAAGCGCGTCGTGACACGCTGACGGACGCCTACAATCGCCGTGCCTTGATCGAGTTCGCCGACAAGGAATGGTCCAGAAGCGTGCGTCATGATTATCCGCTCTCGATTCTTTCGGTCGATATCGATCACTTCAAGAACTTCAACGACCAGCACGGCCATCAGACCGGCGACGTCGCCCTGGTTCAAGTATCGAAGGCCGCCCAGGCGGCATTGCGCTCGGACGATTTCTGGTGCCGTTATGGCGGCGAGGAGTTCATCGCCCTGCTTCCCAACACGACGAAGGAGCAGGCCATGGCCGTCGCCGAACGGCTGCGCCAGGCTGTCGAAAATACAACGATTTCTTCGCCGCACGGTTCGCTTAGCGTTTCGGTGAGCATCGGGGTGGCCGAACGCTCATCGAACCATTCGAGTCTGTCTGAGGTGCTGGCGATTTCGGATGCGGCGCTTTATAGGGCCAAGACTGCAGGGCGAAACAGAGTCTTCGCCGACGGCGACTAAGTAGAGCGGCTTCCGCCGGTCCGTGGCTTAGCAACGGCGCAGACCTCGTGTTCAAGAATTGCGCGCATGAACCTTTTCCGTCCACGCAACGCCTGGCCCCAGTGTCCCGATGTCGCTGTTGGAAGCAAGGCCCTTATCGGGGAGCTATACTGAAGACCCGATCGGCCTAAGAAAAGGATCTGCCATGGGTTTCGTGTGGACCATCGTGCTTGGCTTCGTAGTCGGCGTCGTTGCCAAGTTGTTGCATCCGGGCAAGGAAAACATGGGCTTCATCATGACCATTCTGCTCGGCATCGCCGGTTCCTTCCTGGCGGGATTCGTCGGACAGTTTTTCGGCTGGTATCAGGCGGGCGAAGGCGCTGGTTTCATTGCCTCGGTGGTTGCCGCTATTGGCCTGCTATTGGTCTATGGACGATTACGCCAGGGAAACGGTGGTTCCTGAGGCTCGTATCGTGGCGTTGCGACGCACCCGCCCGTTTTGGGATTGGCATCCGGGTGGCTAGATCGTGGATGTAGTTCAGTCGGTTTCTTTGGCGGGAGGCATGGCCTGGGCAAGCGGCATGCGTCTGTACGCCGTGCTTTTTGCGGCTGGACTGCTCGGGAAACTCGGCCATTTGCAGCTCCCTGCCAGCTTGCAGGCTCTTGAGAATCCATGGGTCATCAGCGTCACAGGCACCCTTCTGGCGATCGAGTTTCTGGCCGACAAGATTCCGATCGTCGATTCCATCTGGGACGGCATCCAGACTTTTATCCGCATACCCGCTGGCGCGGTCCTCGCGGCCTTGGCGATGGGCGAGCATTCGCCTGAACTGATGCTTACCGCCGGGCTGCTGGGAGGCTCTATTGCCGCAGGAACCCATCTTGCAAAGGCGGGAGGACGAGCACTCATCAACAGCTCTCCTGAACCGTTCTCAAATGTCGCGACCTCCCTCGGTGAAGATGTGGTGGTCGCCAGCGGCCTCTACGCCGCCATCTATCACCCCATCCCTTTCCTGATCATTCTCGGCGGCTTCGTCATCTTGCTGATCTGGTTGTTACCAAAGCTGGTCCGCGGAATTCGCATGTTATTCGGTCGCTTCTTTGGACATTCGCGTTCAACATGATCTTCGACCGAGAGGCGAGAAACCACCGACCACTTCTCCATACTGCGTTGCTGCGACTGATTGGTGTCGTCGATAGGAGCCAGACAGCGCACTGCGATTCGGTGATCACCAGAATGGGAATCCACTGACAACTTCATCCGCATTTGCCCCGTCAAAAAAAAACCTCCATTGTGCAGCGGTGTACTCCCACAACGCCCTCACCCAGCCGCAGGAAACAGGGGCGGAGCATCAAATTTCCCGTAGCTGCAAAGCGGCAGCCAAATAGGCTGGATTGTAGGCAGCGGTCTTGATTTTTCGTGGCAAGCTCATGACCCGGGATTTGTCGGCGCGAAAGAGATTCAAGGCGGCGCGGCGCA
>JARKNW010000148.1 GCA_029976075.1 Pleomorphomonas sp.
GATCTTGCGTTGAGGCCAGGGGCTACTTTTTCGCGCCCTTGCCGCCGACCGCGGGGATCTGTCCCGACTCGTACGCGCCGGGGGCGTCCACGATCAAAGTGGCACCTTCGGCAGCATCGACCATCTCCTTCGGCGCGAGCACCTTGGCGATGTGATACATCGCGATGGTGACGATGGTGCCCAGCGCGATGCCTCCCAGTGAGAAGTCGTCGGTGAACTGCAAGGTGACGTCACCGATGCCGATGATGATGCCCGCTGCCAGCGGGACCAGGTTGAGCGGATTACCGAAATCGACGTTGTTCTCTTTCCAGATCTTGGCGCCGAGCAGGCCGATCATGCCGTACAGCACCACCGTGATGCCGCCGAGCACACCGCCCGGGGTGGCCGAGATGACCGCGCCGAACTTGGGTGAGAATCCGAACAGGATTGCCACCACCGATGCCACCGCGTAGGCCGCCGTCGAGTAGACGCGGGTGGCCGCCATCACGCCGATATTCTCGGCGTAGGTGGTGGTCGGGCCTGCACCGACGAACGTGGCCATCATCGAGGTCAGGCCGTCGGCGCCGAGCGCACGTCCCATGTAGGCATCGAGGTTGGTGCCGGTCATCTCGGCGACCGCCTTGACGTGGCCGGTGTTCTCGGCGATCAGCGCGATCACCACAGGTAGGGCGATCAGTGCGAACGCGAAGTTGAAGTTGGGCAGGTGGAAGCCGACGACATTGTTGGGGTCACCCAGTTGCCAGTTGGCAAGGTCGGTCACCGGAGGCAGGCCGAACCAGTCGGCGCTGGCGACCTTCGTCCAATCGACGCGGAAGGCCTCGGTGACGGTGCCGTCGGACGCGATGGTCGACTTCGGCCCGAGGGTCAGGTCGGCCAGCCAGCTGAGCACGTAACCGATGATCAGTGACAAGAAGATGGCGATACGTCCGGCGAAACCGCGCAATCCCACCGACAGGCAGATCACGATGATCATGACGATCACGGCGATCCACTGGTCCTGCGGCCAGTAGGTCCGGGCGACCACCGGGGCCAGGTTGAAACCGATCAGCATGACCACGGCGCCTGTGACCGCCGGCGGCAACGCCTTATGGATGATGCCCGATCCCATGAAGTGGATGATCAGCCCGACGATGAACAGTCCCAGACCACACCAGAACATGGCGCCGGTGACCGAGTCGGGTTTGCCGCCTTGCGCGTAGATCGCGGTGGCCACGCCCACGAAGCACTCTGAACAGCCCAGATAGCTGGGTACGCGATGCTTGACAACGATCAGGAAGACGAGGGTGGCGATGCCGCTCATCATGACCGCCAGTTGCGGGTTGAGGC
>JARKNW010000167.1 GCA_029976075.1 Pleomorphomonas sp.
TGCGGATGCCGGCACCGACTTCGTCACCAAGACCGTTCTGCCGGGTGCGTCGGCCCCGATCGCCCAGCAGCGCTACATCCCCTACGCCGACAACAGCGCTGTGATCGGCAACTGATTGCCTCCCAGCAAATCGATCGTCACACCACGATGATCAAACGAGAAGGCCGCCCAAAACCCGGGCGGCCTTTTCCTTTTGTCGGCAAGCTCAGCCAGAAAGCCCCGGCATGGCGAAGGAGCGGCCCGTCTCGATCAAGGTCTTGAGACGGGAGATTGCCTCGATCCAGCCCACCGCTACCATGCGGCTGGTGGTGGTATCTCCGCCGAAATCATCGTGAACGAGGGTGAGCTTCGTCGCCCCATTGCCGACGGCCTCCAACTCCCACGTCACACGCGACGGCGGATCGCCCGCCACGTCATCGGACCAGCGCGCGGCGAAGGTGTGGGAAAGTCGCTTCGGCGCCACCATCTCGGTCAACTCGCCGACGATCATCGCCCGATCGCCTAGCAGGAACTCGATCTTGCCTCCGACACGCCAATCGGTTCGCGACGTCATGTTGAAATGCTGCCAAAGCGGCGTCTTGTCATCGTCGGTCAGAACCGCCCACACCGCCTCCGGCGGAGCGTCGATGAAAAGCTGATAAACGTGCTTTGGCGCAGCCGTCACAGTATCCATTGCTGAAAATCCCCGCTGAAACCCGTTTTTCAGATCGGCAAGACCACGCGCAAACGGTGAGGCGTAGCGCGAAATCCAGCGATCGCTCACATCCTGAATGGGGACCGGGTTGAGATAGTGAAACTTCTCTCGCCCGACCTTGCGGGTGACCACCAACCCGGCATCCTCAAGGACGCCGAGGTGCTTCATCACCGCGAAGCGCGACAATGGCAGGCATTTCTCGAGCTCGCCCAACGTCTGTCCGTCCCGCTCCCTGAGGGCGTCCAGCAGTTGGCGACGGTGCGCACTGGCAAGGGCATCAAAAACGTCTGCCATGACGGGATAATATGTTCCATTTTAGTAACGTGTCAATATGGTAACGCGTCACTGGTTCACCATCACATGGATCAATTGCATCCTCCTGCCACAAACCAACAGGTGAATGAGTAAGGTGGCCACAAGATCGCCCGGGAAGAGAAAGGGAGAGCAAGGTGGGCAAGACCATAAAGTTTTCCGGCGTTGATGCCGTCATCGAACAGGCCTTGGGCCGAAAGATCGTCGGCACCAACATCCTGATCAAGAGAGACGGCGACCTCATCTACAGCCGGCAGGCCGGTTTCCTGGATCGTGAGGCGGCGCGACCGATCGAACCGAACACGCTCTTCCGCCTCGCATCGGTGAGCAAGCCAATGGTCTCGGTGGCGGCACTTGCGTTGATCGAAGCCGGCAAGATGCGCCTCGAAGATCCTGTTACGCGCTACCTGCCGGACTTCCGGCCACGCCTGCCCGACGGCACCGCACCGACGATCACCATCTCGCACCTTCTGACGCACACCTCCGGCCTCACCTACGACACCGACAACGGCAACGGCAAGCCGGCCTCAGGTGGTACCGGCCCGTCTGACTTCGACCTCGCCGAAAACATCCGCCGCATCGCCGCCCTGCCCCTCGCCTTCGAGCCGGGAACCAGTTGGCGCTATTCGGTCGCCATCGACGTGCTAGGCGGCGTGATGGAAATCGCCGACGGCCGCACATTGCCGGAGATCGTCAAGGCGCGTGTCACCGATCCCCTCGGCATGACCGATACGGGCTTCTGGCCGACCGATCCCAGCCGCTTGGCCGTTCCATATGCCGATGGCACGCCGCCGACCCGCATGGGCGATATCGAGCGCGTCAAGGACGGCGACGGCTTCGTGACGTTCTGGACCGGCCGCGCCTTCGATCGCACGGCGTTCCCTTCCGGCGGCGCCGGCATGATCGGTACGGCGGAGGATTTCCTCGCCTTTCTCGAGGCGATGCGCAAAGGCGGCGCGCCCATCCTGTCGCCGGCCTCCCGGCCGCTTCTGACGGAAGCGCATACGGTGGATCTCGACCCGGCGCCATCCGGCCAGGGCTATTCGCACGGCTGGTCGATCTACCGCGACCCGACCGTGCAGAAGCTGCCGTGCCAGCCCGGCACCTGGGCCTGGGGCGGCATCTATGGCCATCAGTGGTACGTCGACCCGGCAACCGGGCTCACGATCGTCATCTTCACCAATACGGCCCTTGAGGGCTGCATCGGCGCCTTCCCCAAAGACATCTTCCAGGCGATCTACGCCGACCTTGGCGTCTGATCTCTGATTCCCAAAAGCGAAAAGGCCGCCCGTTGCGGGGCGGCCTTTCCAGATATCCGAAGCTTCGGAACCCTATCAGCGCGAGTAATACTCGACGACCAGGTTCGGCTCCATCTTGACGGCGTAGGGAACGTCGGCCAGGGCCGGCACGCGCACCAGCTTGGCGATCTTCTTGGCGGTGTCGACTTCGATGTAGTCCGGCGTATCGCGCTCGGCGAGCTCGACCGACTCGAGAACGATCGCCAGTTCCTTGGACTTCTGACGAACTTCGATCACGTCGCCAACCTTGCAGCGGTACGAACCGACGTTGACCTTGCGGCCGTTGACGGTGACGTGGCCGTGGTTGCAGAACTGACGAGCCGCGAACGGGGTCGGCACGAACTTGGCGCGATAGACGACGGCGTCGAGACGGGTCTCGAGCAAGCCGATCAGCGCTTCCGAGGTGTCGCCACGCAGACGGACGGCTTCCTCGTAAATCTTGTAGAACTGCTTCTCGCTGAGGTCACCGTAGTAACCCTTCAGCTTCTGCTTGGCACGGAGCTGCAGACCGTAGTCCGAGGTCTTGCCCTTGCGGCGCTGACCGTGCTGGCCGGGGCCGTATTCACGCTTGTTGACCGGGCTCTTGGGGCGACCCCAGAGGTTCTCGCCCATGCGGCGGTCGATCTTGTACTTTGCACTATGGCGCTTAGACATCGCGTATCCCGCTTTTAGTCAGTGTTTCTTTCAGGACGCGCGCCCTCCTCTGCCTCGATCTGGCCCGAAGACCACCCGAAACCGACAGGGAAACACTGCGCGCGGCAGGTCCCCCACGGGACACGTGAACGGCCACGCCGGCTCCTCGTTGCCAAGGAACCGGCGGGTTGAGGGGTGAATAGTCGAGGGAGCGGCCGCTGTCAAACTGAAAGCGCAGCTTTGCCGGCTTTCGAGCCGCGATCGGCACCTTTTTCCGTGACTGAGCCGAACAGCCCCGCCCCTTCCTCGAACCCGAAGGCTTCGAGCATGGCGCGCGCCGGCCGGCGGCCGGTCGAAAAGAAGCGGTTCGGCGCCCCTTCGTCGCGCGACGGGCCGACACCCGCCGTCACCGTCGCCACGCGCCGGGCAATGGCCGGCGCCGGGTCGATCCATTCCACCGGCCAGGGCGCCAGCGCCTTCAGTCGATCGAGCACCAGCGGGTAATGGGTGCAGGCGAGCACCACGGCGTCGGTACGCCTGCCGTCCTCTTCCACAAAGCAGGGCGCGATTTCGGCGAGAAGCTCGGCGTCGGTGACCGTTTCGCCGGAGAACTGCCGCTCGACGAGCCCGGCCAACGCCCTGGAACCGACCAGTGTGAAGCGGCAGTCGCCGCCGAAGGTCTCGATGAGGTCGTGCGTATAGTCGCGCTTCACCGTGCCCGGCGTCGCCAGAACGGAGGCGAGCCGCGACCGGCTGTGCTCGGCCGCCGGCTTGACCGCTGGCACCGTTCCGACGATCGGCAGCTTGAAGCGAGACCGCAGCGGCGGCAGCACCAGGGTCGAGGCGGTGTTGCAGGCGATCACCAGCGCCGCCGGATCGAGCTCGGAAAGCGCCTCGTCCATCAACGAAACGACTCGGTCGATCAGGACATCCGGCTCCAGCGCGCCATATGGAAAGACGGCGAGGTCGGCGACATAGTCCATGCCGGCGCCCGGCAGCGCCTTGCCGATTTCGCGCGCGACCGAAAGGCCGCCGACGCCACTGTCGAACACCAGGATGCGCATGGAGTTTCCTAGAGCCTGTCTCGTTCCGTCAGCTGTGCCAGCCGAATGCGGCGACATCGGGCCGAGCGGCTTTCATCCTCAGCCCGCAGGGTTAACGAAACCTATGCGTCGCCGTCCTCGACGATCCGCTTCTTCGGCCGGTGGTTCTTGCCGTCGAGGCAGGTGATGATGCCCCTGAGCGTCCTGATCTCCTGCTGCGTCAGTTGCTGGCGCTGGAAGATGGCCCGGAGGTTTCGGATCATCGTCGGCCGCTTCTCGGGCGGATGGAAGAAGTGTCGCTCGTCCAGCACCGATTCCAGATGGTCGAACAGGCCGAGCAACTCCGCCTTGCCGGCCGGCGGCGACCGGTCGGAGGCAGCAAACGGCAGCGCCGCGTCGGGATCCTCGAACCCCGCCTTCCGCCACTCATAGGCCACCACCAGCACCGCCTGGGCGATGTTGAGCGAGGCGTATTCCGGCACCACAGGCAGCGTCAGGATCTC
>JARKNW010000029.1 GCA_029976075.1 Pleomorphomonas sp.
TCTGGGCGGCCGTGGTGGCGTTGGCCTTTGTTTCCGGTGCCTTCCTGGCGGAGGTGTTGCGAGCAGCCTATCTTGCGGTGCCGCTTGGGCAGATCGAGGCGGGGTTGGCGCTCGGCATGCACCGGTGGCTTATTCTCGCCCGTATCGTCGTTCCCCAGATGATCCGCCATGCCATCCCCGGCATGGGTAACCTGTGGCTGGAAATGACCAAGGAGAGCGCCATCATCTCGGTGCTCGGCGCCTTCAACGACCTGCTCTACGTCGGCTACCGGGCGGCGGCCGGCACGCGGCAGTACATCTTCTTCTATGGGCTCACCGCCATCCTGTTCCTGCTGATCACCCTGGTGTCGGTCTACATCATCGCCCGGCTGGAACGGCGCTTCTCGCGGGGCTTCCGCTGATGGAGTCGCTCGTCCACGTCGTCACGTTCCTGCCACCGCTGATCGCCGCCATGCCGCTGACGCTGTTCCTGACGGTGACCGGCGTCATCTTCGGCTTGTTGATGGGCACGGCCACGGCCGTGGCCATGGTTTACGGCAGCCGGCTCTCGGCTTGGCCGGCCAAGGCTTTCACCTTCGCCTTCCGTGGTACACCACTCCTGGTTCAGCTCTATCTCATCTATTATGGGCTGGGGCAGGTGCTGCCAGGCACTTTCATCCGTCATTCCTTCCTCTGGCCCTATCTGCGTGACGGCCTGTGGTATGCCGTGTTCGCCCTGTCGCTCAACCAGGCCGCCTACAACGCCGAGGTGATCCGTGGTGCCATTCTCGCGGTGCCCAAGGGGCAGACCGAGGCGGCGGTGGCGGTGGGCATGCGGCCCTTCACCATTCTGAGACGCATCACGCTGCCGCAGGCTCTCAGGCTATGTCTGCCGGTGCTGACCTCCGACGTCATCATTCTCCTCAAGTCGACGTCGCTTGCCTCTATGATCACCATCATGGAGATGATGGGCACGGCCCGCATGCTGCAGCGTCAGTCGCTTCTGATCTTCGAGCCGCTGATTGCCGCAGGGCTTCTCTACTTTGCCGTTGTTGTGGTGTTGACGCGCGTCATGGCCGAAGTCGAGCGTCGTCTGACGCTCTATCGCCAGCCGGCAAGGCCGCAACAGCTGGGGTAAATCATGGACGAAGCCGCCTACCGCGCCTTCCTGCCGGAACTGGTCGCCATCCGCCATCGCCTGCATCAGATGCCGGAGGCTGGCTACGAAGAGCGACAAACCTCAGCCTTCGTTGCCGATCTGCTGTCGGGTTGGGGGCTCTCGGTGACGCGTGACTTGGCCGCGACCGGTCTTGTCGCAACCCTTGATCGGGGTGGCGATGGCAGGGCCATCGGTCTCAGGGCCGACATGGACGGTTTGCCGGTGGTCGAGGAAACGGGTGCCGTCTATGCGAGCCGCGCGCCCGGAATGATGCATGCCTGCGGCCATGATGGCCACACGACCATGCTGATCGGCGCGGCCTTCCGTCTTCTGCACGACGACGATTTTCGAGGCAAGGTGCACTTCATCTTCCAGCCTGCCGAAGAAACGGCCGGCGGTGCCGCGCGCATGATCGCCGACGGTCTGTTCGATCGGTTCCCCTGCGATGCGGTCTTTGCGCTGCACAACTACCCAGGGCTGGCCGCTGGTCGGTTCTCGGCGCGGCAAGGCGCGATGATGGCGGCCATCGACGCGGCAACGCTGACCGTGCGCGGCGTGGGTGGGCATGGTGCTCGTCCCGAAGACACGGTCGACCCTGTGGTCGCCGCAGCGAGCATCGTCATGGCCTTGCAGACCGCTGTGTCGCGCAACGTGCCGCCGCAAGAGGCCGGCGTCATCACCGTCGGAGCTTTCCATGCCGGGTCGGCTTGCAACGTCATCCCCGACGAAGCCGTGCTCGAAATAAGCCTGCGGGCAACCGATCCCTCCGTTCGGGAGCGGCTTTGCCGGCGTTTCGAAGAGATCGCCCGGTCGCAGGCGGCGAGTTTCGGCGCGGATATTCGCATCGATTGGCAGGTGGGCTACCCCGTCACCATGAACGATCGCGTGTCGGTCGAACTCGCCGCGGACGTCATACGCGCCACCTTTGGCGACGATGCTTTCGAACCGCTCGACCGCCCGATGATGGGCAGCGAAGATTTTGCGTTCATGCTGGAGAAGGTGAGCGGCGCCTACCTTTTCCTTGGCAATGGGGAGAGTGCGGGGCTTCACAACAGCCGTTACGACTTCAACGACAAGCTGCTGGAACGCGGCCCTGTCTTTTTTCACGCACTGGCGCGGCGCTTCTTCGATCTCACTTGATGAGACCGATCAGCTCGTCAGTCGTTCCGGTTTCGGCGATCGATGGGAAGGTCAGCTCGACGCTACGCCGGTGTGCTTCCGGATCTGAGTCGGTCATGGCATCGACGGGCAGGGCAACATTATAGCCAAGTTCGTGGGCAAAGCGGGCGGTGGATTCAACCCCCTTGCTGGTGGCAATGCCGCAGACCACGACGCCGGTAACCCCGAGGTCCCCAAGGCGTTCATCAAGCCCCGTGCCGGTGAACGCACCCCAGGTCTTCTTGGTGATGCGGATATCGTCCGGTGCCGATCCTAGCTCGGGAAGGAGCTCCGCCCAGTCGGCTGGCCGATCGCCGCTCGGCTTCCTGTCGGTGCGGCCGGGTGCTCCGCCGACTACGTTGACCAGGACAACCGGCTGCTTCCGCCTCCGAAAGGCGTCGATGAGTCTCACCGCGTTGGCGATCGCTGGGCGAGCAAGCTCTTCGCGTGGCAACGCAGCAATGCCCTTCTGAAGATCGATGACAATCAAAGCGGTGTGAGCATCGAAGGTGGTGAAGGACATGATCGGAACCTCTTTCGCAGTTGAGATCGCTAAATTCAACAATGTATCGGTAATTACGGCGGGTCGATGACGGAATTTCGACAGGGTGAGGCGCGATTTGATGTGTACCAAATGCTTAGTCCCACAATCGTCACCCCGTGCGTCTCTCTACGGACTGGAAACTTTTCGCTGATATTCTAGTTAAGTCAGACGCGAGTCGTTTTAAGGTCGTCTTTCAAGCTTATCTCCGGGTACCATGGGCAAGGCAGTCGCCAAAGGAAAGGTTCAGCATCAGGTCGCGGCTCTGCCGTTCCGTCGAACGGCGGACGGTGGCGTGTCCGTGTTGCTCGTGTCCTCGCGCGAGACCCATCGCCCGCTGATCCCCAAGGGTTGGCGCATGAAAGGAAAGACCGATCGCAAGGCCGCAGCCATCGAAGCGATGGAAGAGGCCGGCGTACTCGGCACTCCTTCCAAGGTGCCTATCGGTCGCTATCGCTATTGGAAGCGGCTCACCGACTGCTTCGCCCTGGTGGACGTTGACGTCTACAGCCTCGAAGTCACAGAGGATCTGTCGGACTGGCCAGAGCGGAGCCAGCGACAGCGGCAATGGATGAGCCGCGAGGATGCGGCGGTGATCGTGGACGAACCAGGGCTCGCCTCGATCCTTCAGTCTTTCCGCGCCTGATCGCAGCGTTTCGAGCGTTACAATCTTGTGAAGAGCACGTTGCCGGCACCGTGCTCTGCTAGGCCGCGTTTCGTGGCCCGACGCTCGTCTCGCATAACAGGATCTAGGATGGAAAAACCCAATCCCCGTCGGGATTTTTCGGCTCTGATTGCTACTGGTCGTCTCACTGACTGGGCCGGTTCTGAAGTCATAACTGTTGAGCTGACTGAAGAGCTTGCGGCGCAGGGGGGGCGAGTTGCGGTATACGCGCATTGCATTGATGCGGCTCGTCGAGAGGCACTGCTCGCAGCGGGGGCGTTGCAGGTGACTTCCAATCCCTACGAGATTTCCGTCACAAGCTTTGACGTTGTCTACTCCCAGCAGAATGCACTGACGCGGCTGATTACGCCGCGTGTTATCGATGAAATGCAGCGGTTTGGACCGCCGTTTTTTGTGTTTGCGCATCTCTCGTCTTTCATAGAAATGGAAGCTCCCCTTTCGCGGCTGGAACGAGAGTTGGCGGACGTCGTTGTCGCTAACAGCGAGGAAACCAAGGCGCGCCTCGAAGAGTTTGACTCCGCTTATAATTTGGCGGTCGTGGTTCCCAATCCCGTACCGCGTGGCTTTATGGGGCCGGTGCCTCTTGTAGATGAAGGGCGTCGTCGGATTCTGATTGTCTCCAATCACATCCCACCAGAACTCGCCACGGCGAGGCAGATGCTTATCCAGCGGGGTTGGACAGTCGATGTTCTGGGCAAGGATGGGGTCCAGGCCATGATCCAACCCCAAATGCTGATGTCCTATGCAACGGTGATTTCGATTGGCAAGACAGTACAGATGGCGCTCCTGGCCGGGAGGGCCATCTATTGTTACGATCACTTTGGCGGGCCTGGCTGGCTCACCTACGATAACTTTGAAACCGCAGCCAAACGCAACTTTTCGGGTCGTTGTACGCCCACCAGGAAAACCTCGGCCGAGATCGTAGATGACATCGAAGCAGGGCCGTCAGTGGAACGGATTGCTGTGCGGCGATCCATTTTCTCACAAAGAGCCTGGGTTCGGCTACTCTTAAAGGCCGTCCATGCTCGCGAGAGGCTGCCGCTTGGTGACGAGAGGGCCGCCGAGTTGCGCCAACTCGCATCGCTCGATACGGCGTTATCGACGATCTGTGTGCAAGCCTTCGATAGTTTCCATCATTGGCTTAGGACGGAGGATCTCGGTCGTGAAGTCGGTGCGTTAAGAGCGACCTGCCTGCAGCAACAACTGCTCATCGAGAAGCTCTCCAGGCTTGCCGGACCTGATGTTGTATCTCGGGTTTGATAATCTGCTTGTAGGCAACAGGCTGGGCGCAGGTCTCGCTGACTGAACGGCCTGCCTCCAGTCAGATAACGTCCTTCAGCGATGGCAAACGGGCTGCGGGGCCATGATCGCTGTTATCGTCCGCCAGCGACATCGGTCTTCCGGCCGCAAGGGGGCTCAGCAGGATGGAGACAAAGGCGTAGTTGGCCTTCAGCGGTGGCAACATGACGACGAGCTTGCCATCGGGCTCAGACAGGTAATGGTCGTCATCGAACCGGACGCCGACGGCATGGAGACGGTCTGCGGCAACACGCTCGACCTCGGCTACCTTGTGACTTTGCAAAAGCTTGTCGTGCTGTTGCAGCGTTACTCCGCGCAACAAGCCTCTCTGGGCAATCTGGCCGAGGGGGATGGCCACCGCCTCGATATTCTGCTGACGGGACAGCGGGATATGAAGGCGCAGGTCATTGGCTCCGGTGCGCCGACACGTGATCTTGGCAAGACTGGCTGCCGTCTTGCCCACGAGTGTTATCTCGACCTGACCACAGGGAATGTCGTCGTGAATCTCACGAGGGAGCAATCCGCATCCATAGAGGAGGTATGAAAATCCGTCGACCGGAGAAACGGCACTGAAGCTGCCCGCCGGCCACATCGGTGGAGCGGGCATGCCTGCCGCTTCGGAAAAGGTCCAGGCAACCATCCAGTCGGTCGCCTTGGCCTGATCGGCCAGCGGGACGATGGCCTTCGTCCCGAGGTTGATGTCGTGGCAGGCATTTCCCAGCAGCAAGAGCTCGTCATCTGTCGGCAATAGAAGCAGGCGGGCCAACAACACCGCCGCCCAGGCTGCTCTCGTTTCGCCGCGGGCGAACGGATCGAGCCCCGCCGCGGCGAAGGCTGCGACCTGTTCGGCGAAGTGAATGGCGCCGGCCTGGGCTTCGCGAGCGAGCTTGAGCTGTTCCATGCTGCGAACTTCCTGCTCACGCACCGGGCGGCCGTTTTCATAACTGCGCACACTGCCATCAGGCGCCGAGCAGAGCTGCTCCAGCACTGCAATATTGGACAACATGGTCAGCTTGGTCTGGGGCGAGACGACGAGATCGTCGATAAATCCCCGGATCGTGTCGCCCTTTTCAACTTCCAGGCTGTCGTCCTTGGTCAGGAGATAGCGACCATGCAAGCGCATCTTGAGACCTGCGGCCTTCATGGCGCGCCTCAGTCCCTTCTGGACCGAGCCGCTATAACCAAGATCGACCAGCACAAGATCGGTGGCCGTCTCAAAACCTGGAATGGTCTTGCGCATATGTTCAAGAAGGCCGGCTCGCATGGTGCGAGCCAGCTTCCCGACCGTCTCCTTGCCAAGCAGCGCCGGAAGTCTGCCACAAAGCGTGTCACCGTCGGCGATGCCCAATGGCTGGCGGGCAAAGTAGGAACGAAGCGCAGGGCTGTCGGCTCCAATCATCTCGACAACGGCCGCGTGATCGATCTGATCGATGCCGGGAAGAAGCGGCTTGAATCCGATGGCATCGTCGGCTGCGGCCAGGGCCGCTGCCCGTCTGTTGATCTCCGCGTAGCCAACAGGTTGCCGTTTGCCTGCCATCCAAATGCCGTACGGCAGGAAACCGTCGCGAGCGAGAAAGGCCACCGAGACCTGCCGACCTTCTGCTGACAGCTTGTCGATTTCCTCCGAGACGAAGCGATCGAATGCAGACAGGACGGGGCCAAGCACCGTGGCGCCGAGTGCGAAGGCGTCGGCCTCTGCTTCGAGGCGGTTGGCAACGCAACGTCTCAGCGATCTGAGGCCGCCATCGAGCCGCTGACCGTGGGCAACAGCGGGCGAAACAAGAGCGAGAGTTGAACCCTCTCGCTGCAGCAGGCCTGCGAAATAGGTCGATGCTTGCCGGCAATAATGGGTCTCTATTCCGAAGCGCTTGGGGGCTTCGATATCGGCGCCGGGGTTGTCGCCGACGTGAAGCATCCGTCGCCGGCCCAGCCTCTCGCCCGAGATCACCTTGCGAAACAGGTTTTCGCTCTTGGACGTGCCGTGATCGCAAGAGGCATAGAGGAAATCCCATGAAAGGCCGGGCGCTGCGGTCTCAAGCAGTTGTCCTAGCCGCTTCCCATTCCAGTAGGTGTCGGAGACGAAGCCGGTTCGTATCCCTGCGTCGCGCGCCGACCGATAAAAGGCAAGGATGTCGGGGTTGGCCACGCAGAGAGCCAACTCTGCCTGAAACTCGAACTCAGCCAACCTTTCCGTGGTGATATCGTCCAGACCGAACAGGTGGCGCGGAAAGCGGTCGTATATTTGTTCGATGGTCACCTCGCCTCCGCCGGTGGCCTTGAAGGCTGCCTTTCGCGCCTTGGCTTCGGCAAGGCTGCGGTGCTGGGTGAAGCTTTCCACCAGGCCGGGCCGGATTATATCGCAGCCTGCCAGCCGGCAGGCCATCTCGAATACGCCGGCAGGCGTCGTGCATCGACGCAGCAGCATCGTGTCAAACACGTCGAAGCTGACAATATCGAGCGATGTGTGATCGGTCGTAACTGGGGCGATCTTGTCGGTGTCGATGAACATGTCGGCTCCTTGCCTGTCTCTCAAGTAAAACGGGCGAGGGGACTCATTCAGGCGCCATTTGGAAGTGTCGATCAAGAAATCTTTCGCCTCTTGAAGGCTGAATTTTGCCGATCTCTCCAAATTGTATCCGGCAGATACATTCTGTAGGTTAATCGTCTGCTATGAAACGTACGCTGCCAACGCGTACGTCCCGGGAAACCGGCATTTTCTTCGTACTTGATTGGGGGCAGTTTTTTCCTGGCGGTTCGGCTATTTGCAACAGACATCTATGCTTTTGTTTCTATTGTGAAAACAGAAAAATAGCATGCCATTTGCAGCTCCTCGTGGGTGATCACTGGAGGCGATTTTGCCTATTGGATCACTTAGGGCTGAAATCATGAGGGAAGGCGGGAGTTCTGCGGCGGTAGGGGGATATCGAGCCCCCATGTGCGGTAGGCAGGTTTTGCCGGCAGGTAAAACTTGCCCCGCGTCATGTGGAACTATTTGCCTATACTGCATTTATTCTTATTCCTCGTCGATTTTCTGCGCCTGGTTTGTCGGGTTGCTTCGTTTCAGTGTCGTAGGGAACGTTCTGGTCGGTTAACGACGGCGTATTGAGGTGTGTGATGATGGTTGCTGCTGCGAGCTCGTTCCGTGTCGAGGCGCCCACTCCCCTCGGTTCCTCCGTGGATGGGGAAGGGGTGCCGGTCCGGCGCGCGAGGGATGAGGATGACAAGCTCCTCGAGCAGATTGCCAATGACGATCGGGACGCTTTTGCCAGACTCGTCGAGAGACATGCCGACCGTGGTTTCGCCCTGGCGCTTCGCATTCTGAAGAATGCCGATGACGCTGACGACGTTGTACAGGACAGCTTCCTGAAACTCTGGACCCACCGCAAGCGCATGGAGATCGGACGGGCCAAGTTTTCAACCTGGCTCTATCGCGTCATCACCAACCGCTGCATCGATCTTCGGCGCAAGCCTGTGATGGATGATCTGGATGTGGCGCCAGAAGTGGCTGATGGTCGCGAGGACGCACCGACCCAGATGCACCGGGCTTCCATGAACAGCCTGCTCGAGGCGGCTCTTGCGAAGTTGCCTGACCAGCAGCGTATCGCGGTGATCCTCAGCTACCACGAATCCATGTCGAATGCCGAAATAGCCGAGGTGATGGAGACCACGGTCATGGCCGTGGAGTCGCTGCTGAAGCGCGGGCGCCAGCATTTGCGCCACCATCTGGCCCAGGCGGAAGATGATATCCGTCAGTCATTTACCCGCGATTAACCAAAAAAATGCGTCGCGGCGAACGATTTTCGCCGGGTTGGTTCGTGCTCGTCCGTTGAAGGGGTGAAGCGAGGGGCGATGACGCCTCCCGCGAACGTCTTCCCGGCAGACGGGTGACGTTGCTCATCGATAGGGAGAGTACTGAAATGCCCGTCATCGCGACCAACACCGCCGCCAACTCCGCCGTCCGCTACCTCAACCAGAATGCCGCCTCGCAGTCCTCGTCGCTCTCCAAGCTGGCGTCGGGCTCCCGCATCAGTCAGGCATCCGATGACGCTGCTGGTCTTGCCATCTCGACCCGCCTGCAGTCGGACGTGGCCACGCTGAACCAGGCGTCGACCAACGCCACCAATGCCATCGCGGTCCTGCAGACGGCTGACGGCGGCGCTTCCAACATCTCCGACATTCTCCAGCGCATGAAGGTTCTGGCCACCGAGTCGGCTTCTGGCACGGTGACCGATACAGAGCGCGGCTATATCAACGAGGAATTCACGGCGCTCCGGGGGCAGATCGATACGATCGCCAGCGGCACCCGCTTCAACTCGCAGAGCCTGCTGACCAGCAACAACATGTTCTCCACCGGCGTTAGCGTGATGATCGGCTCTTCGAGCTCCGATACCATCAAGATCACGCTCAAGGGTCTCTCCACGACCGACCTCGGTGTCGGTAGTCTCACGGTGACATCTCAGACCAACGCCAATAGCGCGCTGACCACTCTTGATACCGCCATCAATACCGTCTCGACGGCGCGTGCCAAGATCGGTGCCCAGGAGAGCCAGTTCCAGTTCAGCTCGGAGTCAATCTCGACGCAGGTGGAAAATCTCGAGTCCGCCAACTCGGCGATCTCCGACGTCGACGTGGCATCCGAAGAAGCCAAGCTCGCCTCCTCTCAGGTAATGGTGCAGGCCGCCGTGGCGGCGGCGTCCTCGGCCAACAGTCTCACACAAAACCTGCTGAAGTTGATGCAGTAACCGCCCGATGCGCTGACGGGAAGCTGAAGCAGGCTTCCCGTCAGCGCCGCCGACCATGGGTGACGCGACGGGAGCAAGGATATGACGACAACATCGAGCACCACCTCAACATCCTCGACGTCCTCCTCCACTTCCGCGACCAGCTATGCCTCTTCCGATGTCAGCTCCATCGACTGGAGTGGGCTCATCGATGAACTCTACCAAGCAAAACTTGCCGCGACCGATACTTACTCGACAAAGATAACGACCAATACCTCCAAGATTTCCGCCTACAATGACGCATCGGACCTGCTTACGACGCTGAAGACAACGTCGAATGCGCTCAGGGCAGCCACCGATTCCTCCGGCAGTGATTCCGATGTTTTCGATGAACGCGAGGCCTACCTGACAGGGGTAGGGGGAGTCACCGCGAGCAATGTTCTTACGGTGACTGCCGAATCCGGCGCCGATACGGGCACTCACTCCATTACGGTCAGCCAGCTTGCCACGACGCAAAAAGTGGCGAGCAGTGCCTATGCGTCGTCATCGTCCGCACTGTCGCTTTCGGGAAGCTTCACCATCGGAACCGAAGGGGGGAGCAGCGTATCCATCGACGTGACGTCGGACATGTCGCTGTCGGACATAGCCAGCGCCATCAATAACCAGAGCAGCACCAGCGGTGTGAAGGCAACCGTGCTGAAAGTGTCGGATTCGTCTTCCGAACTCATCCTGACGACAGCGGATACTGGAGAAACAATCTCCGTCGGGGATACCGATGGTGTTCTCAAGAGCATGGGCGTCATCGACGACAACGGTGATTTCGCCGACGAGCTGCAAGCGTCTCAGCAAGCTAAGTTCACGATCGATGGTGTCAGCGTCACGCGCTCATCCAACGAAGTCGATGACGCAATCGATGGTTTGACCTTCTACCTCACAGGGACGACAGACGACGGCGAGTCCGTCACGGTCGACGTGGAGCAGAACCTTTCCGATATCAAAAGCGCGGTGAGTTCCTTCGTTGATGCCTACAATGCCTATCGGGAATGGGCGTTGACACAACAGGAAACCTCATCGAGCGGCGGCGCATCCAGCGACTCTGTTCTATTCGGCGACAGTACGATTCGCAGTATCAATCAGCAGGTCGCTACCGCCCTGACGTTCTCTCTCGATGATGTGTCCATGTCGTCGATAGGGCTCAGCTTCGATGAGAACAACAAGCTTGTTTTGGACGAAAGTACGCTGAACAGCGTGCTGAACAGCGATCCAAGTACGATCCAGAAGTTGTTTTCCTATACGTTCGAGAGTTCTTCGAGCGACCTTGGAATCCTCTATCGCGGCACGAGTGCCCCGTCGACCTTCAAGCTTGATGTCACCGTCGACGACGATGGCAACGTCACCGGTGCGACAGTCAACGGCGAGAGCGGTTTGTTCACTGTTACCAGCACGGGGCACGGCCTCAAGGGCGTGGCCGGAACGGCCTATGAAGGCTACACCTTCGTTTATAACGGCACCACCAGCCAGTCGATCACGGTCACTCAATCCTCCGGCATAGCTGAACAACTTTATAATGTCACCGATGCGGCCGTTAATACAAGTGATGGCTCCATCACGACCGTAATATCCAGCCTCGAAGACAAGAATAGCGATTATCAGGATCAGATTGATACGATAACAGACCGGGCGGAAAGCTATAAAGAAAACCTGACCGCGCGCTATGCCAAGATTCAGGCCAAGATCAGCACCGCTCAATCGACGCTCAGCTACTTAACGGCTTTGCTCGATTCCCAGAACAGTAGCAGTTCCTAAGCAATCGAGGAGGGATCCGCCCATGAATTCTCACATGGGATTTGCCGCAGCGGCCTATCGCCAGGCTGCCGCATCGGTGCACCCAACCGTCGCGGTCGTCAAACTCTACGACGCGACGCTGCTGGCCATTCTGCAGGCGATCCGGGCACGCGAACAGAAGCAGATCGAGGAATGCTTCAGCAAGGTCATGCGAGCCGCTACCATTTTGCGCGGACTGGACCAGGCGCTCGACTATGACAAGGGCGGGGCGGTGGCCGAACAACTGCATCGTGTGTATCGGAGCTACATCCTGTCGCTGCATGTGAGCTTTGGAAAGCCGGACGTGCTGAGGCGCTATCGCAAGCTCTATGATAGTCTGATCGGCTTGCGCGATGCCTGGGCGAAGATTGCCGGCATGGATGCCCACCGGGAGGCTTCGGCGGAGAGTTCGGCAGCGCCCGCCGCTCAATCGCTTGCGGCCGCGCGGGTCGTGCCTCCGCCGGCCAACAACTTCGACAGCAATCTGTTCCTTGGCCTCATGGCGGAACAAACGCCCGATGCTCACGCGGCACCGGCTCGGATAATGCCACCTTTGAGAGATGCCTACGGAAGCGCTCCGCAAAAGCCGATCGCTGGCTGAGGAAGGTGGCCTCGACGCTGCCATCAGAATGCCCCGGGACCTGTGTCTCGGGGCCGTTTTTTTTATCGCCGAGATCGTTAGAAATAGACACTTTATTGTCTTTTTTTATCTATTGAATGTGTTTTCCCCGCGGGGGATACTTTCGGAAACAGAAGTCACCGAGCGGATTGCCCAGAATGGACGAAGCCCAATTTCAGGATCTCGTCGATCGCCAAGGCGAAGATTTGGCGCGCTGGCCGGAAGCCGTTCGGGTCGAGGCTGAGCAATTGCTCGCCGTGTCGGAGGCTGCCCGCCGCATTCTGGGCGACGCAATCGCCCTCAGGGCGGCCTTTGCATCGGGCCGACCGATCCGTGCTCCCCGAGATCTGGCGGCTCGCATCCTGGCGCTTGCCAACGACGACGACGGCGCCGCCGCATAAACCAAATCTCTCGATGTCAGTTGCAATATGCGACGCTTGCTTGGTCGGGCGACGTTGTCGCTTGTCGCCTTGATCAAGGTACAGCCGGATGAAGGCGCTGTTTTCGCGCGCCTTCCCGCCGTGGCCCTAAATTCAGTGCTGCGAGCGGATCTTTGTGCGCCCTGAAATATTAACAGTCATTAACAAATAGAAATCTGACTTCTCGTTAAGTTATCGCGCCTGATTTCCCTCCGTCGCCCGTTTAAATATCGAAGCCAATCAAGACGGCAGTTCAAATTCTTTCAATCTGGTCCTTGGAAACAAGAACCGGGGGCGCGTGAGGTTTATCATGACCACAACGACTTCCGTTTCGTCGGCGTCTACTGCGGCGTCGACAAGCACTTCGTCGTCTTCATCGTCGTCGTCTTCTATCGACACGTCTCAGTTCCTCCAACTGCTTGTCCAGGAGATCCAGAACCAGAACCCGCTCAACCCGACGGACACGTCGGACTTCATGAACCAGATGATGTCCTACGCGAGCTACTCGCAGCTCAGCGAGATGAACTCGACGCTGCTGTCGCTCCAGGAGTCGGTCAACACGATCTCCTCCTCGCTCACCTCCACATCGGCCTGAGGAGAACCGCCATGTCTCTGACCGGCGCGATGAATGCCGCTGTTTCGGCCATGAAGGCTCAATCGACAGCGATGTCCATTATTTCCAACAACCTCGCCAACGTCTCGACGACCGGCTACAAAGCGAGCTCCACAAGTTTTTCCTCGTTGTTGACGTCAGGTTCGTCCGCCAGTTCAAGCGGTGGCGTAACGGCAGCCAAGTCGCAAAACATTCTTGCGAGAGGTACGCTGGTCTCATCTTCGGTCAGCACGAATATAGCTGTCGATGGCGAAGGGTTCTTCGCGGTGACGACTGGTGACGGCAGTCAGGTCTACTATACGCGGAGCGGCGGTTTTACGGTCGATGACGATACTGGCTATCTGACCAACAATGGCTATTCGTTGTTGGGCTGGCCGACTGATGCCGACGGCAATGTCGTTGGCGGTACCACGGGAACCAATCTGGAGCGGATCGCTACCGACACGCTGACCGGTTATGCCGCTGCGACTACCAACGTGACGCTCAAAGGCAGCCTGCCAGCGGATGCGACCAGCAGTTATACGAGCGAGCTCCCCCTCTACGACAGTCTGGGCACGTCTTACACGCTCGAAGTAGAGTGGACCAAGAGCACGACGGACGACAATACATGGACCATGTCGTTCGGCGATCTCAAGACGAGCAAAGGCACGACGGTTTCCGGAGCGACTGTCTCGGGTTCCACGACCATCAAGTTCAACTCGGATGGCACTCTGGCGAGCCCGTCGACTTCAACACTGGCAATTTCCGGGCTGACCGACGGTGCCAGCACCATGTCGGTGACACTCAACTTGGGCACGGTCGGCGCATCTGACGGGCTGTCGCAGTATACGCCCGACGATAGCAGCACCAGCACGACGGTGGATATTTCCTGCACCGGCAACGGCTGCGCCTACGGCACGATGTCCGGCGTCACCATCGACGAAGACGGCACCGTCTACGCCGACTACAGCAACGGCAAGTCAATATCGATCTACAAGATTCCGCTGGCCACTTTTTCCAATGCTAATGGACTGACTGAAATGAGCAATTCGGTCTACTCGGCTTCCAGCACGACGTCGGGAGCTACCTACCATTTTGCCGACTCCGACGGCGTCGGCTCGATCAAGAGTTCCGAACTCGAAGAGTCGACTACCGATACCAATACCGAGTTCTCAAGCATGATCGCTGCGCAGCAGGCCTATTCGTCGGCATCGCAGGTCATTTCCACGGCCAAGGACATGTTCGAGTCCCTTCTGTCGGCGGTGCGTTGAAATGAAGAGGCGAACGGAAAGAGACGAAATCGACGACGCCATCGAACTGCTGACACGGCGCCTCGAACGTATCCAGCGTGAAATTCAGCAGCAGAAGGAGGACTGCGATCCACGCCTCCTTGGCCTTTTCAAAGGCGAAGTGTCGGACGTCATTGAGGATCTGGAGCGCTATCGCGCCGAGACGGCGGCGGCAATTGCCAGCGCCAACTCCGGTTTCGCAGCGAGCCGCACCTACCTCTCCGTCGGCAAGCTGGCGACATCGGTCGACACTGCGGAAATCCTTTCATTTGACAAGAACAGGAACAAGAACCATGCGCGTCGAAGCAATCACTGAGCGCCGGCCGCACGCCAATCCGGCCATTGCCGATCTCGATGCGCTCATCGATGAGCTGATTGCGGTCATCAACGATGAGAACGCCCTATTGGCAAGCGGCATGCCGGCGTCTCTCGCGGCCACGACCGGTTGCAAAAGCAACCTTGCCTCCAGTATCGAAGCTTCTCTGAAGGCGATCGGCGCAGCAGGGCCGATCACCGATGAGGAACGGGCCTACCTCGATCAGCGCGTCGGGCTCGTCCAGCAACTGGCACAGGAGAACCTGTCGCGGTTGGCGGGCGCCATCGGGGCATCGCGTCGGCGGATCGCCGCAGTCGTGGCCGCTGTGCGTGACGAAAGTCTTTCAGCCGCTCCGGCCTATGGGCGAACCGGCTCACGCTCAGCCGGAGGTTCGAAGCCTGCCTCTTCCCTCCTTCCCGATCGCCTCGCCTGAGGTTTGTTCGGTCACGCTTGACGAGGAGATGGCTCATGTCGGTGTCGGTCGCCAGTTCCATCGCGCTTTCGGCCCTCAGGGCGGCGCAGGTCGGCATCAGCGTCACTTCGGCCAACATCGCCAATGCCGACGTCGATGGCTACACGCTGAAGACCGCCAATCAGGTGTCTACCGTGTCCGGCTCAACTGGGTCGGGGACGGCAATCGCTTCCGTCACCGGCGGCGTCGACAAGTATGTGTTCGCTTCGCTGCTTTCTGCCAATGCCGATCTTGGGGCAGCCTCTGTCACGGCAACCTACACCGATCGGCTTCAGGCTCTGATGGGATCGACGACCGGAAGCGATGATGGCGGCACATCGATCACCACCCAGATGGCTGCGCTCGAGACGGCCGTGACGCAGCTGGCATCGACGCCAGACGACAACTCGACACAGAGTACCCTTGTCTCGGCGGCCGATGCGCTAGCCAGCCAGTTGCAGGACATTTCTTCCTCCATCTCGACGCTTAAGACCAACGCCAGTCAGCAGATTTCCGATGATGTCGACACCGTCAACCAGGCGCTCGACAAGATCGACAAGCTCAATGACCAGATCGTTGCGACGAAGGCAAAGGGACAGTCGACCGCTGACCTCGAGGACGAACGCAGTTCGGCGATCAAGACGATTTCCAGTTTGCTCGATATCTCCACGACAACGGCATCGACAGGTGCGGTTTCCATCAAGACCACCGGCGGCACCACGCTTCTGTCGACCCGGGTGCGCGAGCTTTCTGTCGACGCCAGCGGATCGATCCTGGTTGACGGCAGCAACGACATCACCAGCACGATCACCAACGGCGAGATCGGCGGTTTGCTGACCTTGCGTGACGATACGCTGCCTGCGGCGCAATCCGAGCTGGACACCCTGGCGGGGAAGCTGATCTCCACCGTCAACTCGGCCGTTGCCGATGGATCGGCGGTACCGGCTCCCGACAGCCTCACCGGTACAACAGACGTTTCCAGCCTCTCGAGCTTCTCGGCATCCGGAACGGTGCGTGTCGCCCTCGTCGACAAAGACGGTAAACTGACGTCTTGCTCGGACCTGGATCTCTCGAGCTACAGCTCGGTCAGCGATCTGGTGTCGGCTCTCGACGCCATAGACGGGGTGAGCGCTTCGGTTGGCTCCGATGGCAAGCTGACCCTCAGTTCCGATACCTCTGGTTCCGGCATAGCGATCGGGGCGCAGGACAGTTCGATCAACGGCCAGAGCTTCTCGAGTTTCTTTGGGCTGAACGCCATTTTTACGGGTAGTTCTGCCTCCAACATCAAGGTGTCCTCCAGCCTTCTCAAGGATTCGGGCACACTTGCGGTCGGAACACTATCGACCAGCGTCACCACGTCCGGGAAGGCCGTTCTGACGACAGGCTCCACCACGGTCGCGAATGCTTTGAACTCGGCGTTGACGACATCCTACAGCTACAGCGCCGTTGGTAGCATCGGAACCATGAGCGGTACCCTCACCGATTATTCCTCGCGCGTCGTGTCCGCCTTCGCGAGCCGGGCTTCGACGGCGGAGTCAACCCAGACGTCTGCAGAGACGTTGCAGTCGTCCCTGTCGAGCACCATCGCCTCGCAATCGGGCGTCAATGTCGATGAGGAAACGTCCAAGCTCGAGGATTACCAGACGCTTTACTCTGCGGCGGCGCAGGTGATTCAGATCACCAAGGAAATGTTCCAGTCACTGCTTTCGGCCGTGAGCTGAACGTTGCCATCTGAAGTTCGGCGTAGAAGGAGTTAGCCCATGGCCATGCGCGTCGCCACCTTCGCATCGTCTCAGAGCCTGCTTCAGGCGGCCATGAGGATTCAGGTCAAGCAGGCGGAAGCTACGGAACAACAGGCTTCGGGCCAGGTCTCCGGCGATTATGGTGGGCTCGGGACAAAGGCGGGGAGCGTTGTCTCGCTTCAGGCGTCCGTGACGCGCTCCAAGGCCTATGCAGAGGCGGGCAACACGGCCAGCAATCGCGTTCAGACCATGTACAACGCTGTTGGTTCGATGCTCGATGACCTCAGCAGCCTTAAGGCGACTCTGGCCTCGTCGACCATCAGCTCGGATACGCTGCAGGCCACGGCCAAGTCGACGCTGGAGAGCGTGGTGTCGTTGATGAACACCGAGCTCGATGGTCGCTATCTTTTTGCCGGCAGCGCCGTCGATACCAAGCCGGTCGACATCGACAGCATCGAGGGATCGACGGCTACAACCCAGGATGAGCTGGACTATTATCAAGGGGATAGCCAGACGACGTCCGTGCGTGTTTCGTCCAGCCGCGTCCTTTCCTATGGCGTGACGGCAAACGATGACAGTTTCAGGCAGGCGCTCTGGGCCATATCGACGATCGCCAATGGTTCGACCGACAGTTCCTCGGTGACGAACGCCATCAATCTTTTGACGAGCTCGATCAGCGGCATGGCGACAGTCCAGACCAAGCTGTCGCTCGACGCGTCTGATCTCAAGTCCGCCGTGAGCTCGCAGGAGGATTATCAGACCGATACGTCGGATGTGATCTCCAACCTCAGCGAAGTGGACATCACCACGGTGGCAGCCAATATGTCCAACTACGAGGCGCAGTTACAGGCGGCTTATGCCGCCATCGGAAAGATCGCCAAACTCTCGTTGTCGAGCTACTTGTCGTGACCCGGTTTACCTGTCGTTGACGCGTTTGGAACGCCGCTGAAGATTTTTTATCATACTTTTTGCCGCTGCCTTGTCTTTGCCTCAAAATCGTTTCATCCAGAGGATGGCAAACGCGCCATTCAATACCGGCTCCTCTGATCCGCCGGCTTTTTCAGGCAGTGCAAGGTGACCTCTCAGACCATGTCTCCGACCGTTGACGTCGGATTGTCGCGCGTCAACGAGCAGGTGTTGCTCGCCATTGCCCTGATCGCGGCCTCGACGCTGCTGTTTGCGGCTTGCGATGTTGGCGCCAAGTTCATTCAGAACGAGGCGAGTGCCGAGAAGATCGCCTGGTGGCGAAATCTCGTCTACGTCATCGTCGCGGTACCGTTTGCGTTGCGGCGCGAGGGCAGGGCGGTGTTTCGTCCCCGGCATCCGTGGCTCAACATCCTGCGTGGGTGCGCCGCCATCTGCGGTACGATCCTGTTCCTGCTTGGCCTGCAACACCAGGAGATTCCCGATGCCACGGCGATTTCATTCGTCTCGCCGGTGTTCGTCATGGCGTTGTCGATCGTCTTTCTGGGCGAGGTCGTTGGCGCCCGGCGCTGGCTTGCAGCGCTGGTTGGTTTTAGTGGTGTGCTGATCATCGTTCAGCCGGGAACGTCGAGTTTCCACTATGCGTCCATCTTCACCTTGGTTGCCGCTTTCGTGGGAGCCTTTTCGACCATCCTGACGCGCAAGGCGGCTCGGGATCGTGCCGAAACGATGATGGTCTGGACGTCGATCATCGGGCTATCGGTGACGACTGCGCTTGTCTGGCCGGAGATCGCTCGGACGTCATTGCACGAGTTTATCTTTGGTATGGCCGGTGGTCTGTTCTTTGCCTTTGGCCAGGTCTGCTGCGTGTTTGCCTATCGCATGGCGCCGGCATCGCTGCTCGCTCCCTTCAGCTATTTGCAAATGATTTCGGCGACCGCCGTTTCCTTTGTCGTCTGGGGTATCGTCCCCGGACTGACGACAACTGTCGGAGCCTCGTTGATCGTGGCGAGCGGACTTTATTCGCTGCACCGCGAACGTCTGCGTGCCAGGCAGCGGCTGATGAACATCGAGTTGTAACTGACAGCCATAGGCCCATTGCTTGCATGGCGTTCCCCGGCCACAATGGCTTCGACTGACCGGCCGCCTTGGCGGCCGTTCAATGGGAGACGTCAGGATGGAAATGCCGACACCCACCGATCGGCCGGGCGCCCGAAAAGAGCGTAAGTCGGTGGAGTTTGGGCCTGTTTGGAGTGACGGGTCCATCAGTTTCTTTCTCTGGGCACCTCTGCAGGCGGTCGTCTTCCTGGCTGTTGACGGGCGTGAGCCGTTGCCGATGACAAGAGGATCCGACGGTTGGTTCACGCTCACTGTCCAGGTCCCGGTGGGCGCCCTCTACCGCTTTCTATTGCCTGATGGTAGCGCCGTCCCCGATCCCGCCAGTCGCTTCCAACCAGAGGACGTGCACGGGTCGAGCGAGGTTGTATCGCCGACTTCCTTTCGTTGGAACGACGCCACGTGGCGCGGTCTGCCTTGGCATGAAGCGGTCATCTATGAGCTGCATATCGGCACGTTTACGCGCGAAGGCACCTTTCGCGCCGCAGCGGAGCGGCTGCCGTACTTGAAATCGCTGGGCGTTACGGTGGTCGAAATCATGCCGGTTGGCGACTTTCCCGGCCGCTGGAGCTGGGGATACGACGGTGTATCGCTGTTCGCGCCGGACAGTTGCTATGGCCGCCCTGACGATCTCAAGGCTTTCGTCGATCGGGCGCACGCACTCGGCATCGCCGTGCTGCTCGATGTCGTCTACAACCATTTCGGTCCGGAAGGGAACTACTTGCCGATGCTCGCTCCGGCCCATACCGACCTTTACGCGACACCTTGGGGCGAGGCCGTCGACTATGGGCGCCGCGATACAACGTCGATGCGCGATCTGATCCTTGCCAACGTGCGGATGTGGATCGGCGAGTTCCATCTCGATGGTCTCCGCATAGACGCCGCGCACGAGATCCGCGACGAGGAACCAGGCCACATTCTCTCGGCGATTGCCGATGTGGCGCGAGAGGCGGGGGGCGATCGGAATATCCATCTCGTCCTCGAAAGTGCTCTGCTGGAAGCTGATCGGATATCGCCGGCCGGTGGGTTTGATGCTCAGTGGAACGACGATCTTCATCATGCGCTCCACGCCGCCATCACCGGCGAAAGCGACAAGGACTACGCCCCTTGTGCCGGGCGGCCGGAGGTTCTTGCGCGGGCCTTGGCCGAGGGGGCCTTGCCTGGCGATGACGAGGACACGCCGGCGGTTGCTTTGCCGGCGACATCCTTCGTGTCTTTCCTTCAGAACCACGATCAGGCCGGAAATCGGGCGCGTGGCGAACGCATCAGCATGTTGGCCTCGCCTGCGGCCTGTCGGGCCGCCGCGGCCGTCTACTTGTTGGCGCCGCAGGTTCCCCTGCTTTTTCAAGGAGAAGAATGGGCTGCCGGTACGCCCTTTCCTTTCTTCTCCGATCTTGGACCTGCTTTTATCTCGGCGGTGCGGGATGGGCGGATTGCCACCTTCGAGGCCGACCCGGACGACCTTTTCGATCCGTTCGATCCGGAGACGTTTGCCGCGGCCCGGCTCGATTGGAGCGAGCAGCGGCTATCGCGACACGCTCGCATGCTTGACTGGTATCGCGCCATTCTGAGAGTTCGCCGACAGGAGGTCGTGCCGCTTTGTGCGGGTATCCGCCCGGGCGCAAGCTGGCGGGTCGATGAGAAGGTGATCCGCGTCATCTGGGAGGGAGAGGCGAAGGACTTGATGCTGACGCTCAATTTGACAGCTCAGGCCGCGCCGCTGCCCGAGCCGCTGAAGGGGCGGGTGATCTGGCAGGAGGGGCGGGTCACCGATGGTCGGTGTCCGCCCTGGTTCCTGGCCTGGTCGGTACGTCGGCGGAAGGGCTAATCCCGCCGACGGATGGTCAGCGGGCGAGGCGCAGTATGTCTGCGATGGCGCGGCTGTCGAGCTTGACGAAGTTGCCGAGCGTGCGGCTGTCGTCGTTGCTGCCCTTTCGCGCCATCTCCTCGATGCGGTCATCATGAATGCCAAGCGAGGCGAGTGTCGTACCAAGACCGATCTTGTGAAAGAAGGCTTCTAGACGGGCGATGCCTTCGCGGGCAGTTGCCTCCTTGTCGAATACGTCGAGCTCGACGTTCCAGACACGTACGGCCCATTGCACAAAGCGGTCGACGTCGTGGTGAAGGACGTACTTCATCCAGGCCGGGAAAACCACGGCTAGACCGGCGCCATGGGCAACGTCGTATATTCCGGACACTTCGTGCTCGATGTCGTGCGAAGCCCAGTCACCGACGCGGCCGGTGTTGAGAAGGTTGTTGTGGGCTATGGTGCCGGCCCACATCAGTTCGGACCAGGCATCGTAATCGTCAGGATTGGCCAGCACCTTGGGCGCCTGCGCGGCGACTGTCTTCATGGTCGCCTCGATCAGGCGATCGGTGAAGGCGACATGCGTCACGTTGGTGAAGTAACGCTCCATCAGGTGCGCCATGATGTCGGCGGCGCCGCAGGCTACCTGGAAGGGCGGCAGGGTCGCGCAGAGAGCCGGGTTGAGGATCGAGAAGCGCGGGTAGAGGAAGGGGCCGCCGACAGCGCGCTTCAGCCAGCCGTTCTCATTGGTGATCACGGTGCCGTCGCTCGATTCCGAGCCAGCGGCCGGAATTGTCAGAACGGTGCCGATGGGAAGCGCATCCTTGGGGGTGCCTTTCCCAACATAGAACCCCCAGACGTCGCCTTCGATGACCGCGCCCATGGCAATCGCCTTGGCGGAATCGATCGCGCTTCCACCGCCCACGGCGAGAATGAATCCCAGATCATGTTGCTTGCAAAGGCGGACGCCCTCGTGAACGAGGGAGAGGCGTGGATTGGGCTTGACGCCGCCCAGCTCGATCCACTCGACGCCTGCCGCCTTGAGCGAGGCACAAACGCGATCATACAGGCCCGAGGCCTTGATGGAACCGCCGCCATAGTGGAGCAGGACCTTGCGGCTGTAGCGCGCAGTTTCGACACCGACCGACGTCTCGGTATCCCGGCCGAAGATGATCTTCGTCGGATTGAGGAAAGTGAAGTTCTCCATAGCGCTTCTCCCGGCTGCCGGTGGCCCTTGTTGGCGGATGACCTGTGTCGGGCGCAAACTATGCGTCCGGGACGCACGATACAACGGGAGAGACGCAGCCTGCATAGACTCCGAAGGTCTTGCCAAACAGGCTGGCGTCAAGGCGATCGAGGGCGGATGGCGGCGGTGAGGGAGAGAGGCTGCAGATCACCGAAGGTCACCGCATCGACACTCATATTCCCCGTGGTCCAAGCCCTCTATCTGCCGACGCGTTCGCGTGGCAATCGCTGCTTTCGCTGCGGACCTGCCCGGCGCGGCGGAACTGACGAGCCATCACACCGTACGGGCGGGACAGATGTCGTCGACGATCTCGCTGTAAATCTGGATCGGAGCCGGCCTGCCAATGATGTAGCCCTGAATTTCCGTACAGTGTTCTTGCGCCAGGAACCTCAGTTGGTCCTCGGTTTCGACCCCCTCCGCGATGACGGGTATGCCCAGGCCCCTGCAGAGGCCAATGACCGCTCGAATGATGGTTGCCGCCTGTTCGGTCCGACCGATCGCCTGGATGAAGCTCTTGTCGATCTTGATCTTGTCGAAGGGAAAGGCCTGCAAGTAGGAAAGCGAGGAATAGCCGGTGCCGAAGTCGTCCATGGCGATACGGACTCCCATCGCCTTGATCCGCCGCAGCATGCCGACGATATGCGCGAAGTCGCCGAGCAGGATGCCCTCCGTGATTTCCAGTTCGAGCCGGGACGGTTGAAGACCCGTATCGATGAGCGTCTGCTGGATGACGCGCGGGAGTTCACCGTGCTGGAACTGAATAGGTGACAGGTTGACGGCCACGGTGAGCGGATGAGCCCAGCTCGCAGCTGTGCGGCAGGCTTCAGCGAGTATCCAGGCAGACATGTCGAGAATGAGGTTGGACTCTTCTGCCAGCGGGATGAACTTGTCGGGTGGAATGGGCCCCCGTGTCGGATGTGTCCAGCGCATCAAGGCTTCGAAGCCGAAGACACGACCGTCAATCTCGGCCTGCGGCTGGAAATGCAGCGAGAGTTCTCCATTGCGCAGTGCGTGCCCCAGATCGGCCTGCAATGCCCAACGCTCGCGGATAAGCAGATCCGTCTTGGATTCATAAACGCGGACGTGGCCACGCGCTTCTGATTTGACGTGATAGAGGGCGGCGCCGGCGTTGGCGAGCAGCAAGGAGCCATTGTCGCCGTCAACCGGATAGGTTGCGACGCCGATGCTAATTCCGACCCGGATGACCTTGTCGTCGATCACGATGTCTTCGGAAAAGACGCTCTGGGCCAATGCAGCCAGTCTTCGCGCCGCGTTTGGCTGGTCGGGATCGTTGGAGATGACGACAAACTCGTCACCGCCGGGGCGGAAGACCAACCCCTCGCCGGAAATGTCCAAGAGCCGTCTCGCGGCTTCCTTCAGCACTCGATCGGCAACGGCGTGACCATAGAGATCGTTCAGTGTCTTGAAGCGGTCAATGTCGATACTGAGAAGCCCGAAGCGCGCTTGTGTTGCCGCCGCGGCGAAAACGCCGTCGGCAAGACGGACCATCATCGCTTCTCGATTGGGCAGACCTGTCAATGCGTCATGTTGAGATAGAAAGGCGATCTGCTCCTCGGCGCGCCGCTTCTCGGTCACGTCCATCGTCACGCCAACAATGAAGCGCGGCGAACCATCGGAGTTGCGAACCACCATGCGCGTCACAGTGACAAGCCGAGTGCCGCTGGGCGTCGCGATTGTCTCGGATGTGCACAACTGCTGGGCTCGTCCGGCGAGAAGCTCGTCCTCGTCAATTTCGGCAACCGTTGCAACGCGCTCGCCAAAGACTTGCCGTGCGTTCTTGCCGATAAAGACATCCCGTGGGCAACCGAAGAGTTGCTCGCCTGCCTGGTTGAGCAGGATGTATTTCCGGCTGATCGGATCCTTTGCGAATATTGCCGCAGGCACACTCTCGACGATCGTGTCGAGAAACTCTCGCGTCGCTTCGAGTTCCGATGCGGCGCGTCGTCGCTCGGTAACATCCACGGCTGTGACCAGAATGGCTTGCCGGCCGTTCTGGATCTGGGGCCGAATAAACACCTCGACATCGATCTCCGAGCCGTCGCCCTTGAGGTGCCTGAACAACCGGTTGCCGTTTTGCGTATCGACCCGATCGCGGATCGACTGCAGCGTCTCGGCGCGATCGCGTTCCGGGCGGATGTCCAGAACGCTCATGTTCATGAACTGGTGAAGGGTGTATCCGTAATGCGCTATGGCGGCGCGGTTGACTGCGAGAAAGCGAAGCGTTTCAAAATCAAAGAGATACATCGGAACTGGGCTGTCTTCGAACAGGAGCCGGGAGGCCGCCTCGCGTCGCTTGAACTCGCTTATGTCGATCCGAATACCCACCCATCCGCCTTCCGCAAGTCTTCTCTCCTCCACCCGGATCCATCGCCCGTCGGCGCGTTGCTGTTCTTCGGCGCTGTTAGGAAGCGCGTGTCGCTCAAGGCGCGCCCGAAGCCATTCCTCTTCCCGGCCGAGAGCGTCGATATAGGCCCCCCGATCCAAGCCGCGACGCAACATCGCCTCAAAGGCACACCCCTCGAACAGAAACCCATCAAGCTCAGGATAGAGCTCCAGATAGCGACGGTTCCAAAGTGTGATCCTGTCATTCGCATCGAATACAGCGATGCCTTCCGAGGCCGCATCGAGTGCCAGATCCAGGCGCGCCAGCCTGTCGTCTTGTTCGGCTCGCGGCATGGAGACTGTTCCGGATGTCTCCATCCGTGCCGCTTCCAAACCCTCATAAGTCGATCTGACGGTATCCAGAAGGGCCGGTATGTCGATTTCGCCGTCAGGACGCCTTGCCGCAGCAAGCTGACTGGCCAGTAGATCCTCAGTTGTACCGCTTTCTTCCGGAGAAGCGCTTCCGGCATTCAAGCCCCGTCGGGCTTCACTCTCCCGTTCAAGTGTCAAGATCGAATGCTCCCTCAGGAACAATAGAAGGGTCTGCGAGCGTGTCGGACCCTGCTATCCGTGCCAGAAGCCTTGTTGGCGAGGTTAGTGTCGGATCGAATCTAGACTCTCTTTCAAATCACCGGGCTATTTGATCAGTGTGCCGGCTATAAACGCCGTCGTCGAGGGGTCCCACGCGGAACAAGACGATTTGCTGAATGCCGTTCTTCACAACAAAGTCGAACGCTACCGCAGGGATCTGCAACCTTGACCTGAACTCTGATATTCCACAATTTTCCTAGACAGTCTATTCGATACTTTCAATTTTAGATCGTGTCTCCGCAGAATATATCGATTGTATATCGTAAGATATGTATTATGTCGCATATGTTAACATCACAAGAATATTGAGCTTTTGTGCGGTTCAAAGCTATAATTTACAATGTTATTTATGTGTTCCTGCCCGTGCCAGACCACAGGTGCAAGTGGTGGTCATTCAGGGCTGGTCGTCAGTTATCGGACGGCGGGCGCGAATGGCGCAAATGGCTGGATCCGATCCTGGCGCGGGCGTTTTGGGTGACGGCGAAAAGACACTCCGGAGATCGCTCTATCTGGAGAAGGAAATTGCATTTCTCGTCCGCGCAAAGAAATTCCAGAACTGTTGCCTGCGCCAGGCTCGTGTTGGAATGGCTTTCGGCAGCGGGGTAGGGGATGGAAAATCGTTCTCCGGCTGTCCTGGGCGCCGCTGAGGGCGCCGGATGATCGAGTTGGGAGATAATCTATGGGCAAGTCGCTGCATCCCGAGACCCTGGCACTTCATGGCGGCAGTTTCCGTGCCGATCCGACAACTGGTTCGGTAGCCGTGCCGATCCACCAGACCACGTCGTACCAGTTCCAGGATGCCGGGCATGCCGCCCGGTTGTTCGGTCTTGAGGAACTCGGCTTCATTTACACCCGTATCGGCAATCCGACGAACGATGCACTCGAAACGCGCGTTGCCGAGATAGAGGGGGGCGTTGCTGCTGTCGCCGTCTCTTCAGGGCAGGCGGCTACCACTTTCTCCATTCTCAACCTCGCATCCGCTGGCGACAACATCGTTTCCTCGACCGATCTCTACGGCGGTACCTGGGCTTTGCTTGCTGATACGCTGAGCCAGTTTGGCGTCGAAGTTCGTTTCGTCGATCCGACCGATCCCGAGAATTTCCGCAAGGCGACGGATGATCGCACGCGCGCCTATTACGCCGAGCTCTTGCCAAATCCCAAGCTCAACGTCTTCCCGGTCAAGGAAGTGGCCGATATCGGTCGTCCGCTTGGCATTCCGCTGATCATCGACAACACGGCAGCTCCTCTTCTGTCCAGGCCGTTCAAGCATGGCGCCGCCGTCGTGGTCTACTCGGCGACCAAGTATATCGGAGGACATGGTACTTCGATCGGCGGCCTGATCATCGATGGCGGCAACTTCGACTGGGAAGCCTTTCCCGAGCGGCAACCGCTGTTCAATACGCCTGATCCGGCCTATCACGGTGCGGTCTGGTCGCAGGCCGTGAAGCCTCTCGGCCCGATTGCCTATGCCATCCGCGCCCGTGTGAAGCTTCTACGCGACGTTGGTGCTGCTCTGTCGCCATTCAACGCGTTCCAGCTCATTCAAGGTCTTGAGACGCTGCCACTCAGGATTCGCCAGCACACGTCCAACGCCGAAAAAGTCGCGGACTATCTGAGCAAGCACAAGGATGTGACCCGCGTCATTTATCCCAAGCTGCAATCGGGCGAGTACCGTCGTCGTGCCGACACCTATCTCGAAGGAGGCTATGGTGCGTTGCTTGGTTTCGAGCTGAAAGGTGGCGTCGAGGCGGGCAAGAAGTTCATCGATGCCCTGAAGCTGTTCTACCACGTTGCGAACATCGGCGATGCCCGGTCGCTTGCCATCCATCCGGCCTCGACGACCCACTCGCAATTGACGGCCGAGGAACAGCTGAAGACCGGCGTGACGCCGGGATATGTTAGGCTTTCCATCGGCATCGAGCATCCTGACGACATCATCGCCGATCTCGACCAAGCTCTTGCCGCTGCCTCGGCGCCGGTTGCTGTCGCCGCCGAATAGTCGCGATTCCAGGACACAAACGGGGCTGGCGCCGGAGAAGGGTGCCAGCCCCGTTGGACTCTACACGAAATAGTGCCTTTTCATTGCGGTTGTCCTATTCGAGAATGCCTCCAAATTGCAGCTTACAACTTGCTAGGAGGATCGCCGATGACCGCCTATCGCCCGCCCGCCATTCCGTCGTCGGAAATCACGCCGCGTTCGGTCTATCTTCGTCGACGGGAATTCCTGGGGCTGCTGGCCGGTGCCAGCGTGGCCGTCAGTGCCGGTGGGGCTCGTGCCGCAGTGCCAGCAACGGCACCACTCAAGACAGTACCAAGCTCGTTTAAGGTGGATGAACCGCTTACTTCACGCGAGGACGTGACCACATACAACAACTTCTATGAGTTCGGCACCGACAAGGCCGATCCATCGCGCTACTCGGGCGACTTCAAGTCCCGCCCTTGGACGATCACCGTCGATGGGTTGGTCGGAAAGCCCCAGACGTTCGATGTCGACAAGCTGATTACCGAGCTCCCTGTCGAGGAGCGCGTTTACCGAATGCGCTGTGTCGAGGCGTGGTCGATGGTGATCCCGTGGGACGGTTTTCCGCTGAAGGCATTGCTCGACAAGGTGGACCCGCTTGGTTCAGCAAAGTTCGTGGCGTTCGAGACGGTCGTGCGTCCCAAGGAAATGCCTGGACAATCTGGTTACTTCCAACCGATGCCGTGGCCATACGTGGAGGGACTACGCCTTGACGAGGCAATGCATCCGCTCACGCTCCTGGCAGTCGGCCTCTATGGCGAGATGCTTCCCAATCAGAATGGTGCGCCGCTCCGTCTTGTCGTGCCTTGGAAGTATGGCTTCAAGGGCATCAAGTCGATCGTCCGCATCTCGCTCGTCGAAAAGCAGCCGCCCAACTCGTGGAACTCGCTTCAGGCCAACGAGTACGGCTTTTATGCCAACGTCAATCCGGAGGTCGATCATCCGCGCTGGAGCCAGGCGACCGAAAGACGCATCGGAGCGAGCGGCTTCTTCGGCTCCGGTCGGCGGCCAACGTTGATGTTCAACGGTTACGCCGAAGAGGTGGCGAGCCTCTATGCCGGCATGGATCTCAGGGCCAACTACTGATGGCTGTCGTTCGATCGGCCTTCATCGACAGCCTTGCCGGTTGGGGCGTCTACGTCGTGGGCTTCGTGCCGGCAGCGGCGAGCTTCTGGCTCGGCGCGACCGGTGGTCTTGGTGCCGATCCGGTGCGTGCTTTCGAGCAGACGCTCGGCCTATGGGCATTGCGCTTTCTCATTCTGACATTAGCCATAACGCCGCTCCGCCAACTGGCCGGCGTCAACCTTTTGCGCTTCCGGCGTGCGCTCGGTCTTTTGGCCTTCTGGTATGCGACGATGCATTTTTCGGTTTATCTGACCCTGGATCGTGGACTTATCTGGAGCACGATCCTTCCGGACATTGCACGAAGGCCATTCATCACGCTGGGGTTTGCGGCACTGCTACTCCTCGTGCCGCTGGCCATCACGTCCAACCGGCTGTCGATCCGCCGGCTCGGAAAGAACTGGCGAATGCTGCACCGGCTGGTCTACGTCGCCATATCACTGGCCGCTGTTCACTACCTGCTGGCGACAAAGGTTCTCGACCCCACGCAAGCTGTTCATGTGGCGTTGGTGGCTGGCCTTCTCGGCTACAGGCTTGTGCGTGGAGTGATCCGGCGCCCCGAACGGCGTATTGCCTGAACTGGCCGGAATACAAGAAGGGCGTCCGGACGGGAGATCCGAACGCCCTTATCTCCTCCCGGCTGGCCACCTATCGCAAGACCGGCGGCCACGCCCTTTCAGCAGACCGAATGGCCTGCCTCAAGCTCGGAAATCATGTTGACGCGGCGCGCATGGCGGCCGCCTTCGAACTCGGCATTGAGGAACTCGTCGACGATCATCAGCGCAAGATCCTGCCCGACGACGCGCGCGCCGAAGGCCAGCATGTTGGCATTGTTGTGCTGCCGCGACAGGCGAGCCGTATAAGGCTCGGAGCAGACGACGCAACGGATGCCCTTGAGCTTGTTGGCGGCCAGCGAAATACCGAAACCGGTGCCGCAGATGGCAATGCCGAGTTGGGCCTCGCCGGCCAGAACGACCCGTGCTGCCTTCTCGCCCCACTTGGGATAGTCGGTGCTTTCCGTCGACGTCGGGCCGACGTCCTGAACTTCGTAGCCGCGCGCTTCAAGGTGAGCAATGACGGCTTTCCTGAGATCAATGGCGGTATGGTCGGACGTGGTAACGATCTTGATCTTGTCGCTCATTCTTCGACGTCCATGCTGTTGTCGAAATGCCCAGCGTCGATGAAACGCCGTGGAAAGTGAGGTTCCCCTAGCATTTATGTATGACAAATTCCAGCAGCCATGCCGCGAGTAACGTCTTCGTGCCAATACTCATAACGCAAGACGATCATGCGATGTCATCCAGGCTGACGCGTGAAAGTCTTCCTTTCAAGAGGAGGCTTTGTCGTTTGCCATTGTGAGGCGCACCACGAGAGCTGCGTCCGTCCCGTCGATCTCGAGACCCACCTTCTGGTCCCGGTCGCATTCGATCAACTCGCCTGATTCCGCGCGGATTGTCGCATCTTCGACGTAGACGGTGACACCGCCGCGGACCGCCAGGACATAGGTCAGCGAGGCGGGCGGCATCACGCCGCTTCGAGCAAGCTCCACCTCCGCAACTATCTTTCCTCGCACCGTCATGACGTTGAAATCGCGAGACGGACCATGGACGACCGTCGCGCTCGTCGACCAGTCTCCGGAGAAGGCCAGAGCCTCGAATGGTCGCAGTGAAACTGGCGGGCGTGCTCCGCCGAAATCCAGATCGAAGCCCTCGCCATCGATCAGCGTGATGATCCGATCGATGCCAGGCAGAGGAGAGAATGGGCCGGGCTCGACGACATCGGCGATCGACAGGCGCCAGAGCAGTCTTCCGGCCGCGTCATCCTGCCGGACGAGCTCCAGCGTGGTGCCGCGGCCGTTTTTCCACGGCAAACGCCGAAAGTCTGCAGCCGTGAGAAGCCGGAGGCTCATTTGCCGAGCATCGGCAGGTCGAGTTCCTTTTCGCGAGCACACTCGATGGCGATGTCATAGCCTGCGTCGGCGTGGCGCATGACGCCGGTCGCCGGATCGTTGTGAAGGACGCGGGCGATGCGGCGGTCGGCATCCTCGCTACCATCGCAGACAATGACCATGCCGGCATGCTGGGAGAATCCCATGCCGACGCCGCCGCCGTGGTGCAGCGAAACCCAAGTCGCACCGGAAGCGGTGTTGAGCAGGGCGTTGAGGAGTGGCCAGTCCGAGACCGCGTCCGAGCCGTCGCGCATCGCCTCGGTTTCCCGGTTGGGCGAGGCGACGGAACCGCTGTCAAGATGATCTCGGCCGATGACGATCGGCGCCTTGACGATCCCCTGCCGGACCAGTTCGTTGAAGGCGAGGCCGAGGCGGGCGCGAGCCCCGAGCCCAACCCAGCAGATGCGAGCCGGCAGCCCCTGGAAGGCGATACGCTCGGCGGCCATGTCCAGCCAGTTGTGAAGATGGGGGTTGTCGGGCAACAGCTCCTTCACCTTGGCGTCGGTGGCCGCGATGTCGGCCGGGTCACCCGATAGCGCTGCCCAGCGGAACGGGCCGATGCCACGACAGAACAGCGGCCGGATATAGGCCGGGACGAAGCCGGGGAATGCAAAGGCATCTTTCTCGCCTGCGTCGAAGGCGCGCTGCCGGATGTTGTTGCCGTAGTCGAACACCGGGATGCCCAGCTTCTGGAAATCGAGCATGGCGCGGACGTGCTGCCGCATCGAAGCGGTGGCGGCGGCAATCACCGCCTCAGGTTCCACCTTGGAGCGAGCACGGTATTCCTCCCATGTCCAGCCCGACGGCAAATAGCCATTGAGCGGATCGTGGGCGGACGTCTGGTCGGTGACGAGATCGGGGCGCACTCCGCGACGGACCAGTTCGGGCAAGACGTCAGCCGCGTTGCCGAGCAGGGCGATCGAGACGGCTTCGCCTTTTCCCGTGTGCTCTGCAATGAGACTGAGCGCGTCGTCGAGATCCTTGGCCTGCTTGTCGACATAACGGGTCCGCAGGCGGAAATCGATGCGCGACTGCTGGCACTCTACCACCAGGGCGCACGCACCAGCCATGACGGCGGCGAGCGGCTGAGCGCCGCCCATTCCGCCGAGGCCTGCCGTCAGTACCCATCGTCCCTTGAGGTTACCCTCGTAATGCTGGCGCCCGGCTTCCACGAATGTCTCGTAGGTACCCTGCACGATTCCCTGTGCGCCGATGTAGATCCATGAACCGGCCGTCATCTGGCCGTACATCATCAACCCATCGGCATCGAGCTTGTTGAAATGCTGCCAGTTCGCCCAGTTGGGGACCAGATTGGAGTTGGCAATCAGCACACGCGGCGCATCCTTGTGCGTCCGGAAAACGCCCACCGGTTTGCCTGATTGGACCAGCAGCGTCTCGTCTTCCTCAAGGCGCTCGAGCGTGCGAACGATGGTGTCGAAGCACTCCCAGTCGCGAGCCGCGCGACCAATGCCGCCATAGACAACCAGCTCCTTGGGATTTTCGGCGACGTCGGGGTCAAGGTTGTTCATCAGCATGCGAAGTGGCGCCTCGGTCAGCCAGCTTTTGGCCCGAAGCGTCGTGCCCCTGGGGGCGCGGATTTCGATGTCACGATATCGCGTGTTGCTCGGCATGATGAACCCCTATCTTGTCTATACAAGACAAGAAGCACCGCACGCGGCGTCTGTCAATGGCGGTTCGAGGCAGTCTTGTCTGTCATGGCGGGTCTGTGCCACATCGAGAGAATGGCGATCTTGCCCGGTTTCTCGATACGATAATAACTGAACGTCGCGACCACCATGGACATGGTTACGGCGCCGAAAAGCGGAAAGCCGGCCTGATGGGAGTACATGAACAGTTGCTGCCAGATGTAGAGCGAATATGAGATCGTGCCGAGGAACACGAGCGGCAAGCTTTCGAGAAGCTTTGGCATAGGAGCGACGGATCGTTCCGCGCTCGCTCCGACGAAGGCAAGCAGCAAGCCGTTTACCGTAGCGGTGGCCCATAGCTCGGATGTGCTGAGCATCAGGAAATTGGCCGTGGCAAAAGCAGCTGTCGGAAACCAGGCCGGGAAGGCCACGTCTTTCAACGTCATCCGCAGGAAGGCTGCGGCAAATATGACGGCGGTTCCTACGTCTGGTCGCCAATATACCAGAAACGGGTTCTGGTGACCGATGTAGCTCCGTGCCAAGCCATTGGAAAAACCCAGGGTTGCGCCCATCATCAGCGTGATCAAACGCTTCCGCCCCGAAAGGCCCGAGGCGATCAGCGCCAGCAGGATATAGGCTTGCGCCTCCATGCTGACCGACCAGAGATGGTCGAACGGCGGAAACCTCTCCCCCCAAATCACGACGAGGTTGACGGCAAAAATCGGGTAGCTCCACCAGTCCGCGAGAAGGCGCGTTTGGCCGAGCGCTGCCGCAAAGGAGAACATGCAGACGAGAAAGAAAAGCAGGGCAGGATAGAGTCTCGCAATGCGCCTTACTGCGAACTCCCGCCAACTCATGCCTTCAATGAACAAGACATCTGCCATCAGTCGGCCGGAAAGCGCAAAGAACATCGTCACGCCCAATGATCCGGCCCCATCAAGCCAATCCGGACCGAAATGCCCGAGCATGACGTAGGCGATTGCCATGCCTCTCAATCCATCCAACGCGGCAATTCGTTGATCAGCCATTGCGGTCGTCCGACCCTTGCGATTTAGCATGACCCACCCACCGGAGGTCAGCAGCAGGGCCATGCTCGCAATCAATGGTTTATGTTTCTTGCAACAATTTGGAAAAAATCGTAGCGCGGCGCACTCTCTACGTGCGTGCAAACTTCGTAGAAATCAGGGGGCACGAGCGGTCTCAGGTTGCAAGCGAGCAAATCGGTCGCAACTCTGGCGGAAGGTTCGGGGACGGCCTCGATTAACTCAGGAGCCAGCGCCCTGTCGGCTTTCGATGCGGCTGCGTCCGCCGGGCATGAGAAGCCGGACAGAGGTGACGACTCGCTCGCCTGAGAAGGTGCGGCGCCGGATCAGCAGGCAAGGGTCGCTGCGGGCAATGGCCAGGAGCTTGGCCTCCCACGGAGCCGGCAATACGGCCTCCACGGTATGCTCCACGGTGGTCCATGGCGCCACGTCGCTCAGATAGCTGTTTGGCGTGCGGGTGGAAAAATCCTGCGTCAGATAGTCGGGCGCCAGCGCCGGATTGACGTACCGGTCTTCGAGTTGCACCGGAATGTCGTTCTCAAGATGGATAACCAGCGAATGGAAGGCGGGGGTGCCGAGCTCGACGCCCAGCTCGTCGGCGAGTTCCGGTGTTGCCTTCACTTCGTCCTTCATTACCGTCTGGGCAGCGTGCGCATGACCGCGCTCGCGAATTTCATCAGCAATATTTCTCACCTTGAACACCGAGGTCTGACTCTTGCCCTCGGCGACAAAGGTCCCGAGCCCTTGGATCCGCAGCAAAACACCATCTGCCGCCAATTCGCGCAGTGCCCGATTGATGGTCATTCGGCTAAGGCCGAGAGTTGCCACCAGCTCGTTTTCGGAGGGAATGCGGTGGCGGGCGGGCCATTCGCCGCTACCGATGCGGGCGAGAATCATTTGCTTGACCATCGCATAATGCGGAGGAGTCCCGCCTTGACGTTCGTCGACGTCGCTCATTTACTAGGCACTCCCCCAAAATGGTCAGTGGGTGATCGAATTCGCCTTGCGGCCTAGGAATTTTCCTCTACAGTGCTTGTATGTACAAGCGTGAGGTTTTGCGGACAAGATGGTAACAGATAACCATCAATTGCTTTTCGCCGAAAGAGCCTTGCTGGTTGAAGGCTGGGCGAACGACGTCGTCTTCAGCGTCGACGCGGACGGGTGCATTGCCTCTCTGGAGCAAGGTGTGGCCGCCGGCAGCGCCAAGCGCCTGGCCGGCCCGGTCGTGCCCGCTATGGCGAACCTGCACTCCCACTCTTTCCAGCGTGCCATGGCCGGTTTGACCGATGTGGCCGGGCAGGGTGATGACAGCTTCTGGACATGGCGCGAGGAAATGTATCGGCTGGTGTCGCTGCTTACGCCCGACGACGCCATGGCAATCGCGGCAAAGCTCCAGGTAGAGCTGTTGAAAGGCGGCTTTGGCCGGGTTGCCGAGTTCCACTATCTCCATCATGGCGCCGATGGGCGCCCCTATGACGAGCCGGCTGAAATGTCGCTGGCCATCTTGCGGGCAGCCGAACAGTCGGGCATCGGGCTGACGATGCTGCCTGTCTTCTATGCCCATTCCGACTTTGGCGGCACGGCCCCGACGGCGGGCCAACGCCGATTCATTCATGACGTCGACGGCTTCCTGAGCCTGCTGCATGGTCTGACTTCCTCCTGTCGCTCGGCCGGCGCGCGGCTCGGTCTCGCCTTCCATTCGTTGAGGGCCGTGACTGGTGACGAGATTTCCGCCGTCATGGAGGCCGTGCCCGAGCACGCGCCCATCCATATCCATGTGGCCGAGCAAGAGCGCGAGGTGGCGGCCTCGATCGCTCATTCCGGTCGGCGCCCGATCGAACGGCTCTACGACATCGCGGATGTCGACGAACGCTGGTGTCTCGTTCACGCGACCCATGTCACGGAAGCCGAAATGGCGATGATTGCCGGTTCGGGCGCCGTGGTTGGTCTTTGTCCGATGACCGAGGCCGATCTCGGAGACGGCCTCTTTCCGGCTTCGGACTTTATCGCCGGAGAGGGGCGCTTTGGCATCGGGACCGACAGCCATGTCGCAACATCAGTTGCCGACGAGTTGCGCATTCTCGAGTATGGCCAGCGGCTGCGTGACCGCCGACGGAATCGGATGGCCGGCCGGCCAGGGGCATCGGTTGGCCGCACTCTCTTCGACCGTGCCGTTGCGGGCAGTGCCCAGGCGGCGGGCCTTGCCGGGGCAGGGCTTTCGGTGGGAGCCCCGGCGGATATCGTCGTGCTTGACGGCAGTTCGCCTTATCTGGCTTCCGTGGATGGAGATACGATCCTCGATCGCTGGATATTCGGCGGTATCGGACAAGTTGTGCGGGATGTCATGATCGGTGGCCGCTGGCTCGTCGAAGATGGTCGCCATGCGAAGGACGAGGAAGTAGATCACGCATTCGCAGCCGCTCTTCAGCGGCTCAAGGCATGATATGTTTTGGATCTGACCGCTTGCAACGGCGGCTAGAAATCAACAAGAAGCCGGAGTGCTTCGGAAAAACCAGAGGAGAACACCATGAACGTTCGTAGTCTCATTGCGGCGTCCGCCTTGATTGCCGCACTGGCCGCTCCGGCCTCGGCCAAGGAGTGGAAGGAAGTCACCATCGCGTTGGAAGGCGCCTATGCGCCGTGGAATCTGACGGATGCCAACGGCAAGATCGTTGGCTTCGAGCCTGACCTCACAGAGTATCTTTGCGCCCATGCCAAGCTGAAGTGCACGCTGATTTCCCAGGATTGGGATGGAATGATCACCGCGCTCAACGCCGGCAAGTTCGACATCATCATGGATGCCTTGTCGATCACGCCGGAGCGCAAGGAAGTCATTGACTTCACGGTTCCCTATGCCGCGACGCCGGCCGTTTTCGCTGCGCCGAAGGATAGCGAACTCGCCAACCTCGCGGGCACAGGTTCGGTGGTCAAGCTTGCCACGACCAAGGACGGTGCCGATGCCGTCGCGCCGCTCAAGAAGGCGCTGACTGGCAAGACCATCGGTATCCAGGCGTCGACCGTCTACGCCGGCTTCATCTACGACAACTTCAAGGACGTCGCCGAGATCAAGGAGTACAAGACGTCGGCCGAGCGCGACCTCGATCTCTCCGCAGGCCGCATTGATGCAGGCTTCGATGACGCCACCTATTTTCTGGGTGCGTTCGCGAGTGCCGACAATGCCGGCCTTGCTTTCACCGGTCCTGAGATCACCGGTCCGATCTGGGGCGAAGGCGAAGGTCTCGGCGTTCGCAAGTCCGATCCGGAATTGAAGGCGCTGTTCGACGAGGCGATCAAGGCCGCCGTCGCCGACGGCACCGTGAAGAAGCTTTCGGAGAAGTGGCTCAAGGTCGACGTCACTCCCTGATGTCTGACAGGATGCTCCCGGACTAGTGATGTGGGACACGATCCGCTAAACGGTCCGGGAGTGCCCGACGGAGAGCCTTGATGTCCTGGATTGACCTGATTGGCTTCGGCGAGCAAGGCCGCGGCGGGATACTCTTGTGGGCGATGTGCATGACACTCGCCGTCACCGCGGCGTCTTTGTGCGTTGGGGCGATGCTCGGAGCGATTATCGCAACGGCCAAGTTGTCGGTATCGCGCCCGGCGCGCTGGCTAGGGGATGCGTACACCACGGTCTTTCGCGGCGCCCCCGAGCTTCTCGTCATCTACCTCGTTTATTTCGGCGGCTCGCAGGCGGTGACCGCGATCGGGAAATGGCTCAATTATGAGGGTTTCCTTGGCTTGCCTTCGTTTTTGGCCGGCGCCATCGCGGTTGGTCTGATTTCCGGTGCCTATCAGGCCGAGGTTTATCGTGGCGCGTATCAGGCGGTGTCACGTGGCGAGATCGATGCCGCCCGCTCGATCGGCATGGGGACGCTGCTCCGCTTTCGCCGCATCCTTGTGCCGCAGATCTTGAGGTTTTCCTTGCCGGGCCTCGGCAATGTCTGGCAGCTCAGCCTCAAGGACTCGACGCTGGTGTCGGTGACGGGACTTGCCGAACTGATGCGGACGTCGCAGATCGCGGCGGGCTCAACGAAACAGTATTTCCTGTTCTTCGTCGTGGGCGGCGCGCTCTATCTCGTTCTGACCACGCTGTCCGATCGCATCTTCAATTTCGCCGAACGGCGGGTGGCCCGAAGCTTCCGCAACAGTCTCGGCCGGCGCTAGAAGGGAGGACGCCATGGATTTCGATGTCGCCTTCCTATGGTCGACCTTTGTCAAGCTGGTCAGCGCGGTGCCGATGACGCTGGGGTTGTTCGCGGCCTCGGTCAGCCTTGGCGCGGTGTTCGCGCTTGGCATCACCTATTGCCGGGTGTCCGGCGGGCTTGTGGCGTCAGCCTTTGCGCGCGCCTACGTCTTCGTGTTCCGCGGTTCGCCGCTGCTCATTCAGATGTTCCTCATCTACTATGGTCTCGGACAGTTCCCGGCGGTCCGCCATAGCCTGTTCTGGCCGGTGTTGCGCGACCCCTTCTCCTGCGCCGTGCTGGCGCTCGCTCTGTGTACCGCCGGCTATCAGGCGGAAATCATGCGCGGCGGCTTGCAGGCGGTTCCCGCGCGCGAGATCGAGGCGGGTCGGGCGGCCGGCATGTCGGGCCTGCTGCTGTTCCGGCGGATCATCGGCCCGATCGCCATCCGGCAGGCGCTGCCGGCCTACTCAACCGAGGTCATCCTGATGGTGAAATCGACGGCGCTCGCCAGCCTCGTCACCGTCTGGGAGGTGACCGGTACGGCGCAGCGACTGATTTCACAGACTTATCGCACCATGGAGGTGTTCCTGGTCGCGACGCTGATCTATCTTCTGATCAATTTTATCATTGTCCGCCTGATGGCCCTCGTCGAATACCGTCTGTCGCCGCACCTCAGGGAGCGGCCGGTTGTGGCGAGTGGCAGTGGACGCCAGGGAGAGGTTCATGGCTGACGCCCCGGTACCGGCAATTTCGGTCCGCAACATCCACAAGTCCTTCGGTCAGCACGAGGTGCTGCGTGGCATCTCGCTCGACGCCCAAGACGGCGACGTGATCTCCATTCTCGGAGCGTCCGGTTCCGGCAAAAGCACCTTTCTTCGCTGCATCAATCTCCTTGAGACGCCGGATGAGGGCGAGATCACGGTGGCCGGCGAAGCCATCGCCATGAAGCGCAACCGGGCTGGTTCCCTGGTGCCGGCCGACCGCAAGCAGGTCGACCGCATTCGCTCGGAACTTGCCATGGTGTTCCAGAGCTTCAATCTCTGGTCCCACATGACGGTGCTGCAGAACCTCATCGAAGGGCCCGTGCACGTCCTGAAGCGACCGAAGGCGGAGTGCATCGAGGAGGCCGAAGCGCTGCTCGAAAAGGTCGGCCTTGCCGAGCGGCGCAACTACTATCCGGCCCATCTGTCCGGCGGTCAGCAGCAACGTGCCGCCATCGCGCGGGCGTTGGCTATGCAGCCGAAGGCGCTGCTGTTCGACGAGCCGACTTCGGCGCTTGATCCGGAGCTGGTGGGCGAGGTTCTCAAGGTCATGCGGTCGCTCGCCGAAGAAGGGCGGACGATGCTGGTGGTCACTCACGAGATGGCCTTCGCGCGCAACGTCTCGGACCGTGTGATGTTCTTGCACGAAGGTGTCGTTGAGGCCGATGGAGCCCCGGAGGACATCTTCACCAACTCCGACTCCGAGCGCTTCCGCCAGTTCATCGGCAACTTCCAAGCCTGAGGGCGGCATGGCTGAGGACACCAAGACAGACATCGTCGTCGATACCCATCTCGGCTGGCGCGATGTCGCCGCCGTTGCCGAAGGTGCCCGCCTCAGTCTTTCGGGTGCATCCAAGCGACGCATCGCCGACGCCCGCGCGGTGGTCGAAACCATCGTCGATCGCGGTATTCGCGCCTATGGCGTCAACACCGGCGTCGGTGCCCTCTGTGACGTGGTGGTGGATCGACCGCTGCAGCGACAGCTGTCGCACAACATCCTGATGAGTCATGCCACCGGTATCGGGGCGCCACTCGGCGTTGTCGAAACGCGGGCGATCATGGCGGCGGCGGTCAGCAACTATGCGCTCGGCCATTCTGGCGTCAGGCTGGAGGTGGTCGATGCGCTGGTTCGCTTGCTCAATGCGGATGTGACGCCGATCGTGCCGGCCAAGGGGTCGGTGGGCTATCTCAGCCATATGGCGCACATCGCCCTGGTGTTGATTGGCGCCGGCCGGGCCAGGGTCGGCGACAAAACGGTCACAGGCGGCGAAGCGCTGACGGCGGCAGGTCTCGCTCCGCTCGAGCTCGGCGCCAAGGAGGGGTTGTCGCTGGTCAACGGCGTTCCCTGTGCCTCCGGGTTGGCATCCCTGGCGTTGAAACGATCGGAGCGGGTGCTCGATTGGGCCGATGCCATTGCGGCGCTGACCATCGAGGCGCTGATGGGAAACCCGGCGGCCTTCGATCCGATCGCTTTGTCACTTCGGGTTTCTCCCTCTCTGCAGATCGTCGGCGCGGCGTTGCGCGATCGGCTTGCCGGCAGCGGCATCATTGCCGCCGGTACCGGTCGCAAGACGCAGGATGCCCTGTCGCTACGTGCCGTGCCACATGTGCACGGAGCAGCGCGCGATGCCTTTGACGTCGCAGCCGGTGTCGTGTCGAACGAGCTGGCGTCGGTGTCGGACAATCCGGCGATTGTCGGCACGCCCGATATGCCCGGCGTGCATTCCGAGGCGCACGCGGTTGGCGCTGCCATGGGGCTTGCACTCGATCACTTGGCGATTGCGCTTGCCGAGGTGGCGGCGATGGCGGAACGGCGGGTCGACCGGTTGGTCAATCCTCTAGTCAGCGGGCTGCCCGCCTTTCTTGCCGCCGACAGCGGCGTCAACTCTGGCTTCATGATCGCCCAATATGCCGCCGTGTCGCTGGTCAACGAAAACCGGCGTCTGTCGCTTCCGGCGAGCCTTGACGGCGGCATAACCTCGGCGCTGCAAGAAGATCACCTAAGCCATGCAACGCCCGCTTCGCTGAAGGCGCTTGCGGTGATCGAAAACGCAGAAGCCATTCTTGGCATCGAGTTGCTTGCCGCGGCCCAGGCGCATGAGTTCCGGCACGATGGGCGAGCTGCGGGAACGGACCGCCTTTATCGTCAGTTGCGCCATGTTGTCTCGGTTTACACCGATGATCGCCCCCTGGCCGACGACATGGCGCTGGCGGCCGATCTCATCAGGACGGAACTGCCTGCGTAGAGGGTGTTCAAGCCCAGTATGCTCGTTTGGGCTGCTTGAGTCCTAGATTAGAAAAACTATATAACATGCTGAAATATATACAATTAACGTCATTCTTAATGTGTTGAATCTGGTTGGCTTCGCATCTCTTCAAGCGAAGAATCATGTGTATTCGGAATGTGAGTCAACCTGCTTCATGTTGTGAATCATGTTGCGTGGGCAGGAAAGCGCGTCTGAGTATAAATGCGAATGACTCGCAAAAACACTGGCGGCGCTATTGACAGGTCCGCCTTAAATGTTGAAAGCAATAGTCACCTTATTTGTCGGCAGGAGACAGGGGTGCTTGCGCCATTTCTCATCATGCTACGCGAGGGCATAGAAGCCGCGCTGGTGACCGGAATCATTGCGAGTTATCTCAGACAGACCGGGCGCGGCGCCTTTCTGCCAGTTGTCTGGGTCGGGGTCCTTCTTGCTGTCGCCCTGTCGCTGTTCGCCGGTGCAGCCCTTCAGATGATGGCTGCCGAGTTCCCCCAGAAGGCGCAGGAGCTGTTCGAAGCCATTGTCGGTTTCGTGGCAGTGGTCGTGCTGGTCAGCATGGTTTTCTGGATGCGTCGCGCCGCTCGCTCCATCAAGGGTGAACTTCATGGCGCGATCGAGACTGCCATGCGCGCACCGAACGGCGCCACCTGGGCGTTGATCGGCATGACCTTCTTCGCCGTCGGGCGCGAGGGGCTCGAGTCCGTTTTCTTTCTGCTCGCCGTATTCCAGCAGAGTCCGGGCGGCGCCGCGCCGGTCGGTGCTCTTCTCGGCCTGCTGGTGGCGGTTGCTCTCGGCTACGCGCTCTATCGCGGCGGCATCAGTCTCGATCTCAGGCGCTTCTTCCGCTGGACCGGTGTTTTCATTCTCGTCGTGGCGGCCGGGCTTGCCGCTGCCAGCTTGCGGAGCCTGCATGAAGCGGGGGTGTGGAACCTCCTGCAGGCGCACGTCTACGATCTGTCCGGCACGCTGCCGGTGTCGAGTGTGCTCGGCACCATTCTTTCCGGCGTGTTCAACTATCAGGAAGCGCCGACCCTCGGCGAGGTTGGACTTTATGTCGTTTTCCTCGTGGTGACGCTGACGCTGTTCCTGAAGCCCGAGCGGCCGGCTTTTTTCAGGCCGGCGGTCACCGGGAGTGAAAAGGGGTAAGGATGTCTTCGCCTGATCCGCAACGCGTCGGCGTCCCGTCGTCGCGAATGATAGCTATTGCCCTCGTCGGGGCGGGTGCGCTGGTGCTGGCCGGCGGTGGGGCTTTCTATTTTGCCTCTCAGAAGGTTTCGCGGCCGGTCGACGCAGGCACCATTTCCGTTCGCGTCGGCGACAAGAGCTGCGAGCCGATGGACCTGACCGTGCCGGCCGGTCGCAGCGTCTTCGAAATCGAGAACGCATCGAACCGCCCGATCGAGTGGGAAATTCTCGACGGTGTGATGGTCGTCGAGGAGCGCGAGAACATTGCCCCTGGTTTCGAGGCCCAACTTACCGTGCGCCTCAAGCCCGGCGTCTATGACATCACTTGCGGTCTCCTGTCCAATCCGCGCGGCAAGCTGACCGTGACCGCATCTGCCCATTCGGAGGCCGAGCGAGCGAAGCCGCCGCTCAAGGCATTCATTGGTCCGCTGTCCGAATACAAGGTCTACCTAGCTCTGCAGTCGGGCCAGATGAGCCAGACGACAAAGGTACTTGCGAGCGCCGTTGAGTCCGGCGACATCGCCGAGGCGAAGGCTGCTTATGCAGCCGCCCGCGTTGCCTATCGGCATGTGGAATCGGTCAGCGGTCGTATCGCCGACATCGAGAATGCCATCGACCCAATCGCCGCCTATCTGGCCGGTCGCGAGCAAGACCATGCTTTCACTGGTTTTCACCGCATCGAACTCGGTCTCTTCAGGGAGAACTCCACGGCGGGCCTGAAGCCGATCGCCGACAAGCTGGCACTGGATGCGGCGGTACTACGGGACCGTCTCAAAACGGTGAAGTTCGAACCTGGCGATCTTGCGGGCAGTGCAGCGCGTGAGGCGCGACGGCTCGCCGAGGGACCTGTCGTTTCCGGCGACAGCCTTTATGCCGGCGATGACCTCAGCGAGTTTGCCGCTGCCGTAGACGGGCTTGAGAAGCCGGTGTCGCTGCTTCTGCCGCTCACTGGCGAGGCATCGCCGGACACACTAAGGGCCGTCAACGATGCCTTCGCGGCGGCGAGAGCCGAAATCGACAAGCTTGCCGGACCAGGCGCCGCGCCTGTCACCTATTCCGAAGTACCGCCGGATGCCCGCAAGGTGCTCTCGGCCACGTTTGTCGCGCTCGCCGAAGCTATCGACCGGATCAATCCGTCGCTTGGGTTGGAGTAACAAGAATGCTCGATCCGAAGGACCTCCACCGCGCTCCTCTTTCGCTCGATCGCCGCCGGTTGCTGAAGGGGCTGGGTGCCACGGCACTTGGCGGTTCGCTGGCAGGTGTCGCCCATGCCGAAACCGCACATCATTCCGTTGCCGATGCGCCGGTGGCCAATGCTGCGAGCCAGCTTGACAGCGTTCCCTATCTAGGAGTCCACCAGGCCGGCATCGTCAATGCACGACCGGCTAACGGCATGGTGGCGAGCTTCGATGTCCTGGCCAAAGATGCCGAAGAGCTCGAGGCGCTGTTTCGGACATTGACGACACGCATCGCCTTTCTGACGGTCGGTGGACCTGTACCGGTCCTCGATCCCAAGTTGCCGCCTGCCGATTCCGGCTTGCTGGGGCCAATGGTGCGGCCCGACAATCTGACAGTCACCGTTTCACTCGGTGCCTCATTGTTCGACGATCGGCCCTGGCTGGTTCCGCTGAAGCCGAAACACCTGAAGCGGATGATGCGCTTTCCGAACGATGCGCTCGACGCAGAGTTTTGCCATGGCGACCTGTCCATACAGATATGCGCCAACACGCAGGACACGACCATTCATGCCCTTCGGGACATCATCAAGGCATCGAGCCGCCAGATGATCCTGAAATGGAAGCAGGAGGGCAACGTGCCGGTCATCACGCCAGGACCGGACGGCCGCGTCGAGAGCGCCCGCAACTTCCTCGGCTTCCGCGATGGAACCGCCAATCCCAACTCGTCGGATGCGATGGAGATGGATCGCGTGGTCTGGGTCGGGCCGGAGGGTGGCGAACCTGACTGGGCAACGGGTGGCAGCTACCAGGTGGTCCGCATTATCAGGAACTTCGTCGAACGCTGGGATCGCACGCCGTTTGGAGAGCAGGAACGCATCATCGGGCGAACCAAGATTTCCGGTGCGCCACTCGATCGCCGGGACGGCAGCGAGTTCGACAACCCGGACTTTGCAGCCGATCCCGAGGGCAAAGCGACGCCCATGGATGCCCACATCCGCCTCGCCAATGCTCGCGACGAAGCCGCCAAGGCGCACATCATTCTGCGGCGACCCTTCAACTATTCGAATGGCGTCACCCGCTCCGGCCAGCTCGATCAGGGCTTGTTGTTCATCTGCTATCAGGCCGATCTCGAGCGAGGGTTTGTCGCCGTCCAGCGCAAGCTCAACGGCGAGCCGCTCGAAGAATACATCAAGCCGATCGGTGGCGGCTTCTTCTACACGCTTCCTGGAATTCGCGGCGCTTCCGATTACGTCGGCAGCTCGTTGATCGCCGCCGTGCGCGGCGCCTGACCTTCCTCCATTTCATCAAGGAGACCGAAACATGCGTATTTCCGGCCTCGCCGGCGCTTCCGCGCTGGTGCTCATCCTTTCGTCCGGCGCTTTTGCCCAGCAAGCGAGCCTCGATCTCGTCGAGCCGATTGCCGAGTACAAGATCTATGTCTCGGAAAGGCTGGCAAAGCTGGTGGAGGATACCACAGCCTTCACCGCCGCCATCAAGGCGGGCGAGGTGGACAAGGCCAAGGCACTGTTCGCACCGACCCGTGTTTCCTACGAGGCGATCGAACCGATCGCCGAGCTGTTCTCCGACCTCGATGTTTCCATCGACTCGCGCGCCGACGATTACGAGAAGGCCGAGGCCGACCCGGAGTTCCCCGGCTTCCATCGCATCGAGTATGGCCTGTGGGAGAAGAACTCGACCGAAGGTCTTGTACCTGTGGCCGACAAGCTGCTCGCCGACGTCAAGGAACTCGAAGGCCGCATCGCATCATTGACCTTCCCGCCGGAGAAGGTGGTGGGCGGTGCCGCGGTGCTGATGGAGGAAGTGGCGGCAACCAAGATCTCCGGCGAGGAAGATCGCTACAGCCACACTGATCTCTGGGACTTCCGCGGCAACTTCGATGGCGCTCGCAAGATCGTCGAGCTGGTTCGGCCGCTGATCGCCGACAAGGAGGCTGATTTCCTGAAGACGGTCGACGTCAACTTCGCCACCGTCGACACGACACTCGCCAAGTACAAGGAGGGCGAGGGCTACGTGACCTACGACAAGCTGACCGAGGACGACCGCAAGGTGCTGGCGGCGGCGGTCAACACGCTCGCCGAGGACCTGTCGACTCTGCGCGGCAAGCTCGGCCTCGACTGATATCTCCTAACGAAATCAGTGAAGGCGGCGGTCCGAATGGGCCGCCGTTTTCATTTGCAGGTATCAGGCGGCCTTGATCTGTTCCAGGGTTGCCAGCGCTTCAACGCAGGCGGCCGCCGCTTCGCGGCCCTTATTGGCGGTGTCGTCGCGGCTGCGGACCAGGGCTTGCTCGTCGGTATAGGTCGTGAGGATGCCGAAGGTGATCGGCACGCCAGTGGCAAGCGTTGCCTGCATCAGCCCGGTGGCGGCACCGAGACTGATGAACTCGAAATGCGCCGTGTCGCCCTTGATGACGCAGCCAAGGCAGATCACGCCAGCGAAGCGGCCACTCTTGGCCAATGTCTGGGCTAGCAGTGGAATCTCGAAGGCACCCGGTGCCGAGAAGATATCCGCGTCGCGCAACGATATGCCGCGTTCGCCGAGTTCGTGTCGGGCACCGGCAAGCAGGCCGCCGGTTACCTCCGGGTTGAACTGGCTGACGACGATGGCCAAGCGCGGCGAGGTGGAAGATGCTGTCATGTTGTCCTCAGGATTCATGCTGGCAAAGGTCATGGCCGAAGCGCTTGCCCTTGGTGGCTAGGTAGCGGCGGTTGAAGGGATTGGGAGGGATCACCAGTGGCACCCGCTCGGTCACTTCGAGGCCATAACCGACGAGGGCATCTGCCTTGGCCGGGTTGTTGGAAAGAAGGCGCAGGCGTTCGATGCCGAGCGCCTTCAGGATCTGCGCGGCGACTCCGTAGTGCCGGGCATCGGCCGGCAGTCCGAGGGCGGTGTTGGCGTCGAGGGTGTCGAGGCCGCCGTCCTGCAGGGCGTAGGCGCGGATCTTGTTGGCAAGGCCGATGCCACGCCCCTCCTGACCACGAAGGTAAATCACCACGCCCCCCTCAGGATCCTCCGAAATGAGCCGCTGAGCCTCATGGAGCTGGGGCCCGCAATCGCAGCGAAGCGAGCCGAGGGCATCGCCGGTCAGGCACTCGGAATGGACGCGGACCAGGGGCGTCTTGCCTAGGGGGCGACGCACGATAGCGAGATGCTCCTCGCCGTCGATAAGGCTGCGGAAGGCATGAACGCGCAAAACGCCATCGGCATACGCGGTCGGCAAGTCGGCGCTCGCCACTTCCTCGACCAGCCGTTCGGTCGCCCAGCGATATTCCACCAACTCGGCGATGGTGAGCACGGGGATGTCGTGTTCCCTGGCGAACTGGTCGAGTTCCGGCCGTTGGGCCATGTGGCCGCTTTCGCCCATGACTTCGCAGATGACCGCGGCGGGCGACAGCCCGGCAAGGCGAACCAGATCGACCGCGCCTTCCGTGTGGCCATTGCGGACGAGGACGCCGCCTTCGGCAGCCCGAAGCGGGAAGACATGACCGGGCGAGACGATGGCGCCCTGCGCGACAGCCGGATCGGCGGCGACGCGGATGGTGTGCGCCCGATCGAAGGCCGAGATGCCAGTTGTGATGCCTTCGCGTGCCTCGATGGAGACAGTGAATGCCGTGGTTCGACGAGCCCGGTTCATGGCCACCATGGGGTTGAGGCCGAGCCGGTCGATCTGTTCGCCGGTGAGCGCCAGGCAGATCAGGCCGCAGGCCTTCTTGGCCATGAAGGCGATGGCCTCAGGGGTGGCGAACTCGGCGGCAACCACCAGATCGCCCTCGTTCTCCCGGTCCTCGTCATCGACGAGCAGAACCATGCCTCCGGCCTTCAGCCGGCTCAGTGCGCGAGATAAGGCTTGCATAGTGCCTCCACGTATTTGGCGATAACGTCGACCTCGACATTGATCTCGTCGCCGAGGGCGGCTGCCGACAGGTTTGTGTTGTCCCAGGTGTGGGGAATGATGGTGATGCCGATGCGGGCGCCATTCGACGCAGGCTCGATGCTATTGATGGTGAGGCTGATGCCGTTGAGCGAGATCGAGCCCTTCTCGACGCAGTAGCGGGCGATGTCCGGGGAAAGATCGAACTCCAAGCGGCGAGCATCGCTGTCTGGGATCACCGAGACGAGTGTTGCCTTGCCATCGACGTGACCTTGCACCATGTGACCGGACAGCCGATCGGCGAGCGCCACCGAACGTTCGAGGTTGACGACCGAGCCGGTGGAGAGGCGACCGAGGTTGGAGCGGGCCAGCGTTTCCGGAGACAGAAAGAAGCGGGCCGTGCCGGCCTCGTCCATTTCGGTCACGGTCAGGCAGACGCCATTGACGGCGATGCTTTCACCGAGTTCTAGATCGGACCAGCCGGTCGGGATGGTGACCACCAGCGAGCCGCCGGTAGCTTTGGCCGTCTCAACAGTAACGGTCCGGGCAATGATGCCGGAAAACATGGGATTTCAGCCTTTCTTGGTGTGGTTTCGGGAAATGGTGATGTGGTCGGGACCGCCATCGCCGGCCTTCTTGATGGCGACGTGCTCGTCCCAGAAGTCGGTGGCGAGGATGGTGTCGGTCAGCGTTGGTCCCGCCTCGACCAGAACTTCGTGAGCGCCCTCGCTGCCGAGACGGGTGAGTGCTTCGCCGATGTCATCGAACAGCATCGGTCGCAGGCCACGTTGGGCGGCCTCGGTCAGGTAGTCGACCGGCACGCGGCCTGTCCGGTCGAGAATGGCGAGGATGCGAGACTTGCCTGGATGATCGGGGATACGGCGGACGGTGAATTCGGGATTGTCGGCCAGGATGGTGCCGCTGCCGGTCAGGATGGCATCGGCGCGGCGGCGCATGCGGTGGGCCAGTGTTAGAGACGTTTCCGACGTGAAGGTGCGATGGCCTGCTGGTGGGATCATCGACCCTGTTTCATCGAGCGCTTGCTTGACGGTGATGAAGGGGATGCCGGTGGTCACCCATTTGACGAAGGGGGCGATAAGGCGCTGAGCCTCACCGGCGAGACGTGCCGCATTTGAATGATCGAGTTCGGTGAGATAACGGACCGAGAGGCCGGCCGTCGCAAGACGCGGGGCACCTCCGCCCTCGACGCGGGGATTGGGGTCAGTCTCGGCAATCCACACTTCGCGGGCAGGCGTTGCCAGGATCGCCTCGGCGCAGGGGGGCGTCCGGCCGTGATGGTTGCAGGGCTCCAGCGTGACGACGACGGTGTGAATGCGGTCGATAGTGCCAGCCACGCGGCAGGCCGCAATGGCGCGCGCTTCGGCATGAAGATCGCCGGCCTTGCGATGAGCCTCCACAGCCAGAATCTCGCCGGACGCATCGAGAAGAACGCAGCCAACCGGAGGATTGGGAGAGGTCGCGCCAGCGTAATCAGTCGCGGCGGAAATGGCGCGCGCAAATGCATCGGCAATGACGCCGGGAGCTAACAGGGAAGGTGCAGTATCGTAGTACTCAGCGCCCATGCGATCCTCGATCCATTGATCGAACGCACTAGGGGCGCGAGCAAACGCACAATCACGCGCGCCTCCCGACAGGAGGACACACGTGTCGCGTCAGCCGTTCTCTACCATCCGGACTATACCGTCGGCCCCGGAATTACACCGGGTCTGCTTGACCCCGTTCCCAAAGGAAACGGGCGCTCGCGGGCTGATGCACTTTCGCGCAATTACCGCCGGTGGGGAATTTCACCCCGCCCCGAGAACGTTCACCGCCAACAAAGGCAGTAGCCAAAAGCATAGGCATGACGATCCGGCAGCGCAAGATCGGATCGCTTACGAAGCGCGCCGCGCACGCGATCGTGTTCGGCGCGCTTCGTTGACGTTACTTTGCCGTAAAGGCAACGGGCGCCACGAGATCCTTACGGATGTCGATTGCCCGATCTTTCGGCAGCATTCCATTGTCGATCATGAAGGTCTGATCGCTCTCGAGATTGGTGATGTCGGCATCGGTCAGCGTCGGCGTGAAATCGTAGAGCGGCAGTTGGGCCTTGGCGTCCTCGACCGAGATCTTCTGCTCGTCAGCTGCGATCTTCAGGGCTTCGTCGGGCTTGGCCGCCAGGAAATCGAGCGATTTGCGGTGGGCGGCGAGGTAGGCGTCGACAAGGTCGGGGTGGGCGTCGATGAACTTGCCAGACGCGGCAATCACCGTCGTTGGGTGAATGAGGCCGTCGCCAGTGGCGAGCGTCTTGCCGCCGGCTTTCTCAACGGCGATGGCATTGTTGCCGGCCAGCGTCGCCACGTCGATCTGGCCGGACAGCAGTGCAGCGCGAGCGGTCGGCAGATCCATGTTGATGTAGTCGACGTCATTGATGGTCAGGCCCGTAGAGGCGAGAGCCGCCGCCAGGAGCTGATGCAGCGTCGTGCCCTTGGGGCCGGCGATCTTCTTGCCCTTGAGATCTGCAAGCGTCGTGGGGCCATCGGCGCGGGTCATCAGCGCGAAGGCCTTGGGCGAGCGCGAATAGACGGCGATTATCCTGAGGTCGACGCCATTGGCCTTGGCGAGGATGGCCGAGGCTCCGCCCAGCACCGATGCGATGTCTATGGCGTCGGCAGCGATGGCCTCGGTCTGCTTGGCTCCAGAAGTGATTTCCGGGCGTTCGATCTTGATGCCCTTGGCGCCGAAGTCGGCTTCCAGAATGCCCTCGTGCTTCTCGACAATCGACGGCACGTTGAACGGTGCCGTGACATAGGTGACGCGCAACGTTTCAGGATCGCTCGCAAACGCTGATGAGAAGGTGCTTGCAACGAGTGCGGACGCGAGTGCGAGGCGGATGAACGGCTTCATTGTTTCCTCCTTGAGTTGTTTGTTCTGATAAGTGGGTCGGTGTCGCCGACGAGCCGGGCGAGAATGTTGCGTCGGTGGTCGACAAGGGCCTGGTCGGTTGCTTCTCTCGGAAACGGCATGTCGATGAAAACGCGGTCGACGACGCGGCCGGCTTCCATTTCGATGACGCTCTCGCCGAGCAATGCTGCCTCTTCCACGTCATGGGTGACCAACACCACCGTGGGGCGACGCTCGCGCCAGATGTCGATGAGCACGCGCTGCAGGCCGCGGCGGGTGAAGGCATCCAGTGCGGAAAACGGTTCATCTAGAAGCAGAACATCGGGATGCTGAGCGAAGGCACGAGCGATGGCAACCCGCTGCGCCATACCACCTGAGAGCTGTCGGGGCAAAGCATGCCGCGTTTCGTTGAGGCCGACCAGCATCAGTGCCTCGTCGACGCGGGCGGCGATGTCGGTCCCGCCCAACCGACCTTTCAGCGGAAAGGCAACGTTGGCGGCTACGTCAAGCCATGGCATCAGGCGCGCTTCCTGAAACACGATGCCCGTGCTGTGAGGACGGCCGCACTTAATTTCGCCGGAACTTGGTTGCGTCAAACCGGCCAATAGCCGGAGCAGGGTTGTCTTGCCGCAGCCGGAGCGTCCGACGACGGTGGTAATGGTGCCGGCGCCGAAGTGTTCGCTTACGTCATCGAGCGCTCGAACCGTGCGACCCGCGACGTTGTAGTGACGGCTTGCCTCGACCAACTCAAGCACGGGCAGCCTCCAGATCGGCTGAAAGCCAAGGGAAGGCGTGGCCGATGAAGAGGCGGAGAACCAGATCGGACACAAGACCGATCGCACCTATCACCAGGATGCCCGCCAGCACGATATCGGTGCGGGCGAGGTTTTCGGCATCGATGATCATGTAACCGAGGCCGGCCGAGGAAGCGATCAACTCTGCGCCAACCAGGGCGCGCCAGCTGTAACCGAGACTGATGCGAAGCCCGACGACCAGTTCCGGCAGCGCCGAAGGCAGAATGATGCGTGTCAGGATCTCTCGACGGTTGAGGCCGGCAACCTCGCCGACCTCTATCAACTTCGGATCGACTCCGGCAATGCCGCCACGAAAGCCGAGAAAAACCGGAAAGAAGGAGGCAAGCACGATGATGCCGAGCTTCTGTGCCTCGCCGATACCCAGCCAGAGGATCAGCAGGGGGATCAGGGCGAGAGGCGGCACTTGCCGAACGAACTCCAGGAGCGGATCGAGCACGGCGCGAGCCAGGCGACTCGCTGACATCAACACGGCAAGAGGCAGCGCCAGCAAGACCGACAGAGCGAAACCAAGAAGCACGCGCTGGAGGCTGACCAGCGTGTGCTTGAGCAACACGCCAGAGGCGGCAAGATCGGAAAGAGCGGTCACTACCGTCGAGGGGGCCGGCAGGAGATAGCCGTTTGTCCATCCCGCCCGAACGGACAGCCACCAGATCAGAGCGACGCTGGCGAAAACGGTGGTGGAGACGAGAATACGGCGGGCGAGCATGGTGGCTGTTATACGTCCAAAGTCTACGGTGTCGAGGGTTATGAGGAGATCCTGAGAATGCAAATCATAAATGCCTCCAAATGCTTGCGATAAGCGTTATACCGTATGAACCCTCAACGTCTCTTCGGACCCGGAATGATCGTCACCCCTCTCGACTGCTCCGATCCGATGCCCATTGCCCGGCGTTTTCGCTCGTTGCCGCGATTTGCCTTCCTCGATAGCGCGCTCGCGGGATCTGCGTTCGGGCGTTACGCCTTTGTCGCCGCCGATCCTTTCGCCACGTTTCGCGTGGCCGACGGACAAATGTCCTGGAATGGCAAGGAGATTTCGTCGTCTCGGCCTGATGTTCGCTTGCCGGGACGCGCCATTCTGGCGGAGTTGGGACGGCGTCTGGCCCTCTATAGTCAGGCACCTGTCGCGGAACTGCCGCCGTTCCAGGGAGGCGCCATCGGCCATATCGCCTATGAGTTCGGTCGGTTGCTCGAGCACCTGCCATCGGCACCAGCGCCAACCGAAGGCGTCGCCGAGCTCGAGCTGCATTTCTACGATGTGGTCGCCGCCTTCGATCTTGTGACCGGCCGAGCCTTTCTCATCTCGACAGGTTGGCCAGAGATGGAGCCCAAGAGGCGAGAAAGACATGCGCGTGAACGGGCCGATCGGTTCATGTTGTTAATCGAAGGATCGGGTCCGGCAGAAGAGCCCTTCGTCGGGCTGAAGGATTTGACTTTCGAGGCCAGTCTCGATCGGGCCGGGTACGAGGCGACCGTGGCACGAACCCGAGAGTACATTCTCACCGGGGACATTTTTCAGGCCAACATTGCGCGACGCATCGCGAGGGACCTGCCGGCTGGCTTTGATGCCTGGGGCTATTACCGTGCGTTGCGAGCCGCCAATCCAGCCCCGTTCGCCGCTTTTCTCGATCATGGCAACGTTCAGATCGCCTCCTCGTCACCGGAGCGACTGATCGAGGTCCGGGGAGGCCGCGTTGAAGCGCGACCGATCAAGGGCACGGCACCGCGCGCATCCGATCCGGCCGAAGACGCCGCCCTCGCGGCGGCACTCGCCGCATCGGAGAAGGATCTGGCGGAGAACGTCATGATCGTCGATCTTCTCCGCTCCGATCTTTCCGCCGTTTGCAGACCGCATACGGTAAGGGTGCCCAGTCTCTGCGGTGTCGAGACCTATGCTTCGCTACACCATCTCGTGTCGGTGGTGACCGGCGAGCTCAAGGAAGGACATACGGCGGTGGACGCGCTTGCGGCGGTCTTTCCTGGCGGGTCGATCACCGGTGCACCCAAGATCCGAGCCATGGAGATCATCGCCGAGTTGGAGGCTGTGCCGCGCAATGTCTACTGCGGGTCGATAGGCTATCTCGGCTTTGATGGCTCGGCCGACTTCAACATCGCCATCCGGACGGCGACTTTTGTCGGCGACCAGGTATCGCTCGGCGCCGGTTGCGGCATCACGCTGCTGTCCGGCCCCTCCGCCGAGTTCGACGAGGCCGAGCTCAAGGCAAAGCGGCTCCTCGATGCTTTTGGGAGACCGGCATGATCGTCGTGCTCGACAACTACGACAGCTTCGTCGGGAACGTTGCCCGCTATCTCCGGGAACTCGGCGAACAAGTGGTCGTGTTGCGCAACGATGCCATGGACATGGCGGGTCTCGTGGCGCTTGGCGCCGAAGCATTGGTCATCAGTCCTGGACCTTGCGGGCCGTCGGAGGCGGGCCTTTCCACGCAGGCCGTGCGCATGTTCGCGGGCCGGGTGCCCGTTCTTGGAATATGCCTTGGTCATCAATGCATCGGCGCGGCGTTTGGAGCCAGGATCGTTCGGGCTTGCGAACCGATGCATGGCCGGTCGTCACGGGTGGTCCATGATGGAACAGGCCTGTTCGGCGGACTGCCAAGCCCGCTCAGGGTGGGGCGCTATCATTCGCTCGCTGTCGAAGTCCAGGATGGTGGACCTCTCCGCGTTACGGCGCGAGCCGAGAGCGGCGACGTCATGGCCATGGCGCATAGGGAACATCCGACCTTCGGCGTGCAGTTCCATCCGGAAAGCGTGCTAACCGAGGGCGGCTACCGTTTGTTTGCCAACTTCCTTGCGCACTTGCCGGGGCGGGAAGGGCGGCTTGCCGCCGCCCCACTCAGCCCGTTCTGATCATTCCATGGTCGGCATGATGAAGTCGGCACCGGCGCGAATGCCGGTCGGCCAGCGGCTCGTGACCGTCTTGAGGCGAGTATAGAAGCGGATGCCTTCCTTGCCATGCATGTGGTGGTCGCCGAAGAGCGATGCTTTCCAGCCGCCGAAGGAGTGGAAGGCCATCGGCACCGGGATCGGTACGTTGACGCCGACCATGCCGGCCTGAATGCGGGTGGTGAACTCGCGCGCACTGTCGCCATCACGGGTGAAGATGGCGGCACCGTTGCCGAACTCATGCTCGTTGATGAGATTGACGGCAGTGTTGAAGTCGTCCACGCGGACGATGCCAAGCACCGGTCCGAAGATCTCCTCGCGGTAAATCTTCATTTCGGTCGTCACGTTGTCGAACAACGTGGCACCGATGAAATAGCCGTTCTCGCCACCGGGGCTCACGAAGCCGCGGCCGTCGAGTACAAGCGTGGCACCTTCATCGATGCCGCTGTCGACATAGCCGCGCACCTTTTCAAGGTGTGGTCTGGATACCAGCGGCCCCATCTCCGAGGCCTTGTCGGTACCGCCACCGATGACGAGCTTCCGAGCCCGCTCCGTGAGCTTTTCAACCAAGGTGTCGGCCGTGGCCTTGCCGATCGGCAGAGCGACGGAGATGGCCATGCAGCGCTCGCCGGCCGAGCCGTAGGCGGCACCCATCAGCGCGTCGGCCGCCTGGTCGAGATCGGCGTCGGGCATGATCACCATGTGGTTCTTGGCCCCGCCGAGCGCCTGGCAGCGCTTGCCGTTTTTCGTCGCCGTCTCGTAGATGTAGCGCGCGATCGGCGTCGAGCCGACGAAGCTGATGGCGGCAACGTCGCGGTCGCGAAGCAGCGCATCCACGGCCACCTTGTCGCCGTGCACCACCTGGAAGATCCCCTTGGGAAGGCCTGCCTCGGTCAGCCAATCGGCGATGAGCAGCGATGCGCTGGGGCAGCGCTCCGATGGCTTCAGGATAAAGGCATTGCCGCAGGCAAGCGCCACGGGGAACATCCACATCGGCACCATGACAGGGAAGTTGAACGGCGTGATGCCGGCCACGACACCGAGCGGTTGGCGCAGGGAGTGGCTGTCGACGCCCGTACCGACGTTCTCCGAGTACTCGCCCTTCAGGAGTTCGGGCGCGGCGATGGCAAATTCCACGACCTCGATACCGCGCTGGATTTCGCCACGCGCGTCGCTCAGGACCTTGCCATGCTCGGCGGTGATCACGGCGGCAAGTTCGCCGGCGCGCTGTTCAAGGATGCCGAGGAAACGATTGAGAATACGGGCCCGACGCAACGGCGTTGTTGCTGCCCAACGCGGCTGAGCGGCCTTGGCCGCCTCAACCGCAGTTCGCACTTCGGTCTCGCTGGCCAGCGCGACGCGCCCTGTTTCAGCTCCCGTGGCCGGGTTGAACACTGGTGCATCGCGTTCCGAGCTCGAGGCGACATGCTCGCCGTCGATAAAGTGGCCGATGGTTGCCGTCATTTCACTTATTTCCCCCTGGTTGATTTTGCGTACCTTACGCGCTTGGAGTGATGAAACACGAGCGGCCGTTGCGCGGCAATATGCTGGCAAGAAAAACCATTGTGCATTAATGTGAAGACATGGACTGGGATCACTTCCGCGTATTTCTCGCCGTGGCGCGCGACGGTCAGCTTTCCGCCGCGGCTCGTCGGCTCGGCGTCAACCACACGACGGTGGCGCGTCGTCTCGACGCGCTGGAAGCCGAACTCGGCGCTGCCTTGTTCGAGCGGCGGCCGACAGGCTGCGTGCTGACCGAAGCAGGGGAGCGGTTGATCCCGTTGGCCGAACGCATCGAGATCGAGACACGCGCTGCCCTTGCAGCTGTTTCATCAGGAGAAACGGAGATTTCCGGTACGGTTCGTGTCGGCGCGCCGGATGGTCTCGGCAATAGTTTTCTCGCTCACGAACTGAGCCTGTTCGCCGAGCAGCATCCGGGGATCACCGTGGAACTGGTCCCGTTGCCGGTGAAGTTCTCGGTATCCCGCCGCGAGGCCGATCTGGTCGTCGAGCTGTCCCGGCCGACGACGGGGCGCCTCGTTGCCAGCCGGCTTGTCGATTACACCCTCGGGGTCTACGCGGCGGAAAGCTATCTCGCCCACCATGGCCGGCCGGCGGTGCTCGAAGACCTGGCCGGCCATCGTCTCGTGACAGGCATCGACGACTACACCTATTCGTCGGCTCTCGATTATGCCGCCACCTTGCAGGCCTATTCGAAACGGCTCTATCGGTGCGCCGGTGCGACAAGTCAGTTCGAGGCGATTTGCGCCGGAGCCGGCATCGGCGTGTTGCACGACTTCATGGCGCTCGATGCGACGGGTTTGGTTCGCATTCTGCCGGAAGTGAGCTTTTCCCGAACTTACTGGCTGGTTGGGCATCCTGGAGCGACGTCAATCGCAGCCGTTGCAGCCTGCCGCCGCTTTCTCATCGATGCCTTTCGCCGGCAGCGTCGGTATTTCCAACCTCAGGGGTCTTTTGGGGCATCGTTGCCTCCTCAAGTCACCGTGACTGGAAGTGAATTCCAATAACTCCGGCAAATGTAGAACAAGCTTCCGCCGTTGGTCGTTTGGTCACAAGTCCTTGCTTTGGCGAGGCCGAGACTTTCGTATAAAATGCCGGCGAGCGTTCAAGTTATTCGCGTGCGAGAAACAGCATGGACAGGGCACCGCGACAGTGGGGTGGGGCGGCGACAGGCCGTTCGGTTGCCGTCGATCTCTATTGGCATCGCCTCAGGAGCGAGGCGGAGGCCGCCATGGCCCGCGAGCCGACGCTTACGTCGCTTCTCGTTTCCACCATTATCGAACAGCCCGACCTTGCGTCGGCGCTTGCCAGTCGCCTCGGTCAGCGGCTTGCCGGTGATGAGCTTTCCGCAGAGACCATCGCCAGGACGGTGATGAAGGTGATCGATGCCGAGTCGACGATCATGGATGCCGTCCATGCCGACCTCAAGGCGGTGGTCGAGCGTGATCCGGCATCGGGCCGGCTGATCGAGCCATTTCTGTTCTTCAAGGGCTTCTCGGCTATCGAGATCCATCGCGTCGCCCATCATCTTTGGCTGGCGGGACGACGCGATATGGCGCTGGTGCTCCAGAGCCGCTCCTCATCGGTATTCCAGACCGATATTCATCCCGGCGCCACCATCGGGCAGGGAATCTTCATCGATCACGCGACCGGCGTGGTGATTGGCGAGACTACCGAGATCGAGGACGAAGTATCCATCCTGCAGGATGTGACGCTCGGTGGGACCGGCACGCACACCGGCAAGCGCCATCCGACCATCCGAACTGGCGTGATGATCGGCGCGGGCGCTCAGATCTTCGGACCAGTCGAGATCGGTGCCTATTCCAAGATCGCGGCAGGGTCACTGGTCACGACCGCCGTGCCGGCTCATTCGACGGCGGTTGGCACACCGGCACGCATCATTCTCGGCGATGCTCCCGACAATCCGGCGCGCAACATGGACCAGATGCTGACGGAACGTGATTACTCCGCCTTTACCTGGGTCATCTGATTTCGGATTGCTGGTTTTATCCAATCAAAGCGGGCGAGCCGGATGGACGGCGCCGCCCGCTTGTTTGCATGCAAGTTTTAGTGAAACAGGCGTGGCAGCCATAGCGAGGCGGCGGGGATGTAGGTGACGATCATCAGCACCACGAAAGCGGCAAAATAGAACGGCCAGATGGTGCGGACCGCCTGCAAGATCGGAATCTTGGCTATGGCGCAGGTTACGAACAACACCGATCCCACCGGTGGTGTGCATAGACCAATGCCGAGGTTGAGGATCAGAATGGCCCCGAACTGCACCGGGTCCATGCCGAAGGCGGTGACCACCGGCAGAAAAATCGGCGTGGTGATGATGATCAGCGGCGCCATGTCCATGAAGCAGCCGAGCACTAGAAGGATCAGGTTCAGTAGCAGGAATATGACGATCGGGTTGTCCGATATGGCGCGCATGGCCGCAACCATCGCGGCTGGCACTTGCAGCAGTGCGAGAAGCCAGGCGAACGAAGCGGCGGATCCGATCACCATCAGCACCATCGCGGTGGTACGTACGGCTCCCAGTGTTGCCTCTTTGAAGTCGCCCCAGCTCATCGAGCGGTAGACCAGCAGCGTCACCAGCAATGCGTAAATGAGCGCGATGCAGGAGCTTTCGGTTGCCGTGAAAATGCCTGAACGGACGCCGCCGAAAATGATGGCGATCAGCAGAATGCCGGGAATGGCGTTGAGCACGATAGGGCCGATGTTGCGCCAGCCGGGAAAGGCTTCCGCCGGGTAACCGCGACGCCTTGCCACCCAGTAGCCGGCAACCATCAGGGATGCCGCCAGCATCAGGCCGGGAATGACGCCGGCCGTGAACAGGTCGGCGATCGATATGGTGCCGCCAGCCGAAATCGAATAGATGATCATGTTATGAGAAGGCGGAATCAGCAGCGCGATGATCGCGCCAACTGACGTTATATTCACTGCGTAATCAACATCATATCCGCGTTTCTTCATCTGCGGAATCATCAGTCCGCCAACCGCTGACGCATCGGCGACGGCCGAGCCGGAAACGCCACCGAACAGGGTTGAGGCGACGATGTTGACCTGTCCGAGGCCGCCGCGCAGATGTCCGACGATGGAGGCCGCCAGTCGCACGAGCTTCTCGGCGATGCCGCCACGTACCATCACGTCACCGGCATAGATGAAGAACGGAATGGCCAGAAGCGCGAAGGCGCTGATGCCGGAGTTGAGGCGCTGCACCACGATGACGGGCGGCATGCCCATGTAGAGGATCGTGAACAGGGACGAGATTGCCAGGCAGAAGGCGATGGGGGTGCCCAGCACCAGCAGGCCCACGAAGGAGCCGAACAGGATCCAGAGTTCCATCACGTGGCGTCCTTCGACAGCGTGGCGTCCGAAACGGCAACCCCGGCGCTGTCGGGCCTGAGATGCATGTTGACGATCCGCTCTATGGCAAACAGCGTGAACAGCAGTCCGGCGCAGATCAGCGGCAGAAAGTCGGTTGCCCCAGTAATGCCGAGGCCAGGGATTCGTGTGTCCCACGTGCGAGCCGCCAACTGGAAGCCGTACCAGGAGATGAACAGCCCGAAGATGGCGATCAGCGAAAGCGAGATCGTGTCGAGCAAGCGGTTGACCGACGGCGGCGCGATGTAGCGCAGCAGATCGAGCCCCAGATGAAAGTTTTCCCGGACACCGACCGCTGCGCCGAGGAAGATGAACCAACCCATCAGTTGGATCGCCATTGGCTCGGCGAAGGTCAGCGAGAAGTTGAGGACATATCGGCTGAATACCTGAGCGCCGACAATGGCCGTCATCAAGACCAGCGCCGTACCGGCGGCTGCCAAAGCCAAGCCGGCCAGTCTGTCGACCAGACGGAAAAGAAGGTTGTGGCGGGTTTGCATGGTTCCACCTCGATCCTGACGAGCCGGACGCCGCCCGGCCGTGACCGGGCGGCGGCTGAAAGCAGGCCGGACGTACCGGCTCGCGGTTCGGTTACTCGGTCGCCTGGATGCGGGCGACGAGATCCTTCAGCTTTGGATCGGTGATGAACTTCTCGTAGACGGGCTTCATCGCTTCGATGAAGGGACCCTTGTCGATCTGGGCGATGATCGAGCCGGCTTCGCGCACCTTGGCTTCCGATGCCTTTTCGCGGGCTGCCCAGAGCTCGCGCATCTTGGGGACGCTGTCCTTTGCGGCCTGACGGATGACGGCCTGATCCTCCGGCGAGAGCTTGTCGTAGCTCGTCTTGGCCATCACCAGCACTTCCGGCTGCAAGGAATGCTCGGTCAGCGTGTAATGCTTTGCGACCTCGAAGTGGCGCGAGGACTCGTAAGACGGCCAGTTGTTCTCGGCGCCATCGATGACGCCCGTCTGCAGGCCTGAGTAGACCTCACCGAACGGCATCGGCGTCGGGTTGGTTCCCATGGCCTCGGCGGTCGCCACCCACATGTCCGATTGTTGTACGCGCAGCTTCAGGCCCTTGAGATCGGCAATCGAGGCGATCGCCTTCTTGGTGTAGATCGAGCGAGCACCCGAGTCATAATAGGCTAAGGCGATCAGCCCCTTGGCTTCGAAAGCCTTCAGGATTTCCTCACCGATGGGGCCGTCGACCACATGGTGCATGTGATCGACCGACTTGAACACGAAGGGCAGACCGAGCACGGATGTTTCGGGTACCACATTGTTGAATTGGGCGGTTGAGACGCGATTGAAGTCGATCACTCCGAACTGCGTCTGCTCAATGGTGTCCTTTTCGGAGCCGAGCACCCCGTTATTGAACTCCTGGATCTTGATGCGCCCGCCGGTCCTCTCCTCGACCAGCTTGCCCATGTAGATCACCGCTTCGACCGTGGGATAACCGTCCGGATGGATGTCGGCGGCCCGGAATGTGACGGTATCGGCCATGGCTGTGCTGGCGAGCCCGAAGGCCCCGACAACGCCGAGTATGTAGGTACACTCCCGCTTCATGTCTTCCTCCCTTTGGCGGCTTGATCGGCCGCATTGCCCGCGGTCGCAGCTGGCGGGCTCAGCCCTTCAGTCCAACCGACATGGCTCCTCAACCATGGCGGAAGGTCCGCTTCGTCAATTGGGACGGCCGGTCAGAGACCGGCCGGAACTGCAGCGACAACTTCGATTTCGCAGGCGGTCGCGCCTGAAAACTCAATGCGGGCTTGGTCTCCAGGTGTGACCTGGTGGACACCGGTAGTCATTCCCGTCAGCACGACGTCGCCAGCCCGCAGATAACGCCCGCGGGTCATCAAGTGTTCGGCAAGAAACTGGAGGGCGCCGATGGGGCCACCCATGACGTTGGCGGCCGAGCCTTCGCCAACAACCTTGTCGTGGATCAGCATGCGCGAGGTGAGCGAAGAAAGGTTCGCATTGCGCCAGCCCGCGATTTCAGGTCCGACAACCGCGCCGGCGTTGTTGCCGTGATCGGATATGATGGCGGTTGGCCCGAGATCGTTGAGGGTAGCCAATGGGCTTGAAGCGATCTCCGAACCGGCGTGCAAGCCGGACAGCGCCGCCATGATGGCTTCCGGTAGGAACTTGCCGTCGATGGGCAACAGGTCTCGTTCGAAGACGGCGACAAACTCAGCTTCCAGCGCCGCGAAGCCGCCAACGAACACCCGCGCTGGCGCAGTGCCGCCATTTGGCAGGCGATGGACGTTGCCAGCCATGATCGGACCGGCAAGGCGATTGGCTCCGAGGCCCTCGCGTAGATCCGGGCGGATGCCGGCCACTTTCCAGCCAGCGACGGCACTTCCGTTGAGGGCAATGGCTCGCTCCTGCACTCGGTAGGCGTCTTTCAGTGTCGAGGGCTGGATGCCGGGGAAGGCGTCAAGCTTGCTGGCCGATTGGCGTGCCTGCACAAAACACGAGGCGATATGGTCGACTTCGTCTACCTGCATGCCCGGCGGCTCCCCTTGATAAATGACAGGCCGGCATTTGCGGAACGCACCTGGGGTTCGCGACGTAAGCTCGGTCTGAATGGTAGCATTTCTTCTACCATACTAACGTGGTATGGCAGCTGTCGAGTAGGAAAAGGAACATGCGGATTTTTTGCCTGCGGTTGCAAAGACGGGTGTCGGCAAATGACGGTCGTTCTTCCTGATGGTTCCGAAGACTCCGCGGCGCGGCGTGTCGAGCGCGAGCTGCGCAAGGCGATCATCACGCTCGAGCTTCAGCCTGGGGTCTCCCTATCGGAAAAGGATCTGGCCGAGCGCTATGGTGTTTCACGCCAGCCGGTACGCGAGGCGCTGATCAATCTGGGCAAGGCCGGTTTGGTGGGGATTCAGCCGCGGCGCGGCAGCTACGTCGTGAAGATTTCGCTCGATCTGATGCGGCAGGCCCGCTTTGTTCGCGAGTCGGTCGAAGTGGCAGTGGTGCGCCGTGCCTGCGCTTCGTTCGATCCGGAGGTGCGCCGGCGGATCGAAGAAATCCTAAAGCGACAGGCGGAACTTGCTGCCGAGCAATCGCACTATGCCTTTCAACGAGAGGATGAGGCCTTTCACGCGGCTCTTGCCGGAGGCGCCGGCGTTCCAGCGGCTTGGGCGACTCTCGAAACCATCAAGGCCCACATGGATCGGGTCTGTCATCTGACGTTGCCGCTGCCGGAGACCTTGCCGAAAGTGGTCGATGAGCACCGGCGCATCGTTGATGCCATTGACAGCCATGATGCGGACAGGGCGGAGGTGGCGCTAAAGGTCCACATGGATGGAATTCTGAAAGCATTGCCCAGGGTTCAGGCGCAATTCGGCTTCCTTTTCGTATGACGCGTTCTTTCCCGGCCGTGAGGTCACGCGCCTGCTGATGATCTGTTCTGCAAAGAATTGATACTTTCTGCTTAAAGACGGTGAGTTTCGTTGACGATGGGGGCGCTGCGAAACTACGTTTGTCGTGGGAGCAGGAGGAGGGCGGTCATGTCGCTTGAGAAGGGGCGGACGCATGTCGCCGCGGTCGACGTGGGTGCCGGGAGCGGCCGCGTCATGCTGGCGACGTTCGATGGGGAACACATCGAACTTGCCGAGGCGCACCGCTTCGAAACCCCGCTCCGAACCGATCCGGCGACCGGATATGATTGCTGGGACAGCGAGGCCATTGTTCGGGAAATACGCGTTGGGATCGATAGGGCCGAAGTAATGGCACCGATCGACAGTGTTGGTTGCGACACCTGGGGCGTCGATTATGTCCTCCTCGACGAGCGCCTGCGCCAGGTTGGCCTTTCCGTCGCTTACAGGGATGATCGCACGGCCGGTCTGATCGACGAAGTGACGGCCATCATGCCTGCCGCCGAGATCTACCGGCGCACAGGCATTCATTTCCAACCGTACAATACGCTTTATCAGTTGCGCGCCACGGCCAGGGACCAGCCCGGCTGGCTCGCTTCGGCTCGGCACCTCCTGTTCACACCGGACTATCTGCATTTCCGCTTGTCCGGCGTCATTGCCAACGAGTACTCCATCTCCACTACCTCGCAACTCCTGTCGCTCGAGACGCGCGATTGGGATCCGGAACTCCTGGCGCTGGCCGGCGTTCGGCCGGGCCTCATGAAGAAGCCGGTGGAGCCCGGAACGGTACTCGGGCCGATGACTGATCGCCCCGGGCGCCGGCCTGTTCTCGTCATTGCTCCCGGCGGTCACGATACGGCCTCCGCCGTGGCGGTTGCGCCGCTCGGCGGGCCGGACGAGGCCTTTCTTTCGTCGGGCACATGGTCGCTGATGGGGATCGAAAGCCAGGTTCCTCACGTTGGCGATCTGGCGCGCGGTTTCAACATCGGCAATGAGGGAGGAGTCTGCGGTCGCTACCGCGTGCTGAAGAACCTGATGGGCCTTTGGCTCATTCAGCGCGTGCGCAAGGAGTTCGGCGATCCATCCTTCGGCGATCTGGTGTCATCCGCCTCGGCGGCCCCCGCCTGGGGGAGCCTGATCAATCCCGATGATCCGCGCTTTCTCAACCCGGCTTCCATGACTGATACCATCCGGACCCTTGCCGCCGAGCACGGCGAGCCGGTGCCGGAAGGACTTGGAGCCGTGGCGCGGACGGTATTCGACAGTCTTGCCCTCGATTACGCCCGGGTGAAGGATGAGCTCGAAGCGCTCACGGGCCGCCCCCTTACACACGTCCGCATCATCGGTGGCGGGTCGAAAAACGCGCTTCTCAATCAGCTGACGGCTGACGCATGCGAAATTCCGGTCAGTGCCGGTCCGGTCGAGACATCGGCGCTCGGAAATGCCGCGCTGCAGTTGATGGGGCTCCGCAAGATAGGCTCTTTGGATGAAGCGAGATCCATTGTGCGAGGATCGTTCGGGGTAACGGAGATAGCGCCGGTAGCCCCGGTTCCATCTGCCGTCCGCAACCGTTTCAGGGCGATCGTGCAGGCGACGGCAACTGTCCGCTGAACCAGAAAACGCTCGTCCGGGCTTGTCAAAAATTGCGAGAGAGACCGTTTTTTCATCCTATTTGCTAAGGGAAACCTCTCATGTTAATCATTTCTTCACCTTGTCGTGAGGGGCGGGATACAATAATCCAGTTGTGTTCGCATCGTTACAATGTTGCGGAAGGCTGACTTGGGAGCAGGGTCGTTATTGCCCGTTCGGTCCGGATTCCTGGGAGGAGGATGGGGCGAGCGGCAGGGGGCGGACCTGATGGGATCCGAAGCAAAATCGAGCCTTTTGGCGCCCGACATCCAATGTCGGGGCGGTGGTTTTGTTCGTTTGTCATACCACTAACCCTGGGTTGGGCTTTCGTCGGGAGGAGAACATGTCAACAGTCGCCAAGACGCCCCGTTCGCCGGGCGAATGGCTCGTCTGGATACTCATCGCCGTCGTTGGCGCTGTCGCCTTGGGCGTCGTGGCGCTTAGCCGTGGCGAGACGATCAATGCGCTCTGGCTGGTCGTCGCGGCCGTTGCCACCTATCTCGTCGCATTCCGCTTTTATGCGATCTACATCGTCGACCGCGTCCTTGGGGCCGATCCGGCACGTCGCACTCCGGCCGTTCGTCACAACGACGGCCTCGACTACGTTCCGACCGACAAGTACGTCCTGTTCGGGCATCATTTCGCCGCCATCGCCGGAGCTGGACCGTTGGTCGGGCCCGTGCTTGCCGCGCAGATGGGCTATCTGCCGGGCACAATGTGGCTGATTGCCGGCGTGATCTTCGCCGGTGCGGTGCAGGATCTCATCATCCTGTTCGCCTCGACCCGTCGCGACGGCCGGTCGCTCGGCGACATGATCAAGACAGAGCTCGGCCCGGTGCCCGGCATCGTCGCATCGATCGGCATCCTGATGATCATGATCATCCTGTTGGCCGTGCTCGCCCTGATCGTCGTCAAGGCTTTGGCTGGCAGCCCATGGGGCACGTTCACGGTGTTCGCTACCATACCGATCGCGATGCTCATGGGCATTTACAGCCGCTTCTTCCGTCCGGGACGCATCGGAGAGATGAGTGCCATTGGCGTCGTGCTGCTGTTGCTCGCCATCATGTTCGGTCGCACCGTGGCCGAGAGCGCAACGCTGGCGCCGATGTTCACCTTCAAGGGCGAAACGCTGGCGCTTATTCTGATCGGTTATGGGTTTGTCGCCTCTGTGCTGCCGGTATGGTTCCTGCTGGCGCCACGCGACTACCTGTCGACCTTCCTGAAGATCGGCACCATCATGGCGCTGGCCATCGGCATCGTCTTCGTGATGCCCGACATGAAGATGCCGGCAGTGACCAAGTTCATCGACGGCACGGGGCCGGTGTTCTCCGGCAACCTGTTCCCGTTCCTGTTCATCACCATCGCCTGCGGTGCGATCTCCGGCTTCCACTCGCTGATCTCGTCGGGCACCACGCCCAAGATGATCGAGAGCGAGAGCCAGTTCCGCTTCATCGGCTACGGCGCGATGCTGATGGAAAGCTTCGTCGGTATCATGGCGCTGATCGCCGCTTCGGTCATCGAGCCGGGCGTCTATTTTGCCATGAACACCGCGCCGGGTGTCATCGGCACCACGGCCGATCAGGCGGCGCAGGTGATCTCCAGCTGGGATCCGCTGTTCACCGTCACGCCGGACATGCTGACGGAAATGGCGAAGAACGTGGGCGAGGCGACCATCCTGTCGCGGGCCGGCGGCGCTCCGACGCTCGCCGTCGGCATGGCGCACATCTTGTCCGGTGCCGTCGGCGGCGTGGCCTTGATGCCCTTCTGGTATCATTTCGCCATCCTGTTCGAGGCGCTGTTCATCCTGACCACGGTCGATGCGGGTACCCGTGTCGCCCGCTTCATGATCCAGGATCTGCTTGGGACCGCAGTCCCTGCCTTCCGCCAGACCCACAGCTGGCCTGCCAACCTCGTGGCAACGGCGATCGCTGTCGCGGCCTGGGGGTACTTCCTCTACCAAGGCGTGGTCGATCCACTCGGCGGCATCAATACGCTGTGGCCGTTGTTTGGCATCGCCAATCAGATGCTGGCGGCCATCGCGCTGGCCTTCGCCACGGTCATGCTGTTCAAGATGAAGCGGCAGGCTTACGCCTGGGTGGCGCTGGTGCCGCTTGCCTGGCTTGCCATTTGCACGTTGACCGCCGGCTGGCAGAAGCTGTTCGACGGGCGTCCGGCGGTGGGCTTCATTGCCCAGGCCAATCGCTTCTCCAAGGCTATCGCCGAGGGTACCGTTCTGGCGCCAGCCAAGACCGTGGAGGACATGCAGCGTGTCGTCTTCAACCAGTGGGTCGACGCGGCGCTGACGGCCGTGTTCATGATCATCGTCGTGGGCATGCTGGTGTTCGGCGTGCAGGCGATGCTGAAGGCGCTGCGCGAGCAGAAGCCGACTGCAAACGAGGTGAGCGATGACATGTCAGGTGTGCGGCCTCAGGCTACCTGATCCGCGCAAGGTGGGTCAAAGGCTCGCCCAGACGGCGCGTCTGATGGTGGGCGTTCCCGACTATGACACCTACGTTGCCCATCGGCTCGCCAATCATCCCGACGAGCCGGTGATGACCAAGGAAGAGTTCTTCCGCAACAGCCAGGAGCGCCGCTACGGCGGTGGCTCCAACGGTGGGGTGTTCCGCTGCTGCTGATGGACGGCCGGGCGCTTCGAGAACGACGCCGGTTCCCAAGACTGGGAGCCGGCGTCGTCATTTGGTCGATCTTTCTTGCGCATATCCTGAGGCTACCCCCATTTGTCGCAAGGGGCAGGAAGAGGAGTGAATGATGCGTCTTGCCGTTTTGGTGTTTCTCGCCGGTCTCGCATCTGCTTTGGTCGGCGCTGCCGTGGCCGGTGAGACCTTCAGCTTCGATCAGGTGAGGGCAGGGCTGAACTCCAATCGCATTCATCTCGTCGATGTTCGCGAGGCCGACGAGTTTGCCGCCGGGCACGTGCCTGGCGCAGTCAACCTGCCGCTTTCCACCTTCAAGGCCGAACAGCTGCCGCCGCCGTCGGAAATCCCGGTGGTGCTGATGTGTCGCTCCGGCCGCCGGGCCGGTCAGGCGCTGACGATCGCCGAGGCTGCCGGGCGCAATGACGTCAGCGTCTATCCCGGCAGCATGATCGAGTGGACGGAAAAGAGCGGCCCGGTTGTGAGCGGGCCGTAGATCGCTGCCTCAACGACAGCGATGGACGCGGGCCTCCCATCCCGCGAGGCGCGTCTTCTCCGATGGTGTAACCAGATTGTCGAGCAGGCATTCGTCGATCCGAATGCCGGCGGGAAGCTCGACTTCGATCGTGTCCCGAGAGAAGTTGAGCAGGACGAGCAAGGCCTCATCCCCCAGCGTTCGCGTATAGGCGAAGAGATGCGGATGGGCCGGTGCAAGGTCGAGAAAATCGCCGTAGACGAGAGGCGCGTGCGCACGGCGCAGGTCGGCTAGCTTCGCATAGTGATGATAGACCGAGCCTGCGTCGGCGAGTGCCGCCTCGGCATTGATCTTCGGATAGTTGGGATTGACGGCGAGCCAAGCTCTCTCAGCAGTCGTGAATCCGCCGTGAGGGGCCGCACTCCACTGCATCGGCGTACGGGCGTGATCGCGACTGGTCCTGGCCATACCCTTCAGAAAATCGTCGGCGGGAATGCGCCCGGTCAAGACCTCGGCCTTCCAGGCATTGCGGACCGCGATGTCGTCATATTGCTCGACGGCGGTGAAGGGATAGTTGGTCATGGCGAGCTCATCGCCCTGATATATGAACGGCGTGCCATGCAGTGTCATAAGCATGGTGGCCAGAAGTTTGGCCGAAGGCACGCGCCAGGGCTCTGCGTCGTCGCCAAAGCTGCTGACGAGGCGGGCATTATCGTGGTTGGACAGGAAAACCGTATTCCAGCAATGGGGACCGGTGCTTTCCTCGAGACGGCTATAGACCGCCTTCAGTTCCGGCAACGCCCAGGGACGGTAGCGATGGCCGTCGTGGCAGAGGCGGATGGCTTCGAAGTTGAAGATCATGTTAAGCTCGCCACGCCGCTCGTCGACGAGATCGGGTGTCTGTTCGGGCGTAACGCCGAAGGCTTCACCCACCGTCATCACGTCGTATTTGGACACGACCTCCCGGTTCATCTCCTGCAGGAACTCATGCAGGCGCGGGCCAACCGCATGGTAATATTCGGTGCGTTCGCGGTGTTCCGGCGGATAGTCGGGGAAAGTCTGCTCCTTGGAGATCATCGGGATGACATCCATCCGAAAGCCATCGACGCCCTTGTCGAGCCAGAAGCGCATGAGATCGTAGACCTCGTTGCGCACCTTGTCGTTTTCCCAGTTGAGATCGGGCTGCTTGTCGGCAAAGAGGTGGAGATAGTATTCGCCGGTTGCCGGGTCGAGCGTCCAGGCCGAGCCTGAGAAGTAGGAGCGCCAGTCGTTCGGTGGGCCATCGGAGCGTCCGGGCCGCCAAATGTAGTAATCGCGGTAGGGATTGTCCTTCGACTTGCGGCTTTCCACGAACCACACGTGTTCGTCCGAAGAGTGATTGACGACCAGGTCGACGATGAGGCGCATGCCGCGCGCCTTGAGACCGGCAAGCAAGGCGTCGAAGTCCGCCATCGACCCGAACTCGGCCATCACCTTGCGATAGTCGCGGATGTCATAGCCGTTGTCCGCGTTGGGCGAATCGTAATGCGGGCTCAGCCAGACGACATCGACGCCCAAGCCCTTCAGATAGTCGAGGCGCGAGATGATGCCGGGAATGTCGCCAATGCCGTCACCGTTCGAATCCTGGAAGGATCGCGGATAGATCTGGTAGACGACCGCCTCCTTCCACCAACGGCGAGTGACGGGCTTTTCGGTTTCCGACATGGCTTTCTCCTTGGCGCGTCTGTGGAACGCGATCATGGACCGACCGTAGCAAAAACGATTCAGCGCAACGAGGCAGAATCGAAGCCGCGGCTCGTCCTGAAAGGCAAAAGCGCGCGAGCGTGACATCCAAAGCGCATTGGGTGGTGGTTTGTTTCATTCTTCACGATCAATCTTATCTCGACAATCCATTTGACGGATCAAAACAGGGGCGATTGACTGCCGGTTCGAAAATCGATGGGCCAAACGCCGATGTCGGTTCGCCGGTCGTCGCCTGGGAGGAAGTTGCCATGCACTATGCTCGGTTCGGAAAATCCGGCCTCGAGGTCAGCCGCATCTGCTTTGGCTGCATGTCCTTCGGAAGGGTGATGGAAGAGCGTCCCTGGGTGCTGGGACTCGACGAAGCGCGCCCGCTGTTCCGCAAGGCCTGGGAGGCCGGCATCAACTTCTTCGATACCGCCAATGTCTACGCGGCCGGATCCAGCGAGGAAATCACCGGTACCGTCCTGAAGGAACTGGCGCCGCGCGAGGAAATCGTGCTGGCCACCAAGGTTTTCTTCCCCATGCGGCAAGGACCGAACGGTCGTGGCCTGTCGCGCAAGGCCATCCTTGCCGAGATCGACAACAGCCTGAAGCGGCTCGGCACGGACTATGTGGATCTCTACCAGATCCATCGCTTCGATCCCCTGACGCCGGTCGAAGAGACGATGGAAGCACTCCATGACGTGGCGAAGGCCGGCAAGGCACGCTACATCGGTGCATCCTCGATGTTTGCCTGGCAGTTTGCCAAGATGCAGCACGCCGCCGAGTTGAATGGCTGGACCGAGTTCGCTTCGATGCAGAATCAGGTGAGCCTCGTCTACCGCGAGGAAGAGCGCGAAATGTTGCCGCTCTGTCGCGACCAGAGGATCGCCGTCATCCCATGGAGTCCGCTCGGTGGTGGCAAGCTGACGCGGCCCTGGGGTACGGAAACCAAGCGCAACACCACCGATCGCCACAACAAGGGCATGTACGATCGCACGGAGGGCAACGCTCCAGCCGTGGTGGCCGCCGTCGAAAAGGTTGCCAAGGCTCGCGGCCGGTCGATGGCCGAAGTCGCGCTGGCCTGGGTGCTGCAGGTCGATGGCGTGACCTCGCCCATCATCGGGGTCAGCAAGATGGGCCACCTTGATGATGCCATCGCAGCGCTCGAACTGGAACTGAGCCCGGAAGAGATCGCCGCGTTGGAGGCGCCCTATCAGACCTTCATGGTCAAAGGCCTCTGAGGGATCTCCAGTCGGCATAGCCGGCTTGCTCATGGACAGCGGCGACCGGACGGGCTTTGCTTGTCTGGTCAAGCCAGGGCGGTGAACTGGCATTCCCTCGGCCAAGGAGGCTCTGATGACGAAGCCACTCAGCATTCCCGATCTGATCGGCAAGGCAGTGCTTATTACCGGCGCCTCTTCCGGCATTGGCGCGGCGCTCGCCCGGGCCTTTGCCGCTCAGGGCGCTTCGGTGGGCGTGCACTATAACTCCTCCGCTGCCGCGGCCGAGGCTCTCTGTTCCGATATTCGCGCGGCTGGCGGCAAGGCGACCGCCGTACATGGCGATGTCACCAAGTCATCCGAGATCACCCGGATTGTCGAGGAAACGGCCATGTCCTTCGGCCGGCTCGATGGCCTGGTCAACAATGCTGGCGGCATGGTGGCGCGTATGCCCTATGCGTCCTTTGACGAAGCGGTGTTCGAGGAGATCGTCGACCTCAACGTTCGCTCCGTGCTGGTGGCTTCCCACGCTGCGCTGCCTTTTCTCAAGGCCCAGCAGGGCTTTGTCATCAACACCACCTCGATTGCCGCTCGTACGGGTGCGAGCCTCGGAGCCGGTCCTTATGGCTCGGCCAAGGCGTTCATCGAGAACGTGACGCGCGGGATGGCCAAGGAGTTCGCCGCATTCGGGGTGCGTGTCAACGCGGTGGCACCAGGGATCGTCGAGACGCCTTTTCACGAGCGCTACTCCGACCAAGCCTATCTCGACACCATGCGCAGCACCATTCCATTGCAACGCCTCGCCAAGCCCGAAGACATGGTCGGTCCGTACCTGTTCCTCGCCTCGGCGGCACTATCTGGCTACATGATCGGGCAGGTGCTCGAGGTGAACGGCGGACAACTGATGACCTGACGGCGCGACAGCGATCGCGGCAGCGTCGACTTTTTGGAGAGATATATGGCAAGCAAGATCGTCTTCACGGGTGGCTCGGGCAAGGCGGGTCGCCATGTCGTTCCGTACCTCAAAGGCAAGGGACACGACGTCTTCAACCTCGACCTGAAGCCGCTCGACTGCCCAGGCGTGACGACGCTGGCCTGCGACCTTACCGATGGCGCCCAGGTCTACAGCGCGCTGTCCATGCATTTTGATTTCGACAGTCTCGCCAGTGGCTCGCGACCGGTGCTGCCGGACGCCGTGGTGCATTTCGCGGCCGTGCCGCGCATCCTGCTGACGCCGGACAACCTCACCTTCGACACCAACGTGATGTCGACCTACAACGTCATCGAAGCGGCAATGAAACTCGGCATCCGCAAGGTGATCATCGCCTCCAGCGAGACCACCTATGGCGTCTGCTTTGCCGAGGGTGACAAGGACTTCCATCAGTTTCCGCTGACCGAGGACTACGATACCGAATCGTTCATCTTGCCATCGGCAAGAACGGACTTGGCTTCCAGGTCTTCAATGCCGTCAATGACACGATCACGGCCCGCGAGCCGACCGGGGACTTCCTCAAGAAGGTCTGTCCCAATACGCCGCATGGTCGTCCGCTTGTCGGCTACGAAGCCCCGATCTCCAACGAGAAGATCCGGACCGTACTCGGCTTCAAAGAACAGCACGACTGGCGCAAATACGCGAACTGACGGCAAAAAGCGGAAGGCGGTGTTTTATGCCGCCGCCTCCTGATCCTCTTCGACGCCTCTGGCGGCGATCAGGAGATCCATGAAAGCCTTTGGGGCGCCATCGAGCATGATCTCGTCGCCGCTTCCGGCGAGGGTCGCGACGGCCAGTTCCCAGCACATCTGCGGTTCGGCGAGGCGGATGACGCCGAGCGTTTCGGCTTCCGCCTGGGCTATGGCTTCGGGCACCAGCGCGACACCAAGACCTCGCGACACCAGCTCGATCAGCGTGCCGAGATCATTGACCTCAAAGGCGACGCGGCGCTCGATGCCAGCGTGGCGAAAGCCTGTGTCGACCAACTGACGGGTGCCCCAGGCCTGCTCGAAATCGACAAAGGGCTCGTCTCGGAAGGCCGAGAGGGGCACATCGGTACGGCCGGCCAAGGGATGGTCCTTCGCCGAGATGGCAACGAGATACTCGCAAGCAATCATCTTGGTGGCGATGCCGCGCGGCGCTTCGATCAGCGGAACGATGGCAAGGTCGATGGCGCCCGAGCGGATCTTGTCGATCAGGTGATCGGCGTTGCCTTGGCAGAGGCGAACTTCGATGCCGGGATAGAGCTCGTGAAACGAGGCTAGCAAGGCGGGCAGATCGACAAAGGCGGGCAGGCTCTGCACCGTGCCGATGGCGAGGCGGCCGCGCGTCAACCCCTGTACCGCAGCAACCGCATCGCGCGCGTCACGCACCGCCTCGATGGCCAGGCGTGCCTTGTCGAGGAAGACGCGGCCGGCTGCGGTGAGCTGTACCTGTCGCGTGTTGCGCATGAACAGCTTGGCAGCCAGTTCGTCCTCGAGAGCACGGATCGATGTCGATAGCGCCGACTGCACGATGTTGACGCGACGGGCGGCGCGGGTGAAATGCATTTCCTCGGCGACCGCGACGAAATGCTGAAGTTGGCGAAGTTCCATTGAGATCCGCTTTATTGTGCTTTGGGCGAGATCAATACAGCCCGCCCTTTCGTAGCGGAAGATTAAAAGTCGGGCAATCGGGCCTGTCAAATAAGCGCGGCGTTGCTAGACCCACGGGGGTATGCGGTGTATGCAAAACCGCTTCAAACGATGCCGTGCCGGAGTCCCTTCCCGATGTTTTCACGTGCCCTGCTGTTCGACATGGATGGAACGCTGACCAATAGCGACCCTTTCCATCACGAGGCGTTCGTGGAGTTCGGTAAGGCTTATGGCGTCGATGTCGATGAACAGACTTTTCTCAAATATGTGTCGGGACAAGCCAACTCACTGATTTTCAAAAATCTCTTTTCACATGTTCCGGTCGAGGAACACCCTCGTCTGGCCGACGAGAAGGAAGCGCTTTTTCGCCGCTTGATCGTAGGCCGGCTCAAGCCGATCGAGGGGTTGCTCGATGTGCTGAACTGGGCGGTGGAGAAGAAGGTAGGTCTGGCCGTCGTTTCCAATGCGCCGCGTCCCAACGTGCGCGACATGCTGGCCCAGATCGGCGTCACGCAATATTTCCATACGATCGTCATCGGCACCGAACTGGAACGCGGCAAGCCCGATCCGCTGCCATACCTCACGGGACTGGATCGTCTCGGCGTCCCCGCCAATCACGCCATCGCTTTCGAGGACGCGCCTCCCGGGCTGCGAGCGGCGCATGCGGCCAAGATATTCACCGTGGGGCTTACGACCACGCTCGACGAGGCAACAGTCAAATCGAATGGCGCCGACATAGCCATTCCGGATTATCGGTCGCCGGCGTTGTGGGAAGCGATCGGGCGCGTCATCGGCTAGGAGAGGGCGGCAGAGTCGCCCCCTGTGCAGGCCTGGGCAGAAAGTGCACCCAAGCCCCCGAGTTCATTCAGCGATCAGCAGTTCGTCGTCGTCGAGCGTCTGTCCACGCACACGACGGAACATGTCGATGAGATCTTCGACGTCGAGATTGCGACGGTTGCTTCCCTCGACGTCGAGAACGATCTCGCCACCATGAAGCATGATGGTACGATCACCGTAGTCGAGCGCCTGCCGCATGGAATGCGTCACCATCAATGTCGTAAGCTTCTTGGAGCCCACGATCTTCTCCGTGAGCTTCATGACGAACTCCGCCATGCCAGGGTCGAGAGCGGCGGTATGCTCGTCCAGCAGCAGCACATCGCAGCCGGCCATCATCGCCATCACCAGCGACACGGCCTGACGTTGGCCACCCGACAGCATGGCCATGCGATCGGTCATGCGGTTTTCCAGCCCAAGGTCGAGCTCGGCGATCCGCTCGCGGAACAGTTTGCGGCGATTGTAGCCGAGGGCCAGCTTGAGGCCGCGGCGCTGGCCACGCTTGTGGGCAAGCGCGAGATTCTCCTCGATGGAAAGCGCGCCGCACGATCCGGCCAGAGGGTCCTGGAACACGCGCGCCACGCGGCCGGCACGAGCAGCCGTCGGCAGCTTGGTAACGTCGGCATCGTCAATGCGGACACTGCCTTCAGTGGGAATGACGTCGCCAGCCAACACGCCGAGCAGCGTCGACTTGCCGGCGCCGTTGGAACCGATGACGGTGGTGAAGGCGCCTTCCTTGATGGTCAGCGATACGCCCGACAGCGCCTTTTTTTCGAGTGGCGTGCCGCGTCCGAAGACGACATGGATGTTTTCGAGGGCGATCATGACGAAAGCACTCCCCGCTTGAGGCGTGGCAGCACCAGTGCGAACGTGACAAGCACAGCGGTAACGAGGTTGAGGTCGGATGCCTGCAGGCCGAGCGAGTCGCTCGACAGGGCCAGTTGAATGGCGATGCGGTAGACAATGGAACCGACGACGCAGCCGATCAACGCAATCAGGATCCGACGCGTGCCGAACAGCGTCTCTCCGATGATGACTGCCGCGAGCCCGACGACAATGGTTCCGACGCCGGATGTCACGTCGGCGAATCCATTGGTCTGGGCGAACAGGGCGCCGCCCAGCGCTACCAGCGCGTTGGAAAGGGCAATGCCTAGATAGATCTGGCGATCCGTGTTGATGCCCTGGGCGCGAGCCATGCGAGCGTTGGCGCCAGTGGCGCGCATGGCTAGGCCGGCATCACTTTCAAGATAACGCCAGACGATGATGAGCGCGATGATGGCCAACACCAGGAGGAACATCGGCCGGACCATGAAGTCGCGCAGGCCGTGGCCATAGAAGGGCGTCAGCATGGTGTCGACGGAAAGCAGCGCCACGTTCGGTCGGCCCATCACTCGAAGATTGATCGAGAACAGGGCGATCATGGTGAGGATCGACGCGAGCAGGTTCAGAATCTTGAAGCGAACGTTGAGCGTTGCCGTGACGAGACCTGCCAGCGCGCCGGCGATCATTGCAACGAGTGCTGCGAGCCAGGGGTTGAATCCGGCCATGATCAGCACGGCCGCAACGGCCGCACCAAGTGGGAAAGTGCCGTCAACCGTCAGGTCAGGGAAGTCGAGGACGCGGAAGGCGAGATAAACGCCGAGCGCGACGAAAGCGTAGACGAGGCCGAGTTCGACGGCCCCCCAGAGGGCAATTTGACTCACGCGCAACGATCCTTGGTTTAGATATTCCGAACCTTCAATGCCGCTTGGAGGCATGGTCGGCGGAGCGGGATATCCTCAGTCGGCATGGCCGACCATTTCTCGATGGCGCGCCCCGGGGCAATCGCCGCGGGGCGCGGCGCTTGTTATTCGATCACCTTGGTGGCCCGAGCCACCAGCGCGTCCGGCAGGGTGACCCCCATCTTGGCGGCGGCCTTCTTGTTGACCACAAGGTCGGTGCCCTTGGCGACGGTGGCGGGAATGTCGCCGACGGTCTCACCCTTCAGGACGCGAACAACGATGGCGCCCGTCTGCTTGCCGACGTCGTAGTAGTTGAAACCGAGAGCGGCGATCGCACCGCGAGACACGCTGTCCGTATCGGCAGTGAAGAGCGGCAGCTTCGATTCCTCGGCGACGCCGACAGCCGATTCCAATGCCGAAATGATGGTGTTGTCGGTCGGGACGTAGACGGCATCAACCTTGCCGACCAGCGCACGCGTCGCACCCTGCACCTCGGCAGTCTTGGTGGCAGCAGATTCCACAACCTCTATGCCGGCTTTCGATGCTTCGGCCTTGAGGGCGGCCAGCAGCGAAACCGAGTTGGCCTCGCCGGAATTATAGAGGAACCCGAGCTTCTTGACGTTCGGCAGGATTTCCTTGATCAGCGCCACATGTTCGGCCACCGGCGACATGTCTGAAAGGCCGGTGACGTTGCCGCCGGGCTTGTCCATGCTCTTGACGAGCTGAGCGCCCACCGGGTCGGAAACCGCCGAGAAGACGATGGGAATATCGCGAGTGGCCGCGGCAACGGTCTGTGCCGACGGGGTTGAGATCGGAACGATGACCGTCGGGCCTTCTCCCGCGAACTGACGGGCGATCTGAGCGGCGGTCGCGGCGTTGCCTTGCGCCGACTTGTAGACAAAGGTCAGGTTCTCGCCTTCCTTGTAACCCGCTGCGGCAAGCGCGTCCTTCACGCCATCGCGAACGGCGTCGAGCGCTGGGTGCTCGACGATGGCGGTCACATCGACCGTCACGTTTTCCGCATGGACCGGCAAGGCCGCCGCGACGCTGGCGGCGAGAGCAAACAACAAGGCACGCATCAAACTTCCTCCGTCACGGGTATTCGGCCGGACTTGGGCCGGGGTTTTGGACGGTCTTAGGTAATCCTTGTGAGTGAATCAAGCGCGGGGAATGCCGGGTGTGCACGAATTGATCGTTGTGTGCCGGCTTTGCGACGAAAAGCATCGCGCACTGCCCTTTCGGTGGGCTGATTGCCACCGGTTTCGGCATGGGTTCGCATGCGTGAGAAGTATTGCGCGCATATGATATGTTTTGATGAAAACTGCGAGGCGCCTGATTGACGGTTTGCAGGCGTCGACATATGGTTTTGGCATGCTGAAGGAAGAGCGTTTCAACCTGATCCTGAAGGCCGTCGAAGGGCGCGACGCGGTGTCCTACGAGGAGCTTTTGACCATGGTCGATGCATCAGGTGCGACGCTGCGCCGTGATGTCGATCAGCTTTGCGAAGCAGGGCGCATCCGCAAGGTCCGCGGCGGCGTGGCTCCGCTCATGGCTGCCGGCCGGCCTCTGGCTTCCTATTTCTTTGGTGTTCAGGCGCAGCGCGCCGCAGCGGCCAAGGAAGCTATCGCCAAGCGGGCGGCGGCTCTGGTTTCGTCGCCTGATACGCTGATCCTCTACGGTGGTTCTACCGTGGCGCGTTTTGCGGAAATGCTGCCTGCCGTCGGTCTGACGGTACTGACGGACTCGCTGCCAGTCGCCAATCACCTGGCGTTCAAGACCGATAACCGTGTCTTTCTGACCGGCGGTGAAGTCTTGGCGCAGCAAGGAATCGTGCTCAGCCCGTTCGACGATCCGCCGGCCTTTCACGTCGCTGCCAGCACGTTCTTCATCGGCTGCCACGCTGCCGGCCCGGCTGGCATCATGGAAGACGATCCGCTGCCGCTTCGAGCGGCGCGAGCGCTGCGCCGGCAGGCGGCACGGCTGGTGGTGTTGGCCGACAGTACGAAGTTCGGCGAGGCGCGCAGTCTGGTGGTGTTCCCGCTCAGTGAAGTCGACGTGTTCGTGACCGATGAGGGTATCTCGGACGCCGACAGACGCATGCTGGAAGAGGCCGGCGTGGAGGTGCTGATCGCGCCGCTCGACCTCGAGAGCCGGCAAGATAATTCGGCGGAGCGAAACTCCGACCCATCCGCGCCCCAGGAGGCGACCAACAAATGACGTCCCATCTCGATCTTCGTCAGGAGATGATCGCAACCTGCCTCAGGATGAACGGCTCGGGGCTCAACATCGGAGCCGCCGGCAATCTCAGCGTTCGGGTCGATGGTGGAATGCTGATCACGCCGTCGGGCATTGCCTATGACCGGATGCAGCCGGAGCAGATCGTCGAGATGGACTGGGATGGGCGCTATTACGGCAGTTACATACCGTCGTCAGAGTGGCGCTTCCATTTCGATATCCTGAGGGCTCGCCCAGACGTCGATACCGTATTGCATAGCCACGCCACCAACTGCTCCATTCTTGCGTGCTGCCGCCTGGACATACCGCCGGTCCATTACATGATTGGCGTCTCGGGGGGCGACATCGTGAAGTGCTCCGGTTATGCGCCGTTCGGGACGGCCGAGCTATCAACCGAGGCTCTCGCGGCACTGGAACATCGGATGGCGTGCCTTTTGGGCAATCATGGCGTCATCGCATTGGGCAAGACGCCGGCGAAGGCCTTTGCCGTTCTTGAGGAAGTCGAGAATCTCGCACGCATCTACATCGGGACGCGCATGCTGGGGGGAGGGGTGATCCTCGGCAAGGACGAGATGGCCGTCGTGCTGGAGCGTTTCAAGAGCTACGGCAAGCAGGCGGGCGAGGTCGACCCCACGCTGAAGAATAGAGTGGAGCCGCCGCCTTATGGCGGCCCGAAGCGTCTCTGAACCCTGACCAGGGAGGTTGGTCCGGGTGCGGGACTTCGGGAGGAAGGGAGAGAGACATGAACGGCGTTTTCAAGAATCTGCCGAAGCTCGGCATTCGTCCTGCCATTGACGGTCGGCGCAATGGAGTCCGCGAGAGTCTCGAGGACCAGACGATGGGCATGGCGAAAGCGGTGGCCGAACTCGTCACAGCCACGCTGCGCCATCCGACCGGTGAGCCGGTGCAGTGCGTGATCGCCGACACCACCATCGGCGGCGTTGCCGAAGCTGCCGCCTGCGCCGAGAAGTTCGCGAGGGAGAACGTCGGCGTATCGCTGACGGTGACGCCATGCTGGTGCTACGGCTCCGAGACCATGGACATGGATCCGCTGATGCCCAAGGCTGTCTGGGGCTTCAATGGTACCGAGCGTCCGGGCGCCGTCTATCTCGCCGCCGTCTTGGCCGCCCATAACCAGAAAGGGTTGCCGGCCTTCGGAATCTACGGCTCGGAAGTGCAGGACGGCACGGACCGGACGATTCCGGACGATGTGCGTGACAAGATCCTGCGTTTCGTGAGGGCGGGCATTGCCGTCGCCACGATGCGTGGTCGCAGCTATCTCTCCATGGGCGCGGTATCGATGGGCATTGCCGGCTCGATCGTCGATGCCGATTTCTTCCAGCGCTACCTTGGCATGCGCACCGAATATATCGACATGAGCGAGTTCCAGCGTCGGTTGCAGCTCAATATCTACGATCCGGTCGAGTACGAGAAGGCGCTCGCCTGGACGCTCAAGAACTGCAAGGAGGGTTTCGATCCCAACGGCGACAAGGCCTCGGACACAGCGCGCAAGCGCTGGGAATGGGAGACGTCGGTCAAGATGTGCCTGATCGCTCGCGACCTGATGGTGGGCAATCCACGTCTTGCGGAGCTCGGCTATGTCGAGGAGTCCTGCGGCCATCATGCCATCGCCGCCGGCTTCCAGGGGCAAAGGCAATGGACCGACTTCATGCCGAACGGCGATTTCATGGAGACCATGCTGAACACGTCCTTCGACTGGAATGGTCCGCGCCAGCCGATGATCCTGGCAACCGAGAATGACTGTCTCAACGGCGTGGGCATGCTGTTCGGCAATCTCTTGACGGCGCGGGCGCAGATCTTCTCGGACGTGCGCACCTACTGGAGCCCCGATGCGATCAAGCGCGTCTCCGGGCATGTCGTGGAAGGTGCGGCGGCCGGTGGTCTCATCCACCTCATCAACTCGGGTGCCACCTGCCTTGATGGTGCCGGCGAGATGACCGTCGACAACCGACCCGGCATGAAGCCCTTCTGGGAGGTGACCGAGGCCGACCAGCAGCGGACGCTGGAGGCGACGCATTTCTGTCAGGCCAATCACGGCTACTTCCGGGGCGGCGGCTGGTCGACCGACTTCGCCACGCGCGGCGGCATGCCGGTGACCATGACGCGGCTCAGCCTGGTGGCTGGGGTCGGTCCGGTCCTGCAAATCGCGGAGGGCGAGACGGTAGCACTGCCGGAGCGGGTACATGACATTCTGGACAAGCGGACCGATCCGACCTGGCCCACCACCTGGTTCGCACCACGGCTCAACGGCGAGGGGCCGTTCAAGTCGGTCTATAAGGTGATGGCAGCCTGGGGCGCCAACCATGGCGCCATCTCCTACGGCCACATCGGTGCCGACCTGATCGCGCTCGCGGCCATGCTCCGCATTCCTGTCGCGATGCACAACGTCGATGAGGAGGCGATCTTCCGCCCCAGCACTTGGGCCATGTTCGGCATGGATCCGGAAGGCGCGGATTTCCGTGCTTGCCAGACCTTCGGGCCGCTTTACGACTGAGACAGGACGGACTGTTCGATCAGCCACGGCGGGCATGCCCGCCGTGGTTCCTTGTTTGCGGCTGGAGGAACCAGTTCAATCATGTCACTTCCGTTCAATGAAAAGGCGGCTTACCGCTTCGGTTTCGGCGCTTCAGGTCTTGGTACGCTCACTTGGGATGTGCCGGACGATGTTTCCGATGCTATCCTCGCCGAGGCCTGGACCGAAGGGTTTCGGTACTACGATACGTCACCGCTCTACGGCTTTGGGTTGAGCGAGCTGCGGCTTGGGCGTTTTTTGCGCAACCAGCCACGCGACGAGTACCTTCTGTCCACCAAGGTCGGGCGCTATTTTGTTCCTTATCGGAGAGGCGAGACGCCCGACAAGGGCGGCTGGGTGCGGCCGCAGCCGCTGAGGCCGGTGCTCGACTTCACTTATGACGGCTTCATGCGCTCGCTGGAGCAATCCTATAATCGGCTCGGAGCGCGGACGATCGACATCGCCTACATCCATGATCTCGACAGACGAAATCTGAAGGCCGACTTTGACCGGCATTATCGCGATACGCTCGATAGTGGCTACCGGGCGCTCGATGAGTTGCGGCGCAGCGGCGATTTGAGGGCAATCGGTGCGGGTATCAACGAAGCCGACGTGGCGGCCGACCTCGTAACCAAGCTCGATCTCGACGTGGTGATGCTGGCCGGTCGGTATACGCTGCTCGAGCAGCCGGGGCTTGCCGATTTCCTGCCGCTCGCCGAGCAGCGTGGTGTGGGGGTGGTGGCTGTCGGCATCTTCAACTCCGGCATTCTGGTGAAGCCACCGGAGGCCGGAGGTAACTACGACTACGGCGCGGCGCCAATCGAGATTATCGAGAAGGCCAGACGAATCGCCCGCGTCTGTGAGGAGGAGGGGGTCAAGATGCCAGCGGCGGCGGTGCATTTCCCTCTGGCCCACCCGGCCGTCAAAGCGGTCGTTGTCGGCATGAGTAGGCCAGGGGCTGCCAAGCAGAACTTCGACTGGTATCGCGCCGCTATTCCCTCAAGGCTCTGGAATCGCCTGAGGGCCGAAGGCCTGCTCTCGGCGGACGCTCCGACTCCCTGATCCCTGTGTTCCTCAAGTCCGTGCCCAACGCCCCGTCATGGCAAAGCGCCGAGGCGGGGCGTTGTGTTTGGCTGGGCAGGGATGACCATTCGTCGATGTGACCCGCATTTCTCTTGCCAAGGTGGGGCGATGAGTATAATTTGAGGGTCGAATTTTACCGGCGGTTCGGAGGATGCCGGATAACATTATCGAGGGCTGGAGGGAAGGCTCTTGATGTAATCACATCAAATGTGGCGGCTATCCGCCAGGAAAAGCACGCCTGTGATTGTCCGTGCCCAAGCAACAAAAGGCGAGGGGCATGTCTATAGTGAGGAGAAGCCCATGACGAAGATGGGAAAATTCTTCGTCAAATGGATGATGGTCACAACGCATCTACGCAATCAAAATGAGTTGCATCCATCATCGCTTTGAGGCATCTATCCTCGCGTGAGGTATATCCCGAGCCAACGACGATGCCTATGACGGGCGTTGCCGGGGGAAGTGACCGGAGGATCAACCATCTGGTCTTGGCTTGGGTGCAAGGAGGCCGCCGGGGAGGCGGCCGGGCCCGTAGGGCCTTCAGGAGGAGTGACAATGAAGCTTTCTACCATTCTTTCGAGCACGATCCTGGCTGCTGTCGTTGCGCTGCCCATGACCGCCCAGGCGTCCAAGGACAAGCCGGTTATCGGCTTCTCGATCGACGACCTGCGCGTTGAGCGTTGGGCTCGCGACCGTGACTATTTCATTGCCGCTGCCAAGGAGCTGGGTGCTGAAGTGGTGGTGACCTCCGCCGACGCGAACGAGCAGAAGCAGGTCAACCAGGTCGAGACCCTGATTGCCAAGAAGGTCGACGCCGTTGCCATCGTTCCGATGAACTCGCAGGTATTTGGCGAAGTCATCGACGAAGCCCACAAGGCTGGCATCAAGATCCTGTCGTATGACCGGCTGATCCTCAACGCCGACGAAGACGCCTACATTTCCTTCGACAACGAGCGCGTTGGTTTCCTGCAGGCCGAGGCCGTCCTGAAGGCCAAGCCTGAGGGCAACTACTACATGCTCGGTGGCGCCCCCACCGACAACAATGCCAAACTGCTGCGCGCTGGCCAGGAGAAGGCCCTGAAGGCTGCCATCGACGCCGGCAAGGTGAAGGTGATCGGTTCGCAGTGGGTCAAGGAGTGGAGCCCGACTGAAGCGCTGTCGATCATGGAGAACGCGCTGACCGCCGCCAACAACAAGATCGATGCCGTCGTCGCGTCGAATGACGGCACGGCCGGTGGCGCCATCCAGGCTCTCGCCGCCCAGGGTCTCGCGGGCAAGGTGGCCATCTCCGGCCAGGACGCCGACCTCGCCGCCATCAAGCGCGTGATCGACGGCACGCAGACGGTTACCGTCTACAAGCCGCTGAAGCTGATCGCTTCGGAAGCCGCCAAGCTCTCGGTCAAGCTGGTCAAGGGTGAGAAGGTCGAGTTCAGCGCTCAGCTGGACAACGGCAAGAAGAAGGTTGACTCCCTCCTGCTGACCCCGATCCCGCTGACCAAGGAAAACGTGATGAAGGTCGTCGAGGACGGCTTCTACACCAAGGCTCAGGTTGAGGGTAAGTAATCCCTGCGACGAAAACCGGGGCGGGCGAACACCCGCCCCGGCACTCTGTTGACCGATTGGATCCGGGAAGGTCCATCGGTGAATTCGCCGGATGGCGACGACCCCATCTGCATTGTTCCGCAAGTGATCGCGGGATCGCATAAGGGGATGGCGCCCGGGCGCGGCGGGCGAACAGCTGTCGGTCATGGCCGACAGGCACAGTCTTCATGCAAGACAAAATGAAATGTCGCGGCCCTTCGTGAAGGTGCCGTGCCGGTTCGGCAAGCTGCGGGGGCGGCGCCGGATCGTATTCGGCGAAATGCCGGTTTTGGGAAGCGATGGGCCGTTCTCGGCCCCTAGACCCGATCGGAGAGGATGGCGCGCAAGGCTGGCCCGAAGCCGTTCGCGCTATCGAAGGGAGTGCGGTCCATGTCAGATTATCTCTTGGAGATGCGCAACATCACCAAGGACTTTAATGGCGTCAAGGCGATCGATGGAATTCATCTCCAAGTTCGCCAGGGCGAGTGCGTGGGGCTTTGCGGTGAGAACGGCGCCGGCAAGTCCACGCTGATGAAGGTTTTGTCGGCGGTCTATCCTTATGGGACCTGGTCCGGGGAGATCGTCTGGGAAGGCAAGGAACTCAAGGCGCGCAACATTCGCGAGACCGAGGAAGCCGGTATTGTCATCATCCACCAGGAACTGATGATGGTGCCGCATTTGACGGTGGCCGAGAATATTTTCCTGGGTGCCGAGCCGCGGACCAAGGCAGGCTTCATCGATTACGACCGGATGAACGCAGAAGCCGAGAAGCTGATGGCTCGCCTCAAGATGAGCGACATCAACGTTGCGCTGCCAGTTTACAACTATTCGGGTGGCAAGCAGCAGCTTGTGGAGATCGCCAAGGCGCTCAACAAGAATGCCAAGCTGCTGATCCTCGACGAGCCGACTTCGGCACTGACGACGTCCGAGACCAAGACGCTTCTCGATCTCATCAAGGAGTTCAAGGCCCACGGCATGGCCTGCGTCTACATCTCGCACAAGCTCGAAGAGGTGGCCGCGATCGCCGATACGGTGACCGTCATCCGCGACGGCACCCATATCGGCACGCAGCCGATGGCTGAGCTCGACACCAACAAGATCATCACCATGATGGTCGGCCGCGAGATGAAGAATTTGTTCCCTCGCGAAGCGCACACCATCGGCGATGTGCTGTTCGAGGCGAAGAACATCTCCTGCTGGGACGTCACCAACCGCGAACGCAAGGTGGTGGACGATGTTTCGTTCGAGCTCCGCAAGGGCGAAATTCTCGGCGTGGCCGGATTGGTCGGCGCCGGGCGGACCGAACTTGCCTGCAAGCTGTTCGGCTGCTGGAACGGCGACCATGAGGGCAGGGTGTTCCTTGAAGGCAAGGAAATCCATGTCCGCGAGCCGCGCGACGCCGTCAAGCTCGGCGTCTGCATGGTTCCCGAAGACCGGAAACGGCACGGCATCGTGCCGCTGATGGGGGTGGGCTACAACATCACCATGTCGGTGCTGAAGCGCTATACCAGCGGTGGCTTTATCCAGTCCGAGGCTGAACTGGCGGAGATCCAGAACCAGATCATCCGCATGAAGGTCAAGACGGCGGAGCCGCTTCTTCCGATCGCCTCGCTGTCGGGCGGCAACCAGCAGAAGGCGGTCGTCGCCAAGATGCTTTTGCCAGAACCGAAGGTTCTGATCCTCGACGAGCCGACGCGTGGCATCGACGTTGGCGCCAAGTACGAGATCTACAAGCTGATCTTCGAGCTCGCCAAGCAGGGCGTCGCGGTGCTGATGATTTCGTCGGAAATGCCCGAGGTTCTCGGCATCAGCGACCGCGTTCTGGTCATGTGCGAGGGCAAACTGCGGGGCAACTTCGTCAACGAAGGCCTCACGCAGGAGAAGGTTCTCGCCGCTGCCATTGGACAACCGATCACGGAAGCCGCCTAAGGCTTATCCTTCATAAGAATACCGGTGTACGACCATGACACTTACCAAAAAAGACGTCAGGAAGTTCCTGTCCGAGTACAAGATCGTCGCTCTTCTGATCGTCATTGCGATCATTTGGGCATTCTTTGGTTACCTCAGCTATGATTCCGACCTTGGCGGTTCGCAGTTTCTGACGCCGCGCAACTTCTCCAACCTGCTGCGCCAGATGGCGATTACCGGCATGTTGGCTTCGGCAATGGTGTTTGTGATCGTCGCCGGCGAGATTGACCTGTCGGTTGGCTCACTGCTCGGTCTGCTCGGTGGCGTTGCCGCCGTGATGGACGTGACCTATTCACTGCCGCTGTGGCAGACCATTCCGGTGGTCATCGCTTTGGGCCTGTTCTTCGGCCTTATGGTCGGCTGGCTCACCGCCTATCTTGGTATTCCCTCGTTTATCGTTACCCTGGGCGGCCAGCTCGTCTTCCGTGGCATGGTGCTCGGCCTCACAGGCGGCATCACGATCGCTCCGGTGCATGAGCCCATCAAGTTCATCGGTCAGGGTTACCTGCCGGAGTTGGCTGGTGACGCCGGTGGCGTTCTGCTGTTCCTGGTGCTGGTGTTCCTGGCTCTTCGTACCCGCATGAACCGTCAGAAGCATAATCTCGTCGTGTCGACCATGCCGGCGGAAATTGGTCGCCTGCTGTTTGCCGGCATCATCATCTTCGGCTTCGTGGTGACGCTCAATGACTATCAGGGCGTTCCGGTGCCGGTGCTGATCCTGCTGATCATTCTTGCCGTGTTCACCGTCATCGGTAACAAGACGACATTCGGCCGTCATATCTATGCCGTGGGCTCTAACATGGAGGCGACGCGACTGTCTGGCGTCAATGTCGCCTACGTGAAGATGATGGTGTTCGTGCTCATGGGGCTAATGTGCGCCTTTGCCGGTCTCACCACCACTGGCCGCCTTGCGGCAGGCACTCCGTCGGCTGGTGGCGGCGCCGAACTTGATGCCATCGCCTCCTGCTTCATCGGTGGTACGTCGATGCGCGGTGGCGTCGGCTCGGTATCGGGCGCTCTGGTTGGCGCGGTGATCATGGCCAGCCTCGACAACGGCATGTCCATGCAAGGCATCGACACCTTCTGGCAATTGATCGTCAAGGGCATCATCCTGGTCGCTGCTGTTTACATGGACATCGTGTCCTCGGGTAATCAGCGAGGCTGATGATCATGGCCGGTGCCGAGTGGCGCCGGCCTTTCGCCTTGTCCGGCAGATCAGCCTGGGATTTCGAAAGCGATGGACCCCGCCTTTTCGGCGGGGTTTTTCCCTTCAAGGGCTGCCTTTCGTTCAGTCTCTCGCCAGAAAAATTTCTGCCTCTTTTTCGCTTCTCGTGAACGGACACGGGTGGCTGTTCACAATCAAGATCTCTGCGCGTACGCAAATCCAGACCGGTTTTCCGCGGCATACCGCGTTATTTCCGGGCGTTATGGAAGCTGTTCAACTCCGCGCACACGGTTTTGCGATCCGCCGTTCAACTTTCCGGCGCGCAATCGTCAGCACCGGCCGGTTTCGCCGTGATCGGTTGAGGTTCAGATATTGGTTATCGGCAGCGAACAAACCTCCCCGCTGCCTCCCGACAAACAAAGATGACCTGACCTCTAGACCGGAGTTTTGATCATGAAGAACTTCCTCACCGCCGCCGCCCTCGCTCTCGTGCTTGCTCCTGTTCTTGCCAACCTTGCCAACGCTGCTTCGACGTTTGATCCGGGCGCCGACAGTGCCTCACCGGTCTTCGTTGCAGCCCAGACCAGCATCAATCCTGCCAATTCTGCGGCGGCCGCGGCCGATGCGCTGCGCTATGCCACGGTAGGAGACGCCGTCGTTGGCACCCATGGTGCCGCTGTCCGGTCGGTCGTCGAGTATGATCCGGGCGTGGCCGATGGTCAGTCGGCTTTCGTGACCAAGACCATTCTGCCAGGCGCCGCAGCTGTCCAGACCACGCGTCAGTCGAACGTCGCCTATGCTGATAACAGCGAACTGATCGGCAACTGACCGCGCAGAGCAAGATTTTCATCGCTATGTTTCATAAGCACAAAGGCCGCCCGAGTTTGGGCGGCCTTTGCATTTGGGGAGGTTTAGGGGAGGGCGACCGTTTCCGGGTATCGAAACGCGGTCGGGTCGTGCATCACTCCCGCCAAGTCAGCGCCAGGACGCGCAGCCAGTTGTCCCGACAAAGCTTGATCAGGTCCGCCTCGCCATATCCGGCCTGACGCAACGCCCCGACCAGTGCCTGCTGGCCGGCCGCGTCACCGATCTCCGCTGGAATGGTTGCCCCGTCATAGTCTGAACCGAGGCCAACACCGTCAATGCCGAGATGCTGTACCAAGTGGTCGACGTGACGGACCATGTCCGTAAGGGGCGTCGCGGCGTTTTCCTGGCCGTCGGGGCGAAGGAAAGAGGTCGCGTAGTTCAGGCCGACCATGCCGCCCGTCTCTCGAATAGCATCAAGCTGACGGTCGGTGAGGTTGCGTGTCACCGGCGTGATGGCATGCACATTCGAATGTGTGGCGACCAGTGGCATTTCCGAGGTTTTAGCGACATCCCAGAAGCCCTTCTCGGTGATATGCGAGAGGTCGATCATGATGCCGAGGCGGTTGCAGGCCTTCACCAGGCGAACTCCAGCATCGGTGAGACCGGGACCGGTGTCGGGTGAGCTCGGATAGGCAAAGGGTACGCCGTGGCCGAAGACGTTGGTGCGGCTCCACACCGGACCGAGCGATCTGAGGCCTGCGGCATGGAAGACCTCAAGGGCATAAAGGTCCGCGTCGATGGGCTCGCAGCCCTCCATGTGCAGCACGGCCGCAAACAATCCCGTGTCCATCGCTTCGCGTATCGCCGCCGTCGATGTGCAGAGCTTCCACACGCCTTCCCGGTCAAGCCGCCGGGCGATCCCCGCCATGGCCATGGCGGCGGCCAATGCGGCCGGCTGGTCGATCGGCTCGGCAAGTGGCGAGGCATAGCTGCCCAGTTCGAAGGTCGGTCGGGGGCCTTGCCTGGATGGCACGAAAATGGCGCATAGACCACCGGCAAGACCGCCAGCGCTGGCACGAGGGCCATCGATGTGGCCGGTGGCAACTCCATCCCGGAACTCGGTAACCGGGTCGCCGCCCTTGCCTGCCGTTTCCCAAAGACGCATCAGAACGTCGTTATGTCCGTCAAATACAGGCTGCATCGCACCATCGCTCAGTCAAAATGGTCAGTTGCCGGGGGACAGGAAAGCCGGCAACTCGCAAGGCCGGTATCGCATCCGTGGATATACCAAGTCGTAGGAGGCTTGCCCCATGAGGTCAACCTTTCCCGGCGAGAAGTCAGCTGGCGAAGAGATAGGAGAGAAATTGTCTCAGGTTTGCGCAGGAGCAAAGTCACGGAAAACCGGCACCCTATGATCCTGATAAAGACGAAGCGGAGACAAAGCATGACCGACATAGCCACCCGGGATATCGAGCTCGACGTACGCGGGCTTCCCTGCGCCAACCGGCGCGCCATCATTTTTGGCAACTTCGACCAATTGTCTGATGGCGAGTCGCTTATCGTGATCAACGATCACGAGCCGGTTGGCTTGCGGGGGCACTTCGAGGATATCGTGCCGGGTCGCTATCGCTGGGAGGCGCTGCCGCGCGTTGACGAAGCTTTCCGCGTCCGTATCACGCGCTCCGCCTTCGATCCCGAACTCGCTCGCGAAGGGGCTGCGGCGCTCGCCGCGCTGGCCCGTCACAGCTGCGATCACTAAATCCTTCCGCTGCTCGGGGCGGAAAATGAAGCGGGCGGCGAGGTTCACACCTGCCGCCCGCTTTGTCATTTGGGTGGGGCTTTTTCAGAAGTTCGGTTCGACGCCCCACACATCCTTGGAATAACCGCGAATGGTGCGATCGGAGGAGAACCAGCCCACCTTGGTGGTGTTGAGGATCGACCGTTCCGTCCAGCGGGCCTTGTCGCGGTAATCGACATCAACGGTGCGCTGTGTCTGGAAGTAAGACTGGAAGTCGGCGGTCACCAGGAACCAGTCGGTGTGCCACAGGCGGTCGGCAACCTCGTTGAAGCGACCATGGTCGTCCGGCGAGAAGGTCCCGTTGACCATGGCGTCGATGGCACCCTTGAGTGTGGGGTCGCTGTCGATGGTGGCGTTGGGGTTGTATCCGCGCTGGCGGAGACCCGCGACGTCCTCGGCGGTGAGGCCGAAGATGTAGATGTTGTCCGGCCCGACCCTTTCGGCAATCTCGACGTTGGCACCATCGAGAGTACCGATGGTCAGGGCGCCGTTGAGTGCCAGTTTCATGGTGCCGGTGCCGGAGGCTTCCATGCCGGCGGTCGAGATCTGCTCGGAGAGATCGGCGGCTGGAATGATGATTTCGGCCAGCGACACGTTGTAGTTCGGCAGCACCGCCACCTTCAGCCGGTCGCCGATGATCGGGTCATTGTTGACGACGCGGGCAACGTCATTGGCCAGCTTGATGATGCGCTTGGCAATCTGGTAGCCGGGGGCTGCCTTGCCGCCGAAGATCTTGACGCGTGGCGTCCATTCGGCACCGGGGCCACGGCGAATGGCCTGATAGAGGGCAATCGTCTCAAGGATATTGAGAAGCTGACGCTTGTACTCGTGCATGCGCTTGATCTGCACGTCGAACAAAGCCGTCGGATCGACTCGCAGACCGATCCGCCGCTCGATCTCTGCGGCAAGGCGCACCTTGTTGGCTTGCTTGGCAGCGGCGAACTTGTCCCGGAAGCTGGGATCGGTGGCAAACTTGGCCGCGTCCTCGATTTTTTCGAGATTGTCCACCCAGCCATCACCGATCGCTTCCAGCAACAGGGCGCGCAGGCCGGGATTGCATTCGTAAAGCCAGCGGCGGGGGGTGATGCCATTGGTTTCGTTGACGATGCGGTCCGGGTAGAGGACGTGGTAATCCTTGAACACGGTCTGCTTCATCAGCTCGGTATGAAGGGCCGAAACGCCGTTGACCCGTCGCGAACCGACGAAGGCGAGGCTCCCCATCTTGATCTCGCTCCCCCACTCGATGATGCGGATGGCATCGAGCGACACCGGCAGGTTGCGTCCCTGCACCTCGGCAAGGTGATGGTAGTCGATCCACTCGATGATTTGCATGTGGCGCGGCAGCACCTTGCGGAACAGGTTGGTGTTCCAGCGCTCGAGCGCCTCGGGCATCAGCGTGTGGTTGGTGTAACTGAGGCACTGGCGGGTAATGTCGAAGGCCTCGGGGAACGTGAGCCGGTAATCGTCGGCCAGGATGCGCATCAGTTCGGCGACAGCGATCGCCGGATGCGTATCGTTCATCTGGATGGCAACCTGTTCCGGCAACTTGCGGATGTCATCGTTGTCTTCGAGGTAACGACGAAGGATGTCCTGCAGGGAGGCGGAGGTGAAGAAGTATTCCTGCTTGAGGCGCAGCTCCTTGCCTTCGGCCGTCGTATCGTCAGGGTATAGCACGCGCGAGATGGTCTCCGCGCGAATGGTCTTCTCGGCAGCCGACATATAGTCGCCGTGATTGAAACGGCCGAGATCCAGCACTTCGACGGGGCGCGAGGCCCAGAGGCGCAGCGTGTTGACGTGGCGTCCCTTCCAACCGGCAATCGGCGTGTCGTAGGCGACCGCCTTCACCGTTTCATCGGCACGCCAGTAGGTGGCTCCATGACCATCGAAGGAAATCTGCCCGCCAAACTTGACCAGATAGGCCATCTCGGCGCGCTCGAACTCCCAGGCGCGGCCAGATACCAGCCAGTCTTCGGGTTCTTCCACCTGCCAGCCGTCATGGAAACGCTGGCGGAAAAGGCCGTGGTCATAACAGATGCCGTAGCCGTGGGCGGGAATGCCGAGCGTCGACATGGAATCGAGGAAACACGCTGCGAGGCGCCCGAGGCCACCATTGCCCAGCGCCGCGTCGCTCTCCTGTTCGAGCTGGGCCTGATAGTCGATCCCCAGCTCGGCGCAGGCGGTGCGAACCTGAGCCTCAATGCCGAGGTTGCACACCGCGTCATTGAGCAGACGGCCGATCAGGAACTCCATGGAAAGATAGTAGACGTGCTTCTTCTGGCCGGCGTGCGAGGCCTTGGTCGACTCGAACCAACGCTCTACCACCTGATCGCGTACTGCAAGCGACAGCGCCATGCTCCAGTCCTTGGCAGTCGCCCGAGACGGATCCTTGCCGACGGAATATGTAAGCTTGTCGCGAACAGCGTCCCTGAAGGCCGCTGCCGTAAGGGTACGCGCCTGACCGGCGGAGCCGGCGGCCTCATCGATCCTGGAAGTGTCGTTCATCGGTGATCCCTGCGGTTTCGATCAATTATCACCGATGATGGTTACGAGGAGGTGACCGATTTCTTCGGCAGCACCGTAACGCCAAGTACCGTCACCAGATAATCGTCGCCAAGACTACACGGCAAACGCCGCGGCCTCTTGGGGCGGACACTGGCGAGCAGGGCCGTCGCTGTCTAGGTCTTGGAGACCACAATAGGGAAAAAACGCCAAAAAACGGCGACTACTTACTCAAATATTGCATATCTCGAGCATTTCATTCGTCTAGATATGCAATAATCGCATATCTAGACGACGTCCTTTACGCCGAGATCCTCGGCGGAAAGCCAGAAAACTTCCCCCTCTGACTCGGCCGTATCGAGCCAGACGAAGGGCAGGTCGGGGTAGGTCATCTCCAGGATCTCGCGATCGCTGCCAATCTCGCAAAGGAGGCCGCCCCCGGGATTGAGGTGATCGGGTGCCATCTCGATGATGCGCTTGACGATGTCGAGGCCATCGAGCCCTCCGGCGAGCGCCATTTCGGGCTCGTGCCGGTATTCTTCCGGCAGCTCGGCCATCGCCTCGTCGTCGACGTAGGGTGGGTTGCTAATGATGAGATCGTAACGACGGTCTTCCAGTGGGGCGAACAGATCGCCGTGGTAGAGACCGACACGACCGTCACCCAGGCGGTCGACATTGATCGCTGCGACGTCGAGCGCATCCTCGGAGAGGTCGACCGCATCGACCGCGGCGTTTGGGAACGTCATTGCTGCGAGGATCGCAAGGCAACCTGAACCGGTGCAGATATCGGCGACCGACAGGATTTCGTCCGGGTCGCGGATCAACGATGTGTCGCCTTCGCCCGAGAACGCGTCGGAAAACAGCAGCTCGCCGATAAAGGAGCGCGGCACGATCACGCGTGGGTCGACGACGAAGGGCACGCCCTGAATATAGGCTTTGCCGACCAGATAGGGCGTGGGGATACGTTCCTCTATCCGGCGGTTGATCCGCTCGATGACCAGTTGGCGTTCACTACGCGTCAGGCGCGCATCAAGCCAAGGGTTGATGTCGTCGACCGGCAGGTGCAGCGACTCGAGGATCAGGAAAACGGCGTCATCGATCGCCTCGCTGGTACCGTGGCCAATGCCGATGTCGGAGGCGCCATAACGGCTCATGGCGTAGCGCAGGAGATCTCGGATGGTAAGAAGGTCGTCGGCAATGTCGGTCACGGCAGTGTTCCGGAAAACGAGGGCGCGGCTGCTATGACATGGCAAAAGCCCTGCTGCAATCAGGCATGTGAGGGCGACATGGGACCATCCCGAAAACATGACTTGATTTTGCCGTGATCCGGAGCCATTCCGTTTCCTGACGCCGACGGCGTCCTTCGTCACCGAACCCCCGAGGGGTCATGCCCAGTAACGATCACAGTCGATTGACCGTGCCGCCCAAGGCCGTTGCGCTGGACTGATCACTGGATCGGCTCCCCCGCGACTGGCCTTAGGCGGCCGGTCGACAAAGAGGTGAGCCATGAACACCACCATCCGTTTCTTCGCCGAGCAGCTCCGTCGGGTGACGGCGCCGCGCGACCCCAATGAGCTCTTCGCCGAACGCCAGACCTTTGGAGAGCGTCTGGCCGATCGTGTTGCCGCGATCGGCGGCTCCTGGTCTTTCATCATCAGCTTCGCGGCGTTCCTGATTGCCTGGGCCGTTCTCAATACCGTTGTGTTGGCGGCGCGGGCGTTCGACCCGTTTCCCTTTATTTTCCTCAACCTGATGCTGTCGATGCTGGCCGCGCTGCAGGCTCCGATCATCATGATGAGCCAGAACCGGCAGGCGGCAAAGGATCGCTTCGAGGCTCGGCTGGACTACGAAACCAATCTTCGTTCCGAGACCGAGATTGCAGGGCTACATGCCAAGATCGACGCACTCAGCGCCGATATCGAGCGGCTCGTGGCCTTGCAGCTTGGTGCCGTCGACGAGCGAGGCGAGCTTGTCGAGGGTCGTGCCTAGCTCAGAACGGTCCGGCAGAAGCAGGCGACGGATATTGCCGAAGAACGACCATATCCGTTGCCCGTTTCCCCCGTGGAAATGTGGCCTGGGTGTTTAGCCGTGGCATCGCGATAACCTGCGACATGATTCACGACTGGTTATCCTTTGACTGCGACACTGCTCGCTATCGACGAAAGCCGAAACGAGCGTCCCGACGTCGCATGTGGCGCGAGAGACTGCCGACGACTTATCGCCAAGAGCTCCGGGGGGAGTGGCAGGCATGGGTGCGGCAGCGGTCGACGAGACTGCCAGCAGAAACGATCATTCATTGTCCGGATCGGTGGTCATGTTCTGCGACCATCCGTTTCGTGTCGGCCCCGGTGTATTGGTGCCGCGGCAGGAAACGGAGCTTCTGGCCAAAACGGCCGTCAGCTTGCTTGAGGGATGTGTTGCCCCAAAGATCATCGATATGTGCTGCGGGGCCGGCAATCTCGCCGTGACGCTTGCGTTGGCTCGGTCCGATGCATTGGTCACGGCGGCTGATATCACGGACGAAGCCTGCGCCTTTGCGCGCGATAATGCCGAACACCTGGGGGTAAGCGACAGGGTTGATGTTCGTCAGGGTGATCTGTTCTCGGCGCTCTCCGGTGTAGATTTGGGCGATGGCGTCGATCTTGTCGTCGCAAATCCGCCCTACATCTCCACCGGCCGGCTCGCCAACGAAATGGCTCATCTTCTCGGGGCGGAGCCGAGGGAGGCCTTCGACGGCGGCCCCTATGGCATCGCCATTCATCAAAGACTTGTTCGCGAAGCGAGTTCTTTTCTAAAGACCGGCGGAGTGCTGGCCTTCGAGTTTGGAGCAGGCCAGCGTACCCAGATCGAGAGGTTGTTTGCACGGTCTGCCAACTGGACGGATGTTACCTTTCAAAGCGACGCCGCTGGCGAGCCCCGCGTCGTGTCGGCGCATGCCATGGCGAAAGGGCTCTGATGGTGAGAACGGTCAGACCCCTTGCCGTTTCCGACATTCAGGACCTGGCGCGTCTCTTCGTGAAGACGTTTCGCGATGGCGGAGACCGTGTGTCATCAGAACTCGTCAGTTATCTTGAACATCATTACCTAGCCGGCCCGTTTGCCCATCCGGACATCCCGCCTCTTGTACACATTGACGATACCGGTCGGTTGACGGGTTTCGTCGGCGTCAACACGCTGCCGATGCGTCTTGGCGAGCGCCGCTTGCGGGTTGCTGTCTGTGGCGCGCTGATGGTCGAGAATCCAGCCGTTGATCCCATGGCAGGCGCTCGGCTCCTTCGGGCGTTCCTCGCCGGGCCGCAGGATCTTTCAATCAGCGAAACGGCCAACGACGTATCCATCGCACTCTGGACGCGGCTTGGCGGTCAGGTCTTGCCAAGCTATTCGTTGGAGTGGTTGCGCATCCTGCGCCCGACAAGTTTTGTCGTCGACCGGATAGCTTCGCGGGTTCCCGCCTTCGCTATTTTCAAGCCGTTTGCGCAGGGCATCGATCGCCTTTTGGTGTGCCGCAACGCCAAGGCTGGTCCGCGCTGGTCTTGCCTTGGCGAGAAAGCCGAAAAGCCGCGTGGCCTTGTGGTCGAGCCGATCGATACTTCCGCGTTTGCCGAAGCTTTCGGCCAGCTCACCCAACATTTCAGGTTGAGGCCGGATTTCGACGCCGAGGAGCTGGATTGCGCGCTTGCCGAAGCGGCTTCGATCCGTCAGCTTGGCGAGGCGCGCGCGGTAACGGTTCGAACCACCAAGGGTGAGGTCGTCGGCGCTGCCTTCTTCTATTTTCGGCCCAAGGGTCTGGCGACCGTATTGCAGATCGTGGCCGGCAACCGGCGCCTGCCTGCGGTTCTCGACGCGTTGCTCGCTCATCTTCATGCCAACGGTGCCATCGGCGTCGTCGGTCGGTCGCAGCCGGCACTGGTCGAAGCCTCGCTGGATCGCCGCATCGGCTTTCTGCCGTTCGTGGCAACCGTCGGCCACGCCCGCGATCCCGGCATAATGGAGGCGATCAAGTCCGGTGACGCCTTCCTCAATGGCTTCGTCGGCGAGAAGTGGAGCCGCCTCGTGGAGTGCCGGTTCGAGTGAAACCACTTCTCACTCCTGTCATTGGCCGTCGTCGGGGCGTCATGCTTCCAGGAGATGCGCGATGTGTGGCGTGATCGGCTGGTTCGGCCGCCCCGCGGCCTCAGCCGAAGATGCGGCGCTTGCAAGGGGCATGGTGGCGGCAATCGCCCATCGCGGGCCGGACGGCAGCGGCATCTACATCGATGAGGGCAATGGAACGCGGCCAGCGGTTGGTCTCGGACATGCGCGTCTGGCCATCGTCGGACTGGAGGATGGCGCCCAGCCGATGGCGAATGCTGACGGGTCGCTGACGGTCGCCTTCAATGGCGAGATCTTCAACTACGTCGAACTGCGAGACGAACTCAGGACACGCGGGCGACGTTTCCTGACCAACAGCGATACCGAGGTGCTGCTGGCGCTCTATGAGGAAATGGGAGAGCATTTTCTCGATCGCCTCAACGGTGATTTCGCGTTTGCTCTTTGCGACAAGCGGCGCGGACGAATGATGCTGGCGCGCGACCGCATGGGTGTGCGGCCGCTCTACTATGCCACGACGGGCGGTCGGCTTTGGTTCGCTTCCGAGGTGAAGGCGCTCGCTGAAGTTCCAGGACTGAGGCTTGAACTCGATCCGGTCGCTCTCGATCAGATTTTCACTCTCTGGGCTCCCATGGCTCCGCGCACGGCTTTTGCCGGCATCAGCCAGTTGCAGCCCGGCGAGATGGCCATCGTCGATGCCGATGGCATGCATCGACGGCTCTGGTGGGAACTTGACTTTCCCGATCGTGACGACAGCCTTCCTTCAAGGTCGCGGCATGACGACGCCGAGGAACTGAGGGCGCTGCTCGAGGACGCGACCCGTCTCAGGATGCGGGCCGACGTACCTGTCGGGACCTACCTGTCCGGCGGCCTTGACTCGTCGGTCACCAGCGCGCTGGCGGCACGATTGACGCCGCTTGGCCTCAACTCGTTTTCCGTGACCTTTGACGATGCCGAGCACGACGAGAGCGCGTTTCAGAACGAGATGGTCCGTGAACTCGGGACAAGGCATTCGGCCATCTCTTGCACGAAGGGCGACATCGCCGCGGCTTTCCCGAATGTCATCAGCGCCACGGAATGTCCGATCGTCAGAACTGCGCCAGCCCCCCTTTATCGTTTGTCTTCGCTTGTCCGGCAGCGTGGTTTGAAGGTGGTGCTGACCGGGGAGGGGGCCGACGAAGTGTTTGCCGGCTATGACCTGTTTTCCGAGGCGTCCGTGCGCCGCTTCGTCGCTCGCTCGCCGGCATCCAAGGTGCGACCGCTGTTGTTCGGCCGTCTTTATCCATGGCAGAACCAGCTCAACCGTCAGTCTCCGGCGCAACTGGCCGCCGTGTTCGGTGGTGGCGATCCGACCGATCCTTTGTACTCGCATCGACCGCGCTTCCGCTCGACATCCTCGGCCAAACTGTTCTTCAGTCCCGTGTTGAAGGATCAGCTTGCAGGGTATGACGCGACCGAGGAACTGATCGCCTCCCTGCCGCCGCGCTTTGGCCGCTGGCATCCGCTGCATCAGGCGCAGTATCTCGAAACCCGTTTTCTCCTGGCCGGCTACATTCTGTCTAGCCAGGGTGACCGTGTCGCCATGGCCCACGGCGTGGAAGGACGTTTTCCGTTTCTCGATCACCGGGTGGTCGAATTTGCCAGCCGTCTGCCGCCGGAAGCCAAACTATGCGGCCTCAAGGAAAAGCACATCCTGCGCCGGGCAGTGGGTGACCTGTTGCCGACCAGCATCGCCATGCGGCGGAAGCAGCCCTACAGGGCCCCGGAAGCCCGATCATTCACAGACGCCCTGTCTGGCGATGGAGCGATTGCCTCCGCGCTGTCGGAACGAACTCTGGCAGCCGCAGGGCTCTTTGAGCCCCGTCTCGTTCGTCGTCTTGTCGACAAGGCGATCAGCCACCCCGAAGGGTCGTTCCGGGACAACACCGCTTTCGTCGGCATTTTGTCGACCCAGCTATGGTTCGACCGTTTCACCAGTCCATCCCCATCGCTTGCCTGACAGGAGCTGCTCTTGAGCGACAGCATCAACTCGATCGTGTCGATGTTCTTGATCGACAATTTTCGCTTCGGTGACACATCCGTCGCCATCGCACCCGATGAGTCACTCATCGAGGCAGGGTTTATCGATTCCACCGGGGTGCTCGAACTCGTCGCTTTCCTGGAGGAGCGTTTCGGCATTGCGGTCGATGATGCGGACATCGTGCCGGAGAACCTGGACAGTCTGGCGGCCATCGCTCGCTACGTTGAGAAGAAGGGTGGCAAGGCCGCCTGACGGCCGAAAGGAGGCTAGCGTGTGCGTCGCGGATTCGCTGTTCGCTCATGGGGCATCCCAGCCGGACAAGCTGGCTATTGTTGCTGGTAGCCAGCGTCTCAAATATGGCGATTTCGCCGCCGCATCCGCCTCGCTGTCCTCCAGCCTTGCCGCGGCTGGAATTGGTCGAGGCGAACGCGTGCTGGTCTTCATGGATAACCGTGCCGAGGCGGCGATCGCCATTTATGGCGTGCTGGCCTCGGGAGCGGTCTTCAGCCCGATCAACCCATCGACCAAGCCCGACAAGCTCGCCTATGTGCTCGACAACTGCCAGGCCTCGGCCGTGCTGACCGAGGCGCGGCTTTATCCGGTGTTGACCGAGGCAATGGCCATCTCCGGATGCAAGCCGCTCGTCTGGTCGATCGCAGACCGTGCCGGAGCTTGCCCTGCGGGCGCCATGTCTTTCGAAGACGCCTTGGCGGCTGAAGCCGTGGCAAGGACCGAGCGAGGATCTGCGGGCGATCTTGCCATGCTCGTCTATACCTCCGGATCCACCGGGCGCCCCAAGGGCGTGATGATGACGCATGGCAATATCGCGGCGGCTGCCTGGTCGATTACCACCTATCTTGAGAACAGGCCCGATGACATCATCCTGTCGGTGCTGCCGCTGGCTTTCGATTACGGCCTTTACCAGCTCTTGATGAGCGTGCGGCTTGGCGCCACGCTGGTGCTGGAAAAGTCCTTTGCCTTTCCGCAGGCCATTTTCGACAAGGTACGTACCGAAAAGGTGACCGGCCTGCCGCTGGTACCCACCATGGCTGCGCTGATGCTGCGCATGCCAAGCCTTGAGCCGAACTTCCTTCCATCTGTGCGATACCTCACCAATACGGCCGCGGCGCTGCCCGTCGAACACATCGCCGGACTTCGTAGGCTGTTTCCCCAGGCTCGTCTCTATTCCATGTACGGCCTTACCGAGTGCAAGCGTTGCACTTACTTGCCGCCGTCGGAACTCGACCGCCGTCCCGGTTCGGTCGGTATTGCCATTCCCGGCACTGACGCCTTTGTGCTGGATGAAGATGGCAGACGCCTTCCGGCGGGTGAGGTGGGCGAACTCTACATTCGAGGTCCGCACGTCATGCAGGGATACTGGCAAGATCCGGAAGCCACGTCCGAGCGACTGAAGCCCGATCCTGAAACCGGAGGCCGTATCCTGGCCACCGGCGACCTTTTCCTGTCCGATGAAGAGGGATTTCTCTATTTCGTCGGGCGCAAGGACGACATCCTGAAGACGCGCGGCGAGAAAGTCGCGCCGAAGGAAGTGGAAGCGGTGTTGCATGCCCATGCCGATGTGGTGGAGGCCGTCGTGTTCGGCGTGCCGGATCCAATCCTCGGTCAGGCCATCGTGGCGCTGGTTGTTCCTCGCCACGGTGGCGTCAGCGAGCGCGAACTGATTGGACACTGCGCCCGCCATCTCGAGGATTTCATGGTGCCAAAGCACATCGAGTTTAGAGCCAGCCTGCCGAAGACTGACACAGGAAAGGTCAGTCGACGACTCGCAGCCGAGCAAATGGGAAAGCCGCTATGACCGAAGTGTACTGTCAACAGATGAGTCCTTTCGGCCCGGCTTCCCTCATGATCGATCCTTTTGCCGAGGTGGAGCGCATCGTAAGGGCACTTCGCTCGGAGGTGGGTGGCATCCTGCATAAACGCGGGTTGGTGCTTGGCCTCTCAGGTGGGGTCGATTCATCCGTATCCGTAGCGCTGGCCGTGCGGGCGGTTGGTGCCAAGAACGTGCTGGCCTTGTTCATGCCCGAATATGACTCTGATCCGGAAAGTCTGCGGCTTGGCCGAATGGTGGCTGAGACCTTTGGTGTGTCCACCGCCATCGAAGACATAGGTCCCGCCCTTGAAGCGCTGGACTGCTATCGACGTCGAGAGGAAGCCATTCGCGCTGTCCTGCCGGCTTACGGGGCGGGCTGGAAGTCGAAGCTGGTGATTGCCGACGCGAAGACGACCAAGGGATACGCTCTCACCTCTCTGGTGGCCCAGTCCCCTGACGGCGCATCGCAGAGGGTCGGCCTGCCACCGGCCGTTTATCTCGCTATCGTCGCAGCGACCAACATGAAGCAGCGCACGCGCAAGCTGATCGAATATACCCATGCCGATCGGCTCAATTATGCCGTGCTCGGCACCCCCAACCGGCTCGAATACGATCAAGGCTTCTTCGTCAAGAACGGCGATGGCGCAGCCGACGTCAAGCCGATCGCTCATCTCTACAAGAGTCAGGTTTACCATCTGGCCGAGTATCTCGGTGTTCCGGCGGAAATTCGCGCTCGTCCTCCCACGACGGATACGTTCTCGCTGCCGCAGACGCAGGAGGAGTTCTATTTCTCGCTGCCCTGGAACCTGATGGACCTCTGTCTCTTCGGTCTCAATCATGCCGTGCCGCTTGCCGACATAGCGACCGCCACGGGGCTTGCCACCGAGGTCGTGGAAAGCGTTCTCGCGGACATTGCTTCCAAACGACGGGCTACCGCGGCCCTGCATATGCCTCCGCTCCTTGTCGAACCGGTGCGGGAAGTTTCAACTTGATGGCAAGCGGCGACCGTCGAGTTCACTGGGCCACATATAGCCCCTGGGTCCCTCAGTACCCCGACTGGATGTGAAAGGTCGCATCAACGGCGGTGCGCTTGTGCATCGAACCGCGGACGTAGTCGAGGTCAGCTACGGGCTAACCCGATCGGCTTCATTGGCAATATCTCGATCGAGGCAGGCAATGTTTGCTCCTGAGAATATTGTAACCTAAAGGTAAAATTGAATAGTAAAAGTCGATATATATGTAAGTCTGTATTTAACCTGCTTTTTAAACCAAAAATATCCGGCCCAGGGAGTACTCCTTTTTGTGAGGGGCAATTCTCTCCTGGCACGGATATCCGGCCGCATGCGACGCTGCATTACGCGCCATGCCAAGCTGGCTCCGGAACCCAGGAAATAGCTGGAGCTGTTGAGCAATGCGGCTGAAGATCCTGCTGGCATCGGCGATTTTGCTACAGTCGGTCGTAACGGCTGCGGCTATTGGTCCTGGTGGTCTGATGCATAACTTCAAGACCAGTCCTTCGGCTCGCTTCTTGAGCGGCGAGGCCAGCACTCTTGCTCCATTCGCGCACGTCGTCTTTTGTCTGAAGGTGCCTGACGAGTGCAAGGCTACCGCCGGTCCGGAAGAGGTCGAGCTCGACGGCAGCAAGCTGAAGGAACTGGCCTCGGTCAACGACGAGGTCAATGCCGAGATCATCCCCAAGATCATGCCTGGGCTGGAGACTTGGTCCATCAGCCCGACCTACGGTAGTTGCCACGATTATGCCGTCACCAAGCGCCACCGCCTGCTTGCAGCCGGTTGGCCAATACGCGCCCTGCGTATTGCAATCGCCATGACTCCCGAGGGAATCGGGCACGCGATTCTCGTTGTGAAAACCTCCGCTGGCGATCTGGTCCTCGACAACCGGAGTTCCCGTATTCTCCCGTGGAAGCAGACCGATCTGCAGTGGATCAAGATCGAGTCGGCTGAAGATCCCCAGAAGTGGCTCAGTCTCAGGGGGCGCTACGCGTCGACGTGATCGGGGGGTATCTTGTCTCGCTAGCAGAGCGCGGCTTGCTGCCGGTCTTCGATGAAACACGGCAATGAGCTGCTTGCTGCCAAGCAATACAGATGGTCAAACGTTCCCTGTCGTCTGATCTGCACGGCAAACAATATCTAGGAAAATGTTGGGTGGTACGGCCTACGGGATGCTGTTGCTGGGTAGAGATAAGCCATTGTACCATATAAAACTTATTTGAAATCAGTTGACTAATGGGTAGCGGAATGGGTAGCAGAATGGGTAGCACCCGCTTTCATACCACCCTATGAGCAACCCTATGAGCAACCCTATGAGCCGCCTCAAAGCCCCTCGCATTGCCTCAAAGACGGCAGCCTCCATGCAGCACCTAGAGCGCCGAGGGGACAGCTTTCGCGTGGCTGTTGCAGTGCCCCGAAAGCTCCAGAAGCTGTTCGGTGCGGCGATCATCCGCCAGCCGCTAGGTGTGATGTCAGAGGCAGAGGCGAACCGCCAAAAGCCACCACATGTCGCAAAGATCAAAGACTGGTTCCGCTATGCCGAGCTGACGGGTCAATTACCCTCGGATTACAACGGCGGCGCGCTATCGTTGGAGGAGATCGTAACGCTAACTCGGCAGCAGCTGGAGAGCCTCATCGCGCAAGGAAGGGATGAAGAGGTAGATGACGTTCAAGAACTGACCATAGATTCTGTGGCTGAGACGCACGGATTGGAGATGGCAGCCAAGCTGAAGCAAGTGCTCCAGCGGCAAGGCGAGACGCCAATTTACTTGGTTGTTGACGCCTGGCTGTCGGTTGGCACTTTGAAGCCGTCAACCCTGTCAGAAAGGCGGACTGAGACGAGGCGGTTCTTAGCTTGGGCGGCAAAAGTAGAAGGCTTGCCCGAAGCACATCTTACATTCGACATGGTCGACCGCCGCTTTGCGAACCGCTATATGACCGAAGGCATGGAGGGCGTTCATCCAGCGACCAAGAAGAAAAGGGTGGGGGCCCTACGGTCGTATTGGGCATGGGCAGCCGACAATGATCATTACAAGGCAGCCGTTCCTCTGGAGCAGCGGGTGAATCCATGGAAGGTGTCTAAGGCCAAGATTGGAACCGCGCCTAAGCCTAAGAAGCGTCCATTCACAGACGCTGAAGTGCGGAAGCTCCTAGACGAGGCCATGGCTATTCCACGGTATGGAGACGTGCTTAAAACTCTGGCGCTGACGGGAGCGCGTGTGTCGGAGATCGTGAAGCTTCGGGCATGTGACGTGAATACTGCCCAGCGTTTCCTACGTATCCCCGATGGGAAGACGGACGCTGCCGCACGTGACGTGCCAATCCATCCCGAACTTATGGGTATCTTCGATGCCAGAATGAAGGGGAAGACAGGGCAGGCGAGGCTGTTCGACGACATACCTCTACCGAAAAATCCTGCCCAAGGCGCCGGCCATGCGGTCTCCAAATATGTGGGGCGGCTTCGGGACCGGCTGAAGATTGCCGAAGGTGAGGCAGAGGGGAGGCGTCAGGCCGCTGTCGATACCCACTCTTTCCGGCGCTGGTTTATCCGAAAGGCAGCAGACGTGGTTAAGACGAGGCCGGATGCTGGCTTCGACGGTTGGACCATTGCCCAATTGATCGGCCATGACTCGGAAGACGACCCGCTCGGCTTAACGATGGTGCGCTACGCTGGCGTTGATGATCTGGGCATTCTCAGGAAATGCGTGGAAGCGGTGAAGCTGCCGACTGGCGTTTAGGGGTGGTCACCCGGCAGAGAGGATACCCGGCCGGGCGAACCGGGGCTAACGCAGCGCGGCGAGCAAAGCTGTCCAGCATCCGGCAACAAGCTTTGCGATGGCGCTTTCGGCGACCGTATGGCCGAGCTGGCCAAGGATGCCGGTCGGCGGCTTGTGCTCAATGGTAGGAGGCCCATTTGCCGAACCCATCTCGATCCCATGGACCGACACTTGGCCGTGGGGAGCGTAGATGAGGATGGTGTTGGAGGTGGGGGGCGGCTCGGTAGACGTGATAGAGGACTCCTGGATGTCCCCCTGCGGTTTCCCTTGACTCGCTCAAGCTGCCGCTTAAGCTTGTCTCGCTTTGGAGGCCCCGCAGGGGGCGTTTCAATCGGAGACCCGGTTGGTGGTAGGACGCCTTCCGGGTCTTCTGCTTCGCCATTCGCGACATCGACGAGCACCCAGAGTCCACCGATACCTTTAACGAATCGGTAACCCATTCGAATGGGTGCTGTTGATGTCGCCCGGAAAGCCTAGCCCCTTTTTTGACGCACAGGGGGCGACTGGTGGCGCTTACCCCAACATTCACAAGTAAGCCCATTTCTCGGGGGTAACCCACTTTACAAGCTGTGGAAAACGTCGTGCGTCTCGTTGAGAATCAAAAGGAATCTCTCGCCGTCGGTGTCGGGATTTACGCGCAGCTCACGCCATCGCCATCACCTGTCAGTAGGCAACACGCTTTGCATCGCGTATGTTCTCCTTCTGTTCACGTGGAGAACCTGACGATGCCCGACGAGAAGCCCCTACGGCCAGCCACCAAGGACGAGACGATTGACACCCTGTCTTTCGCCCTTCGTTTCAACGGAAAGAAGCGCACCCACAGCGCCGACGAGTTCATGGCCACGCTCATGGCGAAGCACTTGGCCGAGCATCTTGAGCTAGCCGGGTACGTCATCATGAAGAAGCCACCGGCTGGGCCTCATGACAATCCGGGTCTTTGGTACCCCGAGAAGCCTAAATGAGGGAACTCAACACCCTTGAGGAAGCCAAGGCGGCAGGGGGAACGCATCTTTGTTTCCTGTGCGAGAACTGCCGCCGCTCAAGCTCGATCATGATTGACGTGGTCATGCGGAAAACCCGTTACAGAACCGTCGACGAAGTTCAGACGGTCTTCAAGTGCAAGCGCTGCAACCGCAGGCCCGACCGCGTCATGGTCTCCGAGCCGGATAGCAAGGGGCTCCACTACTTCAACTACGTGGTCGCGGTCTGGAACGATGTCCGGCTTGAGGTTGATCACGTCGAGGCAGCCTCGATGCACCTTGAGGACATACGGCCGGCCTTTCGGCTAACCGCCAAGAGGTTTTCCAAGCGGTGGGTG
>JARKNW010000039.1 GCA_029976075.1 Pleomorphomonas sp.
GGTGCCGCAGACCGATCGCCACATGGCGTTCATGTCGCGCTCGCTCCAGCCGACGTGCTCGGCGATGGCGGCGTCGTTCATCGACGAGACGCCGACTTCCCGACCGGCCTCGTCGTAGAGCCCGCTCTTGATGACGCTGCCACCGATGTCGATCCCGAGAAAATGGGGCATTGCTGGCGTTCCTCCAGAAGACTGTCGTTGTTGGTCATGTGCAGGATCGCTCAAGAGCGGCGGCCCGATTTTCGGTCGCCGCTCCCGGTATCCTGTCACGAAGCTGTCGGGCTCCGTCACTCGGCGACGGGCACCACGCCCTTTTTCAGGATGATGTTTCCATATTTGACGCGCTGGCCGGTGACCACGACGGCATAGGCCTGGCGCGCCCGCTCGTAGAAGGCATAACGCTCGATGCGACGGATGGGCGGCGTTGCCGGCCAGTGACGATCGATTTCCGCCCGATAGGTTTTCTCGACCTCCGGATCCAGACTGTCTCCCGGCACCGCTTCCATCATGATGACAGGGTCGCTCACGAAGTCATCGATGTTGATCAACCGCAGGATGCCATTCAACAAGTCGGGTATCCCGATGCCATCGGCACGTATAACGCGTTGCGAAAACGTATCTCCCGGAAAGAAAGAATCTGAAAGAACGATTTCATCGCCATGGCCCATCCGGTGCAAGGCGGTGAGCAACTCAGGGGAGATATAGGGTGAAATACCAATAAGCATCCAAGCCTCCATTGGCGCGTTTGCGCGGAATGTCCAGCTTTCTATCGGCTTGCCGTTCGGGGCTTGTCAAGCGATGGGACAACGTTTGCCTGATTGGAATCCATCAAAACCAAACGGCTAACCTACGGTCGAATCTCTGGTTAATCGATTTGCATGACTGGATTTCGGGGTGTTTATCCCTTCGTATAATTGGGGGAATGCTGATTGACAGGCAAATGGGCCTGGATCATAACGCCGCCAAGGTCGATCGCTGCTCTGGTTAGGACAACGATTGCACAATAAGTGGGGCGGAGGGCGGAAACATGGCTTCAGAGTGGCTTCTCGAGATGGTCGGAATCTCAAAAAGCTTTCCTGGCGTCCGTGCTCTGGATGACGTTTGCCTGCGCGTCAGGGCAGGTAGCGTTCATGCGCTCATCGGTGAAAACGGTGCCGGCAAATCGACGCTCATGAAAGTGCTCAACGGCATGTATCGGCCGGATGCCGGTGAAATCCGGCTGCGTGGCGAGCCGGTGCAGATCAACGGCCTCAAGGGCGCGCTCGATCTCGGCATCTCGATGATCTACCAGGAACTCAACCCCATCCCGGCAATGACCGTTGCCGAAAACATCTTTGTCGGCCGCGAGCCCGTCTATGGGCGCTCGGGCATCGTCAATCGCCGCAAGATGAATGCCGATGCCAAGCGTCTGTTCGAAACGCTCGGGCTCGACATGAACCCCTCCGCCAGGCTGTCGAACCTTTCGGTGGCCGAGATGCAGATGGTAGAGATCGCCAAGGCGATCTCCTTCGATTCCGAAATCATCGTCATGGATGAGCCGACCTCGGCGATCACCGACCGCGAGGTGGAAAAGCTCTTCGAGATCATCCGAACGCTGAAGGCGGCCAACAAGGCGGTGATCTACATCTCCCACAAGATGAACGAGCTGTTCCAGATCGCCGACGAAATGACGGTGATGCGCGACGGCCGTTACATCGATACCCAGCCAACCGACAAGCTGACGACGCAAAGCCTGATTTCGATGATGGTCGGTCGTCGCATCGACGAGATGTTCCCCAAGGAGGAGGTTCCCCTGGGGGAGACTGTGCTGTCGGTGGAGGGGCTGTCGCAGGATACCCGCGTCCGCAATGTCTCCTTCGAGCTCCGGCGGGGCGAGATTCTTGGAATTGCCGGACTTATGGGGGCCGGGCGCACTGAACTGGTCGAGACCATCTTCGGCATCCGCAAGCCGTCGGCCGGACAGATCCGCATCGGCGGCCAGCCGGTTACCATCGCCAGTCCGAGGGATGCCATCCGCCACCGCATCGCGCTGGTCTCGGAAGACCGCAAGCTGATGGGCCTCAACCTTCGGGCGTCGGTCAAGGATAACGTGTCCCTGATCAATCTCGCCCGCTACTGCAATCTCGGCGGTGTCGTCCGCGCCCGCCAGGAGATCGACGTCGTTCGCCGGCAGATCGATCGTTTCAAGATCAAGGTTTCGTCCTACCGGCAGATCGTCGACACGCTGTCCGGGGGCAACCAGCAGAAGGTGGTGATCGCCAAGTGGATCCTCGCCGATCCGGAGATCATCATCCTCGACGAGCCGACGCGCGGCATCGACGTCGGTGCCAAGTCGGAAATCCACAAGATCATGGTGGCGCTCGCCAGAGAGGGCAAGGCGATCATCATGATCTCGTCGGAGCTGCCTGAAGTTCTTGGAATGAGCGACCGCATCCTCGTCATGCATGCCGGCGAGGTGACGGGAGAATACGCACGGGCGGACTTCAGCCAGGAAGCCGTCATGGCCTCCGCTACTGGAAGCCATTAGTGCCGCGACACCGGCACTCGACCTAAGCCCGGGGTAGCCGGGTCCCAGGTGCCGGTGTCGAAAGAACAACGAAATCAGACGATTGCCAGCATGTCTGCCGGCGAGCAAGTGAAACTGGGGGCCTCGTTCGGCGACCGGCCGCTACTGCCAGGTTGGCGAATGCGCCAGGAGGAGGAGAACAATGAGCATGGCATCTCTAGCCAGCGCCGACGGTTACGGAACCAAGGCCAAGCAAATCGCCGCCCGCTACGGTATCTACATCGCCTTCGCGCTGATGTTCGTGTTCCTGTCGCTGTGGTCGCCGTGGTTCCTGACCTTCGACAACATCCTCAATATTCTTCGCCAGTGTTCGATCAACGGCATCATCGCCGTCGGTGCCACGCTGGTGATCATCACCGGCGGCATCGACCTGTCGGTGGGAGCCATCGTGGCGCTGGCCGCCGTGTCGGCGTCGTCAATGGCCCATCCCGACACCTATCCGGTGATCGTACCTATTCTGGTCGGCTTGCTGGTCGGTGCCTTCTGCGGCGGCCTCAACGGCTTCGTCATCGCCAAGGGACGCATTGCCCCGTTCATCGTCACGCTCGGCATGATGACCATCGTTCGCGGTGCCGCCCTGGTGATGTCCGACGGTCGGCCGGTGATCAACCTCAGCGACGAGTACAACACCATCGGCGGCGGCTATCTCTGGGGCGTTCCGCTTCCGGTGTTCCTGTTCATAGCCGTGGTGCTGATCGGCGCCTTCCTGCTGCATTTCTGCAAGTTCGGCCGGCATGTCTACGCAGTCGGCGGCAACGAGCTCGCGGCCGTCGTGTCCGGTCTCAACGTCGGCCGCGTCAAGATGGGTGTCTACACGCTGGCCGGACTGTTTGCCGGCTTTGCAGGCATCATCCTGTCGTCCCGCGTCATGACCGGGTCGCCGGCCGCCGGCGCCGGCTATGAGCTCGACGCCATCGCGGCGGTGGTCATCGGTGGCACCAGCCTGGCCGGCGGTACCGGCGCCATCATCGGCACCGTCATCGGCACGCTGATCATCGGCACCATGAATAACGGCTTGGATCTGCTGAATGTCTCTTCGTATTTCCAGCAGATCGTGAAGGGCATCATCATCATATCGGCAGTTCTTCTTGATCAATACACGAAGAACTCGCGCTGAAAGAATTCAAGATCGGTCAAACAGCAAACAGACCGAATAAAGGAGGAGACGAGGAAATGAATAAAGCTCTTATGTTCTGTGCGGCATTCGCCATGGCTGGCGGCCTGATGTCGCCTGCGTCGGCCGGCTACCGGATCGGCGTCACCTATCAGAACCTTCAGAATGAGTTCATCGTCAATATCGCCAAGGCGGTCGAAGAGAAGGCCAAGGAACTCGACGTGACCCTGATCGAGAGCGACGGTCAGGGCAAGGCGGAGGTGCAGATCTCCCAGGTGGAGAACTTCATCGCCCAGCATGTCGATGCCATCCTGCTCATTCCCTTCGACAAGGAGGGTTGCGCGCCGGCCGTGCAGAAGGCCGTGGCGGCCAAGATCCCGCTGGTCGTCTTCAACGCGCAGGTCACCAACGTCGAACTCGCCAACACCTATGTCGGCTCCGACGACATGGAGGCCGGGCGGATCGAGATGCAGTACATCGCCGACCTTCTGAAAGGCAAAGGCAACATCGCGATCATCCATGGTCCGAACGGCCATTCGGCGGAAGTGCAGCGTACCGAGGGCAACAAGGAAATCCTCAAGAAGTACCCGGACATCAAGGTGCTGTTCGAGCAGACCGCCAACTGGGACCGCGCCCAGGCGCTGAGCCTCACCGAGAACTGGCTGCAGACCGGCAAGCCGCTCAACGCCATCGTCGCCCAGAACGACGAAATGGCTCTCGGCGCCTACAAGGCCATCGAGGCGGCCGGCAAGGCCAAGGATATCCCGGTGATCGGCATTGATGCCATCGCCGATGCCCTGAAGTCGGTGAAGGAAGGCAAGATGGCTGCCACGGTCTTCCAGGATGCGCACGGCCAGGGCGCGACGGCGGTTGAAATGGCCGTCAAGATCCTGAAGGGGGAGCAGGTCCCCAAGGTTGTGAACATCCCCTTCAAGCTTATCACAAAGGAAAATGTGGACAGCTTGAAGTAAGGTAAAATTGGTTGCGATCCGGCGGTTTCTCCCGCCGGGTCGCCCTGCGGGGAAACACCTCGCTCAATAGGAGATTTGAAGGTTGGCTTCTCTCAAGGATGTGTCCAAAGCTGCGGGCGTCTCGCCGTCGACGGTGTCGCGGGTCATCACCGGCAGCCGGCCAGTGGACGAGGAGACGCGGGAGAGGGTGCTGGAGGCGATCCGTACGCTCGACTACCGTCCCAACTTGCTGGCGCGCGGCCTCCGGAACAAGTCACGCAAGAGCATCGGCCTGATGGTCCCGAGCATCCTGCACGAGACGTTCGCCAACTTCATCTACTTCGTCGAGGAAGCCTGCGTCAGCAACGGGTTCACGATGCTGCTCGGCAATACCCAGGCTGATGCCGAGGCCGAGGAGCGCGTGCTGAAGAACTTCATCGGGATGAATGTCGACGGTGTCATCGTCTCGCAAGTTTCCGACGAGAGCGCGGTGGTCAAGAGCCTCAACCGGCTCGGCATTCCCGTGGTCGGCATCGATCGGGCGCCTGACGACGAGGAGGCCGATCGGGTCGTCGTGTTCAACCGCGAGGCCGGCGAGATCGCTGGCCGGTATCTCTATTCCATGGGGCATCGACAGGTCGCCTGCATCGGCGGTCCGGAAACGGTCAGCCTGTCGCGGGAACGGCTCGATGGCTTCCGCAGCTTCCTCGCCGAGAAGGGCGTCGAAGTGCATCACGTCTCGGGGCCGGACTTCGAGTTCGAGACCGGCATCGCCATGGTTCGCAGGCTGCTTGGGCAGGGCTGCGAGTTCTCGGCGATCTGGGCTCAGAGCGATCTTCTGGCCATCGGTGCCATGCAGGAGTTGGCTCGGCTCGGCATGCGCATCCCCGAAGACGTGTCGATCATGGGCATGGACGGAATTCAGCTTGGCGAAATGGTCCGGCCGACACTGACCACCATACGCCAGCCGTTCCGCGAGATATGCCAGCACGCGGTGCGCCTGTTGCTCGAGCGCATCGAACACGGACACGCCAAGCCGACACGCATCGTCGTGCGGCCCGAACTCATCGTGCGTGACTCGGTTTGCCACAAATGACGACAGGCTGACGCCCCGCGCGGGGCCATCCAAACCAAAATCGATCTGACTGAAAACGATCCAAGGAGGTCGACGTGACTGCTTTGTCTAAAATCAGGGGCGCTTTCGAAAAAGGTGAGGGGGTTCTGCGTCTCGCTCCCGTGTTCGTTCCGCGCCGCTTCTCTTCAGCGGGCCAGCGCCTGCGTCTGCATCCCGACGATTATTACGCGCTTGGCACGGCACGTGGCTCGATCAAGGAGCGCTGGTTCTCGTCGGTGATCGCGGCCATGAACGGTCCGCTGGCGCCGGCCGACGAAGGCATGAGCTACGTCGACCCGACGGGCCGGATCGAGGACAAGTTCCTGTTCAAGGATGCCGTTGCCGAACTTGGCGCCGACATCATCGGGTCGGAACTCAAGGCCAAGTACGGCACGTGGCCGATGTACTCGAAGTTCTTCGACTTCAACGCGCCGCTGTTCCTGCATCTGCATCTTCGCGAGGAGGATGCGCGCCGCGTCGGGCGCAAGGGCAAGCCGGAAGCCTATTACTTCCCGCCCCAGCTCAACAACCATCCTGGCCTGTTCCCTCATACCTACTTCGGTTTCGACCCGGATATGACCAAGGACGAGGTGAGGGCTCGCCTTGCCCTTTACCGGCAGACCGATAACCGCGTGACCGAGCTTTCCCGCGCTTATCGCATTCAGCTTGGGACCGGCTGGTATACGCCGCCGGGCGTCGTCCATGCGCCGGGCTCCTATCTGACCTACGAGCCGCAGTGGAACAGCGACGTCAACAGCGTCTACGAGAACATCGTCAATCACGAAGTCTACCCTTACGAGTTCCTGGTCGAAAACTGTCCCGACCAGAACAAGGAAGACCTCGACTACGTCATGAGCCTGATGGACTGGGAGGCCAACGTCGATCCTTCCTACCGGAAGACATTCTTCCGGCCGCCGCTGGTTGCCTCGGAGAGCGAGCAGCACATCGAAAAGTGGGTCGTCTATGCCACCGGCTACATCGCCGCCAAGGAGTTGACGGTCTACCCCGGCGCCAGCGTCACCATCCGCGACGCCGCTGCCTATGGCTGCGTGCTCACTCAGGGACATGGCAAGGTCGGTGTCTATGACGCTGAGAGCGCGACCATGCTGCGGTTCGGCCAGCTGTCGGCCGACGAATATTTCATCAGCGAACAGGCGGCCAAGGCAGGGTTGACCATCGTCAACCTCAGCAAGGTGGAGCCGCTGGTCATGCTCAAGCATTTTGGTCCCAACGCCGGCGACCCGAAGATCGCCTGAGTGACATGCGGTTCCGTGGTTGCGATGTTTGGCGCGACCCGAAGTTTCGGCCGGGCTCCTCACGGAGCCCGGCCGTTGTCGTATCCGAGCGCGGGGACCGTTGTCGCAAATCTATCTGAGCGCCGTCGAATCGTAGCGCCCTGGCACGGGTTCGAGCGGCAGCCCCTCGACGATCAGGCGATGGAGCGGCGTTCCTGGCTTGGGGGACGGCAGGTCCGCGGCGGTGATCAGCTTGTCCTCGCCGGTTGCGTTGGGGTCGTTCAGGAGCATGACCAATCCGCCGCCGGACACCTGCTGCATCAGGTTGGCCGTGGGAGCTGAGACATCGAGCGCGCTGCCGAGACTCTGCTGGACATAGAAGGCGAGCTTGCGCGCTCCTGAGCGGGTGAAGCCCACCCCGTCCTTGAGGCGCAGTTGCCGCACCTGTCCGTCGAGGTCGGGCCCGCTGGCGGCGAAGGCCCCGCTCTGCGAGAAGGGTTCCCATACGTCGATGTAGGTCGCTCCCTTCTCGTTCGCCTCGTCGCGGATGACGCCGTCGATATAGGTGATGTCGTTGGTGGCCTGCGGATTGTCGACCGGCACCAGGCCGACCCACTGGAAGGGAACGGCATGTTCGCGCGACACCCGCATCAGCTCGTTGAGCCTCGCCTTGTAAATGGTCTCCCACTCGGCGGACGGAAAGGCGACGGCCCGGTCGGCAAGCTGAATCTGCTGTCCATCGGCGCGACCGATCATGGCGACCACCGCCGAGGGGCGCGGCTTGTCCGTCAGGCGCTTTTCCAGGAACGCCTTCCAATCGATGTCCTGTGTTGACGCAAGGCCCGCGTCGTCGATGGTCTTGGTCTCGACACGCACGTCCGGTCGGTCGGCAAAGGCGATGTCGAGGCCTCGTCCAAGGTCGGCGGCGAGCCGGTCACCGATCACCAGGACGACGCGTGCGTCGTCCTGCTTGGGATTCTGCGGCTTGACGACGGCGGCCGGCGCCGGTGCCGTAACCGTCTTGCGCTGGATGGCAGGCGGCACCTTGATGATCTTGGCGCGTGGTTCTACCGGGGCGACCGGTTCTTCCGGCCGGCCGAGACCGAACAGGCGCATCAGGAACGGACGGTTGTCCGGGGGCGGCTGGACCACTTCGGTCTGCGGGCCGTGCTGCACGATGATCCGCTGCTGGGCATGCGAGGACGGCCCCAATACGATCAACGCTGCTGCGAGAGCGGCCGTCAGGACCTTTGCCCGGCGGAACGGCATGTGGCGAGCCTCCCGACACGCGTCGTCTCTTGCCTGTCGGTCGGCCTCAGCCACCCCGAAGCAGCGTCAGAAGTTCGAGCGACGCATGACCGGTAACGGCGAGGCCGCGTTGCGCTTCGAAGGAGCGAATGGCGGCGACGGTTTCTGCCCCGACCTTACCATCGATCTTCTCAAGAGGGAATCCGATCGCCTTGAGACGGGCCTGCAACTCGGTGCGGCCCGCCTCGTCGAGCGGAGTGTAGCCACGCGGCCAAGGGGTGACGAAGGGGCCGCCACCAGCCAGCCGGTCGGCAAGGTGGCCGACGCCGAGAGCATAGGCGTTGGCGTTGTTGTAGCGCTTGATCGCCTGGAAGTTCCGCAATGTCAGGAAGGCCGGGCCGCCCGGACCGGCCGGCAGCAGCAAGGTCGCCTGATCGCCAGGGCGCGGGAAGGCACCGCCGGTGGCGCGGGCAAGGCCACGGGCCGACCAGTCGGCCAGCGTTGCCGATCGTCCCTCGAGGGAGGTATCGAAATTCGGCGGCAGGATCACCTCGTAGCCCCAGGTGGCGCCGGCCTGCCAGCCGGACTTCTGAAGATAGTTGGCGGTGGAGGCGAGGGCGTCCGGCACTGAAGTCCAGATGTTGCGGCGGCCGTCACCATCGAAATCGACGGCGTAGCTCAGATAGGTGGTCGGGATGAACTGCGTCTGCCCCATGGCCCCGGCCCAGGAGCCGATCATGTGACGAGGATCGACGTCGTGGTGCTCGAGGATGCGCAGTACCGCGTTGAGTTGCTGTCGGCCGTAGGCAGCGCGCGAGCCGCCGCTCCAACCGAGCGTCGCCAGCGCGCGTACCACATTTTTGGCCTTGGTGGGATCGCGAAGTATGGCGCCATAGGTGCTTTCCATGCCCCAGATGGCGACGACGATTTCGCGTTGGACGCCGTAGGTGGCCTCGATGCGATCGAGCAGCGTGCGGTAGCGTACGAGCATGTCTCGGCCGGTGGCGATGCGGCTCTCGGCGGCCATGTCGTCAAGGTAGTCCCAGATGGCGCGCGAGAACTCCGGCTGGATCGTCGCCTTGGCGAGCACGTCGTTGTCCGGGCCAACGCCACTGAAGGCGGCGGCAAAGGTGGCGCGCGAAACGCCGCGCGCCTGGGCGGCCGGCCACTGGCTTTCGATGAAGGCGGTAAAGGCCGGCGGTATCGGGCCGTCGGCAAGCGGCGGCAGGCCAGGTTCGTCGGACGAGGCGAAGTCGTTGCCGAGTACGGCGCAGGCCGCGAGAAGGGCGGCGAGCGACAGAGCGGTGGCGCCTCGGATGATCCGTGACATGTTCGGCATGGCGCGCGCTCCTTTTCTGGGCCGGTGTCTCCACTCAGAGACGAGACTTATGGTAAACGATTGGTTAAATTCCTGGCTGTTCGCTATCCGTCGTCCAATTTTGGAGGTCTTTCGCAAAGGAATTTATTCAACCTGCCCAACGATTCCAAAATTAAACATTTTTCCGATATTGATGGTCCCGCCCACGCGGCAGACGTCCAACCGTGAGGACCGTCACCAGAATTGCCGCTCAGGAGTGCTTCATGTCCAAACGCATTCGTAAAGCCGTCTTTCCCGTCGCTGGCCTCGGCACCCGTTTCCTCCCGGCCACCAAGGCTGTGCCCAAGGAGATGATGACCGTCGTCGACCGGCCTGCGCTTCAATATGTTGTCGACGAGGCCAAGGCGGCCGGCATCGAGCATTTCATCTTCGTCACCGGCCGCGGCAAGGAAGTGATCGAGAATCACTTCGACCTCGCCTATGAGCTCGAGGCGACGCTGGCTGCTCGCAACAAGACGGCTGCCCTTGAAGAGCTGCGTGCCGAGCGCCCCGCCGCCGGCACCACGTCGTTTACCCGTCAGCAGGAGCCGCTCGGTCTCGGCCATGCCGTCTGGTGCGCGCGCGACATCGTCGGCGACGAACCTTTCGCGGTGCTGTTGCCCGACATGCTGATGAAGCACACGACGCCTTGCCTGAAGAGCATGGTCGACGCCTATCAGGCCAGCGGTGGCAACATCGTCAGCCTCGAGGAATGCGATCCGGCTCAGACGTCGTCCTATGGCATCGTCGCTCTCGGCAAGACGCTGGCGCCCGACGTCTACGAAGTCACCGACATGGTCGAGAAGCCCAAGCCGGCCGATGCGCCGTCCAACTTCTTCATCTCCGGTCGCTACATCCTGCAGCCGCGCATCTTCGAGCTCCTGGGCAATCAGGAGAAGGGCGCCGGTGGCGAGATCCAGCTCACCGATTCCATGCTGCGGCTTGCCAAGGAGCAGGCCTTCTCGGGCGTGCGGTTCCGCGGCACCACCTTCGACACCGGCACCAAGCTCGGCTTCCTCAAGGCCAATATCGCCTATGGCAGCGAGCGCACCGATATCGATCCGAACATCGTCGCCGAGCTGAAGAGCGTTCTGGGCTGAGCTTTTTGAGCCTCAGTCGCCGGCGGGCCTCCGGCCCTCGGCTTTCGCTTCGCTTTCCGCCTGACGGGGCTTTGCCACGTCAGGCCCGCTCCGCGCGGCGCCGCTTGGCGCCGGAAGCCGCCTTCGGGCGGCTTCTTGTTTTCGGCGGCGGGTGGATTGAGAAAACCTGAGAAACGCTTGTCTTATGGCCGATCCTATGGATTGCTCGACCTCCTGGGGGCAAGTGGAGGTGAGCATGTCCATTGAGGTTTGGCTGGCTTTCGTCGCCGCGTCGGCTGTTCTGCTCGCGATACCGGGACCAACCGTTCTCCTGGTGATCTCCTATGCGCTCGGTCACGGCAAACGTGCCGCCGTGGCGACGGTGACAGGTGTCGCGCTGGGCGATTTCACGGCGATGACGGCATCGATGCTCGGGCTTGGCGCGCTCCTCGCCACGTCCGCCGCGCTGTTCGCCGCGTTGAAGTGGATCGGTGCCGCCTACCTGATCTACCTCGGCATCAAACTCTGGCGCGCGCCCGTTGCGGCTGTGGGGACATCGGATGAGGTGGGAGCTGTCACAAAAGAGCGGCCGCTCCGCATCTTCCTGCATGCCTATGTCGTCACCGCCTTGAATCCCAAGAGCATCATCTTCTTCGTGGCGTTCCTGCCGCAGTTCCTCAACCATGCCGAACCGCTGGCGTTTCAGATGATGGCCTTCGAAGCGACCTTCCTCGTACTGGCGGCGACCAATGCCGCGGCCTACGGCCTGATGGCCTCGATGGCGCGCAAGACGATCCGCCAGCCTCGTGTTCAAAGGCGGGTCAATCGCACCGGCGGTTCGCTGATGATCGGCGCCGGCCTCCTTGCCGCCGGATGGAAGCGGGCTCAGGCCTGAGCTGTCTGGAAAGCGAGCTCCGCATAGGGAAAGGGCGCCCCGTGGGGCGCCCTTCTCATGCGGCTCGATGGCAACCGATCAGAACTTCAGCGCCTTGGCCTGACGCACCACCGGGATGGCCTTCACCTTGTCGAGCACCTCGGTCGGCACGTCGCCGTCCACTTCGACGAGACAGATGGCGTCGGCGCCCTGTTCGAGACGGCCGAGGGCGAAGGTGGCTATATTGATGCCGGCATCGCCGAGAAGGCTCGCGAACTTGCCGATGAAGCCCGGCTTGTCCTCGTTGGTGACGTAGATCATCGACGGCGCGAACTCGGCATCCATCTTGATGCCCTTGATCTCGACGATGCGCGGATGGCCATCGGCAAAGACGGTGCCGGCGATCGAGCGGTCCTGGCGGTCGGTGGTCAGCGTCAGTCGGATCAGGCTTTCGAAGTTGGCCGAAGCGTTGTTGCGCACTTCGGCGACCGCGATACCGCGCTCCTTGGCCATCACCGGCGCCGACACCATGTTGACTGATTGCAGGAGCGGCTTCAGCACGCCGGTGATCGCCGCGGCGCTGAGCGCACGGGTATTCATGCCGGCCACTTCGCCTTCATACTCGATGCGGATCGACTTGAGGCCGGTCTCGGTGAGCTGGCCGGCGAACGAGCCCAGGAGCTCGGCGAGCTTGACGAACGGCGTGAGGCGCGGAGCCTCTTCGGCAGTGATCGACGGCATGTTCAGGGCGTTGGTGACAGCGCCCTTCATCAGGTAGTCCGACATCTGCTCAGCCACCTGCAAGGCGACGTTCTCCTGCGCTTCCGTGGTGGAGGCGCCGAGATGCGGCGTGCAGACCACCTTCGGATGGCCGAACAGCGGGTGCGTGGTGGCCGGCTCGGTCTCGAACACGTCGAGCGCGGCGCCAGCGACATGGCCGGAATCGAGCGCGGCCTTGAGGTCGGCCTCGACGATCAGGCCGCCGCGGGCGCAGTTGATGATCCTGACGCCCTTCTTCATTTTCAGAATGGCCGAGATGTCGATGATGTTGCGCGTCTTCTCGATCAGCGGCACGTGCAGCGTGATGAAGTCGGACCGGCGGAACAGGTCGTCGAGCTCCACCTTTTCGACGCCGAGTTCGACGGCGCGCTCGGCTGACAGGAACGGGTCGTAGGCGATGACGCGCATCTTGAGGGCAACCGCGCGGTCGGCAACGATGGAGCCGATGTTGCCGCAGCCGATGACGCCGAGCGTCTTGTTGGTCAGCTCGACACCCATGAAGCGGTTCTTTTCCCACTTGCCGGCGTGCGTCGAGGCGTTGGCCTCGGGAATGTCGCGGGCCAGGGCGAACATCAGGGCAATGGCATGTTCGGCCGTGGTGATCGAATTGCCGAAGGGGGTGTTCATGACGATGACGCCGCGCGCCGTGGCGGCGGGCACGTCGACGTTGTCGACGCCGATGCCGGCGCGGCCGATCACCTTGAGGTTCTTGGCATTGGCCAAGAGCTTCTCGGTCACCTTGGTGGTCGAACGGATGGCGAGACCGTCATAGTTGCCGATGATCTCGGCCAGCTTGTCCTTGTCCTTGCCGAGGTCCGGCTGGTAGTCGACTTCGACGCCGTGGTCCTTGAAGATCTGGACGGCGGTGGCGGACAGCTTGTCGGAAATGAGAACGCGAGGAGCCATGGGAGTCATCCTGGTTGAATGGCGCCTGCACCTTGCCCTTTCCCGTTCACCGGAACGGAGAAGAAGAGACCGGTGGCGCCGGATGGAATGTCACTGCGGCTAAAGGGAATTCCCGCCCCACTTCAGGAGGAGGGCAGGGAGAAGGCGAGCAAGGGCTCGCCTCTCCGAAAGCATGAATCAGGCGGCCTTGGTCAGGCCGGCGAGCGCCTTTGCGAATGCCCAGTCGATCCATGGCGTCAGGGCGGCGACGTCGGCGGTCTCGACGGTGGCGCCGCACCAGATGCGCAGGCCCGGAGGGGCGTCGCGGTAGGAGGCGATGTCGAAGGCGACGCCTTCCTTCTCGAGAAGGCCGGTCAGCGTCTTGACGAAGGCCTGCTGTCCCTCGATGTCGAGCGCGGCGACCGTGGGGTGGACGAAGCTCAGGCACACCGAGGTGTTGGAACGGATGGCCTCGGTCTTGGCCAGGAAGGCGACCGAAGGCGTCTTGGCAACCCAGTCGGCAATGGCCTTGGTGTTGGCGTTGGCGCGGGCGATCAGCGCATCAAGGCCGCCGATGGCGTCGGCCCACTTCAGCGCGTCAATGTAGTCTTCGACGCAAATCATCGAAGGTGTGTTGATCGTATCGCCCTTGAAGATACCTTCGATCAGCTTGCCGCCGGAGGTCATGCGGAAGATCTTGGGCAACGGCCAGGCCGGCTTGTAGGTCTCCAGACGCTCGACGGCGCGCGGGGAGAGGATCAGCATGCCGTGGCCACCTTCACCGCCAAGCACTTTCTGCCAGGAGAAGGTGACGACGTCGAGCTTGTCGAAGGGCAGGGGCTGGGCGAAAGCAGCGGACGTTGCGTCGCAGATGGTGAGACCCTGGCGATTGGCCGGGATCAGGTCGCCATTGGGCACGCGCACGCCGGAAGTGGTGCCGTTCCAGGTGAAGACGACGTCGTGGTTGAAATCGACCTTGGCGAAGTCGACGATGTCGCCATAGGGTGCCTCGAAGACGCGGGCGTCGAGCTTCAGTTGCTTGACGACGTCGGTGACCCAGCCGGAGCCGAAGGACTCCCACGCCAGCATGTCGACCGGGCGGGCGCCGAGCAGAGACCACAGCGCCATTTCGACGGCACCGGTATCGGAGGCGGGAACGATGCCGATACGATAATCAGCGGGAACGCGCAGCACCTTGCGGGTGAGGTCGATCGCCTCAGCGAGCTTGGTCTTGCCGATCTTGGCGCGATGGGAGCGGCCGACCGGCGCTCCCGAGAGGGCCTCGACGGTCCAACCTGGGCGCTTGGCGCAGGGGCCGGAGGAAAAACGGGCATTATCCGGCTTGATGGCCGGAGCGGCGGTCGTATCAGTCATGTAACTATCCTCTCAGATAGGCGCTCCTCGGTGGGGAGGAGTGTCCCGCCGCCTGAGCTATCGGAAAGGCCGCGCGCCGTCAAGCGGGGGCGATGCTGTTCGACCAAAGGCGTTGCCAAAAGACAAACGGCGGGAGGATCGGAGTCCTCCCGCCGTTGCTGCAAGATGAGTGCAAGTCTTCAGTTGAGATAGTAACGCAAGCCGAGGCGCACCTCGTGAGCGGTGATATCCTTGTATTCGACGCTGGTGACGGCTCCGCCCGGGTTCTCCCGCACGCCGCCTGTCTTGGCATCGCCCAGGTTCAGATAGCGATAACCGAGATCGAGGCTGAGACGATCGCTGAGCGGGTATTCCACGCCGGCCATGACGGCCCAGGCAAAGTTCCACTTGCCCTCGCCCTTGGGGTTGTTGCCGTTGTAGCCATCCTGAGCGCCGGACTTGATGTCGCTCGTGCGCAGATAGGAGGCACCGGCACCGGCACCGATGTAGGGCTTTATGCCATGGAAGTCGCCGAGGTCGGCGTAGATGTTGGCGAGCCCGCTATAGGCGGTGATCTTGGCGCTTTCGCTGGCCTGCCACTCACCGGTCGAACCGCAGGGGCTGCTCAGGCAGTAGACAGAACCCTTGAACTTGGCAGGGGTTTCATAATCCAGCGTCACGTCGGAACGAAGATATTCGTTGAACTTGTACCCGACACCGGCGCCAATATCAGCGGCACCCAGCATCTTCTCGCTGCCCATGTCCCCGTTATTGCCGATGCTGCCCCAGGTGCGATCGCTGAACGATCCTTTGGGAGCCTGGTAATACTTGTAGCCGATATCGCCGCGAAGATACCATCCGCCGACGGCCGGCAGCGCCATGGGTTCGGGGGCTTCGATGACCGGGGGATATTCCATCGGCATGTCGGCTGCGCGGACGGCGCCGGAGAAAGCCGCGAGGCCGAATGTCGCAGCCACGGCCAGGTGTAGGTTCATTGTGAGACTGCGCATAGTTCGATCCTTCCGCAGAAGCATGATCGCGAGGCGGGTTCGAGCAGTCGTATTCGACAGGTTGGAGCAACCTGTTCGGTCGTGCCTTGGCGCCTTCATCATCGCTTTCGGATCGATTTTTAAGGCAAGTGGGTTAATCGCGGCTTAACTACGTTGCTTAACCTTGATGATCTATGAAAATGCCGAGTTGAGGCCACTGCCGACAAAAAAGCCCCGGCCGTACGTGACGACCGGGGCGGGGTCCCAAACAGACGCAGTGATCAGGCGGCTGCCTTGCCAATCGCCTCGACGATGTCGCCGACCGCAGCGGCGACGAGATCGGCATTGTCGCCTTCACCCATCACCCGGATCAGCGGCTCGGTGCCGGAGGCGCGGACGAGGATGCGGCCGCCCGCGCCGAGCCGCTCCTCGGCGGCCTGGATCGCCGCCTTGACGCTCTCGTCCTCGAGCGGCTTGCCGCCCTTGACGCGGACGTTCTTCAGAAGCTGCGGCACCGGATCGAAGCGGTGGCAGACCTCGCTCACCGGCTTGCCGGAGCGCTTGACGACCGCCAGCACCTGCAGCGCCGCCACGAGTCCGTCGCCGGTGGTGGCGTAGTCGGAGAGCACGATATGGCCAGACTGCTCGCCGCCGACGTTATAGCCGCCGGCCCGCATCGCCTCGACGACATAGCGGTCGCCGACCTTGGTGCGAATGAGTTCGAGACCGATGCTCTCGAGATAGCGCTCAAGGCCGAGGTTGGACATGACGGTGGCGACGATGCCGGGGCGAGAGAGACGGCCGTCTTCCTGGAACGAGGCGGCAACCACCGCCATCAACTGGTCGCCATCGACCACCTGGCCCTTCTCGTCGATGATGATGACGCGGTCGGCGTCGCCGTCGAGGGCGATGCCGATGTCAGCCCTGACTTCGCGCACCTTGTCGGTGATGGCGGCAAGGCTGGTCGACCCGCAGTCGCGATTGATGTTGAGACCGTTGGGATCGACGCCGAGAGCAACCACTTCGGCGCCCAGTTCCCAAAGAACTTCCGGTGCGACCTTGTAGGCCGCGCCGTTGGCGCAATCGACCACCACGCGGAGGCCTTCGAAGGAGATCTGACGGGCGAGGGTCCGCTTGGCCGACTCCACGTAACGGGCACGCTCGCCGTCGACGCGCTTGGCGCGGCCGAGGTCGGCGGGCGCGGCGAGGCGACCGGTGAAGTCGCCCTCCAGCATTTCCTCGATGGCCAGTTCGACCTCGTCGGACAACTTGTAGCCATCCGGCCCGAACAGCTTGATGCCGTTGTCGGCGAAGGGATTGTGGGAGGCGGAGATCATCACGCCGAGATCGGCCCTCAGACTGCGCGTCAGCATGGCCACGGCCGGCGTTGGTACCGGGCCGGTCAGGAAAACGTCGACGCCGACGGCGGTGAAGCCGGCGGTCAGCGCCGGCTCGATCATGTAGCCGGAGAGGCGGGTGTCCTTGCCGATGACGACACGGTGGCGATGATCGCCGCGATGGAAGGCGAGACCGGCGGCCATGCCGACCTTGAGGGCGATTTCCGGGGTAATCGGCCAGCTGTTCGCCGTGCCGCGGATGCCGTCGGTTCCGAAAAATCTGCGTGCCATGTCGTTCGTCCGCGCTTTCCCTTTGGTGCGCCACCCCAGGCGCTCCGTTCTCTTCTGCGGTCCGGATGATAAACGGCCGGTGAACGGCAAAGGGTCAAAAATTGTGAACGACTGTTACGGCTTGGCCTATGCGATGACGAAGTCTCGGATCAGCGCTCGGTCAGCTTCAGCTCGATGCGACGATTCTTGGCGTTGGCCTGGTCGCTGTCGCCCTCTTCGAGCGGCTGGAACTCGCCGAAGCCGGCGGCTACCAGATGATTGGGCGAAATGCCCTTGCTGATGAGGTACTTGACCACCGATATGGCGCGTGCCGAGGATAGATCCCAGTTATCGCGGAAGCGTCCCGTTCCGGACAGCGGACGGGCGTCCGTGTGACCGTCGACGCGCAAGACCCAGGCGATTTCCGGCGGGATCTGGCCTTCGAGCTGCAACACCGCTTCGGCCAGCTTGTCGAGCTCGCCGCGACCGGCCGGGTTGACCTCGTCGTTGCCGGAATCGAACAGCACTTCCGACTGGAAGACGAAGCGGTCGCCGACCACCCGGATGTCCGAGCGCTGGGACAGGATTTCCCTGAGACGTCCGAAGAAATCGGAGCGGTAGCGGGCCAGTTCCTGGACGCGTTGGGCCAGCGCCACGTTGAGGCGTTTGCCGAGGTCGGCGATCTTGGCCGAGCTCTCGCGGTCGCGGGACTCGGACGCATTGAGGGCGTCTTCCAACGCGGCGATCTGGCGCCTCAGCGCGGCGATCTGCTGGTTGAGCAGTTCGACCTGGGCCAGAGCTCGCTGGCTGGCGCGCTTTTCGTCGCTGAGCTGGGTGGTCAGTGCCTGCAGCTTGCCATCCGCGGCGTCATTGGCACCCGATTGGCTGGCGATCAGGCCCTGCAGATTGTCCCGGGCGGCTTGCGCTTCCTTGAGGTTCGATTCCAGCAGCGCCACGTTGTCCTGCAGGTCGCGATTGGAGGCGCGCTCCATGGCGAGCAACTCGGTCAGTTCGGCGATCTGGGCATTGAGCCGGCCGAGCACGGTGTCCTTGTCGGTGATCTGCTGGCTGAGAAAGAACTGGGCCAGCGAAAAGACCGACAGCAGGAAGATGATCGACAGCACCAGCGTGGTGAGCATGTCGACGAAGGCCGGCCAGTAGTCCTGTCGGGTCGTGAAGCGCGTGCGTCCGAGGGCCATGGTCGGTCAATCTCTCTGTTGTCGGCTCAACCGCGATCCGAGCGCTCGACGGCGCCGGTCAGAAGCTCCAGCAGCCGGCGTATTTCCTTCTGCTGTTCGCCCTGGCTTTCGGCCCAGGCACGCACCAGTTGTTGCTCGGCACGCATGTGCTGGACGAGACCCTGGATGCCCTCGGCGAGATTGGCCATCGCCTGGCTGGAGCGGGCGCCGGCCCCCCCCTCCTGGATCTGCTTGGACAAATGCTCGAGGGCACCCCTGAGGTCGTCGATGTTCTGGGCATCGCGAATGCTGGCGCCGACGTCGCCGGCCGAGTCGAGCTCGGCCTGGGTCGACAGCCAATCCTCGAGGTCGAGATAGAAGCGGTTCTGGGCCTGCCCGGCCTGGAGGTCGAGGAAGCCGACGATCAACGAGCCCGCCAAGCCGAACAGCGAGGACGAGAAGGCCGTGCCCATGCCGCTGAGCGGCGCCTGCAACCCGCTCTTCAGATCTTCGAAGATGACGCTGGCCGTGCCGGACCCGACGTCGAGGCCCTGGATGGTGGCTCCCACCGAGTTCACGGTGGAGATCAGGCCGTAGAAGGTACCGAGAAGGCCGAGAAACACCAGAAGGCCGGTCATGTAGCGGGAGATGTCGCGCGCCTCGTCGAGACGGGTAGCGATCGATTCGAGCAGCGAGCGCATGGCCGAGGCGGAGATGGCTCGCTGGCCGAGCCGGTCGCCGAGCAGCGTCGCCATCGGGGCGAGCAATACCGGTTGCTTGCGCACTTCGAGGCCGGGATCGCCGAAGCGATAGGTATTGACCCAGCGCACTTCGGGGAAAAGCCGGATGACCTGGCGGAAGATCAGAAGAATACCGACGAGGGCCACCGAGAAGATCAGGCCGTTGAGCCCGGGGTTGGCCATGAAGGCGGTCTTGAGCTGCCGCGACAGGAGCAAGCCGACGAAGGCCGCGATGACCAGGAATACCGCCATCCGCCAGAGATACACCTGGGGGCTGGTGAGCTTGATGCCGGACGCGTCTTTGGCCATGGTTCTGTCGCTTGCTCTCTCTGATCGCGGCGCATAGTAAACGCGATTTGCGGCGAAAAGAGCAAGGTATACGGGCGGTTCCCCCGAATTTTTCGGGGGACGCCGATCCAGTCGGGCAGTGCCTGGCGATCAGGCCTTCCGAAGCGTGGCCAGAAGCTGGGCGTGGATCGCCTCATTGCCTGCCACCAGCGTGCGGGAAGCGTGCATGTCTTCCTTGCCGGCCTTGTCGGTGACGAAGCCGCCCGCCTCCTTGATCATCAGCCAACCGGCCGACGTATCCCACGGGTTGAGGTCGTCTTCCCAGAAACCGTCCAGCTTGCCGGCGGCGACGTAGCAGAGATCGAGGGCGGCCGAGCCGAGGCGGCGGATGCCGGCGCAGTTGGCCATCACCTGACGGAGCTCGTTGAGATAGCGCGGATGATTGCCACGGCCAAGATGCGGCACACCGGTGCCGATCACGCATTCCGGCATCTCGCGGCGCGCCGAGACGCGCAGGCGCCGGTCGTTGACGAAGGCACCGGTCCCGCGCTCGGCTGTGTAGAGTTCGTCGGTGGCCGGGTTGAACACCACGCCGGCGATCGGCACGCCGTTGCGTTCAAGCGAGACCGAGATCGAGAAGATCGGGATGGAGTGCAGGAAGTTGGCCGTGCCGTCGAGCGGATCGACGATCCAACGGTGCTGTTCGTCTTCGCCAGCCACCTCGCCGCGCTCTTCCATCAGGAAGCCGTAGGTGGGACGCACCCGCTTCAGCTCCTCGAATAGGACCTGCTCGGAGCGCTTGTCGGCGGCCGAGACGAAATCGCCGGGGCCTTTCATCGATACCTGCAGGTTCTCCACCTCGCCGAAATCGCGGGCAAGACCGCGCCCGGCCTTGCGGACGGCCTGGACCATGACGTTGAGGAGGGCGGAACGAGCCATTTTCTGGGGATCCTTCACGGAAAAACGTTGGCTGCGTAGCCATCACAAACGGCCGCCGAGCGCAAGCCCTAACCCGCGATGGCAGCAAAGCGATCGCCGGTTAGGTTGTTTTCTGCCTCAGGTGTCGGCGGTTCGGGGCTCTCGGCCCCTATGCCTTCAGAGCGGACGCCGAAGACTGGCGGGTCAGTCGCAGGCGGGCATTTTCAAACGGCAGCCCCTCGTCGTCCTCGCTCCGTCGGGACAACTCGGTGAACCCGAGGTTCCTGTAGAAGGAACACGCCTGCTCATTGGCCGTGTAGACCTCCAGCAGGAGCTCGTTCCTCAGGGTCAGAGCATGGGTGACCAACGCCCGCCCGATGCCGTGGCCCTGATGTGCCGGTGCGATGAACAGCCCGCCGATGAAGTTGTCGAGCAGACTGATGAAGCCCACGGGAGTCCCCGCGATGCAAGCCACCCAGGTTTCGGCGTTGGGTAGATATTTTCCCTCGATCAGGATTTGCTGTTGCCGCAGGTGCCGTTCACCGATGAAGGCATGGGCCAGGAGAGACGCCTCGAACCAAATGGCCGAGAGCGCCTTGAGATCCATGGCCCGGTCACAGGCCCGGATCGACAGATCTGCATTCTTCATGATTTGTCCGGAGAAGATACAACAAGGACTGCGCCCGCGTAGGCGCCGCGAAGACCGGCTCTGGCGGTCTCAAATCGAGTCTCTGCGCATCAATCTCCTTTTTGTTGGCGCCCTTCCTATCCAAGGCTATCTCCGGCTTCGAGCCTTGCTCGGTGCGCCGGCGGCCGCCTCTTGGGCGTCGTCAGTTGCCGGTATCGACACCGGGAAGGTTGAGGGGCTTTTCTTCCGGCTTCGCTGCGTCCGGCTTTGCCGCGTCCGGTTTCGGTGCCTCGGGCGCCAGCGCCTGTTCGAGCCAGTCGTCGCTGAGGCCGGCTGACTTGGCAAAGCCATACCAGTGACGAGCCATGGCCAGATCGCGCGGCACGCCTTCTCCGACCACGTAGAGGCGGGCGAGGCGGTTCTGGGCGACCGGGTTGCCAGCCTCCGCCGCTACCTTGAACCAGGCGGCGGCGATCTTCTGGTCGCGGGCGACACCCGTGCCGTTGAACATCATGATGGCGTATTCGACCTGCGCGGCGATGTGGCCATCGCGTGCCGCCTCACCCATCAGCCGAGCGGCTTCCGCCTCGTTCTTCGGCACACCCTGTCCCTCGCGATTGAGGGCGGCGAGCGCGTAGATGGCGTCGACATTGCCTTCATCGGCTGCCGCCTTGAACAGCGCGGCGGCGCGGGCATAGTCGAGAATGCCGGACGACGGGTCGATGCAAAGCAGGCCCAGCCAGTAGTTGGCTTCGACGACGCCCTTGCCGAGCGCTTCTTCGAGGTACTTTGCCGCCTTCGCCTTGTCGACCGGCATGCCGATGCCGAGGGCTGCGAGGTTGGCAAGTTCGACGAGGGCCTGAGGGTCGCCGTTCTTGGCGGCTAGTTGATACCAGATGACCGCTTCATCCGGCTTTCTCGGCAGTCCCAGCCCGTTGGCGTAGAGATAGCCAATCAGGCTCTGCGCCTTGGCGTCGCCGAGCTTGGCGCGCTCGACGGCGATTTCGAAGGCGGTGAGGTAGTAGCCACGCTGAAAGGCGCCGAAGGCGTAATCGATCTTGTCGCTGTCCGGAAGCGACTTCAGCAGGTCCGGCACCGTCGGGACGGTCTTCGTTGCCGCCGCTGTCGTCGGCTTCGGCTTCTGTGCCGGTTCGGCAGCCGCTGCCGGCCCGGCAACGAGGGCGAGACCGATCGCGGCGGCAAGACAGGCGGTGCGGACTTCAGGCGACATCGGCATCGCGGTTTTGGCTCTGCCGGAGCATCATCGGATGCCCCGCGGGTTGAGTTGGGATCGTGACGGCAGCGTTAGCGATCAAGTTGGCCGGGAATGCGGCGGCCCGGATTGCAGGCGGTGAGCTCGGCTTTCGTTCGATCCGAGCGGCATCGGTTTCGGCTGAAAACACTCACTCGTCGGGAAACTCCGCCGCGACACGGTCGAGGATGGCGTTGGCCTCGGCAATCGCCGCGGCCGGTCCGGCGGGATGGTCCCAGATGGCGGCGCGAACACCCACGAAGTCGGCGCCAGTGCGGGCACAGACCTCGACCGAAGTCATGGAGCGACCGGACAACAGCACGCAGGGCGGCTCGAACAGCTCGGCCCACCAGGCGCCGAGATCGATGGTCTTGCGGTGCGTGTCCTCGGTTTCCTCCAGATCGAGCAGGCCGAAGAAGATGTAGTCGGCGCCGGCCTCGCCAGCCTCCATCGCTTCATGGCGGGCGCGGATGTTACCTGCACCTACGATGGATTTCGGCTGCAGCGCTTCGATCGCTTCCTTGAGCGCCGTCTCGCCAGCCTCAATGTGGATACCGTCGGCGCGGGCGCGGCCCATCACGCGGCTGTTGCCGAGAACCAGCGCGGCGACATCGTGCTTCTGGGCGATCGGCACCAGCGTCTCGGCTATCGCCTGAAGATCGTTCTCGGAGACGGCATCGGGGGCGATCAGCAGCGAGGCGACGTCGCCAGCGGCCAGCGCCGCTTCGAGCAGCGGCGCGAAGGCGGCGGCATCGACGATGCGGGGCGTGATCAGAAACAGACGGGCGCGCAACTTGACCTCCAGGAAAGGAAAGCCCCGTGATCCAGGTTTCCCGGATCACGGGGCGCTTCATAGCACAAAGACCGTCAAGAGAAACCGATCCGTTCTGTTCGGCTTCTCTCCGGTCTCAACCAGCTTAACCCTCGAGCGCCTTGACGCCCGGCAGTTCCTTGCCTTCCATCCACTCGAGGAAGGCGCCGCCGGCCGTCGAGATGTAGGTGAAGGTGTCGGCCGCGCCGGCATGGTTGAGGGCCGAGACAGTGTCGCCACCACCGGCGACCGTCAGGAGCTTGCCGGCCTTGGTGGCAGCGGCGGCATACTGGGCGGCGGCAACGGTGGCCTTGTCGAAGGGCTCGATCTCGAAGGCGCCGAGCGGGCCGTTCCAGACCAGCGTCTTTGCCTTGTCGATGGCGGCCTTGACGGCATCGATCGACTTCGGACCGGCGTCGAGGATCATGGCGTCGGCCGGAACGGCATTGACGGACACGACTTCGTTGGCGGCGCCAGCCTTGAACTCGCGGGCGACGACGGCGTCGACCGGCAGCACGATCTCACACTTGGTTTCCTTGGCCTTGGCCAGGATGCGCTTGGCGGTCTCGGCGAGGTCATGCTCGCAGAGCGACTTGCCGACGTTGACGCCCTGGGCAGCCAGGAAGGTGTTGGCCATGCCGCCACCGATCACCAGGATGTCGACCTTGGCGACGAGGTTCTCGAGGAGGTCGATCTTGGTCGACACCTTGGCGCCACCGACCACGGCGAGCACCGGGCGCTTCGGCGTGCCGAGAGCGGCGCCGAGGGCGGTCAGCTCGGCCTGCATGGTGCGGCCGGCATAGGCCGGGAGCTTGTGGGCAAGGCCTTCGGTGGTGGCATGGGCGCGGTGAGCGGCCGAGAAGGCGTCGTTGACGTAGATGTCGCCGAGCTTGGCGAGCGCGTCGACCAGCGCCGGGTCGTTCTTCTCTTCGCCCTTGTAATAGCGGGTGTTCTCGAGCAGCAGGATCTCGCCGTTCGACAGGGCGGCGACGGCCTTCTCGGCGACTTCGCCAATGCAGTCGTCAGCGAAGGCGACGGGCTTGCCGATGGCCTTGGCCAGCGGGGCGACGATCGGCTTCAGGCTGTCCTCGGCCTTGCGCTCGCCCTTCGGGCGGCCGAAGTGGGCCAGCAGGATGACCTTGGCGCCCTTCTTGGCGAGGTCGAGGATGGTCGGGACGATACGGTCGATGCGGGTGGTGTCGGTGACGACGCCATTTTCCATCGGAACATTCAGGTCGACGCGGACGAGGGCGCGTTTGCCGGCGACGTCGGCGTCATCGATGGTCTTGAAGCTGCTCATGGCTTTGGTCCCAGGTTCATGCGCCGCCGGGAGCCGGTGGTGTCTGTCGCGTCTTGCGCGACGAGGAACCGGACCGCAGGTCGGCCGCTGGATGGAGCATCGAGCCCGCCATCCTGCGCCCCCTTGCGGAGTCGCGGACAGCGGGCTCGACCTGTCGTTCTAACTCAGAGGGTCTTGCCGATGGCGACGGCGGTGTCGCCCATGCGGTTGGAGAAGCCCCACTCGTTGTCGTACCAGGAGAGGATGCGGACGAGGGTACCGTCCATGACCTTGGTCTGGTCCATGTGGAAGATCGACGAGTGCGAGTCGTGGTTGAAGTCGCTGGACACGTTCGGCTGATCGGTGAAGCCGAGGACGCCCTTCAGCGGGCCGGAGGTCGCGGCGGCCTTGATGGCCTCGTTGATCTCGGCGACCGAGGTGGCGCGCTTGGCATTGAAG
>JARKNW010000044.1 GCA_029976075.1 Pleomorphomonas sp.
GGCGGCGTCCCGCCAAGTGGTGTAAGAACGTGAGGGTTTGAGGTGTTTGCCGTGGAGGCCCTGCAGGGCCTCCACGGCGGGCGCGATCGGTGGGTCATCGGAGAACTTCGGTAAGGTGGGAGTTACGACACTTCAACCTAACCATGAGGAAGTACCCGATGACCAAGAACAGCATGCAGCTTTCGGAGCTGCTTGAGAAGGCCGGCGCTGAAGATATCGTGCGCGAAATGGTGGGCTTTGTGGCCCAGCGACTGATGGAACTCGATGTCGAGAATCGCTGTGGCGCCAGCCACGGCGAGCGCACGGAGGCGCGAACCAATTCACGCAACGGCTACCGCGAACGCGACTGGGACACGCGCGCCGGCACGGTGGCGCTGCGTATCCCGAAGCTGCGTCAGGGCAGCTACTTTCCTCCCTTCCTGGAGCCCCGACGCACGGCCGAGAAGGCGCTGGCTGCAGTGATTCAGGAAGCCTACGTCCAGGGTATCTCCACCCGCTCGGTCGATGATCTGGTGCAAGCCATGGGCATGGGCGGCATCTCGAAGAGTCAGGTTTCGCGCCTGTGTGCCGAGATCGACGAACGAGTGCAGACCTTTCTCCAGCGGCCGATCGAAGGCGACTGGCCTTACCTTTGGATCGATGCGACCTACCTCAAGGTGCGCGAGGCCGGTCGTATCGTCTCGGTGGCGGCCATAATCGCCATCGGCGCCAACACCGACGGGCGGCGCGAGGTGTTGGGGATGCAGGTGGGCGCTTCCGAGGCCGAGCCGTTCTGGACCGACTTCCTGCGCACTTTGACGCGTCGCGGTCTGCGCGGTGTGAAGCTCGTGATCTCCGATGCGCATGAGGGGCTCAAGGCGGCGGTGCGCAAGGTGATCTCAGCGACATGGCAACGCTGTCGCGTGCATTTCATGCGCAACCTGCTCGTGCATGCGCCGGCCGGTCAGCGACGCGTCGTCTCAGCCTTGGTGGCCACGATCTTTGCACAAACCAGCGAGTCGGCCGCGCGCGACCAGTGGCGCATCGTCGCCGATCAGTTACGTGAGCGCTTCCCGAAGCTCGCCAGGCTGATGGACGAGGCCAAGGAAGATGTCCTCGCGCACATGACGTTTCCCAAGGAGCATCGGACCAAGATTCACTCGACCAATCCGCTTGAGCGTCTGAACGGGGAGATCAAGCGCCGCACCGACGTCGTGGGCATCTTCCCCAACGAGTCCGCCATCTATCGTCTCGTCGGGGCTCTGTTGCTCGAACAGAACGATGAGTGGGCATTGCAGCGTCGTTACATGACGCTGGAAACCCTTGCCGAAGTCGGCGACAATCCAAACGTCAGTCTGTCCGCCGTGGCTGCCTGACTCGTGCTCCTACCTTGCCGGAGCCCATGACCTACCGACCCCTTCTTACACCACCGCGCGGGACACGATCT
>JARKNW010000054.1 GCA_029976075.1 Pleomorphomonas sp.
GTCGGGATGAACATCCAGGCGGGATCGGGCCGGTGATTCTCGATCTCGATGCCGGTGATGATCTGCCCTTGTTTGTACCCGGCCTTCTCGGCCTTGCTGCGGAACTTGACGGCGGTGATGTTGAATTCACCGCCGCTGGGCATCAGGCCCAGACCGAAACGCATCAGCCGTTCCGCGGGAGCTCCCGGTTCGCCGAGCGGCAGCAGCATGCCTTTCTTGATCACGTCGCCCTTCAGGTTCTCGCCCTCGATCCACACGCGCAATTGATCGCCGGCCTCCGCCTTCTCGATGATCTGCATCAGATCGGTCGATGCCACCTTGGTGTAGGGCGGGTAGATCATGTCCATCCAGAAGTTCGGACGGAAGAAGCTGAAGGCGATGAGCAGCAAGATTGCCGTCTCGTACCACTTGCTGCGGGTAATGAACCAGTTCTGCGACGCGGCCACGAACACCAGGCTGGCGACGGTCGCGGAGAAGATCACCAGGGCGAGCCCCCAGAGGCTGCCGACGTCGATCAACAGGAGTTGCGTGTTGAAGATGAACATGAACGGCAGGATGCCCGTGCGGATGCTGTACCAGAACGCGGTAAAGCCGGTCAGCAACGGAGGCGACTTGGCGATGCCCGCGGCCGCGTAGGCGGCCAGGCCGACCGGCGGCGTCACGTCGGCCATGATGCCGAAGTAGAAGACGAACATGTGCACGGCGATCAGCGGCACGATCAATCCGCTCTGCGAACCCAGCTCAACCACCACCGGGGCCATCAGCGAGGACACGATGATGTAGTTGGCCGTCGTCGGCACGCCCATGCCGAGGATCAGCGAGGCGAAGGCGACCATGAACAGCATCACCAGCAGGTTGCCCGCCGACAGCAGTTCGACGACCTCGGCCAGCACCAGGCCGATCCCGGTCAGCGTCACCGTGCCGACGATGATGCCGGCCGTCGAGGTGGCGATGGCCACGCCGATCATGTTGCGCGCGCCGGCCACCAGCCCGGTCTTCAGATCGCCGAAGCCTTGCTCGAAATAGGCCTTCACGTCGCCCGAACCCCGGAACCAGGCACTGATCGGGCGCTGGGTGACCAGGATGAACACCAGGAACATGGTGGCCCAGAAGGCGGAGAGCGACGGGGAGAGTTCTTCGACCATCAGGTTCCAGATCAGGACCACGACGGGCAGCAGGAAATGCAGTCCGCTCTTGATCGTCGGTCCGGTTTCGGGGCACTTGAGCACCGGCGAATTGGGATCGTCCAGCTGCAGCTCGGGGTACCCCGACTGGTACTTGAGCAGGCCGAGGTAGCCGACCAGCATCAGGATGGCGATGATCAACAGCGAGGCGCCGCCGGCCACGTCCTTGATCCAGCCCAGGCCGTAGTAGACGACGTTGGCGAGAATGACCGTGCCGCTGATCGTCAGCAGCATGTTGATCAGGCGCGTCTTCCACGGCGCGACGTTGTCGTTGCGCGGGATGCCGCGGATGTCCGCCTTGCAGGCTTCGAGATAGACAATGTAGAGCAGCGCGATGTAGGACAGGATCGCCGGCAGGGCCGCGTGCTTGATGATCTGGGTGTAGGGGATGCCCACGTATTCGACCATCAGGAAGGCGGCGGCGCCCATCACCGG
>JARKNW010000115.1 GCA_029976075.1 Pleomorphomonas sp.
GCGACCTTCGCCTTGAAGGCCGGGCTGTGATTGCGGCGGGGACGTCGTGTCATCTTGGCTCCTATCCGTCGGCATACTGCCGAGTTCCAAAGCCAAAAACCACCTAACCGACCTGTTCAGTTTTCCCAGGCCACCTCAACCGGACCCCCGATTTGAACCTACAAAGCTAACTACTTGATTTTCTTAGGCTAGGATAAACCTGCAAAAACAAAGACCTCAGCAAATCATTGATTTTGCTGAGGTCTTTGGTTCGTACTGGTTGCGGGGGCAGGATTTGAACCTGCGGCTCGTTAGCAATTTAGCTCGGCAACCCAAGGAATCACGCCGCTGTCAAAGTGATTTCCAAAGGTCTACCTTGTTCACGGTGCATGCTCACCAATTCCTGAGAGATCTACCCGAATTTCAGCTTCATTCGGCAGCGTTGTCGATTTTTTGGTTGGCATCCTAGACGGCTCGCCAGCAGTTGGCGGCGCCTCACCATTCTCGCCTTCCATCTTGCTCAGCTTTGATGGCCCCGGATCCGTTGTGGTAAATACCGAACTTCCTTCGAAAGTTCCGGTCTTCCAAGCCTCGATGGCATCCTCCAGCACTAGCGGCATGACGCTGTCATCGGTCGGATTGCCGTACCAATCGAGCACGATCCGCCAGACCTTGCCGAAAAGAGCCGTGCCTTGACGCAGGTTGGAACACGCATCGAGCAGATCGGTAGAGATTTCCGATGGATCCTTGATACCGATCCCGACCGGGTATTGCGTGATGCCGGCCCGCACGACGGCATGTCCGACATGAGCCCGGATGGTTGCCAGTGCCTCATCCGGCGTTTTCGTTGCGGGCACCAGGACGATGCGGTTTCCACTCCTGACCGTGATGCTGAGCGGATCGGTCGATCCTACTGTCTTGACGAAGGTCTCGACAATAGCGGGTGTCAGGGACGGATCGGCGCAACGGTGGATGAGATCGGCATCAATGGGCATAGCGGGAACTCCTCTTCATCCTCAGCGATTGAAAGCGGTGACAAGTGGCAGATCGAAGAGCCGTGCCCAGGCCTCGACGCTCGCCAGTTGGATGGCAGGAATGGAGGTGTCTTTCGCCCACCAGCCATTGGCGATGGCGACGATCCGGTCGGGGCGATGGAAGGCCGATTGCAGAACCGGCCAGACGAGAAGCTGCTCGTAGCAGATGAGCGGCGCGATTCGCTGACCGGCAGCCTCCACTAGGGGATCGCCGAACAACGTTCCTGCTGCACCACCGGTGAGATCGAGCCACGGTCGCCATGGTTGCCACATGGCGACCGGTACCGGCATCCGCTGACGGTAGAGGACCTTTGTACCCGTTCGGCCGAGCGCGACCATGACGGTGTCGTAGCCTTGAGTGTCGATGACGGCGGCTCCAGCGATCACCGTGATGTCGAGATTGGCCAGAGCCTCGCCCCACAGATGCTCCGCGGTCGGAGTCAGGATGCCCAGAGCACTTTCCGGGAGAACGATGATCTGCGAGCCGCCCTCGGCTTCTTTCCGGACTTGGGCGATCAACAACTGCTGCTGGTGGAGTGTGTCGACCCACCCAAAGGCTGCTCCGGCTGCGGTATCGATACCCTGCCACTCCTCTGATGCTGGGGAGCCATCCCCTGATATGGCGGCTATGCCGGTAAGAACTCCGGCCGACAGGGCAATCGCGGGGGCCAATCGCGTGGCCATCAGGCAGAGGCCAAGCGCCGTTGCCAATAGCCCCCACCATCCCCAGCCAGGAAGCAGTACGCCCGCGGACGTGATCGGATGGGCCCACCCAGCAATGCCGAATGGTGGAACAGCCATAAGCACCATGGCGATGCCATAGCGCCCTGCCCTTCGCCAGCCCTTGCGCGCCGTCCAAGCCATCGCATGGACAATGACAAAAGGGAGCGAGGCCGCGATCCAGAGCAAGAAGCCGGTCGAGGCCGATGAACCAAAGAACTCCGCCGCGCCCTGCGGAAGCCCTCGCGACGCCACTAGGAAATATCCCGCCGAGACGGCGGCGGAAACCGCGCGACATGGTGCCGCCGCCCAGAGCACCGGAAACAGCATAACGACGGGCAATGCCAGCAACTGACCACTCCAGGCTATGCCACCGACAAGGCAGGCGGCAGACACCAGAACGGCCGATCGGATGTGAATCCAGCGCAGGGAGGGCCTCAGATCACGGCGTGCAGATGGAGGCAAAGGTGAGGAACGGCCGCGCAAAGCCGAGGAGACCGGTATCGGGAACCGGCCCGAAATAGCGGGAGTCATAGGAGCCTCTGAATTGCGAGTGCAGAAAAAGCTGGCCGGGCGGGACGACGCCACCGATCCAAGGCGCCAGAGCCCGGCCTTGGCCGTCCATTGCGCTGAGCCGCGAGTGCGCCAGCAAGACATCATCGATCCTCACCTCGGCACCGACGGCGATGCTCGCGCCGGCAATTGCCGCGACTGCCTTGATGAGTGGGGCCGTGCCGCTGGGACAGGCACCCCTCAGAAAATATCCCCGCGCCAGCCCGAAATCAGAAAACACGCCCGATGGCGGACATATGAAGACCAGATCGCCGACGGCGACAGGCCGATCAGGCGTGACAACCTGCCAGAGGCCGAGCGGCTCGCTCGGCGTCAGATTGATGCGCAGACCGGCCCAAATTCCCACGCTGACAAACGTGGCCATGAACGCTAGGCCAACGCCATAGATGGCGAGGACGCGTCGCCGGGTTTGCTGCCGACGCTTCTCTCCGTTCGGCCTCTCCACTTCACCGCGTTGCTTGGCGGCCGGACACGAGGATTGCACCGGCAGGTCGTCGGAGAGTCCCACTGCCCCGCTTCTTGGAAGGACCATCATTGCAGTGTCATCCCTTTTGATTGCCAAAGGGTCTGACGCTGAGCTTCGCGAATACCCACGGCCTCCTTTGTCCGCTGCGCGCCGGCAAACTGCTGGATGGTTCTGAGGTCGGGCCAAGCGGCTTTGAGGTCTCGCCGTTGATCCGGGCTCAGGCCGTTCGACAACTCCCTCGCCGTCTCGCCATCACTGTCTCTTGCCGCGAGCGGTAGGAAGGTCCGTTCTCCGAACCGCTCGGCAACCGCCTTGGCGAAGCCCTCCAGTTCGGCCTCAATCATCTTGTCCTCAAGCGCGAACCCGAGCGCGGCGGGAAGGTCATTGCGGTCGATGGCATCGCGAATGCGCTCGAGCGTCTGACGCCCGCCCTCCGAGAGCGCCGGAATGTCGACGGCGGCCTTCAATCTGGTGGTGCGTTCCTCGGCCTCGTAGCGACGTTCCGCCTCGGCCCGGAGCCGCAACCAAGTCTCAAGGTCACGGGTGAGTGCGGGAACATTGAGCGCCGCGTGCTCGCGTGCCTCCCGCTCTGACCGTCCGGCAAATAGTCCCGTCCCGCCCTTCAAGGCCCCGAAGCTCTGTGGCTGGTCCTTGAGCTTTCCCAGGGTAGCCGCGGCCGTCTCGCGGTTCGCCATCCTCGCGTCGACATCGACCTTAGCGAAGGCCGTTTCCGGATCGGCGAAGACGAGGTGGAAACGGGAAGAGACCTGCTCCCATTGCCGCGAGAGGACCGGATCAGTTGCGAGCCGATCCTCGACCACCTCGGGAACTGATTTGGAATGCGCGGATGTGCCGGCGACCATGGGCCTTGCCTCCTTGGGCGTCTCTGTTGGGTTTTGCTGTTGGTGGACGACGAGACCGAGGCGCTGGCCCGCGGCGGCGAGTCGGGCACCGAGATTAACGACCCGATCCGTTTGCCGGACAGTCCAGCGGAGCTTCTCGGCGACGAGAGTGCGAGCGACGCGAAGAAGGTCGAGGCCGCGCGCCTCGGCAAAGCGGAGGCTCGCGCGATAAATCCTGGAGTCCGCATAATCGAGGGTCGTTTCCTTCGCTCGCGCCTGCGACAGGATCTTCGTCAGCCCGCCGGCCTTCCGGAAGGAGCGCGCGCCATAGTAGAGGCCGACATCCTCGCGATGGCGGGTCAGCGCCACATAGGTCAGGTGCCGATCCAGTGAGAGCGTGGCCAGCACCTTGACCCGGTCGACCGTCGCGCCTTGTGATTTGTGGATGGTCGTCGCATAGCCGTGGTCGACGTTGGCGTAGAAACGCTGATCAACATCGACACGGCGACGGTGTTCGCCCTCCCCCACCATGGCGGCGAACCAGCCGGGACGGGCTTCGATGACGTGGCCGATCATGCCGTTCTTGACGCCGAGCGATCCCTCGTTCTTCAGGAAGACGATCTGGTCGCCGGCGGCAAACTTACGAACGCCTTCTTCGGTCCGGAAGGTATGGCCTTCTACCACCAATCCACGTTCGATCAGCCTGGTGCGCGCCATGTCGTTGAGGGCGCGGACATCACGGCGCAGATGGGCCAGGATCAACGTGGACTTCGTGGGATCATAGTCACGGTTCCAGTCGTCGATCAGCTCGGCGACAGCCTCGGCTTTGAACCGGCTCGGGCTGAGCTTGCCGTTTGCGTCGTAGGCCTTCAGCGCCTTCGCCGTCCGCCCACGGGCTAGGTCGAGCGAAGCGCTCCGCATCCACGGTTCGCGTTGGCGATAGATAGTCTGAAGTTCGGCATAGCCAGTGCGCTCGGCGATGGCCCGGAAGGCCGCCCCCGCCTCGATCGGCTGGAGTTGATCGGGATCGCCGACCAGAACCAGTTTGGCGCCCGATGTGACGACGCTTTCCACGATGAGCGCCATCTGGCGTGACGACACCATGCCCGCTTCGTCGAGCACGAAGATCGTCCTGTCGTCGAGCCCGTCGCGACCCTTGCCCCAGGCCAGTTCCCATGAGGCGAGAGTGCGCGAGGCAATGCCGGCCTCTTTTTCCAGGCCTTCGGCCGCTTTGCCGGCCAAGGCGGCACCGACCACGCGATAGCCGGCCATTTCCCAAGCTTCGCGGGCAGCTTTCATCATGGTGGTCTTGCCGGCACCGGCTCGGCCAACCACGGCGGCAAGCCGCCCCTCGGATACGACACGGGCGATCGCCGCGCGCTGCTCGTCCGACAAGCGTTCGTGGCGCTCGAAGACAGAACGGAGAGTCTTGTCCGGAACGCCGTGCGACGAACGATCAGACAGCCATTGGGCGCGGTTCGCCATCCCGGCCTCGATCCGGATCAGCTCACGCGTCGAGTACTTGGCAGGCTCGCGCTGGCCGGAAACGAGAGCGACCCGCTCGTCCTGAAGCTTTACGACGTCGGGGCTCTGTAGGATCCGTACCATCAGTTGCTGGAACGTGCCGGCATCGTCCACATAGCGATGCAACACCTTCGCCATATCGCGTACCGTGAAGACGCTCATCTCGCGGGAGACGAGCTCCAGCACGATCTCGGGGCGGCGCAGGATGCGGGCCTTGTTGTCGGCGCAACGTTCTTCATGCAGCGCAACGCGTTCGAGCTTGGGCAACCAGCCGACCGTCTTTTCTTTCCGGTCGATTGCCTTGGCACCGACACCGATATGAGCGGTTGGCACGAGGTCGATACCGCGATCGGCATAGGACCGGCCATCGACGCGGATGTCGAGACCGGCAAGGGCTAAATGCTTGTTCTGGAGAGCGAGCCAACTCTCGCGCTGTTCAAGGAATTCCACCTTGTAGCCCGACCACAGGCGATAAACGATCTTGCCCGCCTCATTGCGCAGGGGCTCGCCAGTCTCGCCGAGAACAGGAACTTTCTTCGAACCGAACCCATTCCCCGTCAGGGGCCGCAAGGTGGTCATCAAATGGACATGGGGATTACCCGGTTCGTCGTGATAGACCCAATCAGCCACCTGCCCTCGTGCCAGCACCTGGGCCCCGACGAACTCTCGCATCAGGGCAATGTTCTGATCGCGCGTCAGCTCCACCGGCAGAGCGATGACAAACTCCTTGGCGAGCTGTGCATCGGAGCGCTTCTCGAAAGCCTCGACCGTGTTCCAGAAAGCTTCGGCGCTGCCGGCCACCGAGCGATCGGCGGTCAGCGCGCGGCACCATTCCGGGGCATCGGACGGCAGCAGGAATTCCTCGTGGGCGAGACCACGCTTTGCCGAATAATCGACCACCCGCCCCTCCGCCTCGTGCGCCATGCGAGCACAATGGCGGTAGGCGGCCGACAGGAGGGCACTGCGGCCTTGGCTGCGCGAGATCAATTGCGGAGTGAAGTGGGTGATGGCCAAAGCGACAGCGGCTTCCGGACGACTGTGGAACAAGCGGCGTTCCTTGAAAGCGGCCGATCCGGCCCCGCCGGGCTGAGAGCCATCGGCCAAGGCGGATAAGCAAGGCGTCGTGACAGCGACGTATTACTGCGCCCTTGGACCATTCCTTCGGAACGGCCGGGATGATTGTCCAAAGCGTCGGCACTGCCGACTAGCTTTTTTATGAGTGGCCGCAAGCGGCCGTTCTCCAGATGCTCCACGTCAGCCAGACTGGCTGGCGGCAAGCGGAGGTTCAACCGGAATGAAAAAGCCCTCGTCGAGAATCCGTGAAGAAATTGCTCGGCTTCAGGAGCAGCTGAAGGCGGCGGAGACACGCGAGGCGGAGCGCATCGGCCGCATCGCCCTCAAGGCCGGTCTCGGCGACATCGAGATCGACGAGGAAGCGCTGCTCGCTGCCCTCACGGATGTGGCGGGGACGTTTCGGCGCGGGGGCAATGAAGGCTCAGCCGGGAAGAAGAGGACCGCACACGCCCCCTCGTCGGAGAGCCCTTCGTCCCCGGTACTCGCGCCTCAAGCGGCTCAACCGGCAACTGGCGAGGTTGAAGCGCATGGTTGAGGCACAAACTTCCGAGGACCGCAAAAAGGATACGCGCGACAAGATCGCGCTGGGTGGCCTCATCGTCAAAGCCGGTCTGCGCTATGAAAGCCGCGCCCTTCTCCTCGGTCTTCTGATTGACGGAAGGAGCCGCCTCAGCGGCAACGAGGTCGAGCGTGCGCGGCTGACGGGAATCGGGGCGGAGGCCTTCGGCGGTGACGCCTGATATCTTCGCCCGGCGACTTGTGCTGTTCCTCCTGCCGCTTGGCGTAATGATCGGCACGCTCGTTGGGCTGACGGATCTCAGTCAGGAACTGGACCAAGCACTTGTCTCCCTCGGCAAGACGGCGACGCAACAGTTGCTCCTTGCCCGGATCGGGGCGGGGCTTCCCTACGCAATCGTCGCCGCCATCGGCATCACCGCCCTTTTCGCAACCGCGGGATCCGTGAACATCAGAACGGTGGCTCTGAGCGTTTCCATTGGCAATCTGATAGGCTTGGGATGGGCCGTCGCACACGGGGTGCTGCGGCTTCATACGACGCTGCCGCCCGACACGCACATACAGCTGTCCCGCCTCGATCCTGCGATCGTGGTCAGCCTCACGCTCCTGCTGATCGCGCTGCTCTTTTCCATTCGTGTCGCTGTGAAGGGCAATGCCGCCTTCGCTTCGACCGGACCAAAGCGCATTCGCGGGCGGCGGGCGCTGCACGGCGACGCCGACTGGATGACGCTCCCCGATGCCGCCCGCCTGTTTCCCGAGACAGGAGGCATCGTCGTCGGCGAGCGCTACCGTATCGACAAGGACAGCGTTGCCGCCCTGCCCTTTCGCGCAAAGGACCGCGCTAGTTGGGGAGCCGGTGGACGCATGCCGCTCCTCTGCTTTGATGCTTCCTTCGGCTCATCGCATGGCATTGCGTTTGCCGGGTCCGGCGGCTTCAAGACGACCTCGGTGACGATCCCGACCGCGCTCACATGGGGCGGCACGCTCGTGGTGCTCGATCCCTCCAACGAGGTCGCGCCCATGGTAGCCGATCACCGACGTCGAGCTGGAAGAGCCGTCCATATCCTCGATCCGAAGTCGCCCGACACCGGCTTCAACGTGCTCGACTGGATCGGCCACTTTGGCGGTTCGCGCGAGGAAGACATCGCCGCCGTCGCCTCCTGGATCATGAGCGACAGCGGACGGCAGACCGGCATTCGCGATGACTTCTTCCGCTCTTCGGCATTGCAGTTGCTCACGGCTCTCATCGCTGACGTCTGCCTGTCCGGCCACACCGAACCGGCGCACCAGACCCTGCGCCAGGTGAGGGCCAATCTCTCCGAGCCCGAACCCAAACTGCGCGAGCGGCTCCAGAGAATTTACGACCTCTCCAGCTCCACCTTCGTGAAGGAGAACGTCGCCGCCTTCGTCAACATGACGCCCGAGACGTTTTCCGGCGTCTATGCCAACGCGGTCAAGGAAACCCATTGGCTGTCCTATCCCAACTATGCAGCGCTGGTGTCCGGCACGAGTTTTCGTACGGACGATCTCGCCGACGGACACACCGACGTCTTCATCAATCTCGACCTCAAGACACTGGAGACCCATGCTGGGCTTGCCCGCGTCATCATCGGCGCCTTCATGAACGCGATCTACAATCGCAACGGCGCCATCGAAGGGCGCGCGCTGTTCCTGCTCGACGAAGTGGCGCGTCTCGGGTTCATGCGCATTCTTGAGACCGCTCGCGACGCAGGCCGCAAATTTGGCATCACGCTCACCCTGCTCTTCCAGTCGGTAGGCCAGATGCGCGAGACCTACGGCGGACGCGACGCCGCCAGCAAATGGTTCGAAAGCGCCAGCTGGATCTCATTCGCCGCCGTCAACGACCCCGAGACCGCCGACTACATCTCACGGCGATGTGGCACCACGACCGTCGAAATCGAACAAATCAGCCGGTCGTCGCAGGCGTCCGGTTCTTCCCGCACGAGGTCGAAACTACTCGGCTCCCGCCCACTGATCCAGCCGCACGAAGTCCTGCGGATGAGAGCTGACGAACAGATTGTCTTCACCGCCGGCAATCCGCCGCTTCGTTGCGGCCGTGCCATCTGGTTCCGGCGCGATGACATGCGGGCTTGCGTGAGAGAGAACAGGTTCGAGAGGGAATGACCGCGTACCCGACCGAATAGCCTTTTATGCCTCCTGATCGAGCTCCGCCTGACGGAATTCGCGACCCATCACGGCCATGAATCGACGTCAACCGATCGATTCAAAACTGTCGTTGGACGCGATGGCGTCGATTGGCGATCTTTGCTGCATGACTGTAACCTCTCGCCATCTCTACATCGAACGCCGAGACGCTACCCGCAACATGGCGCGCTTCTACGCGCTGTCGATCGAGCCGACACTGTTCGGCGATATCTGCCTGACACGGCGCTGGGGCCGCATCGGCACGCGCGGCCAGATGAGGGCAATGAGCTTCTCACAAGAGGAAGAGGCGCTGGCGTACTTTGCGAAGATCCAGCGTCAGAAGGCGAGCCGCGGATATCGCGAGTGCCTTACCTGAACCTGTTGACTTCGGCCGCCGCCTTGCGGCGCGCCACGAAGGCACGCAGCAAGGGCAGAAGGAACGCCTTGCTGAAGCTGCCGAGCGGCGGCGCCGGATCCATGTAGAAGGACAGGCCGATGATGTCAGTGTTGTACTCGTCGAGGATAAGCCAGAGGCGCATGTCGGCATCGAGGCCTGCCCGACGCTTTTCGATGGGCGGAATCTCGACGGCGAACCGGGACGCTTCCGGCTCCTTGGACGTGACGGGAAAGAACAGGATCAGATCACCGCTCTTGCGGGCGAGGCGAACACCTACTGCGACGGGGCGGTCTTTGCGTCCCTCCGTTTCACCCACCTTGGATTGGCGCGCCCAGAGATAGGCGTAGCGAAGGACGGCACCGGTCTGGAGCTGTTCGAAGCTCATGAGTGCGAGGGTTCGTCTTCGCACGCATAGGCTTCGACCGCCGTCTCGAACTCGTTCAGGAGAGTATCTGGCATGGTCTCGATCGTTCCGACCGACCGGGTGTCGGAGCGCTTCAGCAGCTTCTCGTAATCCTCGATATTGAGGATCACGAGGCGCGGCTTGTTGCGCTGGGTGATGGTCACGGGCCGGCGCAAGGCCTCGGCGATGATGTCGCCGGATTTTCGCGACAGGTCGCTCGTCGTGTAGGATGATGCGTCAACGGGCATGGCGGCCTCCGAGAATTTCGTATTTACATCATATACAGCATTTGCAGATTTTCTGAAAGAGTCCGGCATGGATGAGCGAGGATCGCTCAGTTGCCGGTGCACGAGCCGCTCCCTTGCTTCAGGATCAACCGTTTGTTGATTTTGCCGGCCATTGGCCGTACATAATGTACAAACAGGAGGCCGAGACAATGGCTGAAGCGGCGAAGAAACCTTCCTCCGGACGAGTCCGTGGAGAGCGCCTGGAAACACGCATTACCCCTGACCAGAAGCGTCTCATCGAGCACGCGGCGGCACTGCAGGGGCGTACGTTGACGGATTTCGTTCTGACCAGCGTCCAGGATGCGGCGCGGCGTGCCATCGAGGAACATCAGCATCTGTCACTCTCCGTGCGGGATAGCGAGGCCTTTGTGAAGGCGCTGACCGAACCGCAGCCGGTCAACGATCGGCTGCGCGAAACGATCCGCCTCTACCGCGAAAAGACGAGCGTCTGACAAGTGGAGGGGGAAGCGGCGGACACTCTGCACGTCGAGGCTCTCGGCGCCCATCACGATCGCTCGTCGTTCGCGAGCGGCGCGGAGCCACTCGACCGATATTTTCGGACGCAGGCCGGACAAGAGGCGCGCAAGAAAGTCGCCGCTCCCTTCGTGCTGGTTTTGGCCGATGGCAGCATTGCCGGCTTCTATACGTTGTCAGCGACGGCGGTCCGCATGGCAGAATTGCCGGATGCCGTCGCGCGCAAGCTGCCGCGCTATCCGCTCATCCCGGCGACGTTGCTCGGCCGGCTCGCCGTCGATCAGCGGCACCAAGGCAAGGGCTACGGCCGATTTCTTCTGGCAGACGCGCTCTATCGAGCAGTGCGAAGCGAGATCGCCTCCTTCGCGGTCATCGTCGATGCCAAGGATCAAGCCGCCAGGCGCTTCTACGAGCGCGAGAGCTTCCAGCCATTTCCGGACCAGCCTCTGAAGCTGTTTCGCGCCATGGCCGATATAGAAAAGCTGTTCAGGTGAGTGGCTGGACGATGGCCGCCGCCCATTCGGGCTTGCATCAAAGCCGTCCACTGGAAGATCATTCATCCCGCCCCGCCTAGAGCCTGGGGTCAGGCCATTCGTAGCCCTCCCAGGCGGCCAGATCCTCTGGTGTCACCTGCGCGTTCGAACCAAAAGGATAGGCGCCAGCGCCAATCCCGAAAAATGGGTGGAAGCTCCACAGAAGGCTCGGCAAGAGCTGGCGCCGTTGGCTCTTCGTCCAGGAACAAAACAGGGCGCCGCGTGTATGCAATCTTTCGAAAAAGCCGGGATGCGCGGGATCGAGCCGTTGCCAAGCCTCGGTCACAGCTGGCTCTCTCGAGCCGAAGTCTTCCCTCAGCGCCTCTTCGATGACGGCTTCGAGTGCATAGGTGATCGCTTGGTACTTCTTTCCGTGGTCGATCCAGGCAAGAGATTCCCTGAGCATCCGCTGCTGCGGGAGAAGAACTGGCCAGAGGATCGCCACGCCGTAGCGGGCTCCGATTTCTTCGAAATGCTCTGGCGGTTGAATAATCTCACGCTGCTGCTCGTAGGCTTTCCGAGCGTCGTAGGCGAGTGCAAGAAAAGCACCCTCTTTGTCCCGAACGAGCGGTGAACGTTCATTAACGTCTCGAACAACCTCGTTCAGCAGCCGGAGAGTGCCATAGTCCCCTATGAGCATGATGCCCGCGTGGTTGCGAAGAAGCTGATGGGAGAGCATGGAAACACCAGAGAAGTTCATATCGTTCGGCGGCCGCAATGACCGCGTCGAACATGTGTTTTCACTCTACACAGGTTCTCCGAGCTTCCAAAGAGAGGCATCCAGCGGCGGCGCCAATTGCGCCCATTTCGATGCGTCGGCACTGTTGGCTTGGCCCGTCGCACCGGCCCCGCCGCGATGGGCGGGGCCGCCTGCGCCCAAGGTGTCAATCCCTGTTGGAGCGGGACCAGATGAGCTGGAAGCCGGTCTCGCCCTCGACCTCGGAAAGCGTCGCGTAAATCGGAGCCGGGAAGCTCGGATCGTCGAGCTTGACCGAGAGGTAGTCCCGGTCGGTCTGTTCCGAGCGCTTCTGCCAAGCAGCACCCAGCTCAACATTGCCGGCCGCGTAGATGCGGTAGTGCGGCCCCTTGTCCGAAGGATTGTCGACGCGCTGGAAGCGGGCCTTGACGTTAAGCGTCAGCGTGCGGATCGAACCGGTGAAGCCGTTGTCGGAGGCGGTGAAAGAACCGATGGTCGCCATGATGGTATTCCTTTTCGCGTGTCTCGGGCCGCGCCCTTCGCGGCCTCGATGGCAGTCGAGAAGACCGGAGACGATCGGACCGCACTCGCCAGAGCCGGAACGCATGTGGAGGACGGTCGGACAAAGCTTTCTTGTCCCGCGAGGAATGCGAACTTGTTCGCAGGGGAAGAAAGTTTTGTCCGAACTGTTGTGGGAAGACGATCGAGGCGAAGCCGTGCTCCGGTCAGACATGCCACATCGAGCCCGCAGAAGGGGCGGCCAGCAGATGGAGAAAGATATGACGCCTCACTGGTCAATTCGGCTCGCGCACCGCCGTCGAGGCTCACATCGCAGACAGACTCCATGCGAACAAACGCTCAGTAGCCTGGTCGTATAGGTGCTCCGTGGTCGGGGCACGATCACGCGTCCCGCCGAGCCCTCAGCAACAGGTAATGGTCGGCAGAATGTTGGACATGTGCAAAGGCCGATCAGGTCGCAACACCCCAGGGATTGATCACCTTGAGCCCTGCGGCTTCAAACGGGCTGACATCCCGGGTGGCGACCGAAAAGCCCTGGGCAAGAGCCGTCGCGGCGATATAGCCGTCGGCAGTGCCAATCGCCTTGCCGGAGCCCCGCGCCGCAGCCATCAGTGTCGCGTAAGCTTTCGAGGCTTCGAGATCGAAGGGCAGGATACGGCCTGAGAAAAGCGGCAGTACCTCGTCTTTGAGGCGATCATGCAGAACCGTCCGACGCTTGCCCTCGGGCATCGCCGCGATACCGAAGCGCAATTCGGCGACAGTGATGGCTGACAGAAACAGGGTTTCGATGGCCTGAGCATCGAGCCAATCGAGGACGCGCGCATCCGGAACCGGCTTCCAGGGCTCCGAGACCACATTGGTGTCGATCAGGATCATTCGAAGCTCGCCGGCTCGGCCGGGGTCTTGTCGCGCAAACCATTGAGCGCCTCGACATCCGCATCGGAGAGACCTGCCTCGCTGCCGATCGAAGCAAGCAGAGAGCCGAGCTTCACACGGCCTTCAGGCTTGGCCGCCTTTGCGAGGATATCGCGGATTTCCGCCTCGGCGCTGCGCCCATGCAGTGCCGCCCGGACACGGAGTGCCCGATGAACATCGTCCGGCACGTTCCGGATGGTGATCGATGGCATATCAAGCACCTCGTTGCTTTTAGTTGCATTGCAAGCATTTTATCAAAATGCTGGTAAATCAGCAACCAGTTCCGCACCTTTGCCAAAATGGAAGAGGCAAAAGGGGGCCTTGCGGCCCCCGATCGCGTAACAGGTCAGCTGAAGGCGGCCATCTGGACTTCGGCCGCCTTACGATCGAGCGTCGGCGCCGCCGGATCGGCCGGGCGTTCGAAAGGCTTCCAGCGCTCGCCGACCACTTTCTCATAGGCGGCAACCGCGCCCTCGGCCGCCATGCGGAGCGCGTGGGCCTGAAGGCCCATGTCGGCGGCGAACTCCCGTTTGCGCTGGGCCGGTCCGTCGAAGCCAACTGGACCATCGACGTCTTCGTCGCGAGCATCGCAGGCCGCCTTGGCGGTTGCATCGCGCGCCTCGGTGACAGCGCGGGAATAGAACTGACCGGCACCATGGGCCGAGCCGACATAGGCGCCGACAATCCGCTGCAGATGGATCTGCATGGCGCGCTCCTTGAGACCCTCGGAGAGCGCCGACGCCGTTTCGGCGATCAATTGCAAGTGGGTGTCGCGGATGCCGTCGCTATCGAGAAGGGGAAGGCCGAAACTCGAGGAGATGCGCGCGGCCTGCGTAGTATCGGGACAGGCGAGGCGAACCATTTCGAGGGTGGTTCCCTTGTGGAGCGGAACGACCTTGGAAGCGGGGCGGGAGGCGGTTGCGGGCTTGGCCATTTTGTAAAATTCCTATCTTTGAAGCTCCTCGGGGTCTTGACCGGCCCCTGCCGGCTGCCCCTCGGTGCGGTCAAAAAGAACCGTCGCGAGGACGGTCGCTTTCAGAGGTTCCGATCCTGCGAGACGAGCGAAGCGGGCCTGCGAAGGACGAGGTTGGCCAAAGCCAGCCTCAGGCGCCTGAGCCGGCCCGCTTTGCGAGCGAGCCGGACTGGACCGCGACGCGGCGCAGCACGACCTTGAAACGACCGGCCGACGGTTCAAGACCGCCCGAAACCGAGGGGTGACCAGCAGGGGCGCTCACGCTCAATGCCTGGATGCTCAAACAGGAAGCTAGGAAAAGCCCAAGATCGCCCGCCCAGAGGTACGATCCGCGATGTCCAAAGCGAAGGAACCAACCCGAATACGCTCGCCTCAGCATTCGGCGCCGGCGCCTGCCAGGTCCGGCTCTCACGCTGCCATCCCCTGCTCCGCGCCCCAGGGGCGGCACCTCAAACGGATACGCCGCCAGAAGCCTACCGGCGGCGCGGGTTCGTTCGGAGAAAGGAGATCGGAGCGGATGGATTACTCCGCAGCGATCGGCCAAGGCTCGTCAGCCAGCTCGTCCGTCAACTCGTCGTCAGCGGAACCAACGCCTCCTTCGATGCTCTCCGGGGAACCGAGCACCCCATCCGAGGGAACGACATCGCTCTCGTCCTCATGGGGCATGTCACGGGAGCTGCCGCTGGACGGTCCACGCCAACCGGCGATCTCCGCTGCGTCAACCGCGAACAACGCCGACGGGTGAACGAAGCGATCGCATTTGAAATGGTCGACCAGCGCGGCACGCGTCTCCCGGACTTTGGCGCGCGGCAGAACCGGCGTCTCCTGGCAGCACCGTTCCAGCGCGGGACGCGACAGGCAGGCGAGGAAGTCCTCGGTCCCCATGTTGGGCAGAAATTGGTCAGCTCCGATGGCCTGACCGGCAAGGCGGGCGACAAGGCCGCTGTTGGTGCGGTTTTCGCGCGCCGAGAACACGTCGATCAGAGCCGAACGGGCAGCGACACGCAAGGTATCCGGTTCAGGATCGAGCCCGCCATCCTTCCCAACCAATCGGGCCGCATGCCGTCTCATGCGGGCAAAGCCATAGACATCATCGGACGCGCCCGACTGCACCGACACATTGGTGCCGGCGAGCGCCAGCACCAGGAGAGCCATCAGCGTGTCGTCCTCGATGGGAGCGCGGGCAAGCGCTTCGTGCAGCGCATCGGTGCGCAGATCGCCGATCATCTCGATGCCTTTGCGCGTCACCTCGGGACGCGACCTCGTGGCAACAAGCTCGTCGGCCCCGATCCCCGAATCCATGGTCCCGTCTGGCTGGCCCTTAGCCTTCTTCGGCTCCGTCATCCGGAAATATGCTGTCTGCACCTTGCCGTCGCGGTCGATGTAGAGCGCGGCACGGTCGCCCTTGCCGGGCTTGCCATAGACGCGCTCGGCCTTGGGCGGCAGCGATGCCTGACCGTAATTGTTCACCTCGGCGACCATGCCGCCTTTCGGCAGGTTGGTCGTCATCCACTCCTGCTGCGCACCGAGAAAGGCCTCGACATTGGTGGTGTAGCGGCTGTCCTCGTCGGCCGGCGCGAACAGATCCTCCAGCCACTCGATTCCATAGGCCCGGGCAAGCTCATCGTCGAAGCTCGCATCACGCGCGTACATGCGCTTCTTCGTCAGCGCGTTGGCGACAGCCCACCAGGAGACCTGCGGGTCGCCCTTTTTCGGCTTGTGCGCCTTCCAGACCTCGCGCTGTTCTTCGAGCGAAGCCGCCGCGATGGTGCGCAACTGCTGCTCGTTCGGCATGTCGCCCTTGGCCATCTGCTCAAGCATCGCCGGCAGCACATTGGCAAGCAGCCGTAGCTTGCGGATCTGGCGCACCGGCAATGCCAGCGCGACGCCGATGGCCTCCCCGGTCCAGCCGAGCGCGACGAGACGTTCGACGGCCCGCCACTGATCGACCGGGTTCAGAGCCTCGCGCGCGACGTTCTCCACCATCGACCGCATGGCGCCATTGTCATTGGCCGCCTCGTCTACCAGCGCGGTGATCTCGCTGAGGCCGGCGACTATCGCCTGGGCGACGCGCCGGTGGCCGGAGTTGATGATATAGCCATTGCCGCCCTCCCCTTGAGGGGCAATGACCGGCGGCTGAACGATGCCGACCTGGCGGATGGTGGCCAGCAGCAAGGCATCGGCCTGCGGGCTGGATTTGGTCTGGCGCGTACGATCGGGATTCTCCTTGAGCGCGCGCGGATCGACAGTCATGAGACGCATGGGTTCGTTCCTTTTGCTGGAGGTTTGCGAACCGGGTTCCTTTTCCGGTCCTTTTCCGTCTTCTCCTCGAAGACACCTCCAGCATCCGCGGAACGGGCGGGCCGGCACAAAAGCGGCCAAGCATCCCTGCCCGGCCGGACAAGCAGGGCTCATAGCCCTGGCGCGGGACGACGGGCCGGGATCGCCTCAGGCCGCATTTGATCGACAGCGTTGCCGGGGCGACCGTTCTGCGAGTGGGATTCTATCGACTTTTCTTCCTCTTCCAGTTTTGTTCTTCTGGCGCCTTTATCTTGGGGCAAACTCGGCTGCAGACCCAAGAAATTGGACGGGCGGCAAAGCATATCAAAACGAACGCTATGGGAGAGCAGGCGCTGAGAAAAACAGACCGAATGCGGCACAGGCGCCCTCGACTCGTCGTCGGCGCATGGCCGCTCGGTCGATCATAGCTAGACCCTCCGCCGCAGTAGCCCGAATGGTAAACGTTTTCTGCTCGAAAATCCGCCGATGGCGATGTCGAGATTAGCGAACACCGCTGCGCGAACACGACGCTTGGTCGGGCACCTCACCGATGTAGTCGGGTTTAGAGAGGTGCCAAAGGTGGTGGTCGAAGCCCTCACCCAGGCCAGCACTAGGAGGAGCCGCGTCGTTGCCTCGCCTGTCTCCCGCGCGCTGTCGGGCGTCACTTGCACCGCTCCGGTCCAGCCTTAAGCCTTCACCGGGCGCAGCAAGCGCAGCGCGTTGATGGTGATCAGCACGTGGCGCCGGTGTCGGCGAGAATCGCCGGCCACAGGCCCGTCAGGCCGATGACGGTAGTGATCAGGAACACCGCCTTCAGGCCAAGGGCTAGGGTAATGTTTTGATAGATGTTGCTGAGCGTGCGCTCGGAGATGTCGATCATGCCGGCGATATCACCGACCTTGGCGACCACGAAGCCTTTGGCCTTCAGTTCCTGGACGACTTTCTGCTTGTCTTCAGGCAGCATTTCGGCGCGTAACTCCATGCCGAGCTGGCAGCCCACCGCTTCGGCCGTCCGGCGGTTGTCGCCGGTCAGCATGACAGTCTTGATGCCGGCGTAGTAGGGTTTTCAGGCCGGCGACGGCATCCGCGCGCGGCTCGTCGCGCATGGCGATCACACCGTCGACCACCAGAACCGACACCGACTTGCCGTCCTCGTTGAGCCGCGTCAGGACACGTCCTCGACGCTGGCCATGCGTCGCGCAGCGGTATCGATCTTGGTGGCGCAGCTCACGCAATCCATGGTCAGGACCGTTACGCCGGTCGACTTCGCAGCCGTACCGATTGGAATATCGTTGTGCATTCTGCTCCCCTAAAGCTCCTAGCTGGAGCTCCCAGCCGAATGGAGCGAAGCGCCCGGCGTGATCCTCAGTGGCGGTGGCCTGCCGGCTCGACCATCTTGAACGGCAAAAGCTGTTCTTTGCCCTTCGCGGTCAAGATAAGTCGTGCCTCGAATTCGTGCGGCTCGGCGGGAGCGACACTGCTTTCGAGCCGGTGATGATCGCCGGCTATCAATCCAAGCGGAAGCGTTTCGGGACCATCGGGCCGGTCGATGATCACGGTCGCGGAAAGACCGTCGGCATGGCTGTCGACGGTAAGACGCATACGCTCACCAGCAGGCGTGTTGACGATCTCCAGCGTTCCGGTAGCGAGATCGCAAGCGACCTTGAACGGGTCGGGTGCGTGGTGGCCATGACCGGAATGTCCTGCGACCGGCTCGTCCTCGCCTTGGAAGCGAATATTTGCCCCAGAAAGCGCAGGCAGGTGCTCGAACAGCTCTCCCCGCAAGGCCTCGGTGATGGCAACCACATCCTTTGCGGTCGCACTGTCCGCCACCTTGATGGCTACATCGGCATGCAGGCGATGGCCGATCCAGCGCGCCTGCACTTGGGCGACCCGCTCGATGCCTTTCACATGCTCTGCGGCATGGGAGATCTCCTCAACGATGCCCGGCTCGACGCCATCCAGCATGCGTGTCAGCACTGCCTTTGACGACTGCCAGACGATGGCGAAGATGGCGACGGTGATCAAAAGACCAATGATCGGATCGGCGAGCGGAAAGCCCGCCCAGACGCCGATCGCACCGAGAACGACGGCCAGACTGGTGAAGCCGTCGGTACGGGCATGGTAACCGTCGGCGATGAGCGCCGCGCTGTTGATCTCGCGGCCGACACGGATGCGAAATACAGCGACTGCTTCATTGCCGAGAAAGCCGATCAGGCCGGCCGCAGCCACCCAGCCGAGAAAGGCGATGGGCTGCGGATGGATTAACCTGTCGACCGCCTCGTAGCCGGCGACGATGGCGCTGAACAGGATGATCAGCACGATGGTGATGCCGGCCAGATCCTCGACGCGGCCAAGGCCGTAGGTGAACGTCTTCGACGGCTTGCGCCTTGCCAGCATGAAGGCGATCCAGAGCGGGATGGCGGTAACTGCATCGCCGACATTGTGGATGGTGTCGGCAAGCAGAGCCACGCTGCCGGACAGGAACACGACGACCAATTGCAGCATCGAAGTGATGGCCAGCACGACGAAGGACCATTTGATCGCCCATATGCCGCGCGTCGTTGTGGCGATGGTGGGATCGACCACGCCATGAGTGTGGCCGTGTCCACCGTCGCCATGGTCATGGCCGTGGCCATGGCCGCCCGACCCTTGTGTTGTCGGGGCGAAGCCGAGCCAGTCGCGTATGCTGTCCATCATGGTCGCGTCTCACAGATACTTGGTGATCTCCTTGAACTCGTCGATCGAGCGGCGCTGCTCTTTGGCAAGCGACCCGACAACATCTTCAAGGCAGTGGTCGAGATGGTCCTGAATCAGAGTCTTCTTGGCTTGGGCGATAGCTTTTTCGACCGCCTGAAGCTGCTGCGCGATATCGAGGCAAGTTCTTCCCGCCTCGATCATCTCGATGATCCCCATCAGGTGGCCGTTGGCGCGTTTGAGGCGTTTGACGATCTCGGGATGGGGTTCGTGAAGGTGTGCTTGCTCGCTCATGCCCTTAATACTATCCCCCTGGAGAGGATATAGCAAGGCAGCAACTCGGCAGATGGGACGTTGACTCAAGGCGCAAAAGGAAGGCTGTGGGAAGCGGCGGAATCCCGCTCTAGAATGTGATGACCTTGTCGCTATCGATTACCCACTCAGCCAGCGCAGGCATGGTGGATTTTTCAGTACCGTCGAAATAGGGATGATTCTTGTAGATGCCGCAACGGGCCATACAGGTTCCACAGACTTTGACGGACACACCCCGTGCAATCAACGCCTTGAGCATCTGCGAGAGGTCTTGGTCGTAGCCTTCCGGTGGACGGCAAACATCGCGCGCCATGTCCACCGCATCGTTCATCAGGAAGAGTCTGACTTCACTTCCGGCATCGAGCAGCTTGCCCGCCAGACGCAAGCCGTTCCAGGTGACATCGGTGTTGTCATAGGGTTCGCGGTTGAAAATGATCAGAGTCTTCATGGCAACTCCTAGTGGTTCGAATTAACGGCGAGCCAACAGGCCGAAATGGAAGGGACAACAAGTCTGCAAATCAACGGATTCAATGGCGTGAAAACTTGCGACGGCCATCCATTCTCGGCACTGCTCGGGCGTCGGGCGAATTGCTAAGGAAGGGCCGCGCGGCGTGGGGATGTCACTGCGCCAGTGAATCACCGAAAGCACACCACCGTCTTGCAAGGTCCGGTAGGCTTCGCGCAGCAAGCTGACGGGTTGCTCCAGGTGCAGCAGGTTGAAAATCATGGCATGCGCCTGCGACGCGGTAGCGACACCCGTCCCATGAGCAACAAAGTCCCGCACCTTGACCTGAATGTTGGTCAGATTGCTGGCTGCCGCTTTCCGGCGCACGCTGTCGACCATTTCGGGTTCAATATCCAACGCGGTGACAGAGCCCGTCGCGCGTCGGGCCGCCGGTACGGTGAACGAGCCGTATCCGCAGCCAAACTCGATCACATTGCCATCGACCCGAGACCCCAACAGCTTTTCAAGAGCGACGTCAGCGTCGAAGAAACTCGTCCAATAGGTTTCGTCGGGCATACCGCTTTCACGCCCCTTCATGCCGTTGGTTCTCCTTGCTCCACCGGAAGTCCTGCCGCCTCCCACTCGCTGACACCATCGAGAATCTTGCGCGCCCGATAACCCTTTGCCGTCAACAAGGCCACCGCCTGATCAGACATGAGGCAGAACGGACCTCGGCAGTAGGCGACGATGGCTCGGTCTGCCGGTAGATCGGCCAGACGCCTTTCCAGTTCGTCGAGGGGCAAAGATCGGGCGAAGGGCAGATGGCCGGCGCTGAACTCGTTGGCGGGGCGCACGTCGATCATGACGATTTCCCCTTGTCGTGCCTTTTCAAGCAGGCTCTCCCGGCCTTCCGAAACCAGGGTGTCCGGCTGAGCCGTCATCTGCTCCAACGCCATGCGCAACTCGACCAAATGCTCCTCGGCGGTTTCGCGTAGCGTGACCCATAACTGCGACACGTCCCTGCCACTCAGCCGGTAGTAAATGTACTTGCCGTCTCGCCGGGTCTCGACCAGGCGGGCCTCCCGCAGCGCCTTGAGATGGGCGCTAGCGAGCCGCATGTCGATACCGGCTTGAGAAGCCAACAACTCGACGCTCTTCTCGCCTTGGGCCAGTAACTCGACCAACTCCAGACGCTTCGGACTCGCGAGTGCTTTGCCGATTCGAGCGACCTGTTCGTATAGCAGGTCCTTTGGTGATCGCTTGTTCATCCACATATTCTAACGATTATTAGATTGTAGGTCAATCTTTGTGTCGTAGCCCATCGTCTGGCCAGCCAGCACCTCCTGAGAAGCGTGTGGCCGAGTTCGAGCGGGATCTGATCTCCGGACTTGGCGAGATCGGGCTTAGTCTCAGGACCGACGGCAGGATCGTCGAGAGCGACTTCGACGCGGACGGGCGGCATTTCGTCGTTGCCACCGGCGCCAATCGCGGCAACAAGACGACCTTCCTGCGCAGTCTCGGCCTCGCCTTCCTGATGATGCAGGCCGGACTGATGGTACTGGCCACCGTCTTCTCGGCAGCGTCGCCCACCAGATCCTCAGTCAAGTCCGCAAGGAGGAGGACGCTGACATCCGCTTGAGCAAGCTCGACGAAGAACACGCCCGCATGGATGACTTCGCCGAGGCCGCCACCCACCGCTCGCTGTTCCTGTCCAATGGGTCCTTCGCCGCCACCACTGCTGTCCGGTTAAAATCTATGGAGAGGGTACATGGCATTGATTCTACTCGCCTTCAGACGTTATCCGTGTTCTGGACACGAGCAGGAGATCAACGCCATGCAGCATCACAATAGAGTCTTTCATCAGTTGCAGCGCCATATTCCGTGGGCGACCTTCGATCGTCTTGTGGAAGACTACAGAGCCGTCCATCGCGTCCGTCGTCTGCCGTCCCAGAGCCAGCTTCAGGCGCTTCTATTTGGTCAATTGTCCGGCGCGGTCAGCCTGCGCGAGATCGAGGCGGCGATGAGCAGCCACCGGAGCCGGCTCTATCATGTCGGCGCCAAGCTGCCCGCCCGCTCGACGCTGTCCGATGCCAATGCCAAGCGGCCCTGGCGGCTGTTTGCCGACCTGTTCACCCATATGGCGCAGGCAGCCAGCAGGCGGACGCGCCCGCAGATGAACGACGCAGTAGGGATCATCGACGCCACCCATAAGCAAGGCATCTGCAAAGTACATCTGGTCTCCTATTGGCGATATGCGTTTTGGAGTAGGTCGAGATAGCGAAGCAGCGCGGAATGCAAGACTTATCGTTCCGTCGCCTGCCACGTGACGTCCATTGGCCAAGCTCGCGAAAGCCACGGGACGGAAAAATGCCCGTAGAAAATGGAGAGCTGCTGTTCGGCAATCTCGGGATCAACATGGGCTATTCGCGCCAGGTACAGAGCCGAGGCCAAACCGGAGCGGTCCGCTCCGGCCTTGCAGTGGACCAGCAAGGGCTTGGGGGCCTCAGCCAAGGTTCTGGTGAGAGCGTCGACGCGGGCAGGCGAGAGGACCTCGTGATCCGACATCGGAAAGTCTACCAATGTCAGACCGAGTTGCTCCGCAGCCTTGCGTTCGGCTTCGTACCACGGCGCCCCTGGATGGGCGCCGCGCAGGTTCAGGATCGATCGGATATGCTCTTCCTTCTGGTAGAGGACGAGCCGCTCTGGCGTGGGCTGATTTGACCGGTAAAGCTCCCCCGCAACGACGCTGTGGAAGTTCCCGCTGCGCTGAAGCTGCCAGAGATAGAGACCAAGACCGGCGAAGCCAATCAGCAGCGTGAGTATCGAGAGCCGAAGAAGTTTGCGAAGGGTCATGAACATTCCCGCTTTGCGCATCCCCGCCGAGAGCGCGATCTGAAGACTGGGTTAGTCAGCCTGTTCGGCTCCACCCGCATCCTTCTTGATCGTCTGCTCCACTGCAATCTCGCCGGGCAACTGCAACGTGACGCTCAGAGTTTTGGCCGACTGCATGGTTGCATAGATCGAGTTCGGATTTGCGCGAAGATGTCCGGCCGCGCCGCTATCATCGATATGGATCCGTGCGTCGCCGTGGGCTGGAACAGTGAGGTCCGGGTGGGCGATGTAGGCTTCCTTGGCGCCCGTGTCGACGTCGGTCAGCGTATAGTAGAGGGTAAAGCCTGACAGTGGCTTGGCGGCGTCGTTGATCACCTGAATCTCCAGATGATCAGGAGCGTCCTTGTGTGCGACCTGGTCAACATTGTTCTCCACGAGAAGCTCGCCGATGTGAAATGATGCGGGGGATCCGCCCGGCTGGATCGGGCTTGGGGCAAAGACCGGCGCCTTGTCGGCAAGGTCGTTCTGCCCGTCGCCATCGGTATCGGGATTCAGCGGGTCGGTTTGTAGCAGTTTCTCCGCCGCATCGGGTACGCCATCCCCATCGCTGTCTTGGCCGGCAGCATGAGCCGTCCCGGCTGCGATGAACATGAGGAGCGAAAGAGCAATCAGGCGTTGGGTCATCATCAATTCTCCTTGGTAAGACGATTTGGTTGGATGGGTCGCAGCAAGACAAGTCCGCCGAGGCCGAGGGTAAAGAGCAGGAGGAACAGCGCATCGCCACGTTTGTCGGCCCAGATCACGCCCAGCGTCTTGCCGGTGTAGGTGTCCTTGATGCCGAGCACCGCGAAGGTGAGCCGCTCGTAGTGTTTGGTGACCGACGAGATCTCGATACCGTTGCGCACCGTCTCATAGCCGGCGAAGCCCGCCTTGATGCGGTCCTGTTCGGCTTTGGGGACAGCGAGCTGGGCAAAGACACCCCCGACAACCTGATTGTCGGGATCGAGGGTGTCACCTACCTGCGGCGCCACCAGTACGACCACGAGCCAGAGGGCGAAGGCATAGAGCAACCCGCTAGCGGGGGCCTTCAGCCAGAGACTGAGTGCAAAGCCGACAACGAAGATGCCGGTCAAGTACAGTACCGATCCGGCCCAGGCCAAAGCGAGGCGAAGCAAATCCTCGATCCCGAGGCCCGCCCCGGAGCCAATCATCAGCACGAGAGCCGAGGTGGAGAAAACCACGACAAGGACCACGCCGACCAATCCGGCTCCGCCGATAATCTTGGCGGCGAGAAACTGCCAGTTATTCAGCGGTCGCGTCAGGATCAAGGCGAGCGTCTGCCGTCCCCGCTCTTCGACCGCGGCACGGTAACCGGCGATCAGTGCGATCACCGCTCCCATAATCTCAATCTGCTCGATTGTTCCGCGCATCAGCTTGAGCGGGTAGAACTCGGGAGCGGCGATCGAGCTGAGTTCTTTGCCAAGGGCCAGCAACTGCTCCTTTGCCAGCGCGTAAGTGGCAACATCGGTGCGCATGGCAATTGTGCCGGCAATCAGCGAAATCAACGCCGCCGTTCCAAGTGCCAAGGTCGCAACCAGCAGGAAACGATCTCGCAGGGCAACGCGGGCGTCCTTGAGCGCGATGGTCACGATGGCCGAAGGAATCCTAGGCATCCGGGCCTCCCTTGGTCATGTCGAGCTTCAGGCAACTACTCAGCGCGAAGGCGAACGCCGCGGCCCCGGTGAGGATCAGCACGACGAGCGGAGGGACCGTGCCCCGAGGGGGCAATCCGGCAGGGAGATAGCCCAGGAGTTCGGCGCCGAGATATTTGTAGGCCTCGGCCAGCGAGATTGGTCCGAGCAACGCTGCACTCCAGTCGAAGATCGCGGTCTGTGGCGCCGGGGCAAGGGCGGAAACCGGATTGATTGCGGCCGTGGGCAGGATATTGCCGGTTAAGGCTGGCACCACGAACGTCAGCGTCAGCCACAATACCGCCGGCATCAAAAGCCCCGCGGTCTCGCTTTGTGCCCGGGCACTCGAACCGATCGCGATCAGTCCGAAGGTCATCATGTAGAACCAGCCAAGTCCGAAAAAGGTAGCTAGTCGCACCCATTCGTTCGCGCGGACATGAATCGACGGCAGAATGAGAAAGGTCAGCACCCCCACAATGGCAGCCAATCCGATCAGCCCGGCTATGCCCTCCGCCAAAGCTGCGATCTTGCCGCGCGCGTAATCGAGACGATCGAGCGGCCGTGTACCGATCAACGGGAGAACGCCCGCGCGACGGTCGGCTTCGACCATGCGGTGACCGATCACGATGGCGGAAAACGCCCCCACCAGGCTGATGTAGATCGTTAGGTTGCGTAACAACGCCAGCGGCGACCCTTGTGTCACAGGGTTGGGTGGAGCCACCTGTCCGTTTTGTTCGAACCACGCGACGGCGCTCGCGTAGATGCCGTCGACGGTAATCGTGGCCGACCAGCCAAGATAGGCCGACGCCAGAACGAGCAGAGCGAAGAGCCCGGCGATCAGTGCGATCGTGCGCTCACGGAGAAGCCCGGCTAGGGCATGTCTTTCTATGAGGATGGAGGGCTTCATGCGGCGTCCTCCCGACCGGGCACGACGCTGAGATAAAGTTCCTCCAACGCCGCTTCATCACCGTAGCGCGCGCTGACCGCCTCGATCCGATCGTGAAATACCAGCTGGCCATGGGACAACACGCCAATGGACGAGCAGCTGCGCGCCACCTCGCTCAGCAAATGAGTGTTCATGAAGATGGTCATACCGTCGGCATTGAGCCGCTCGATCACCTCTCGCAGCATGCGCACGCCCATGGGATCGAGCCCGGAAGTCGGCTCGTCGAGAAAAAGGATCGAGGGACGATGTACGATCGCCTGGGCCAGGCCTACCCGCTGCCGCATCCCCTTGGAGAAGGTGCCGAGGCGGCGATCGGCCAAATCGCGAATCTGGAGGAAGTCCATGACCTCCTCGACCCGCTCGCGCGCATCATCGATCTGCGACAGCGAGGCGAAGAAGCGCAAATTTTCGCGCGTACTCAGTGCATCGTAGAGCCGCACGTTCTCAGGCAGATAGCCGATCTGGCGGCGGAGCTGGACGACATTGCGCCTGGCATCGCAGCCAGCCACGATCGCCTCTCCCGAGCTTGGTTCGAGCAGCGTGGTCAGCAGCCGGATCGTGGTGGTCTTGCCTGCCCCGTTGTGTCCCAGAAAGCCGAATATCTCACCTTTCGGAATGTCCAGGTTCAGTGGATGGAGCGCGGTAAATTCGCCGTAACGGCAACTCAGGTTGTGTGTGGTGATAGCCAGCTTCGCTTCGGACATCGGACCCTCCATTGGAACGGAGGCAGACTGGCAGGTGCATCCGAGGAACATCTTTTCGGGATCTTACAAATCATTGAGAAATGGGATTTGCCCTGGGCCTCCGCCTCTCAAGGAGAGAGCCGGAGGCCCAGGGCAAGAGGATGGATTTACCGGGAGCGGCCGCGAGAGAAGGTCATCGCGGCGACAGTCAGGACGATCACGCCAAGGAAGCCGAGACTGGTCGGAATCGTGCCGAAGCCCAGACCGCCATACTCGGCCGGTTGCGAAAGCAGATCGCCCAAAGAGGCCCCGAGCGGTCTCGTAAAGATGTAGCACAACCAGAAAGCCCAGAGCCCGTCGAGCTTCAGCGCAAAATAGCCGGAGGCATGCGAGGCAATGATTAGGCCGAAGAGAATCCCCGTCGCCAAATAACCAAGGCCAAATTGTTCAGCGACCAAGTCGCCGGCTGCCGTGCCCAAGGCAAAGGTGAACAGGATAGCCAACCAGTAAAAGCTTTCACGTCGGGTAGTGAAGACTTCATGGATTGACAGTGTGCCCTCGAAGGCAAACCACGTTGCGAATGTACCGGCCAACGCCAGCATGAAGAAGAGCGTCGAGGCGATCAGGGGCACCCCCAGATTGTCCGTCAGATTGTCCGTCACGAGTGTGCCGACAATTGAGATGAGCACCACGGCCGCCCAATAAGCGCTGGGTACATACCGGCGCTGTGAGAACTGCCACCACAGTGCGATGACGAGGACCATGCTCATGAACAGCGTAGTTGCGGTCAAACCGAGTCCCAAATTGACCGCCAGGTAGTCGGCGGCCGTCTCGCCCATCGTCACCGCCATCAGCTTGATCAGCCAGAATGCAGGTGTCGCTTCGGGCACGCGGTTGGGCTGGTTGGGATCGATTTCGCGAGCCTCGGCTTCGAAGATATCTTGGTAGGTCATAGCGGCCTCACTTGGTCAGTTGGGCCAGAGCCTGAGCGGCAAAGGCATCGGCGTGGGCGTCATCGTCGGCATTGCATCGCTCGACCGCCTTTGCCTGAAGATCGGCGATGGCAGGCGACGCGGCGCTTTGTGCGAGTTTGGCCCGAACCTGGCCGATCATCTCTTCGCAGGGCAGCGGATGCCCCGAGGCATCCGTTACGTCGATGCCGGCGACTTGCTGGACCGGTCCTGTGGCTTTCGGCACGGGCGCTGCCAGCACCTGCTGCAAATTGGCGAGTGCCGTATTGATGCTTTCCGCATCAGGCTTGCTGGCCCGCAACGCGGAGAAGGCCTGGTCGGCCGCGCCATCCACCATCCCCCAAGCGGCCGGATCGACCTTGCGCAAGCGCGATGCGTTGTCGTCCCACAGCGTTTCCAGGTCGGTGATGCGGTGTTCCGCTGCGGCAAAATCACCCGACTTGGCGATCGCCCGTGTGCTGGCGACAATGGTGCTATAGGCCGACAGGTCTCCGAGACCCGGCCCGCCTTGTGCCTGTTGGGGCGCTGCAACAAGGCTCGTCTCAACCAGTGTAAAGGCAGCGACGGGTATTGCGATCAGCGCGGCGGATAGGAGTAGATTTCGCATGCGGTATTCCTTCGAGCGAGCTGCGATTGGCGTCCTTCGAAGGAATGACTGAGTGGTCGCGTTTTTTCCTCGCGAGGGACTTACAAATTCGTAAGAACCCTGGCGGTCAGTTGAGCGTGATCAACGGAAACGGAGCCTGCACTTCCGCTGCGTTCTCGGATTGCCTGGTGGCTGCGGTGCCTGCTGTCAGAAGATCAGCCAGGCCGGCAGCCATGTCGGGATCCGAATGCCCATGTTCCGTGTCGAGCCCATCGTCACGGCTCATAAGGCCGAGCCAAAGCCGTTTCCCGTCTGCCGTGACGAGCTGAGTGGACCAAAGTCGCAAACGAGGACGATCCTCTGCAGGCATCGATCCGTTCATGCTCAAGGCCAGATCATTGGTGCGATTGTTCCAGAACAGCGGTGTCAACGCCGCGTCTGGGCGCTCCCGATTGCCCAGATCATCCAGCAGTTTCTGAACCAATGCTTTGGGTGAAATTGGCTCTGCGATTATCCAGCCATGGGCACGCAGCGCCGCCCCCAACGCATCGGTGTCGGCGACGAGAAAAGCGATATTGACCGGATAGCTGCGCTCTCCGGTGAGAGTTTCGACTTGCCTCGGCAGATCGTTGGCGAAGAAGGCTTTGGCGGGTGTTGCCAGCGTCACCTGCGCCGGCGGCGCTGGTCGGGGATTGAGAGCCTTCGCATAGGCGCCTACGCGCAGCCCGGCGTAGCCGATCAGAACAATTGAGAGAGCCGCGGCTAGTGCAATGCGCATGTTCGAGATGGCACGTGGTGCTGAAACAGCCGTCTCCAACCGCCATTCCGTAACGGCGATCCCGCATACGAGACACAATCCACCGAGAAGCCAGCCGGCTAGCACGTCGCTCAGATAGTGCTCCACCAGATAAAGTCGGCTCAGCCCGATCAACAGGGCGAGTACACCTGCCAAGAAAGTTGCCGTCACAGGTCCAAGACGGCGGGTGCGCCACAGCAGGTAGAACAACATTCCATAGAAGGCCACACCGAGTGCGGCATGACCGGAAGGAAAGCTTCCGGATGTTTCGGCAAAATACCCCAGCATTGAACGCGGACGACCGAAGGCAGTCTTTAACAGGGTGACCGAAACAAGATCGCTGCACAGAGCCGCCGCCAAACCGAGAAGGAATGTCGCGCGTGACGTTAGAAGAAGCCAAAGCATTGCCAATGCTAGCAACGCGACGACAACCTGCGTGTCGCCAAGGGCGGTAAACGCCGTGAATACCTGAATCAGCAATGGGGTCCAGAAGAGATGCATCAGCTGCGCGAACCGCGCATCGATCTGTACGATGGGTTCGGCTTGTACAAAATCGAGCGCCAGCCCAACCCACAGTGCAAATAGATAGACGAAGACAAGTGCCAAAAGGCTGGCGGGAAGCCCGACGAAACGGCGGCGATCGAGCCGCGCCGCGATAAGGCGCGCGATGCGCGGATATCTCCGGCCGATAAAACTCATCCTATCGTGATTTGCGACCTGGCCGATCAGAGTGCCGGCTACAGCTAAAATAGGAGGCAGAGCCCGATCGAGACGCCGCAAGGTCCACCACAGAACAAAAGCCAGTATCGAGACCGCCAATACGAAAAGCGCCGCACGCGTCAGCATGGGGCTCAAACGTGTAAAGCCTGCCCCGATCAGGTAGCCGAAACCAACATGGCCGAAAGCATAGGGAATGCTACCCAAGATGTTCCAGAAGCGGAACCGTCGTCGCTCCATACCCGCCACGGCCGCGACGAAGGGTACGAAGGCCGCCACCGGGCCGAAGAACCGGCCTAACCCCAGCGCAAAACCACCGTTTTGGGCCAAGAGATATTCGGCGCGAGCGTAGGCCGGGACAGCCTCGACATTCCAGCGTCCTAGCAATCCGCTCCGTATATGTTGTCCCACCCAGTAAGTCGCCTCTCCGCCGACGATGGAACCGATCGCGACAAACCAGACCAGATCGAAGAAATCCAGAACCCCGCGTTGCACCAGGAAGCCCCCCGCATCGACAACGAGCGTGCCGGGTAAAAATAATCCGGTAAAGACGAAGGCTTCGAGCGCGGCGGCCAGGCCGATGCCCCAATAGGCCAACATGCCAAACGCAGCTAGAGATGGCAGGATCATATCGAGCGAAGTTGGCATGCCCGGTGGTCACTCTTCTGCAATGAAACACAGCCCGCGATCGCGGTGATTCCGGTCATGTATGTCAGCAGTAAGAGTTCCCAAGTTTGACTGGGTCTTACAAAAAAGTAAGAAGCCGATAAGGCAAGCTCGATCCGGCCGTGACATTGTTGGGAAACCCAGGGGATGGCACGATGAAGGTTCTTGTTGCCGAAGACGATGCAGAGACAGGCGAATACCTATGCAAAGGACTGTTGAAAGAGGGCCATTCCGTTGATCTGATCGGCGACGGGCGCGAAGCGCTTACACAAGCTACGGCTCAGACCTACGATCTGCTCATCCTTGATCGAATGATGCCGGGACTAGATGGGTTAGTCGTGCTCAAGGCGCTCAGAACGGCCCAGATTGCCACGCCGGCAATTCTGCTGACGGCAATGGGTAGCGTCGAGGATCGGGTCGCCGGTCTCCGTGCCGGTGCGGACGACTACATGGTCAAGCCCTTCGCCTTTGTTGAATTACTGGCCCGGATCGACACGATTTTTCGGCGCCCCGCGCTACGCATCGAAGTGACTGAGCTGGTCCATGGCGACCTGCGCCTCGACCTTTTGTCGCGAGAGGCTTGGCGCGACGGACAGCGTATTGATTTGCAGCCTCGCGAATTCATGCTGCTCAAGCATTTCATGGAGCGTCCCGGCCGCGTACAAACGAAGACAATTCTGCTTGAGGCGATCTGGGATCTGCATTTTGATCCCAAGACCAGCGTGGTCGAGACACATATCAGCCGGCTGCGCGCCAAGATCGACAAGCCCTTTGCGAAGCCTTACCTGACGACCCTTCATGGGATCGGCTATGTGTTCGAATCGGCATGAAAAATCCTCTGACATGGTCGATGCGCTTCGCCATCGCGATTTCGGCAGTCTTTGCACTGGCCTCCCTGTTCGCCGGCGGCCTGTCCTACGTGATGCAATCGGAGGAAATGCTGCGACGCCTACAAGCCGACGTTCGGGCTGACACCGAAAGCCTGGCGCTGGGTGTGAAGGATGGTGATCTTCAGGACTTGGTCGATCAGGTCATCGCGCGTATTTCGGTAATCCACGATGGTTCGCAGATTGTCGCGTTCATCCCCGCAGACGGTTCGGCGCCACAAGGTAATGCCCGGATTTCAGCCCCATTCGACGGAGTGCGTCACCTAGCGCCCGGCAAGGATTTCGTCCTTACCACTTCGCCCACCGATGACTTGCCAGAGAGCTATGTCGCCTACGGGATACGTCTCCCCGATGGTTGGATCATGACCGGGCGAGACGATGCCTGGCAACGCGAGCAGACCGAAATCCTGCTGAACAGCTTTGGCTGGGGACTCGGTCTCGCCCTGCTTCTATCCACTGGCTTTGCGGTTTTCATTGCTCGTCGGACCGAAGCGCGTATTCGCCGAATGGAAAGCGTGCTGGAAGCGGTCGGCGCCGGAAGGCATGAGTTGCGTATTCATGATGGCGGCGAAGACGACGTCGCTCGATTGGCACAAAGCGTCGACCGAGCGCTGGACCGACTTGAAGCCGGAATCGACGCGATCCGGCAAGTGTCGACCGATGTGGCGCACGACCTGAGGGCTCCTCTCGCCCGACTGCGATTGCGCCTTGAGCCCATCGCACTCAATCAAGGTCTGCCTCCGGAAGCGAGGCGGGAAATCGGCAGCGCGTTGGAGGATCTCGATCAGGTGTCGGAGACATTTGACGCCATCCTGCGCCTGTCGCGCATGCAGGCCGGTATGATCGAGATTGCAAATGCGCCTGTCGACTTGGCCGTCCTATGTCGGGACATCCATGAGGTCATGGCACCGAGCGCCGAGGACATGGGGCACAGCTTGATACTCAATCTGCCGGAGCAGGCGATGGTGGCGGGTGACCGCGAACTGCTGACTCAAGCGGTCGTCAATTTGACCGACAATGCGATGCGGCATTGCCCGGCACCAGCCAGGATTATACTTGCCGTGCGGAAACAGGGCGCGCAGATCCGACTATCCGTGCTGGACGATGGACCAGGCATTCCCGAACCGGAGTTGGCGCGTGTCCGCGAACGATTTGTTCGGTTGGACAGCAGTCGAAATACACCCGGCAGTGGTCTGGGCCTCGCTCTGGTCGAGGCAATCTCGAAATTGCACCAAATCGACTTTAGGCTTGAAAATATAAACCCAGGACTTCGCGCCACTTTACTTTTCGAGGCGCCAGAAAACCGGTGAACCATCAGGCGTAGTTTTCACATTCCAAATATTATATAAGTGTCGATCAATGGGGACCTTAGGATCATTTCCAGTGACGATGCGGCATGCGCGGCTCAATGCCCACGGCAATCTCGATCAATGTCCGAATGGGGCGCAATGCAGCCATTCTCCCCGCTCATGCCGCTTGCTTCCCTCCTAGTCCCGCTTCCTGCATCAGTTCCTGCTCCACTTCCTCCAACCGCCCCCTCTTCTCTTCCAGCTCCCCGGCAAAAGCGAACGCCCCGCCCTCGCGTGAACGGTAGGACGCTAGGCGGGCGGTTGCTTCATCATGCTTGTTGCGTTGCGCCATGTACTCGTCTTCGAACCCATGGAGGGCATGTTCGAGGCGGGCGATGGCGCCGAGCGCTGTGACGGTCAGCGGCAGATCGACTTCGTGGTCGGCGCCCGTGCGGGCGAGATACGTGCTGTACTGGTAATCCTCAGTGCGCCGAGTGTTGTCGGCGAGCCCCGCGAAAACGAGATCGAAGCCGCCGATCGAGGCGATCACCGTCTCGCCGACGTGCTGAAGCTGGACGAGGGTGATGATCTCCTTCATGAGCGCGCGCCCGGCGAGTTTGCGTTCGGTGTGAGGCTCGCCTGCGACCATCATCCAGAAGGCATCGCCCGTCGTCGGAACGCGGCGGGCGAGATCCTCGCCGATATCCGCGATGCGGCGCTTAGCATTCTCCATGTCACGCTCGGCATCGCGGATCTGGCGACGGATAGCGAACTGGTCATCGCGGTGAGCGGCCTGCAGGCGCTCCAGCCGGGCGATGTCAGCCTCGAGCCCTGCCTTCTGCATCAGGCGCTGATCGCCTGAGGCTATCGCCTTGGCCATGGCGAACTGGTTGGCCTGCCCTCCGTCGAGATCTTCCAGTCGGCGGATGGAGGTGTCGCCGGAAAGAGCGGCGGCGATGAAGCGAGCCTTGCGCTCGTTGTTCTGCCACATGGTGGCGTCGAGAGAGCCTTCCGTCGCATAGGCGAAGATGTCGACCTCGTCATGCTGATTGCCCTGCCGGACAATGCGCCCTTCCCGCTGCTCGATCTGCGAGGGCAGCCAGGGCACATCGAGGTGGTGGAGGGCTTTCAGCCGAAGCTGGGCATTGACGCCGGTGCCCATGGTGTCGGATGAGCCGATCAGGAAGCGCACCTTGCCGGCGCGGACGTCCGCGAACAGACGCTGTTTCGCTTCGGCCTTCTTGTAGTCCTGCATAAATGCGACCTCGGACGCGGGAACACCCCGCCGGACGAGTTCGCCACGGATCCAGCGGTAGGCGGAAAATCCCCTGCTCTTCTCCACGCTGATCGTACCGAGATCGGAAAAGATCATCTGAGCCGCGCCGGGGAGATCAAAGCCCCGTCCGTCGGCCTGTCGGTAGGTGTTCTCTGCGGTTTCCCGCCAGATGCGGTGCGCGGTCTCGATCAAGAGATTAAGCTTGTTCTCCGGCTCATTGTCATTGTCCGCGTCGACGAGCCTGAGATCGATAGCGGCGTGGCGGCCGTCGGTGATGACGGAGAGCAGGATGTCATCACCGGGCTCGGCCGGGCGATCCCGCTCCTCAATCGCCTTGATGCGGGCATCGAGCACGGTCTGATAGCGCTTGAAGGCGGCAGTCGGTTTGGCCGTGACGATCTGCCGCCGTCCGGTGGAAATGTTCGGCACCTTCACGAAGCGCCTGAGGTCTTCCGGCATCACCACATCGGCGAAGCTGCGGAACAGGGCGATCAGTTCCGGAACATTGACGAAACTCGCAAAGCGACTGACCGGCTTGTATTTGCCAGAGGGCTGAAGTTCCAATTCCGTCGTCGTGTCACCAAAGGTGGAGGCCCAGGCGTCGAACTCATGCAGGCCGCGCGCCTCAAGTGCCGCATGGTCCATGAGGCGCTGGACCGAGAACATTTCTCCGAGGGTGTTGGTGATTGGCGTGCCGGAGGCGAGTACCAGGGCACGACCGGGGTTCTTCACCTCCAGGAACCGGGATTTGACATAGAGATCCCAGGCGCGCTGCGATCCGCTGGGATCGACGCCCTTCAAGGTCGCCATGTTTGTCGCGAAGGAGAGCTTTCTGAACTCCTGCGCCTCGTCGACGATGATCTGGTCGATACCGAGTTCGGAGACCGTCAGGAGATCGTCCTTCCGGGTGGCGAGCGTTTCTAGCCGCTCTTTCAGGCCCTCCTTCAAGCGTTCAAGGCGCTTGCGCGAGACGCGATCATCGCGCTCCACCCGGCTCATCAGGTCCTCGTAGAGCGAGAGTTCGTCCTCGATCATTTGCTTCTCAAAGGCGGCGGGGACCGAGATGAAGCGGAACGCCGAATGGGTAATCAGAACCGCGTCCCACGTGGCGGTCGCAGCCCGCGACAGGAACCGCTGGCGCTTATCCTTGGAAAAGTTCGTCTCGTCGGCAACAAGAATGCGGGCGTTGGGATAGAGGGCGAGGAACTCGCGCGCGGCCTGCGCCAGGCAATGGCCGGGAACGACCAGCATGGCCTTGGCGATCAGCCCGAGGCGGCGTTGTTCCATGATGGCGGCGGCCATGGTCATGGTCTTGCCGGCGCCGACGGCATGGGCAAGATAAGTGGAGCCGCTCGCGACGATGCGCCAGATGCCACGCTTCTGGTGCGGATAGAGCGTGAACGCCGTGCTGGCGCCTGGAAGCTTCAGGTGGTCGCCATTGAAGGCGCGCGGCGAGATATTGTTGAAGCGATCATTGTAGATCCGCGCCAGCCGGTCGGTCCGATCTGGGTCAGTCCAGACCCAGTTCTGGAAGGCAGCCTTAATTTTCTGGAGCTTCTCCTTGGCCGCCTCGGTATCGACGACGTTGAGCACCCGCCGTTCCGTGTCGCCGTCCCTGACAGTGTCAAGAATCTGCGGCACCCGGCTGTTGAGCGCATCGTCAAGAAGTTCCCCGGCATGGCGCCGCTCGGTGCCCCATTCCGACGTGCCGGAGGCCAAGTAGCCGAGTTGGCGCGCATCCACGATCCAGGTGGCGAGTTCCGACACGTGGTGGATGCGGATATCGGCATCCATGGTTTCCTTGACGAAGCGGACCACATCGTCGGCCGAAATCCACGGGGCGCCCAGCCGCGCGGTAATGTCGGCCGGGCCGAGGTCGGCGGGTTGAACATCACGGAGGGCGAGAACATTGCGCCGAAAGGACGGGTCGAGCTCGGCGACGGCCTCGGCCAGTTTCAGCTGGTCGCGCACCGGGCCCGAGAGATAGGCGTCCGCCGTCAGCCAATTGCCGTTCGCCGGATCGCGGAAGACGGATGCTCCGAGATCGGCGAGCACATCGTCGACGTCCCGGTGCAACAGTTCGGCGATATGGTCGAGGTCGACATGGCCGCGCTCGTTGAGCACGACGGCAAGGGCGTCAGCCGCGGAGGTGATGGTCGGGGCCGCGGGCGGCGCGATCACCCGTTCGGAAAAGATCGGGCCGGGACGCGCGGTGTCGGTCTCAAGATCGTAGTCCTCGATCGAAGCGACCAGCCAGCAATCGGGATCGTCCAGGAAGGGCTGGATATTCGGGCGGCGATGGCTCTCGCGAACCTCGCCGCTCGCTTCGTGCTCGGCAATGGACACCATCGTGTGATTGATCGGCCCGAACTCCCGCACGAAGGAAGACCAGGCGATGCGCAGGCGGATTTGCGCGTCTTTCCAGGGGCGATCGGTTTCCTGGCACTTCAGGATGTCGCGCAGGGCATCGCGGACAGGAATGAGCCGGGCGATGATACGGACGTGCTTTTCGGGCATGCCATCGCCACTCTTGCCCTTGCGCAGCTTCACCGGAACGGCCGCACCGTCGGTGATCTGCATCAGGCCGTGGCGATGATCCATGACATAGCTGCCCTCCCGGATATGGGAGGTCTCACCGGAAACGGCCACCAACGGCACTTCCGCGAGGTCGGCCTCGAGGTCGATGACGTCGGGCGCGCCGTCGTAGAGTCCCTCCGGCAAACGAGTGATGGCGGCATCGAGTGCGCCTTCCAGGTTTTCGCCCACCCTGGGCAGGCAAGTGTAGGTCTCCCCGAAGGGTCCGGCTACGCGCGCATGCGTGCCGAGCACCATCTCCGGGTGGCGGGCGAGCCAGCCATTGACGGAGACCACTCCCCCGCCCTCCCCGTCGGTGCCGGCATCGAAGCAAACATCGGCAAGATCGAGCCAGGACCGATCGCCATCGGTGTCACCGCTCCGGCGCTTGCGAAAGAACAGGATATCGACGACCACATCGGTTCCAGCCCCCTGCCGGAAGCTGCCCTCCGGCAGGCGGATCGCCGCCACTAGATCGGCTTTGTTCGCTATATGTTCTATAGCCGTCTTATCGGCCTTGTCGAGCGTGCCGTGCGAGGTGACGAAGACGGCGAGCGCGCCGGGCTTGAGAAGATCGATCGATCGCGCGAGAAAATAGTCGTGAAGGCGCAGGCCCAGTGACCGATAAGCGCGATCCGAGCGCACTATGCGATCGGAGAACGGCGGATTGCCGATGGCAAGATCGAAGTGTTCCGGGAGATTGGTCCTCGCGAAGTCCCCTTCCAAGATCCGTGCCTTCGGCTGCAACAGCCGAACAATGCGAACGGTCACTGGGTCCAGTTCGACGCCGGTAACGAGGGAGCACTCCCGAAAGCTCTTCGGCATAAGTGCCGGAAAGAGCCCCGTACCGACGCCGGGTTCCAGCACTCGCCCTCCCCGCCAGCCAAGGCGCTGCAAGCCCTTCCAAATCGCCCGCACGATGAATTCCGGCGTGAAATGCGCATATTGGGTCGAGCGGGCCAGCGAGGCATAGTCACCGGCCGAAACCGCGTCCTCGAGCGAACTGCCGAGCCCATCCCAGCCATCGCGAAACGCCCCTTCGCCGGGGCGGCGGAACATACCGTTGGCAAGCTCCGAGGCCCCGAAGCCGGTGAAGCGGATCAACCTGGCTTGTTCCTCGCGTGTGGCCGGCCGACCATCACGAACGATCTCATTGGCAAGTTCAATTATGGCGACATTGACCCCTGCCCTCTCCCTCCAACCGGTAGCCAGGCCCCGGTCGCCCTTGTCGAGATAGAAGTTGGCCGGCGCGCCCTGCGTGTGAGGTTCAGTCGTTGGCGCCCCGACCGGACGGCAGGCGCCCGGAGCGGGCGGAACGGGATCGGGATCGTCGTCATTATCTGGTCGAACGGCGGGGCTGCCGGCGAGCGCGGTAACGCCAAGGCCAAGGCCAAGGCCCGCTGACAAGTCGTCCTGCCCGAAACCGGGACAATTGCCAGACAGGTCAAAGGTGAAAGGGGCATCCTGGGTCATGTGGGAACGCTCCTGGAAGTTCGAGGAATGAGAAAACGGCGGCTGGGATGTGAAGACGCGAGCCATCGCCACGCCGAATATTCCGGCAATGGCGAACGTCAGGGCTGTCGGATCGGAGGGCCGGGATTAGGCCGTGATTGTCACGCCGCGAGAGCCTTGTGCGCGGGCCGGTAGTGGATCGGCAGCTTGGCGACAATCTCCGCCTTGGTGAGATCGATCAGGAGCTTGGCCTCGCCCTGCGGTTTGCTGGAGTAGACCATTACCCAGCGCGCGCCTCGAACCGCTGAAGGCCAAGTCTCGTCGGCATAGCCCCGATAGGCGTCCCTGGTGTCGCTCCAGATGTGTTCGAGCCGCTCGGCCTCGCTCATTGCCCGTTCCGGACGAGACTCCCTTGCTACGATGGCCTGCCGCATTCGCTCAGCTTCCTGGCGCCGTGAGAGATCGCAATACCCGTGAAAATGCCTGACACGATCGTTGATCGGGATGGTGAAGAAGACGCTGGTGACGGCCCCGATCATGAACTCGCGCAGGGCGAACATGCCTCCTCTCATCCAGAGCGGCGGCAGGACATCCAGCATGTAGTCGCATTCGCTCTGGCCAAGCTCGAACCACTCGCCGGCATAGAGCGGGGTTGCGTCTACCGAGAACCGCCCTGGTTGCTTGGCATGGCGATCGAACAGGCGGAACATCTGCGGCCGGTCGGCGCATCCGAACCAGATCTTGCGGAAGTTGTCGGACGAGATCATGGGGAACTCCTTCGCTCAAAGGTGGTCGAACGAGCCCGGCGGATCGCTCATCCGATCCTTTTCTCCGGGTCTTCGTGACCCCTCCCCGTCGCCGCCTCTCCGTCTGGGCGGGTCAAGGGCCGGTGTCAGCCGGGCGAAGCTTCACCCTTGACGCGACCGGCGGACATGCGGCAGGCCTGACGTACCTTTCCATTCCCTCTTTCTTGCATTTCCCGATTTCTCGCCCATAATGATAGCATTGCTAGCAATGGAGTGATCCATGGCCGGAAGCCTGCACGTCCGTAACCTCGACGAAGATCTGATTTCGAAATTGAAGCTGCGCGCGGCGCGCCACGGCCGCTCCGCCGAAGCTGAGCACCGGGCCATCTTGCGTCAGGTTCTCGACAGCGTGCCGGAACCCTCTTTCGATGATCTGGCTGCCGAACTGCGGCAGCTCACCGCCTCGCGCAAACAAACCCCGTCCGAGCTTCTCCAGAGCGAAGGGCGGGATGAACGGTGAAAGAAACACTGATCATTGACGCAAGCGTCGCCGTGAAATGGGTCATTGCGGAAGATGGCGGAGAAGATGCGGTCCGGTTACGCTCGACCTTCATTTCTATCGCGCCGGAACTCCTGCTGCCGGAATGCGCCAATATTCTCTGGAAGAAGGTCCAGCGGAAAGAATTGGAGCCAAACGAAGCCACCCTTGCTATCGCCCTCATAGAGCGTTCCGGCATTTCGTTTCAGTCCATGCAGGGCCTCAGCGAGACGGCAACACGCCTTGCCATCGAGCTGGGCCATCCCGCCTATGACTGCGTCTACCTAGCCCTCGCGTTGCGGCAAAAGCTCCGCTTCGTCACCGCGGACAAACGCTTGTTGGCGACGGTGGCACAAAGGGGTTCGCCGGAGCTTGCAGGATTGTGCTTTGCCCTTGAGGATGCCGGTCGGCCCATCCGCTAAACGCGCCAAGACCGGCGCCGTGCCAGGCATCATCTTCGGCGGCAGAAACCATTCACTCGTAGAGCATCATTCCAGTCTTCCGCAGGAGACTTGAGACGGAGCCAATCGCAACCCGCGGCATCGGCGATTTCCCTCAACCGGGCGGCAAAGACTTCCCCTTGCGCATTGGCATCCGTCGCCGCGACAAGCTGGGCGCCCGACCGACGGGCCAGTGAGCGTATGGACGCCGCCGTTGTCGGGGACCAGCCGCCTCCAGTGCTGAGATAAAGGCTTTCCTTACGGAAGCCCTCGAGACTTGCGAGGCTCATGGCGTCAATCGCCGCCTCGGTGACCACAAGCCGAAGGCCGTCAAGCACCCCGAGCCTGAACAGAATCTTGGCGCCGCCGCTGGCAAAACCGCGCCATTCCGGTCCGCGTTCCTCCCAGCCAGTCACGATCCCCTTCTCGTCGACATGAGCCGCCCACATGCTGCCATGTGGTCCCTCTCGCAGGACGTTCTGATCCGTCGCCACACGGAGAACTTGCTCGGAGATCCCCCTGATGTCTCGGAGATAGCTCCACGTCGCCGAACCACACCAGGGCGGCCGCCGCGCCCGCCATCGCTCCGCCAAAGACATCATGTTTTCCCGCGACCGTGACGGCCGAGCCCACCGCGGCTCCTGCGGGATAAACCCGACAAGATCAGCGGCTATGGCGAGCGCGCCTGTGAACGAAGCACCTTCCAGATGCTGGATCAGGGAGAGCACATCGCCCTTGGCGTCCGATAACGGATCAAACCAACCCTTGCCGTCATGGATGACGATGATGATGTCGTCGCTTCGGCGAAACTTGATCGCCCGGCGGGTGCTCTCCCTTATGTCGATGGCAAAGTCTGCTTTCTCCAACACGACAGAGCATTCCACCCTCCCCTTCAGATTCTCGATTTCTCGTGCGTCCATAGTCTTCCCAGGCGCGTCCCGCCTGCCCCTTTCGAGTTATTTGGATCTTCGCGCGTTTCGCGCGACACGGCCGTCAGTCCGCGAAGGGCGAGCCTTGCCAAGGGCGCGAGTGATGCAACTAACGAAATAGGGAGTGGAATCGCGCGCGGCGGCAGCCTCCCTTGGCCAGCGCCGCCCGCAAGCGGCACCAGGCAGACCAATGCCGGCTCAATGAGCCGGCTGGAACATGTGCGGATCAAACTCATTGATGACATCCAACTCGTCATCGGCATCGAGTTCGTTGGACGGCAGAACACCGTATTCCGAGCCTGACTTGAACAGTGTTACCGGGACCATCAGGATGTGGGCGAGTTGAAAGGCGTGTTGTTGAGCAACAGCGAGGTCGTGTGACATTTTGAAGGGCTCCACCGAGAGCGGGCCAATTCCCGCTCGATGGCTCCCCGAAAGAACTGAGATCGGTCGCGGTCATCGCGAAAGCAAAGCGGCAGCGACGGCACGCTGGCGTAGCCGACCCCGAAGCGGGTTGATCGGAGAAGATCCGGATCAGTTCAGGACGCCATCGCATGAAGAGCGGGATTGGGCAGGTCTCGCAGGACGCTCCTGGAACAGCACGCCAACAAGAACTGAACTGGAAACAAGCAGGCGCTTGCCAGCACCATCTCACTGGCGGAAGGAACTTGAAATCTGGCGGTGACACGCCGCTCGTCCGACCTGCTGCCGTCGGCGCCAGTCCGCAACAGAAGGCTGCCTTTCCGAACGCCCCACTCATCCTGAGACAGCCGAAGTCCAGCGTCGTTTGTATGGAATAGTGTCTCAGTTGAGACACCTCTTGCAGGGACGCAACCTTGTTTAGCCCGACACCGAGATAGGTGTCTCAACTGAGACACCCCGGAAGCGGAACCATTTACGCATGATACCCGTCATATTGCCATCTGCGCTTTCGCCCTCTGCCGTAGCAGTGACACGACGATAGGGCCAGGCGAGAACTGCCCACTGCGCGCCCTCGATGAAAGGCTTCGCAAGTAGCCACCAGGCGAGGCGATAGATTCCGCCCGTTGCAGAATGGTCACCACTGTCACCGCCGCTCCGCTCTCACCCATGCTCCCGACGGCTTCCTCCCAGGCATCCGGCGAGATGCCGAGGGCCGGGCGGACGGCTTCGGCTGCTCGCACCAAGTCCTCCCACGACCGGACCCTACCCGCAGTCCAATCACGTAAACTCGGACACGCCGCAAGCACCGCGGGAAGATCGATCCTCGGCGTTTCATTGGGATGCGAACCTTGCCTTGCGGCTGCCGAAGGCCTCTTCATGTCGGGTGCAACCTCTGGCCCAGTCGCCTGCGCCTTTTCCTGGGGCAGTTCAGATTCATGAAAGTCTGGATTTGAATCCTGTATATGACGCTCAGTCTGAGTCACATTGCCGCTCGGATTCCTGGAATTAACAAGAATTGCCAGCGCCTTATCGGCTTCCGCCTTCAACATTCCTAGATCGAAGGCCAAATCTTCAAGCTCCGTGAGCGATGCCGTCCGTGAGGGGGCGGGGGGAATGGGCCGCACGGTCACTGCGGCGCCTTCGTTGACAAGGCACTCGACCGTCCCGGCAATGTCTCTCCGCAGCAACGTCACCTTTTCTCTCGTCTCCTTGAGAAGCCTTCGATCACGAGCCATCTCGGCAGCCATGCACTCAAGTTCAGCCGCCCTGACGACAAGCGGCGTGAGCTCAAACCCGAAGGCGAGGGCAATCGTACCGTCATCGCCCTTGCGGGCATACCGCTTCCCGTTCGGACTGTCGCGCCGGATGACGAGCCCTCTCTCAACGAGCTGGGCGATATGCCTCCGGAGCGTCGGCGCGGCCATCCCATGCGCACGGGCAGAAAGCGTGGCATTCGATGGGAAGACGACCTCCCCGACCTTGATCTCATCGCCTTGAACAAATGACAGCATGGCATGAAGCACCGCCACAGCACGGTCAGAGACACCAAGCCGCGTGCGGGCATCAGAGATCGACCGCAGGACGGCCCATTTTGAGGCTTTGGTTTCTTGCGGACAAGCCGCAGCCGTTGCCTGCACGACCGCTTGCGCGACCGTCAGGCGTCCCCCAAAGGGGGCGCTAGAGATATGATTCACAGTTCCTTGTCCTCTTGTGCGAAGACAAAGTTAGAGGGATCACCCGTTTGGGCGTTCCGAGGTCTTGACGACTATGTCCGGGAGCAGTTATCTCTGTCGTTGCTACACATCAGAGATGGGGCTTCCGGCGGAAACGTTAGGGGCCCCTTTTCCTTTGTCCGTGTCACTCCTCTGGGGTATTGCCGACCGATGTGTCGGAAACACTAGCTGATTCTGGGTTCCGCGTTGGGTCCTCGGTTTGAGCAGAAAACTCGGCGTGCAGCGCAGGTACGCGCTCGGCAAGCCAAGTTCCGAAATCCACGTCCTCAAGTTTCAGCGTCGCCGCCTTAGCGCCACGAACGAACGACCCCACTGTACGGCCGCCCGGCAGGGACAGCGTAGCCGCGGACAGCCGCGACATATGAGCGGCCGGCCGGAACACCTCGGTATCCGGCGCGGCGGCCATCAGAATGGCCTCGAAGCGCTCGTCCGAAGGAAGCGAGGAAAAAGCCGGGGTGGAGAGGGCCGAGCGAACAGCGGGCGAAACACCATTCGCCAAACGGTCAGCGAGCTCCAGCCACCTCGGTCGGCCGACCCTGGGCGCACGTCCGATAGCGTGAATGATGTCGGCCGGAATCTTCCGCGCCGCCGAGATCATTTGGTTCGCGTTCTGACGCTGAATGGAAAGAGCCGCTGCAATTGCCCGCTGCGGGAAACCACGCTCACCGAGCTTCAATGCAAAGACGGCTTGCTCGATCCAGGAAAGGTCCTGCCGAGCCGAGTTTTCGATGCCCTGGGCGAGCACCAGTTGCTCGTCCGTCAGGGGCTTAACAACGGCACGAACCGTTAGCCCGAGTTCAGCCGCAGCTCGAAGCCGACGATGGCCGTAAGCAGCCTCGTAACGGTCCGGATCAGTCGGGTGCGGTCGGACCAAGATAGGAACCTGCTGCCCATTCTCGGCAATCGACGCCTTTAGGGTGTCGAACGCCTCGGCATTGTCATCTTCCATGCGGTCAGCATGGGGAGAAGGCTGCACGAGGCTCGCATCGAGCTCGATGACCTGCGCACCAGACGCGACCAGCCTGCGAAGCTCTTCGGCTTCGCGTTCAGCCCTCGTCAGCGTGCTCTCCAGAGTTTTGATGCTGCCGGAGGGCATGTGCTTTAGCGCCCGCGTTGATGCGTCAGCCTTGTCGGCCGGGGAGGGGGCACCAGAGACATCTTCCTCGTCGTCAATTAGCCCGAGAATACCGCGGCTGCGATCACGCTGCTTGCTCATGCGCGCCCCCATGACTTGGTGAGCAGGCTCTCGATCTCCTCGCAAACCCCGTTCATCGACTCTAGGGCGCGGTCGTAGGTACCACGGCCGACATCGGCGCGGTCGATTTCATAGATCGTCCGACGAAAGAGGCCTGCGCTCGAAATGGCTGCCGACTGGACGGCCGGGCGTGTCAGCACTTGCTGCTTGAAGAGGGAACGGAGCAAGGAGACGATATCGACCTCCGTTGCGTCGTTCGGGTTGTGCCTGGTGATCAGGAAGTTGATCCAGTCGCGTTGGAACGCACCACCGCGCTTCTCGACAACGTTGAGCAGGTCTGAAGCCATTAGGAGGAAGGCCGACAAGCTCATTACGTCCAGCATGTGGGGGAATACCGGGATCAGAACACCCGTGGCGGCCGTCAAAGCGGAGAGCGTCAGAAAGCCGAGCTGAGGAGGGCAATCGAGCACGACGATGTCGTAGTCATCCTCGACCTCGGCTAGCACTTCGGCGATCCGGCGGAAAAACGGGGACGTTCCGCGCTGCTGCATGGCAACCGGAACTTCGTGCTCCCACTCCTGGAGTTCAATGGCCCCCGGAATGAGGTCGATGCCCTCGAAATATGTCTCGCGGATTACGTCTCGGATATTGCGGCGATCGTCATCGTAGCGGATCGCGCCGTAGAGACTCTCGTTGTCTCCAAGATCGGTCTCGGGCTGAATGCCGAAGATGGCCGTCATGGAGCCTTGCGGGTCGAGGTCGATAGCCAGCACCCTATAGCCGCGCAGGGCCAAGTAATGAGCCGCCGTCGCACTCGTCGTCGTCTTGCCGGAACCGCCCTTAAACGAAGCGCAGGCGATAACCTGCAACCTTTCTCCCGGCCGACGACGTGGGAATACCTGGAGCGCGTTCTTAGGACGTGTTCCGGCGAAATGCTGCCGAAGAACATTTATGTCCGCGAGCGAGTACAGCCTCTTGCCGCCAGCACCAAGCTCTGGCTGGGGCCCAATGCCGTCTATGCTAAGCTGCCTGAGATGAGAGTCGCTGATCCCCAGAAGCTTCGAGGCCTCGCCGGAACTGAATTTGCGAAGCTGCTTCCGCGCATCGGGCGCATAAATCTTCTGCCGCATCTTGGAGATGCGTGACGAAAGCACCTCGGCAAGGCGGTCGAAACCCATTTGCTGGGGCACTTCATTCGAAGTGGGGAGCGGGGCGGCTTTCGACGCCATTCCATGGCCTCCAACGGTATTTGCGCCCTCAAGCGCTTCATTGCCGTCAGAATGAACACGATTCCCCGATTCCGTAAAGAAATATTGGGTTAACGAAATCCTAATGACCCCTTGGATGGCATCGGCCTCTCAGAACCGAGTGTGCACAATGGCTTTTTCCTGCTGGCTTATGGCCCGCAGCCGCCCCGTATCTCGGACTCGGGACCTAGTCTAGTCCACGACCAGTCCCCCAAGCACTCATACTTTCATTAGTCGTCACGCCACCCCAGACATGGCTTCTTGCGCTCCTTAATTGTCAGATTCGGAGCCAGAAACATGCGAGCGATCGCGATTTCTCCTGAGCATTTTCGGTCCCAGGCGGCCATTCTTGACCGGATGCATCAGCTGCGAGCGCGGGTCTTCCATGACCGCCTGAACTGGGACGTGAAGGTTCGCGACGGGCGCGAGCGCGACGAGTTTGACCTCTGCCAGCCGACATACATTCTTGTCGTCGATGCGCGGGAAGCGGTGGTTGGTGCCGTTCGTCTCCTGCCAGCGACGGGACCCACGCTCCTGTCCGTGCTCTTTCCGGAGTTGGGAGGGCAGGGACTGTTCCGTCCACACGCCGCCATGATCGAGAGTTCACGCTTTTGCGTCGACACCTCGCTCACCGCTGCATACGAACCCGGTGGGCAGGGCCAAGCGTTGCACAGCGCGACCTGGACCCTATTTGCCGCCATCATCGAATGGTCGATGGCCAATGGCTACGGCGAGCTGATCACGGCAACGGACCTTCGGATTGAACGGATCCTGCGCCGGGCCGGTTGGCCAATGGCGCGGATTGGCGAACCCAAACTGATCGGCAACACGAAGGCCGTGGTGGGCTTGTTGCCGACTAACAGGACAAGCTTCGAGACCGTTAGACCAGCAGGCTATTCGTCGATCCTCCGGCCGACGCGGCGAGCGGCCTAAGCGGGACATCGTCCATGACCCAGCTCCGCTCCCACCCCCGTCTGGTGCGTAAGCTCCAGGAGGCGCTCGGCGACCAGCTCTGCGTCGCTCTCGACGATCCGACCGTCGTCGAGATCATGCTCAACCCCGATGGCAAGCTCTTCATCGAACGGCTCGGCCACGGCATTGCTCCAGCCGGCGAGATGACGGCGGCCACCGCCGAGATCGTCATCGGCAGTGTTGCCCATGCCCTGAACTCGGAGGCAGATGACGAGCAGCCGATCATCTCGGGCGAGCTGCCGATCGGCGGCCATCGCTTTGAAGGACTGCTGCCACCAGTCGTGAGTGGGCCTACCTTCACCATCCGCCGCAGGGCATCAAAGCTGATCCCGCTCGCCGATTATGTGAGCGGCAGGGTGATGACCGCCACTCAGGCCGACGTCATCCGCAATGCGGTGACCTCAAAGCTCAACATCGTCATCTCCGGGGGGACGGGTTCGGGCAAGACGACGCTGGCCAACGCGGTGATCGCCGAGATCGCCGACGCCGCTCCCGATGATCGGCTGCTTGTCCTTGAAGACACCGCCGAGATCCAGTGCGGCGGCGAGAATGTCGTGGCGCTGCACACCTCGGACACCGTGGACATGGCGCGCCTCCTCAAAAGCACCATGCGATTGAGACCCGACCGGATCATCGTCGGTGAAGTCCGCGACGGTGCGGCACTCACCCTCCTCAAGGCCTGGAACACCGGACATCCGGGCGGGGTCGCCACCATCCATGCCAATTCAGCGGAATCAGCACTACGCCGGCTCGAACAACTGACGGCCGAAGCGAGCCAGCAGCCGATGCAGGACGTCATCGGCGAGGCGGTCGACCTGATCGTCTCCATTGAGCGAACGCCGAAAGGCCGCATCGTCAGGGATGTCCTTCACGTCGAGAGCTTCTCCGGCGGCCGCTACCAGATTGAATCCTACGCACAAAAGGATCGCGCCCATGTCGCGTAAAGCCCTCCTTGTCCGCATTGTCCTTGCTTTCGTCGTCGGGGCAACACTCAGTCTTCCGGCCTTCGCCTCGTCCGGCGGCAGCCTGCCCTGGGAGGGGCCGCTTCAGCAGATCCAACAATCGATCACCGGACCGGTCGCCGGCTTCATTGCGCTCGCCGCTGTCGCGGTCGCCGGCGGCATGCTGATCTTCGGCGGCGAACTCAACGATTTCGCGCGGCGGCTCATGTATGTCGTGCTTGTCGCCGGCATCCTGCTTGGCGCTACCCAGATTGTCGCGCTGTTCGGTGCAACGGGAGCCTCGATCGGCATCGCAGGGGACGAAAGCACGCCTGGATCAACCGGGCAGGGGGCGGGGGGCTAATGGCTGACCTTAGCTCATCCCTCCAGCGCACCCGCATTCACCGCGCCCTGTCACGGCCCAATCTGCTGATGGGGGCCGACCGCGAGCTGGTACTCGTGACAGGGCTCGCCAGCATCATCCTGATTTTCGTCGTGCTGACCTGGATCTCCGCTCTCTTCGGTCTTGCCGTCTGGTCGGTGATCGTGGGGCTCTTGCGCATGATGGCCAAGGCAGATCCGCTGATGCGGCGCGTCTACCTGCGCCACATCACATACCGCTGGCAGTATCGCCCGACATCGTCGCCCTGGCGGCGCGCTTGAGGGATCAGTCATGGCCGCGCTTTCCCCCTTCCGCCACCGCGATCCTTCCTTCTCGGATCTCGTGCCCTATGCCGGGCTCGTCGCCAACGGCGTCATTCTCCTGAAAGACGGCTCGCTGATGGCAGGCTGGTATTTCGCGGGGCCGGATTCGGAGAGTTCCACCGACGTCGAGCGCAATGAGGTCTCGCGCCAGATCAATGCGATCCTCGCACGCCTCGGCTCGGGCTGGATGATCCAGGTCGAGGCGTTGCGCATTCCAACAACAGACTATCCAAGGGAAGACGCCTGTCATTTCCCCGATGCAGTTACCCGCGCGATCGACGCGGAACGGCGGGCGCACTTCGAGCAGAAGCGGGGACATTTTGAAAGCCGGCTCGCCCTGATTCTGACTTGGCGCCCGCCGGAGCGGCGCAAGTCCAGTCTTGCCCGCTATGTCTACTCAGACGAAGCGAGCCGGACGGCCACATTCGCCGAAACCGCGCTGCAGTCCTTCGAGACCTCGGTCCGCGAGGTCGAGCAATATCTCTCAAACGTCATTTCCGTTGAGCGCATGCGCACGCGGGAGATCGTGCAGCGGGGAGGGGAGGGCCGCTCCCGCATTGCCCGGTTCGACGATCTCTTCCAGTTCATCCGCTACTGCGTCACGGCAGAGAACCATCCGGTGCGCCTGCCGGAGATCCCTATGTATCTCGACTGGCTGGTGACGGCGGAATACCAACATGGCCTGACGCCCATGGTCGAGGGGCGCTTTGTCGGCATCGTCGCCATCGACGGCCTGCCGGCCGAGAGTTGGCCGGGCATTCTCAACAGTCTTGATCGGATGCCGCTCACCTATCGCTGGTCGAGCCGCTTCATGTTCCTCGATGAGCTGGAGGCACGCGACCGGCTCGAGCACACACGCAAGAAATGGCAGCAGAAGGTCCGCCCCTTCTTCGACCAACTCTTCCAGACCCAATCGCGCTCTGTCGACCAGGACGCCATGGCTATGGTCGCGGAGACAGAGGACGCGATCGCGGAAGCTGCCTCCCAGTTGGTCGCCTACGGCTATTACACTCCGGTCATCGTGCTGCATGACAATGACGCGGAGCGCTTGCGAGAAAACTGTGAAAGCATCCGCCGCATTGTGCAGGCCGAGGGGTTCGGGGCACGCGTCGAGACGCTGAACGCCACCGAGGCCTTTCTCGGCAGCCTCCCCGGCAACTGGTACGCCAATATCCGCGAACCGCTGATCAACACCCGCAATCTCTCTGATCTCCTGCCGCTCAACTCCGTCTGGTCGGGGAGCCCCGTAGCACCATGCCCGTTCTATCCGCCGGGCTCGCCTCCACTCTGCCAAGTCGCCTCCGGCTCGACCCCATTTCGGCTGAACCTTCACGTCGATGACGTCGGCCACACGCTGATCTTCGGGCCGACAGGCTCGGGCAAATCAACCCTGTTGGCGCTGATCGCGGCGCAGTTCCGTCGCTATGACGGCGCGCAAATCTTCGCCTTCGACAAGGGCCGCTCGCTCATGCCGCTGACGCTCGCCGCGGGCGGCGATCACTATGAAATCGGCGGAGACAGCGACGACGAACCGAGAGCTTTACTCTCGTTCTGCCCACTCGGCGAGCTCTCAACCGATGGCGACAAAGCCTGGGCGACGGACTGGCTGGAGATGCTGGTCGCTCTGCAGGGAGTCACCATCACACCGGATCATCGCAACGCCATTGCCCGCCAGGTCGACCTGATGGCCAACGCACCGGGCCGCTCGCTTTCCGATTTCGTGTCGGGGGTGCAAATGCGCGAGATCAAGGAGGCACTCCACGCCTACACCGTCGATGGGCCCATGGGCCATCTTTTGGATGCCGAACAGGACGGGTTGATGCTTCAGTCCCTCCAAACCTTCGAAATCGAAGAATTGATGAACATGGGGACACGCCACCTGGTCGCTGTGCTCACCTATCTCTTCCGGCGGATTGAGAAGCGCCTGACCGGTGCGCCGAGCCTGATCCTGCTCGACGAGGCCTGGCTGATGCTCGGGCACCCATTGTTCCGCGACAAGATTCGTGAATGGCTGAAGGTGTTGCGCAAGGCCAACTGCGCTGTCGTACTCGCCACCCAGTCAATCTCGGATGCCGACCGCTCCGGCATCATCGATGTTTTGAAGGAATCCTGCCCAACCAAGATTTGTCTGCCGAATGGCGCGGCGCGCGAACCTGGCACCCGCGAGTTTTATGAAAAGCTTGGGTTCAACGAGCGGCAGATCGAGATCATTGCATCGGCCATCCCGAAGCAGGACTATTACGTCACCTCCACCGACGGCCGGCGCCTCTTCGACATGGCGCTCGGTCCCGTGGCACTCGCCTTTGTCGGCGCCTCAGGCCGCGACCATCTCAAACGCATCCTCGAGTTCAAGGCCGTCCATGGAGCCGAGTGGCCGGCGCACTGGCTCGAAGCGAGGGGCATCGCCCATGCGCGTCAGCTGCTTGAGGCCAAATTGATCAAACCGCATGCGCAGAGGGCAGGATGAAGAGACCTCATGAGATTCCGCGCTTGATCGCGAGCCACCGCATCCTTTCGGCCGCGCTCATCTTGTCGATGTTCTGCGGGCAGGGTCAGGCCGGCGGCGGGCTCACCGGCGGTGCGACAGAATGGACGCAGATTCTCAACAACGGCGAGCTTGTCCACCTCGTCGGCCAGTCCTCGCAGCAGATCAACAATCAGATCACCCAGATCTCGCAGCTTGCCGAGCAGATCCAGAACCAGCTTCGCATTTATCAGAACATGTTGCAGAACACCGCGCAACTGCCGACCCACGTCTGGGGAGAAGTCCAGAGCGACCTCAACCAGTTGCGCTCGATCGTCAATCAGGGGCAGGGCATCGCCTTTTCCATGGGGAATGTCGATGATGTCCTCAAATCACGCTTCCAGAGCTACGCCGACTTCAAGACCAATCTGCCGAGCGGGTCTAGTTTCTCGTCATCCTATCAGACCTGGTCGGCGACCAATCGCGACACGATCTCGGGAACGCTAAAGGCCGCAAACCTCACCGCCGATCAGTTCGGCAGCGAGGAGGCGACCATGTCGCAGTTGCGCTCGATGTCGGAAGGCGCCGACGGCCAGATGAAGGCGCTTCAGGTCGGCCATGACATCGCCGCCCAAGAGGTCGCGCAGATGCAGAAGCTGCGCGGGCTTGTCTCCCAGCAGATGACCATGATGGCAACTTGGTACCAATCCGAGCAAGCCGAAGAGGACCTGTCTCAGGCTCGCCGCGAGGAGTTCTTCAAGTCGGCCGCGCCATCGATCTCCGGTGGACAGGAGATGCGCCCGAGATGGTGAACCGCACTCTCATCTACACCGCCGTGATCGCGAGCTTGCTTTCGGCATCGATCTCCGGGGCGATCAGTTGGCAGATTGCAAGTTCGCGGACCTGCATCCAGGGCAACGCTCCGGCCCAACCAACGGCATCGACCGACAAGCGGCAAAGCAACTTCTTCAAATCGACGGCTCCACCCCTTACCGGTGGCCAGGAAATGAGGCCACGATGGTAGCAGTCAAGAGGCCCGCGGCCCTGAACTCGGCTTTCGCTGCGGCCTGTGCCGCCGTTGTCATTCTCTTCGCTTCTCCCACCCTCGCCGCCGACGGCAGCGTGCTCACCACGCTGGAAAACCAGGTGGTCGCGGCGGCCAAGGGCTGGGAGACCACCATCATGGATGCGGCGCGGTCGCTGTTCTGGATCCTCGCCGGGATCGAGATCGGGGTTGCCGCCGTCTGGCTCGCCCTTCAGGCTGCTTCGCTCGAGGCCTGGTTCGCCGAACTCGTCCGCCGCATCATGTTCGTCGGCTTCTTCGCCTTCGTCCTCGATCGAGGGCCGGCGCTGGCCAAGGCAATCGTCGACAGTCTGTTCCAGATCGGCGCCGGGGGCGGATCAGCCTCGCCCGCCAATGTCTTCAATGCCGGGCTCACAGTCGCCGCGAAGATGTCGGAGAAAATCTCCTTCGGGGTGTTCCAGGACAATGCGCTGGCGCTTTCAGCCTCGCTCGCCATGATCGTCAGCGTCATCGCTTTTTCGCTCGTTGCCGCGATCTTCCTCTCGGTCCTCGTTGAAATGTATGTCGGGCTCCTCGCGGCCATGATCCTGCTCGGCCTCGGCGGCTCGTCCTACACGAAGGATTTCGCGATCCGCTATCTCATCTATGCTTTCTCGGTCGGCATGAAACTGATGGCGCTGGTCATGATCGCCAAGATCGGCTCCGACGTGCTGATCGGGCTGGCAAGCGATGCGACCGTCGGTGACCAGTATCAGACCGCGCTGGCAATCGCCGGTATCGCCGTCGTGGTCTTCGTCATCGCCATGTACGTACCGACCATCATTCAGGGCGTTGTGCAAGGCGCGTCCGTTACCGGCGGCATGGAGTCGATCCGCCATGGTGGTCAAGCCGCGAGTTTCGCAGCAGGCGGAGCGGCGCTTGCCTGGGGCGGGGCGAGGGCGGGAGCGTCCGCCTACACATCGGCGCGCGCAGGCGGCTCTTCCTTCGGCAGCGCCGCCCTTTCCGGATTGAGGGGCGCGGCTTCCACCGGCGGTGCCATGGCCTCAGCCGCGAGGGACAAAGCCATCGGCTCGCCGGGTGCCTATTCCGGTTCCCTCCTCGGGCTGGCCAATGCCAAGCTGGATCAGGGGCAATCGGCCGGGCAGGGGCGTCCGGCGTCGCCACCGCCGCCACCAAAGCATCAAGATTGACTTCATGAAGGAGCCCCGCCGTGGCCGAGCATACTCCCGACAATCCCTATCTCGCCGCCCGGCAGGAATGGACCGAACGCTACGGCTCATATGTTCGCGCCGCCTCGGCCTGGCGCCTCGTTGGCATCGTGAGCCTGTCGCTAGCGACCCTCAGCACGGGATTTGCTCTCTACCAGAGCACCAAGGTCAAGCTCGTTCCCTATATCGTCGAGGTCGACAAATTAGGCTCCGCCGTCAATGCCGGGTTTCCCGCGCAAATCGAATATGCCGATCCACGCGTCGTACGAGCAAGCCTAGCTGCCTTCGTTACGAACTTCCGATCGGTCAGCCCTGATGCGGTCGTCCAGAAGCAATATATCGATCGCACCTACGCTCTCTTGCGCACCTCGGATCCGGCGACCGAAAAGGTCAACAACTGGTTCCGCTCATCCTCCCCCTTCGACAAGGCAAAGACGGCAACGGTCGCCATCGAAGTCAACAACGTGGTCCCACTCTCCGGTCAATCGTTCCAGATCGACTGGACCGAGTATGAACGCGACCGCAAGGGCAAGGAAGTCGCCACGCGCCGCTTTCGCGGCATCGCCAATGTCGTCCTGATCCCGCCCCAGGATGAAAGCGTCATCCGCCTCAACCCGATCGGTCTGTACCTCAAGGACTTTGACTGGACCGCCCAGATCTGAAAGGCCGCGCCCCCATGAAGGCGAATTTCCCCACATCCAGCGCGGTGCGGATGCGCACCTTGCTGGCTCTTACGCTTATCTGCCCCTTCCTCCTTCAATCGCACGCCGATGCGCAATCGATGACCTTCAAGGAAACAAAGGGCGTGGAGATCTCCGGACAATGGCGCAGCCAGTCCGGACTGGTCACCAAAGGTCCGGACGGCAAGGTCATCTTTCTCTATGGCGAGGTTCAGCCCTCGGTTATCTGTTCGCCGCTCCAGGTCTGCGACATCGAGCTCCAGGGTGGAGAAATTGTCCGTGACGTGCTGGTCGGCGACACGGTGCGCTGGAAAGTGGAACCGGCAACCTCCGGAGCGACGGGCGGGCAGGCCATCCACCTGATCGTCAAGCCGACCGAGCCCGGCCTCGTCACCTCCATGGTGGTGACGACTTCGCGCCGCACCTATCATATCCAACTCAAATCACATCCGACCCAATATATGGCCCGCGTCGGCTTCGACTACCCGGAAGACGTCTCGTCACGGTTGGCCGACATTAACGCCCGCATCGAGGCGAGCACCATTCCCGGCGCCGGAGTTCCCGCCGATCAGCTGAACTTCGGATACTCGATTTCGGGAAGCGCCCGTTTCCGGCCGACCCGCGTCTACACCGACGGCACCAAGACCTACATCCAGTTCCCAGAGTCCGTCGCAGCCCGCGAGGCCCCAGTCCTCTTCGTCGTCTCGGGAGGTCAGAACCGCATCGTCAACTATCGCATGAAGAGCAACATGATGATCGTCGATTTCGCGGTCGATAAGGCGATCCTGATCTCCGGCGTGGGCTGGAACCAGGAAAAGATCACCATCAAGAGGGGAGGGTGATCCGATGACGAAGTCTCTCTTTGTCCGCCCCATGCTCGTCAGGACGGCCATGATCGTTATGGCCGCGGCGCTTGTATCGGGCTGCGCCGGGCTCGAGCTCGACGGGTTTGGAACCAGCAGCCTTGTTGCCAGCACGGCTCCGACCGAGATGACGACATTGGCGGCGTCCGCCATCGCCGGGGATCTCGTGCCGCGCCTTGCCGAACAGCTCGGGCAGGGCAAAGCCACCATCGTCCTGAAGCCGGACAGCTCAGCCTTCGGCGCCGCTCTCGACGCCGCGCTACGCACTTGGGGATTTGCCGTCACCATGGACGGTGAAGTGAAGGATCAGAACGCGATCCGCCTTGCCTATGTGCTGGCGCCTGTTGACGACCAGATTCTTGCTCGTCTCACGACGGGCTCACTGGAGATCGGCCGAATCTACACCACCTCGGGCACGGGGGCGACCCCGGCCAGTCCCGTCTCCGTCATGCAGCGCGGGTAGGGGATCGATGGTTCAATCGCTGAAACTTGGCGGCTCTGGACAAGGGCATGACGGCAATCAGAAGCCTGGCGCCGGCATCCGCCGGCTCAACCGTCTGCCCGTCATTATGGCTATCGCGCTCGCCGTCGCCTTCTTCGCTGTGATCCTTATCGGTCTAACGTCGCGCGGCCTCGTCTTCCGTGATCGTAGCGACCAAAACGCGAGCGGAGGCCTGCCCGCGTCGACCTTTGCCGACCAGATGAAACGCGGTGTCACCGATGGGATCATCGGCGAGCCTCAGCCGTCGGCGGTTATTGCCTCTGCTCCCGTCAATGCTTCGCATGAAGCAAAACCGAACCCGTTCACTTCCGAGACAAAGCAAGCGGAAGGCCCAACCCGTCAGAACGAGTTGGAATCCGAAGCGACCTGGCGGGCGAGGCTTATGCGGGAGCAGCAGGAACAGGTTTTCCGCGAGCAGCAGCGCCAACGAATGGCCCGTCTACAGGCGGCCAATGTGGCGCTCGACTCCCCGCTTGCGGTCAGCACCGACAAGCTGAAGGCTGCAGTCACGGATGCGGGGCAGACCAACGCAGGCGGTCAGGCCGCTCTTTCCGGGAGAACAGCGGCTTCGCCTGCCACCGACCTCTACAGCGCCGCCCTTCAAGCCGGCCTCAATGGCCAGAATGCGGATCCGAACGGGCAGAGCAAGAAAGAAGCCTTCTTCAACTCAGATCTGGCGAAACTCGGCTATCTGCCGAACCAGGCCGTAGCCCAGCAATCACCCTTTGAGCTGAAGCGGGGATCAGTCATCCCTGCAACGCTCATCACCGGCATCAACTCCGATCTGCCAGGAAGGATCACCGCCCAGGTTAGCCAGAACGTCTACGACAGCGCGACCGGCTATCGGCTGCTCATCCCTCAGGGCACTCGGTTGATGGGCCGCTATGACAGCAAGGTCGCTTTCGGCCAATCCCGCGTCCTCGTCATCTGGACCGACATCATCTTCCCGAACGGTTCAACCCTGCAGATCGGTGGCATGGCCGGAACCGACGCCGAAGGCTATGGCGGCTTCAACGATCAGGTCGACAACCATTACTTCAAGACGTTTGGAGCGGCGGTCCTTCTGGCGCTGATCGGCACCGGCATGGATATGGCCATCTCGGAGAACTCGACGCTGGCTAACCAGGCGACCGCCTCGGATGCGGCCCGGCGCAACTTTGCCGAGACCTTTGGTCGCGTCGCCGAGCGAACGATTTCGGATGCGGTGAAGGTGACGGCGGCCGCGCCGACGTTTTCCAGCATGTGCGGCATCTGCGTCGAGCCGGGGATCGGTACGATCCAGGGCTTCTGCGCCATCAGCCAGGCCAAGGCGATCTGGCCGGGCGTCGCCTGCTTGCGGGTCGCCCAGGTCTTCACGAGATCGACCAGCTTGAGGTTCTGCGGCAGGTTGTCCGGCGAGAAGCGAGTTTCGATGCCGCGAATGTCGCCTTCGGCAAAGCGCGTCCGCCTGTCGATGGCGCCGGTCAGCAAGCCGACGCCGAGCGGGCTCCAGCAGACGAAGCCGATGCCGAGTTCCTCGCAGAGCGGCAGCACCACCTCTTCCGGGCCGCGCCACAGCATCGAGTATTCATTTTGCACGGCGGTAACCGGCAGGGTCGCATGGGCGCGGCGCAGCGTCTCAGGCCCCATTTCCGAGAGGCCCCAATGCAAAACCTTGCCCTCAGCCATCAGGTCCTTCACCGCACCGGCCACGTCCTCGATCGGTACGGCCGGATCGACGCGGTGCTGGTAGAGCAGGTCGATGCGGTCGGTCTTGAGGCGTTTCAGCATGCCGTCGACGGCCAGCTTGATATGCGCGGGCTGGCTGTTGAGGCCGGGGCGGCGCTCGCCGGTTTCAAGGTCGATGTTCCAGCCGAACTTGGAGGTGATGGCCACCTGGTCGCGGAAGCCGGCGATGCCCTCGCCGAGGATGCGTTCGACCTCGTGCGGGCCATAGGCCTCGGCGGCGTCGAAGAAGGTGACGCCGTAATCGAAGGCGGCACGGATGATGGCGTGCATCTCGGTCCGCGTCGGGATGGTCGTCTGGTAGGTGCGGCTCATGTTCTGGACGCCGATGCCGAGGCTGGATACCTCGAGCGTACCGAGCTTGCGCCTGCCGATGTCGGGCCTGGTACCGGACGGCGCCGCCTGGGCGGAAGCCCGCGAAGTACCGCCGGTCAGGGCCGAGGCGGCGGCGAGTGTTCCGGCGGCGCCGAGAAAGGCCCGGCGGGCCATGGTGAGGCTGTTCCCGTTGGTCATGGTCATGCTCCCTTTCGTCAGGCTCGGATCAGTCTTCGATGCGGAGGGGGTATTTCACGGTGTCGATGTCGGCGGGGTTCGGGCCGCTGCGAAGGCCGGTGTCGAGGGCGTCGATGGCCGTCATCTCGGCGTCGGCCAGCGCAAAGTCGAAGACGGCGAAATTCTCGGCGATCCGCCTGGGGTTCACCGATTTTGGAATGGCGCAGAAGCCATGCTGCAGATGCCAGCGCAGGATCACCTGAGCGGCGGTCTTGCCGTGCCTTGTCGCAAGGCCGGTGATGACGGGGTGCGACAGCGGGCTCGGCGCCGCCTCGGGGTCGTCGGTGAAGTAGCGCATGACGCCGCCGATCGGCGACCAAGCCTGGGTGGCGATGCCGAGCCGCTCGTGGGTGGCGCGCAAACCTTCCTGCGTGAAGAAGGGATGCAGCTCCACCTGGTTGACGTGCGGCACGATGCCGGTGCGGTCGATCAGGTCGGCGAGCAGCTCGGGGGAGAAGTTGGAGACGCCGATCGCCTTGGCGCGTCCCTCGGCGAGCAGGCGGCCAACCGCCTTCCAGGCCGCCACCGTGCGCTGCCACTCGTTGGGCATCGGCTGGTGCAAGAGATAGAGATCGACCGTGTCGACGCCGAGCTTCTTGAGGCTGCGGTCGAAGCCGTGCAGCGCCTCGTAATAGCCGTAGTCGCTGATCCACAGCTTGGTGACGAGGAACACGTCGTCGCGGCCGACGGGGGCGTTGCGCAGCGCTTCGCCCACCTCGGTCTCGTTGCGGTAGGCGGCGGCGGTGTCGATCAGCCGGTAGCCGGTGGAAAGCGCAGCGGACACGGCGGTGATAGTGTCCTCGGGGCTGCTGCGGTAGACGCCGAGGCCGAGCAGCGGCATGGCGACGCCATTGGCGAGCGTTGTCTTTTCCATGGTCGGGATCGATCTCCGTTCAGCGGTTGACGAAGCGCTGGTGCGAGGCGGGATAGCGGTCGCCCTCTGCCTTGAAGCCGCTGAGCGCTTCGGCGATGCGGGCGAGGTCGGCGGTCGTCAGTTTGACGGTGGCGCCGCCGAGGTTCTCTTCGAGGCGGTGGAGCTTGGTAGTGCCGGGGATCGGAACGATCCAGGGCTTCTGCGCCAGCAGCCAGGCGAGCGCGATCTGTGCCGGCGTGGCGCCCTTGTCGGCGGCGATGGAGGTGACGAGCTCGACGAGCGCCTGGTTGGCCTTGAGCGCCTCGGGCTGGAAGCGCGGCACGGTGCTGCGGAAATCGTCCTTGGCAAAGCTGGTGCTGGCGTCGAGCTTGCCGGTCAGGAAGCCCTTGCCGAGCGGGGCGAACGGCACGAAGCCGATGCCGAGCTCATCGAGAAGCGGCAGGATCTCCTTCTCGGGCTCGCGCCACCACAGCGAATACTCGTTCTGCAGCGCCGCCACCGGCTGCACCGCGTGGGCGCGGCGGATGGTGTCCGCCCCGGCCTCCGACAGGCCGAAATGCCGCACCTTGCCCGCGGCGATCAGGTCGCGCACGGTGCCGGCGACGTCCTCGATGGGGACCGCCGGATCGACGCGGTGCTGATAGAACAGATCGATCGTCTCGACGCGCAAGCGGGACAGCGCCGCGTCGGCGACCTGACGGATGCGCTCCGGCCGGCTGTCGAGGCCGTTGGCCGGCTTGCCGTCCCTGAAGCCGAACTTGGTGGCGATCACCACCTCGCCCTTGAAGGGCTCCAGCGCCTCGCCCACCACCTCCTCGTTGAGGCCGGGGCCGTAGGCCTCGGCGGTGTCGAAGAAGGTGACGCCCCGGTCGACGGCGGCGCGGATGAGCTTGATGGCGTCGCCCCGGTCGGTGGCCGGGCCGTAACCGTAGCTGAGCCCCATGCAGCCGAGGCCGATGGCGGACACCTCGAGATCGCTGCCGCCCAATGTGCGCTTTTGCATGTCGTCTTCCTCGAAATACCGGCGCCGGCCGGCGGGCCCGGCGGTCGCCGTCATGGTTGAAGACAAGATAGGTCTCGCCCGCGCCAGCGATTAGGTGCTACAATCGGCATGTGCCTATAAGCTGGACTAATGAATGTCGGGCGAGAACTTCAACAACCTCTCCGCCTTCGTGATGGTGGCCAGGGAGCGCAGCTTCACCAAGGCGGCGGCCAAGCTCGGCATTTCGCAATCGGCCCTCAGTCAGACCATCAAGGGACTGGAGGTGCGGCTGGGCCTGCCGCTTCTGACGCGCACCACGCGGTCGGTGTCGCCGACCGAGGCGGGCCAGCGCCTGCTGCAATCGGTGGCGCCACGCTTTGAGGATATCGAGCGGGATATCGCGGCGCTCAGCGCTCTCCGGGAAAAGCCGGCCGGCGTGATCCGCATCACCTCGGGCGAGCACCCGGCGGTGACCGTCCTGCAGCCGGCGCTGGCCAAGTTCCTGCCCGACTATCCCGACATCAAGGTGGAGATCATCGTCGACTACGGCCTGACCGACATCGTCGCCGAAAACTTCGATGCCGGCGTGCGGCTCGGCGAGCAGGTGGCCAAAGACATGATCGCCGTGCCGATCGGGCCGGAGATGCGGATGGCCGTCGTCGGTGCACCGACCTATTTCGCGCGATATCCCAAGCCGACGACACCACAGGAGCTGACGCAGCACAACTGCATCAATTTCCGTCTGCCGACCTATGGCGGCCTGTTTCCGTGGGAGTTCGAAAAAGCCGGGCGCGAGTTGAAGGTGCGGGTCGAGGGCCAACTGATCTTCAATAACATGGCGCTCAGGCTCAATTCGGCGCTGTCGGGCACCGGGCTTGCCTATGTGCCGGAAGACGAGGTGCTCGGGCCTATCGCCGAGGGGCGGCTGATCCGCGTGCTGGCGGACTGGTGCGAGCCGTTCCCCGGCTATCACCTCTACTACCCGAGCCGACGCCATTCCTCGCCCGCGCTGGCCGCGCTGGTGGCAGGTTTGAGATACCGGAGAAGGTGAGACGGCGCGTCTTTTCCTTTTGCCCAGGGCGAAAAGGGTGAGGATGAGATATCAGGAACGGCAGGGCTTCTGAAGGGACAATTTCCCACCACTGGTGGGTCTGCCTTCGAGCACCGCAGAAGTCATCCTAAACCCGAGCAGAGATTGGAAGCCCTCTTTCTAATCGCCCTGCGGCCTTTGGGGTCGAGACCGTACGTTAAGCCCCGGCCACGCTCATGTAGGCCATTGATAGAATAAGCTTTCCACGTCCAGAGAACGTCCGCGCCTGATAGACGCATGACTCACGGAGCAATGTTCGCTATTGTTCGCATAATGAATGTTATGGAACCACCCTAACATTTCATGTTGAAAATCTGCGTTAAACACAGACGGCCCCGCTGGAGAACTACGATGCGGGAGGTACTGGCAAAAGTGCAGGTAGCCTCCATTCGTGGTCGGAACAGCAAGCTATCGTTGATGGTTGCTCATCAACTATCGACAGATCGGCGAAGGTATAAGCTGCCTTCCTGTCTCCTCCGATATCACGCAGGAATGCCCGGGCGAACCTTCGGGCATCGGCACGCCACCTCACCGTCAATAGCAGCCGCCAGATAACCAGCCAGCTCTGTTTGTGGCGGAGCGTTTTCTACATCGTAGTACTTCTTGGGAACCAGCGAGCTCAACTAGATATCTCCATTACCAGAAGTCCAAACGCAAAGAACAAGCCAAGCAAAGAAAACAAAGTGGCTCGCCATATAATTGACAGCCGTTTGTGTGCCGCCAATATTTCAGGAGGAATACCTTTGTGATTTTTTAAAATTGGCCAAATAGCTATGTTGTAAAAATGGTCTGCATAGTCTTTAGTTTTTCTATGGTGTTCTATAGAAAGAAACGCATGCGATAGGCACATCGCAAAAATCAACAAAACCCTACTATAGTCCTGTATTCTAGAATCAATTCCATTTTCTGGACGCCATCTATACTTAATCTAGTCCATTTACGAACGCCCGAGCCTTCACTGCATTCCGAGTCCGCAACTGGCGCCAAACGAAAGCGGATTAACGATCCAGCTTCTCTGGGCCGGTGGCGGCCTTTCGTTTGCTCCGCACAGCACTAACAATCGCTCTTTCATCCCGATGAACGAGGAGACACGCTGCGCACTACCTCGGTGCATGTCGCGTCGCCAGATTGTTAAGCTTCTCGGCGGCAAACTGGCTTTGGTTCCTTTCGCGTCACATACTCATTCGGTTGCTTTGGCCTCTCGGTGTCAACCGACGGGAGTACAACTAGGTAACCAGCAACAATAGAGAAGCGCAACTAGATAGCGTATAATACGTAATTATACGAGCCCAATACAGGCGATCCTTCTTGTGAAGGTCCGATCTGGTGACGCGAAGGATCTACGCAAACCGTCTTGAGTTAGGCACCGTTTGATAGCCCATCCGTTAGCGCGTTAACGGCATGCGACCGACGCCGCCTTGTACGAAGGCGCCGCGCTACGCAAGGATTTGCTCGACAAGACCAACACGCCTCGGAAGGTCAGACTACGGTCCACGCCGAATACTTACGGCTTTCCAACTCCATTTTCGTGGCAAACTCACTCGACTTACGACTACTAAGCGAAGGGTGTGGACGGTGTCGGTTCTTTCCCGCAAAGAGCGAGAAGCCCGAGGCCCCAGAAAGCAAACACCGTCCCCCTGGTCAGACGGGAACGGTGAGTGCATTATCTTGGAAGTGGTTGCGGGGGCACGCAACCTACGAGACCGACACTCGCTGCGCGTATCCATCTAGCTGAATATTCTAGGCGGATTCTCTATTCCGCTTTGGTCACGCCGACATCAATAAAGCCAATCATCGCAAGAACTGCGATGTATGAGGGTGGGCCTCCACGAAGGCGACGATTGCATTCCTGCTCGACGCTGGCAAAAAAGCCGTCGAAGTCCAGATACATTCTTTCGATCGTCTCAGGATGTCCGGCATCTCCAAGAGCCAGGTGTCGAGATTGTGCGAAGAGGTCGATGACAAGGTGGCGGAAGGAACGATCGTCGCGTCGTCTCCGCCTTCATCGCTACCGCTTTTGCTCAGGAGACCGCCGAGGCCGCCAGTACCCAATGGCGCACCGTTGCCGATCAGATCCGTCCCAAAGTCCCGAAACTGGCCACCATCATGGACGATGCCGAACAGGATGTGCTGGCCTACATGACCTTCCCCAAAGAACACCGGGCGAAGTTGCACAGCACCAACCCGATCGAGCGGCTGAACGGCGAGATCAAGCGGCGCACCGAAGTGGTCGGTATCTTCCCAAACGACGAAGCCATACTTCGCCTCGTCGGGGCCTTGCTCCTGGAACAGAACGACGAATGGGCCGTCCAACGCGCCAGATACATGACGCTGCAAACCATCGCGCAGATGGGCAATGATCCCTTCGTCGGCTTGCCGGCAGTGGCAAACTGATCAAGCAGGCCCGAGCCGATCTTAATGGTGACCAGCAGAGCCAGCTACACCACGCCAAGGGACAAGATCGTCTTTATTAAGACTAAGGCACTCGCCGGGCGGCGCTGCTGCGCCTCTTACGAGGATCGAAAGGTGGAGCAAGCGAGCGAGCCAAGATGCTCAAAGGCATCTATGATTTTATAAAATATATCTGTGAGAAATGGTGCCGGGGGAGGGCGTCAACAATTAAGATGGCATGCAGCCCATTTGCCGACCACCGGCAAGCAAGCCGTTGCCGACCAGTTGGAAACCGCCCACTCGGACGTTGTCCGATCCTCCCACGACAGTGTGCCCTCCCCCCTGCCTGGGGAAGGCGGCGGCGCTCTTCTTTCAGCGGCAACACCAAGAACGATCGGGAATACTCCTCGGTGATTGTCTGTCTCCGCCACGAGCCCAATTAACTCCATGCACTGGATCTTGAGGACTTACCCGAAGCTCTGAAGTCTCGTGCTGACGATCACGCCATCCTGAGCCCATCAACGAATTTGGCCGGCAAAAGATGATGTCGGAGGCCACGAAGCGCGATGACCGCAGTCGGCGCTGACTCTAGGCCCCTTCATTCTCAAGCCGCCCGCTGAATACCACCGTTGCGCAGGCAAACCGAGCCGCTTCGGGCATCGCGGAATGCCAGCGTACCTCACTGGAGGCTGACCGTCTGCATCAGCCGACTTTTCGCGACATCAACGGAGGGGGACTGTTGGCCGCTCAAGCAGCCGCACCTCGTGAATGGCCCTTCAAAGTTCTGCGTGCAACGAGCAGCACTTCGAAGGCACCCTCGACATCCGGCCAACAGGGCAAACGAGCCGATGCCCTGAGTAAGGGAGCCTCTGATCTCGGGACCACGAGTACCAATTTGCGACAAAGAGGTACAATAAACCTCAATACCGGTTGACGGCATTAAAGAACCAATCTATGGTCGCGCTCATCGGTTGGTCCGATAAAGCGTCATGGCGTTCTATGTCATCGGCGCGTTCATCAGCCCCCTAATCGGACGACACAGCGTTGTCCGTTTGTTCCGAGGAGTGATCCGTGCTCGACATCGACACCACTACAATCGACTTCCTAGTCACCGGGACCATGGCCGACGAGGCGGAGCACCTGCTCACGACTGGCCTCGCCCAGGTCGATCGCGTATTTTCGTCGCTGGGCGCCCGACGGATCGAGCGTGTGGTGTTCGTGGCATGCGGCTCGCCGCTTTGCGCTTGCCAGACCGCTGCCATGCTGATGGCCCAATGCTCGACGGTGCCCTGCACCGCGTATTCTGGTTGGGACTTTCTGGATCATACCCCCGCAGGCATTGGTGCGACGACGCTGGTCGTCGGGGTCAGCGACTCCGGCAACACCGAGGAGGTCGCCAAAAGCCTCGTAGCGGCGCGCGCCGCCGGTGCCGTCACCATTGCCGTCACGAAGGACGCGACGGGCAATCGGGTCGTCGACGCGGCCGAACACGTCGTCGCGTACGGTGGCTCGGCAATTTGGGTTCTGCACTGCCTCGTCGGGTACGCGATCGTGATGGCCGTCATCGACTCCCACGGCGGGCACCCGGAGATCGACGCCCTGCGGGCGGACCTCCCCAAGCTTCCGGCGCTCCTGCGCCGCCTCGTGGCCGAGCAGGAGGCTCCCTCCAAGGAGCGCGCAGCTCGTGCCGCGCAGTGGCCGTTCGCCTACACGGTCGCCGGCGGGAATCTGGTGCCGCTCGGCTACAAGGAGGGCGTCATCACCATGCTCGAGTTCACCTGGACGCACGGCGCGGCACTCAACGCCTCGGAATTCCGGCACGGCCCCTTGGAGGTCGTCGAAAAGGGCGTTCCCTACGTGTTCATGCTGGGCACCGACGGCTCCCGCCACACCACCCAGCGCTGCATCGACTTCGTCACCAAGCTGACTGACGAGGTGGTGGTGTTCGACGCGGCTGAGTTGCGCACCGGCCTGCACAAGGCGCTGGACCCCATCGCGCTGTTTGTCCCGCTCGAGTATTTCTACCTCTACTTGTCACTCGGCAAAAATCACAACCCAGATGATCGCCGGTATTACGGCGGGCTCGTCGAATACTGACAAGCCGCAACCACGGGAGCCGGCGATGCGTATCGGAATGTTCACCTCTGGGTATCAGCGCAGCCCGCTGGAACACGCATTCGCCGATGCGGCGCGGTTCGGCTATGACTATGTCGAACTGTGGGGCGGTCGGCCGCATGCATTTGCACCGGACCTGCTCGCCGGCGACCTGACGGGGATCCTGGACCTCATCCAGCGCTATCAGGTTCCCGTCGAGGTCTACACGCCCGAGCACAACGCCTACCCGTATAACTACATGATCGGTTCGGAGAACCAGCGGCTCGACGCAATCGCCTACCTGCGGTCCTGCCTGGAGGTCGGGCAGGCACTTGGCGCTCGCTGCACAACGATCTCGGCGGGACACGCGGGTTACGCCACGCCGCGCGTCGAAGTGCGTGCACGGTTGGTCCGATCTCTGCGCGAGCTGGCCGATCATGCAGAGCGGTTGGATCACCTGCTGGTACTCGAAGCGCTGACACCTGCCGAATCGGACGCATGCAGGTCGGCGGACGACCTGGCAGAGGTGCTGGATGCCGTGGACTCGCCGCGACTGGCGGCAATGTGCGACGTCGTGCCACCGTTCCTCCAGCACGAGCCAATTACCGGTTACATCGACCGGCTCGGCGACCGGCTGGTGCACATGCACATCGTCGATTCCGACGGCATCACCGACACCCACCTGGTCCCCGGTGAAGGAGCCCTGCCGCTGCGAGAGCTGATGGCGGAGCTGGCGGACGCCGGATACACCGGAACCGCCACCATCGAGCTTGTCACGAACTACCTACACGAGCCCCGGCTCTATGCCCGCCGCGCGGTGGCGAACCTACGCGCGCTTATGCGCCACTGAATGCTCCTCGCGCTGTCCTGCTCCACCCGGCGAGAAGGCGGCGCGCAGCATCTCTTGGCCCAGATCGGAATGTGTTCGTCATGGCGGGAGGAGTCCGTCCATGACAAGGAGGAGTACGTCTATGACAAACAGTACAGCGCATGACGGCCAGGCCGGACATCTCGCCCGACGTCTCGGGCTTCCGGCCGCAGTGGCGATCTCGGTCGGCACCACCATCGGCTCCGGAATCTTCTCTTCGCTTGGCGCGGTGGCCGGTGCCGCGGGCACCGCTACATTCGTCATCTTGGCATTCGTCATCGGGGGAATCATGCAGATTCCCGCCAATCTCTGCTATGCGGAGCTGGCGACCGCCTACCCCGAAGATGGCGGCCAGTACGTCTACTTCCGCGAGGCTGGGTCCCGGCCGCTGGCCTTCCTGACCGGCTGGATCAGCTTCTGGGCGACCGACCCGCCTTCGATCTCGATCATGGCCCTTGCGATAGTCAACTACATTGGCTACTTCGTGGGAATGACGCCCTTCGTTAACAACTGCGTCGCCACCGCGTTCGTTCTTGTGTTCATGGCGCTGCATCTGCGCTCGGTAGAGGGCGGCGGGCAGTTTCAGACGATCATCACCGCGTTCAAGATCATCCCGTTCGTGCTGCTGATCGGCGTGGGTGTGTTCTTCATGAAGGGCGATTACCTGTTTGCCACGGCGGCTACCGGCGTGCCGGTGGGGATCATGGCTCTACTCGCCGGCGTATCAGCCACCACCTGGTCGTACGACGGCATGGCGTCGGTCTGCTATATGACCGGTGAGATCAAGGACCCACAGCGGACCATGCCGCGGGCATTGATCATATCAGTCTTCACAGTGATGGGCCTGTACGTGCTGCTGTCCACAGTGGCAGGCGGACTGCTGCCGATCGATGTTCTATCCAGTAGCGCAGCCCCCGTGGCCGACGCCGCCGCGAAGATCCCCTTCATCGGCAGCACCGCCGGCGCAGTCACCGCTGTGATGGCCATCATCGTGATCATCGGCTCGCTGTCCAGCTGCATTATGTTCCAACCACGCCTGGAGTACGCGATGGCGAAGGACGGCCTGTTCTTCAAGTCGTTCGCCAAGGTGCATCCGCGTTGGCAGACGCCACACTTCTCGATCATCATGCAGTGCGCCATCGCCATCGTCCTGATCTTCGCGTCCGACCTGACGGCTCTCCTCGGGTACTTCACGCTCGTGGCCCTGGTTAAGAACTTCCTCACCTTTGGCACGATCTTCGTCCTGCGCCGCAAGGTGCCCGGCTACCAGCCGAGCTGGCGCATGCCGATGGGCTATCTCATGGCCGCCGTCGCAATGTTCATGACGGGCACCCTGATCGTCTCCACGTTCTTCTGGGCGCCAGTGGCAAGCTTGGTCGCTGCGGTCATCGCCATAGCGACCGGCCTGCCAGCCTATTATTATTGGTCGCGTCGCGGCTCTGGTACGCCTCAGATGCCTACGGCAACCAACGTCGGAGCGGGTGTGTGAGCGTCCGCGAGCGCAACCGGGAGGGCGGGACAATGCAGCGACTTACTTTGCGGCCCGCCCAAGCGGTGCAGGAACTCCTGCAGGCATACATCCGAGACGAAGGGCTGCGCCCCGGCGAGCGCCTGCCCGCCGAGCGCGAGCTCGCGGAACGGTGGAATGTCAGCCGGGGGGCCTTGCGCTCGGCGATCCGCACGCTCTCCGAGGAACAGGTGCTCAGCCAGCGCCATGGCGCCGGGACCTTTGTCGCTACACCTCGCGTGTTGCGAAACCTTCGCGACCTGCGCCCCTTCACTCAAGTGGTCAGCGATGCGGGCCGGTCCGTTCGCACGGAGGTGCTTCGTTGTGCCATCATACATGCGGACATGCAGCTGACGGATCGTCTCAATCTGGATCCGAGCGAGCGGGTTTGGCACCTGCGCCGGAGGCGCTGGATCGACGATCGACCCGCTGCCGTGGAGGACTCCTATCTTGGCGTCGGACGCTTCCCTGCGCTCGACGAGCATGTGAGTGCGGATCGCTCCCTCTACGACATGATGGCCGAGAGCTACGACATCAAGGTGGACCACGGGTACCAGCGCCTTGAGGCCAGCGCGACCGACCGAGAGGATGCCGAGTTGCTTGACCTCCCGATTGGCGAAGCAGTGTTCCGCCTGACCGGCGTCGCCGACGATGCTTCTGGAATGCCAATTGAGTTCTTCACGTCACGCGTGCGTGCGGACCTGGTGGCCTTCGCCAGCACACTGGATGTTAGCCGTGCCTGAGCTTGGCACCGCTGTTCCCAAATCCCCGGCTTCGTGCTGCCCGGTCCTGGACGCACACTAGCCATGTATCCGAGAGAACAACCATGAACGGGATCGTCGCGGTTGGCGACAACTGCATTGACTATTACGCAGCGCTTGACGCTGCCCGTCCGGGCGGCAACGCCGTCAACGTCGCGGTGAACGCAGTTCGCTGCGGAGCTCAGGCCGCCTACATCGGCGTCGTCGGCGACGATCCGCACGGACGCTTGCTGCTCGACGCCTTGCGCAAGGAAGGTGTGGACATCAGCCACGTGCGCGTCGTGCCGGGGAAAACGGCTGTCACCCAGGTCTCGCTCGTCAACGGTGAGCGGGTGCTGGGCGACTACGACGACGGGGTACAAGCCGACTTTCGCCTCACCGAGGACGACTTCACGTTTATCGCCCGGCACGACCTGCTCACGGCGGGCTTGTGGGGGCACGTCGAGCACGACTTGGCGGCGGTGCGTGCGCTCGGCGTGCCGGTTGCCTTCGACTGCGCGACCAAGCCGGACCACGAGATCGTCGACATCGCGCTTCCCTCCGTTGACGTTGCGTTCTTCTCCAGCGATGGGCCGCCAGACGACGCGTTGCGTGATCGGCTTCGCGCATTCGCCAACCGCGGCCCCCGGCTGGTCGTCGCAACGCTCGGGGAACACGGCTCGGCTGCCTGGTCTGACGGTACCATGATTACCTGCCCCGCCGAACCGACGCGAGTTGTAGACACCATGGGCGCCGGCGACAGCTACATTGCGGCCTTCTGCTGGGCTATGGTCACAGGGGCTTCGGTCGCGGAGTGCATGAAGGCCGGAACGCGTTCCGCAACACGCACCCTGCTGCTTGACGGGGCCTGGTGACCCGGCGAGCGAGAAAGAGGGACTTTGGGAACTGATGGACACGGTGATCCCGCGCTATCTGGAGCTACGCCGCTGGCTGCGCCGGCAGATTGAGGAGGGAACCTTCCAGCCGGGAGCCCTGATCCCCTCACTCAACGAGCTCGCGGCCGAGCGCGGCGTAAATCGCCTCACGGTGCTCAAGGCTCTTGAGCCGCTCGTAGGCGAAGGCGTGTTGAAACCGGTGGTCGGCCGAGGCTTCTTCGTGGTCGGCGAGGCGGTCGCCCGCGAGCTCGAGACGCTCGAAGGTTTCACCAGGACGATGACCGAGCGGCAAGCCCGACCGTCGGTCAAAGTGTTGGTCAAGGCTTTGCGCTTGGCCGGTCCTCAGCACGCGGCCACGTTCGGGATAGGCGAAGACGACGATCTGGTGCTGATCAAGCGCCTATGCCTCGCCGGCGGCGAACCGTTCTCCCTTGAGGAGATATTGTTCCCGGCGACCCTCTTGCCGGACCCGGACGTCCTGGACCTCCAGGTCTTCTCGCTCTACGAGCTCTTCAGCTTCTACGGCGTCACGTTGTCGCAGGCGTGGCAGACCGTGGAGCTGACTCGTCTCGACCAGAAGGACGCCCGCACGCTCGGTGTAACCGCCGACACGGCAGTGCTGCTCTTCCAGTGCACCAGCCGGGACGCCGACGACCGCGTCGTCGAGTTCACCCGCACGTACACTCGCAGTGACCGCGCAAACTTCGTCATCCATTTCCGTCGCTGACCCCTGCCCACCCGGGGGAGACACGAGGCCTTACCATGCTGTCGCCGACAGTTGATCTCCTGTTGCGTTCCAACCTGATCCTCACCCCGTCCGGCCTGATCGACGGCCACGTCGCAGTCGTCGACGGTCGTCTCTCGGTCGTTGCTCCCGGAGCACCGCCCCCTGCCCTCGTTGCCCGTGCCGCCGAGGTCCTCGACCTCTCCGGTCACTTGGTGAGCCCCGGATTCATCGATGTGCACACCTTCTTCGTCGGCTGGCTGGCCGAGCGGGAAGGCATAGAACTCGGTGACATGGCTCCCCTGCTCGCGGACCAGGTCAGGCTTAGGGACGGGTTCGCCGCCTACCAACGACTGTTGCACAGTCGCGGTGTTACCACGGTGAAGGAGATGACCTTCGACACAGGGGCAGGCATTCCGGAGCTGCTGGCCTCGCTGCAGGCCGAGGGCGCGCTGAGCTTGAGCGTGCACGTTATGTCCCAGCCCGTCGACGCGCCTCTAGACTTGAGCACCGGCAGGCGGCTCGATGCGCTGCTGAAAGGGCCGCGGTTGCGGTTCAGCGGCTTCAACATCATGACTGACGGCTCGCTCAGCGACCACGAGGCGGAGTTGCTGGAGCCTTATATCGACGGTGCCCCCGGTCCGGCCGTCGACTGGTCGGGCATCAGGGAGGCCGTCCTGGCCGCCGACAGCGCCGGATTCCGGGTCGCGCTGCACGCCCAGGGCGACCGCGCGGTTCGCCGCTCGCTCGACCTGCTGGAGCTTTGCCGCCGTGACGGGGCCGGCCGGCTGTCGCTGCGACACGCCCTTACCGACCTGGAGATGACCGATCCCGATGACCTGCCTCGAATGGCGCGGCTCGGTGCGGTTGCCGAGATCTACCCCCAGATCACCTCGCGCCGCACGCGCGACCAGGCGGCCGACCTGCTGGACAGCACCGTCGGCCCGGGGCGACGCGACCGGTTCTGGCAGCGGCGCGCGATGGCAGATGCGGGTGTCGTTGTGGCTTGCGCCACCGACCTGCCACTTCTGATTCCGGATATTCCGGTCTCGATCGACCATGCCTGCTGGGGGCGTTTCGCCGATGGCGGAGCCGCGCTCGTCGGTGGCCGCACCCTGACCCCTGACGAGCTGCTGCGGGCATGGACAGCGGGCGGAGCCTGGGACCTTGGCGCCGAGCAGGAAATTGGCGCGCTCGTCGCCGGCCTGCGCGCCGACATCGCAGTACTGGACGCTAACGTGCTCGCGGCAAAGCCGGAGACGCTCCCGCAAATCGGAGTTGTCCTGACAGTGGCCGGAGGACGCGTCGTATACCGGCGGAGCCAATCTCAGTGATATGTTAGGATCTGCTCGCGAAGTGAAAGGATCGAATGGAACCCAAGCGACCGACGCTTGTCATCCAAGCCGGCTATGTATGAACCTAATGAGAACCACAGGATAGCTAGGTTCCTGCGTCATCTGGCCAAAAATCCGTTCTGTCATTGTACTTAGTATTGTACCCTGGAATACGAACTCCGATCCACTTGAACAGAATGGATACGGGCAGGATCATGCCGATCCACCCTGCCAATGGAATTATTACATTAATCAACTTGGAGAAGTCGATCTGGCTTCCGACTAGGGCGATGATGACACCACAGAATGCGATAAGGCGGAATCTCCTTGATTTCTCGTTCGTGGTCAGTGACATAACAGAGACCCAGAGGCATGGAACTGCCGTTGTAAATATGCAGATGATTACGATAATGGAATAAAGACTTCCGAGCCCGGGGCAGACGATGTCGGCCACCCCAACCGTCGGCGCTTGCATTGCGTACACGTGCGGTATGACCGTCAGAATACCGAGACTAACAACCGCCAGTGCGATCGAGAACAATATTGCTCCAAGCGCTGCCCCATGTATTGCTTCCTGTGCACGTGAAGCGGATGCCCCCATAGCAGACAGGAACGTTACCATGAAGACCGCACAGTTTGCCGGGTAGGTTGAGGTGGCCTGGGAAAACTGAACAGGTCGGTTAGGTGGTTTTTGGCTTTGGAACTCGGCAGTATGCCGACGGATAGGAGCCAAGATGACACGACGTCCCCGCCGCAATCACAGCCCGGCCTTCAAGGCGAAGGTCGC
>JARKNW010000126.1 GCA_029976075.1 Pleomorphomonas sp.
GCGACCTGCCGCTGAGGTACGCCCTCAGCAACCAACCGCCTGATCAGTGCCCAATCCTCCATCGAGATCACCCGCCCAATCGTGGTCAGGTGGCCTCGTTTTCGAGCGTCGAAGTGGCCTCATTTTCGAGCGTTGCCGACACGGATCACTCCGGTTGCTCCGCGGGCAGGTCGGGGTTGACCGGCGGCTCGCCGACCGCGGATCGGAGGAAATCCGGCGCCGACGGCGAGCAGCGCAGTGCCCTTGGCGATGCGCCCATCGCTACCCGCCTCGATTCCGGCTCGTCGCGAGCCGTACCCGGATCGGCGGGTTCCTGCTCATCGAGACCGGTCGAGCCGTCCCGAACTCCCCCCGCGCTCATCCCGTCCGAGCGCGAGCGCGGCCAGCGCGTGCAGCGCAGGGGCCGCAGGTTCGGTCTGGGCAAGGCTCCGCAGAAGCGCGGCAGCGCCGGGTCGGTCGTCGGGAGACTTGGACAGGCAGGCGCTGATCACCCCGGAAAGGTCCCCGGGGACCAGAGGTGGCAGCGGAGGCGGTGCGTCCTCGACCTGGGCGAGCGCGGTCGCGATCGGCGTCCCGCGGTCGAAGGGTTTGAGCCCGGTGAGCAGTTCATGAGCCAGAACCCCGAGGGAGTACAGGTCGCTCGCCGCGGTCACGGGCTGGCCGAGTGCCTGCTCCGGGCTGATGTAGTACGCCGTGCCCAGAATCTCGCCGACCAGGGTGAGGTCGGGAGCAGCCAGGTCCTTGGCGATCCCGAAGTCCATCAGCTTGACCACCCCGTCCGGCGAGAGCAGGACGTTCGACGGCTTGATGTCCCGATGGATGATGGCGGCAGCGTGTGCGCGGAGGAGTGCGCCGGCCAGCTGAATCAGAATCGCCCGGACGCGCGCCGGGTCGAGTGGTCCTTCTGAAGCGACGAGGTCGGCGAGAGTGGGGCCGTCGATGAACTCCATCACCAGGAACGCCAGACCTTCGTGCTCGCCGAAGTCGAACACTTCCACGATGTTGGGGTGACTGAGCTGGGCGGCGAATCGGGCCTCGGCGCGAAACCGCTCGGCCACCTGCCGTTCGACGATCGTCTGCGGGTGCATGATCTTCACTGCGACAGGACGTTCCAGCACCGCGTCCCTCGCCAGCCACACCTGGCCCATGCCGCCGGCCGCGATCTGAGAGCGGAGGCGGTACCGCCCGGACAGGACGAAACCCTCTCCGAGGCGGTTCACCGCCGACCCGGCCGTTCCGGGGAGGGCCGCACGACAGCCGTTCCGGGCTGGTCCAGTCCGGGTGCCGCAGCGGCGTGGTCCGAGTCGAGGCGACGCCTCGACGGCGGAAGGCGGTCGTGGCTCACGACGGTTTCCTTTGCTCTTGCGATGCAGACCGTCGCGAGTGCCGTGGAAGTTACGGTTGGCGGCACAATCCTCAGCTCCCCCGCAGCCGGTGGGCTGCCGGCCAGCGTGTAGCCGCGCCGCAGTCTGTCCACGGCGGATCATGCCCTTCCGGGATGTGAGCCGTCGGCGCAACCGCGGGGCCCGGGCGAATGGGTTGTGGCTCCGGCTGGTCTTGTTGGCACCGTCCCGCCTTCCGCCGCCGACGCTGTGGAGGTCTGGTGGCGTTGGTTCGTACCCGGTCCGAGGCCCGGCCAAACCAACGTCCGAACCCTGCCATCCGGCGCTCGTCCGCAGGCGGCAGTCCGGTGTGACCTCGGCGAGACCGGGGTAAGGGTGCGGCAGGTACGTCGACAGGGGGACCGTTGGACACCGTCAGCGTCGTGATTCCGGCGTACAACGTGGCGTCTCTGCTGCCGCGCTGTGTGGAATCGCTGTTGGCCCAGTCTCATCAGCCGCTGGAGATCATCATCGTTGATGACGGCTCCACCGACGAGACTGCGGCGGTTATCGCGTCCTACGAGCGGCGCGTCCGGCAGGTGCACGGTCTCTACCAGCGGCACCGGGGCCTGGGCCCGGCCCGCAATGCCGCGCTCAGCCTCGCCTCGGGTGACTTCATTGCCATGGTGGACGCCGACGACTGGGTTGCACCGGACTTCTTCGCCGATCTGCTCCGGATCGCGCGCGAGCGGGATGCCGATGTCGTGGTGGGTGGGTTCTCCTTCGACGTGTGGGGCCGCACCATAGCGTTCCCGTTCCTTCCGCGGGTGCGGACGATGACCGGCCCGGAGGCGGCTGAGCTCTCGCTGCACCTGAGCCGCTTCCCCTCCTTCGCCTGGAACAAGCTGTACCGGCGCAGTCTCTTTCGTGAGGACGATCCGCCGTTCCCGAGCATCTACTACGAGGATCTGGCCACGACGCCGCGCATCCTGCTGCGCGCGGGGACGGTGGCATTCCACCACGAGACCTACTACCACTACTGCCTCCGCAAGGACAGCATCACGGGCGCCTTCGGCGCCAAGAACGTGTTCTCCTTCCTCGCGGCGATCGACATTCTTCGGCACTTCCTGCACGAGAGCGGTCTCTGGGCAGCCTGGCGGAGCAGCTACCTCGCGCTCCTGGCCAACGCCGGGGTGATGATGGCCATCCAGATCCTGCTCCAGCCCACCCGAATTCCGCTGCGCCACAGGGGACTGCTGTTCGTCCGCTTCGCACACCGGCTGCGCGCGCTGGCCCGGCGTCCTGACGCCGGCCGACGGCTGCGCACCGTGCGGCTCCGCACGGCCCACACGCGTGGTGTGCTGCCTCGTCGCCGGCAGGCGGCCCAACCTTCGGCGAAGGAATTCCTGCCCGGCGTCTTGGTGGTTCCCGGCCCATTCGGGCGCCGTTCCGGTGCCCGCCTCCAGCCGGCCAGGGACCAGGCCGGCAGCACCGGCGAGCGCGCCGCCACCCAGCGGAGGACGCCCGACCCCGCACCACAGTGAATGCTCGCTCCCCGATCGCAGCGGCGAAGGGCCGGCGATGATCCGTGCCGACTGGCCGGCCCGAGCGGCAGTGACCGGGAAGGCCGTCGGCAGCCGGTTCCCCGTTCGGCCCTGCCGCCGGTGGAGTCGTGTAGGTTCGCGTCTGCACCGTCTTGCGGACACGGTCGTCGTCCAGGGTCTGGGAGGGTTCAGTGGGCCAGAACGTGAGTGCTGAGCCGACCGCGCGTCGAGCGGCCGCGGCCCGCATGAGCCGGGACTTCGCGGACGAGGACGACCTCGGGACGCTTCTCGGGGTCGCGCAGCATGGTCTGGGTTCGCTGTTCGACGGGGAGTGCACGATCCAGCTCGAGGTGAGGGGTGAGGTCGGCGCGGCCAGCGAGACAGAGTGGCTACCGTCAGAAGGGCTCGCCGAGACGGTCCTGGCGGGGCTGGTCGGGCAGCCGAGCGAGGACGTGCACAGCGAGCGAGCCGGGATTCTGATCCAGCCCAGCAGCAGCAGCGGCGTGTGCAGGGCATGGGTGCAGTTCGCCGTGCCCCGGCGGGTGAGCGTGGACGAGTTGATCGCCGGGGACCTGTTCACCCAGGCATTTGCGATCGCGATGGACCGGATCGTCGGACAGAACCGGGCCGCGAGAAGAGAGACCCAGCTTCGAGAGGCGATCGAGAGCCACCGGATCATCGGGCAGGCGACCGGGATCATGATGGAGCGCCATCGCCTGACCGCGGGAGCCGCGTTCGAGCTGCTCAGGACAGCGAGCCAGAACCGCAACATCCGGCTGCGGAGGATCGCTGAGCGCCTGATCGACACGGGCCAGGAGCCTGACCTCGCCTGAACACGGCCCCGTTACCGGCAACAGCACAGCGATGCGCCGGCTGTCCAGTTCAACCGGCGCACCTGCCATCGCCGGATCCCGGGAACCGGCTCCGGGTAAGTCAGTCAGTACCCGGAAACCGGACTTCCACCACCCGGTCAGCGGTGCCCACGGGCACAGCGCCGCGGCCACGAACCGGCGCTCGTGTTCGCGTCGGTGGACGTTGTCCTGCAGCAGCCGGCGGTGCGGTCGGCCGCCGCCGAGGCAATCGGACATCACAGCTAGATGAGGTTCGCCGCGGTGAGCACCCGCTGGTCGGCCAGCGCCAGGGGAGTGGCGGCGTGGGCGACGACCCGGTGGTCCTCGCCCAGGACGATGGCACGGTCGCTCAACTCTGCGGCCAGCCCGAGGTCGTGGGTCGCGATCACCAGCGTGCGTCCGGACGCCCGGAGCCGGGTCAGTAGCCCGACGAGCCACGCGGTCGTCCTGGGGTCGAGGGCTGCCGTGGGCTCGTCGAACAGCAGCACCTGTGGACTCATCACCAGCACGGTGCCGATCGCGGCGCGCTTCTGCTGGCCGAGCGAGAGGTGGGCAGGGGAACGGTCGAGCAGGTCAACGATCCCGAGCATGCCGGCGACGTCCGCAACCCGCCGGGTGGTCTCGGTACGATCCAGACCCAGTTGGCGGCAGCCGAACTGGAGATCCTCGCTGACCGAGGCCGAGAAGAGCTGGGCTGCCGGGTCCTGGAAGACCAGCCCCACCCGGCTTCGGAATCGTGCGTTGGCTGCGTGATCGGCCAGGGTCTCCTCGTTCACCTGCTCGCCGAACGCCTCGAAGCTGCCGGCCCGGCAGAAGACGAGGCCGGCCAGCACCTTCAGCAGCGTCGACTTCCCGGACCCGTTCGCTCCGAGCAGGGCGAGGGACTCTCCCTCGCGCACCTCCACAGACACCGAGTCCAGAGCCGGGTACCGGTCGAGGTAGCGGTGGCTCAGCCCGTCCGCGCTGAGCAGGATGTCACCGGGCACGCAGGTCACCCCACAGCAGTGCCGCGGCCGCGACCACGCAGCCGAGGCCGATCAGCACGTCGGAAGCCCGCAGCGGACTCGGCGCAGGATCCCGCAGCCGGCCGGTGAATCCTCGCGCGGCCATCGCCTGGTGCACCTGTTCGGCGAGGTTTGTCGACCGGGCGAAGAGCGCCCCGACGCTCGCCCCGACGAAACCACGGTCCTCCCTTCCGGTCGCCCCGCCGAGGCTGCGCGCCCTGCGGGCGAACAGCTGGTCGGTGAGGGCCTCGACCAGGACGCTCAGGTAGCGCTGCGCCATCGTCGCGATCAGGACGAAGCCCGCGGGCGCGCCGATCGCCCGCAGCGCAGCCATGAGCCGGAGCCAGCTCGTGGTTCGGGTGAGCAGCACGGCAACGGCGAGGCAGGCCAGAACCCGGGCCAGCACGATCCACGCGTTCCACAGGCCCTGCGCCGTCAGTCCCTGCCCCGACCACAGCGGCACCACCACCGTCCCTGGGCGAACGAGCGAGAGCGTCGCCGGTGTGAGCAGCGCCAGGCTCATCACCAGTGCCGGTCCTGCGATCACCGCCAGCGATCCGATCACCCGGTGCCACCCGGCCAGCGCCACCAGCGCCACAGCGGCGATGGTCAGCGTCCATGGACTGTGCAGCAGCGCGAGGACGATGAGCACCACCAGGGAGGTGACCAGCTTCACGCGGGGGTCCCAGCGTCCCAGGAGCTTCTCGTCCGGGAGGAGGCTGGACGTCAGTTGTTCCGCCCGGGCCAGCGACCGCCGCAGGAAGCGGTGCTGGTGACGGTTCGGGACGACGACCGCGGACGGCGTGGCCAGCCAGTCGGGCAGGGCGGAGGACGTGCTCACTCGACCGGCACCGCCGGACGTCCCCATACCCGTCCAGCCAGCCAGAACGCCAGGAAGGTGAATCCGGCCACGATCAGTGAGCCGACCAGCGCCGAAACCCAGTAGCCGACCAGCGGATCACTCGCACCGGGGAAGCCGTAGTCGGGCAGCAGCGTGCCGGTGAACCACTCCGACCAGGTCGCGAAGCCGGCCGGGAGGAAGCCGAGTTGCCCGGCGAGCTCGTCGCCGCCCCATTCGCCGAATGCTGCGCCCTGGGCGATCAGGCCGAGCGGTGTCAGCAGCAGCATCGCCGCGAGCACCCCCAACGAGACCAGACCGGGATTGGCCCGCAGGCCGGAGGTGCGGGCCGCATCGGGAGATCCGTCCAGCTGGCCGGTCCGGGCGAGGAACGTGTGGCCGGCGGCGGTGACGATCGCCTCTGCCGGGCCGGCGATGACCAGATGGGCGAACAGCATGGCGGGGACGGTGATCGCCAGCGGGTAGGGGTTGTACAAGGCGACGCCGGTCGCGTCGTGGAACAGCGCCGGCTGGATGCCGAGCTCGACGCCGACGGCCAGCCCGGCCGCGGTGATCCCGACGTAGCCACCCGCCGCGGCGGCGAAGGCCCGGCGTGGCAGCGATCCGCTGCGCCCGGCGATGAGCCGGAAGACGGCCAGCCCGACCAGAGGCATGATCAGGGCCATGTTGACGACGTTCGCGCCGTAGGCCAGTACACCACCGTCGCCGAAGATCAGTGCCTGGAACAGCAGCGCGACCGAGGTTGCCACGACGGCCGCCGGTAGTCCCGCGACCACCGCGATCAGCACCGCGCCGACCGCATGAGCAGTCGTCCCTCCGGGTACCGGGAGGTTGAACATCATCAGCAGGAAGCTGAACGCGCTGAGCATCGCCAACCGGGGGACAGCCCTTCCGCGAACCTGCCGCGCCACCTTCGCCGAGGCTGCCGCGACTGCGGGAACGGCGACGGCGAACGCGGCCACGCACGTCTCGGGCGACAGGTAGCCGTCGGGGATGTGCATGCAGGCCTCCAATGGCTCTGTTGCGAAGGTATCGCAACAAGGTGACAACACCATAGGCCACCGGGGCGCTGGCGCGGGACCAGCACCGCGCCCCGCGCGGGCAGCTGTCCCCGTGGGGATTCAGCCCGCCGGGTTCCGGCAGTCTCTGCACACCCCCGAAAGGGTGGCGTGACCGGCATGCAGCTCGAACCCGGCCTGGGCCAGCAGCGCTGTCGCGAGGTCGTCCATGATCGCCGGGGGCAGGTCGATGATCCGTCCGCACCTTCGGCACTGTCCGTGGACGTGCTCGTGGCCGTGGCCATCGACCAGGTGATACAGGGTCGGCCCGTGGCTGGGGTGCAGGTGCTGGACGATCTGCAGGCGGCTGAACAGGTCCAGGGCGCGATGCACGCTGGCGCGATGCACCTCCGGCGCCGTCTCGGCCACGAGGTCGACGATCTGCTCGGCGCTGAGGTGCTCGGAGTGTGCCTCCAGCACGCCGAGCACGGCAGTCCGGGCCGGCGTCAGCCGCTCACCCCTCGCGTGCAGGGTTGCCGTCAGTCGATCGAGCGTGGAGGTGGACACTGCCCCATTGTCCGCGGGACCGGCAGCAACTGCCAGTGCCCGCCGGGCACGCAGCCCCGGCGGAACGGTGCCTGCGCGGCGGACGGCCGCTCCGCGGTCAGTGCCGGAACGCCGTGGCCGTGAGGTGGAGGGCCCGCTGGAGGAGCTCGGTCTCGTGCCAGACGGGAAGCCGGAGCATGGACCGGTGCCCGTCGTAGGGGGAGAACCCCGGTCCCGGGGCGAGCTTCACCCCTGCCCTCTTGGCGGTCTCGGCGAGGGCCAGCGCGTCGTCGTGGGTGTCGATCCACAAGCCGGAGCCGCCCTTGATGGCCTGCCAGGTCCAGTCGGGGAAGTGCGTGCGAATCGCCTCCTCCGTGGCGCTCAGGTGGGTGTTGAGCATCTCCCTGCGCTGGCGTCGCGCGCGATCGGCCCGCTTCAGGAGCCTGACGGCATGGAGCTGGTCGACCACCGAGGTGGCGAGGTCCTCGACCTTGCGGAGCTCCAGCAGCTGTCTGATCCGGCTCGGCGACGCCCGGACCCAGCCGATGCGCAGGCCTCCCCAGAAGAGCTTCGAGAGGGTGCCGACGCTGATCAGCAGCTCCGGATCGACCAGCCCGGCGAGCGTTGCCGCCGGCGGACCCTGCAGGGTCAGGTCGTAGGAGCAGCAGTCCTCGATGGTGAGGATCTCGTGTTCGGCGATGAGCCCCGAGAGCTCGGCCCGCGCCCGGGCGGCCATGGTCTGGCCGGTCGGGTTGTGGATGCTGGTCTGGCAGTAGAGCGCGGTGGGCCGGCGGGACGCGGCGCGGGCGAACAGCTCGAGGTCAAGACCCTTCGGGGTGGTCCGGAGCCCCTCGATGCGCGCACCCAGGGTTCTGAGGACCTCCAGGCCGCCCCGGTAGCCGGGATCCTCGACCAGGGTGAGGTCGCCGGCGGCAACGACGCTGCGCAGGGAGAGGAACGTCGCCTGCTGGGATCCTGCCGTGACCAGGATCTCCTGCGGCTGGGTGGGAATGCCGTCGCCGCTGAGGTGCTCGGCAATGGCCTGGCGGAGGACGGGAAGGCCGGCAGGGAAGTACCCGTCCGTGTCGAGGTAGGGGCGCAGTTCGTCATCGAGCGGCTCGGCCAGGGTTTCGCGAACCACCGGCGAGGCGGGCAGGGCGCCCGTGGAGAGGTCGATCACGTCGACGTCGGTCCTGGTGAACGAGAACAACCGCCCCTCGACGAGCGCAGCCGCCTTCCCTGAGCCTGATCGAACCCGACTCCCCGAGCCTCGGGTCGAGACGAGGTAGCCGCGTGCCTCCAGCACGGCGTACGCGGCAACCACGGTCGCACGCGAGACGCCGAGTGCGAGGGCGCAGTCACGCTGGGCCGGAAGGGCGCTTCCGGCAGGAATGAAGCCGGCATGGATCAACTCGATCAGCGAACCGGCCAGAGCTTCGGACAGCGGCGCAGCCGGGTCGGCCCAGCCACCGAGCATCCGGCTGAGCTCCGCGGCGTCCATGCGCGTGGCGAGCACAGCCTCAGTATGTCCAGTACAGCCCCGCCCGCGCCGGACCAATTGGTCCGAATTGGATCGGCGCGATCGCGCCGACCGCTCCTAACGTGTTGTCCACAACGACACAAAGGAGTGGGCATGGCCACCGTTGCACTGCTGGGCACCCTCGACACGAAGGGTGAGGAGTACGCCTGGCTGCTGGATCGACTTCACGGGCTCGGGGTGGCGACCCTCGCCATCGACACGGGCTCCTTCTCCACCAGCGAACTCGCCGACGTGAGCTCGGAGGCGGTGATCACCGCTGCGGGCGTGGACGTGGCAGCGGTCAGGGAGCGCAGGGACCGCGGCGAGATGATGGGCGTGATGGGCGCCGGCGCAGGGGTGGTGGTGCGCGAGCTGGCCGAGTCCGGACGCATCCACGGGCTGCTCGCCATCGGCGGGTCTGGCGGCTCGTCCGTGGCGGCCCCTGCGATGCAGGCGCTGCCGGTCGGCTTCCCGAAGTTGCTGGTCTCGACCATGGCGTCCGGCGACGTGAAGCCGTACGTGGGCGAGGTCGACACCACCCTGATGTACTCGGTGGTCGACGTGGCAGGGATCAACTCGATCTCCGCGAGGGTGCTCGGCAACGCGTGCGCGGGGATCGCCGGCATGGCGCAGGCCTACGAGGAGCAGCTCGCCGCGCCGCAGGGTGAGCACAAGCCGCTGATCGGCGTGACCATGTTCGGTGTCACCACACCGGCGGCGAACGAGGCGCGCGAGACCCTGACCGGCCTGGGCTACGAGGTGCTGGTCTTCCACGCGACCGGCACCGGGGGGCGCGCGATGGAGAAGCTGGTCGAGTCGGGGTTGCTGGCCGGGGTCTGCGACCTCACCACCACCGAGCTGGCCGACGACCTGGTCGGCGGCGTGCTGTCGGCCGGCCCGGACCGGCTGGAGATCGCCGGCGCCACCGGGCTGCCCCAGGTGGTCAGCCTCGGCGCCCTCGACCTGGTCAACTTCGGGCCGATGGACACCGTGCCCACCCGGTTCGCCGGACGCAACCTCTACGTCCACAACCCGACCGTGACCCTGATGCGCACGACACCGGACGAGATGGCCGAACTGGGCCGGCGGATCGCGGCCAAGCTCGCCGCGGCCACCGGACCGACCGAGCTGTTCATCCCGCTGCACGGGGTCAGCGCCATCGACGTGGACGGGGCTCCGTTCCGCGACGCCGAAGCCGACGAGCAGTTGTTCGCCGCGCTGCGGGCCGGCCTGGCCGGAACGAGCGTGGTCGTGCACGAGATCGACCAGGCGATCAACGACCCCGGCTTCGGGAAGGCGATGGCCGAGGCCCTGCACGCCCAGATCACCAGCAAGTAACCCAACCACAAGGAGAAGAACGCACATGTCACGCCAAGAGATCCTCGAACGGTTCCGTACCCAGGTGGCCGCCGGACAGCCGATCATCGGTGGTGGCGCCGGCACCGGCATCACCGCCAAGTCCGCCGAGGCAGGCGGCATCGATCTGCTCGTGATCTACAACTCCGGCCGCTTCCGGATGGCCGGTCGCGGCTCGCTGTCCGGCCTGCTCGCCTACGGCGACGCGAACGCGATCGTGATGGAGATGGCCAACGAGGTCCTTCCTGTCGTGAAGCACACCCCGGTACTCGCCGGCGTGAACGGCACCGACCCGTTCCGGGTGATGCCGTACTTCCTCAAGCAGGTCAAGGAGATCGGCTTCGCCGGCGTCCAGAACTTCCCCACGGTCGGGCTGATCGACGGCGTGTTCCGGGCCAACCTCGAGGAGACCGGCATGGGCTATGGCCTTGAGGTCGACATGATCGCCAAGGCGCATGAGCTCGACATGCTGACCACGCCCTATGTCTTCGATCCCGATCAGGCGCAGGCGATGGCCAAGGCCGGCGCGGACATCATCGTCTGTCACATGGGCCTGACAACTGGCGGAGCCATCGGCTCCAAGACGTCGCGCAAGCTCGAGGACTGCCCCAAGCTGATCAACGAGTGGACGGAAGCGGCGCTCAAGGTCCGCAAGGATGTGATCGTCCTCTGCCATGGCGGGCCGATCTCCGAGCCGGATGACGCCAACTACATCCTGAAGAACTGCCCGAACTGCCACGGCTTCTACGGCGCTTCGAGCATGGAGCGCCTGCCGACCGAGCGGGCTCTCACCGAACAGACAAAGCGCTTCAAGACGATCCGTCGCTGACGCGGATCGTCTGCTGGGGGGATCTTGTCGTCTTCCGTCCGGCCATGTCCGGCCGGGCGGGAGGGGCTGGCCGCATCAGGCGTTTGAGGGAGGGCGGCATTTCCGCAGCAGGAGGGTTCAGCGCATCTCAGATAAAAACGGGAGGAAAACGCAATGAGCAACACAGCAGCCGTCGAAACACCCGGGCCAGTGGTGGTCAACCGGGTTCCGCTCTGGCTGGCGGTGGCCATCACCGTCGTCATATCGCTGCCATTCGGCCTGTGGTTCGGCAAGTACAACTTCACGCTTTGGTGCGCGTTCATCGCCTGGGCGGAGTATTTCGCACTCGGTGCCAAGCCGCGCGCCATTCCGACGATCCTCGTCAGCTTCGGCTACGCGGCCGTGCTGACCGGCCTGTCGCTGGCCATCATTCCTGTTTTCGGGTTTCTGCCGGCCATGGTGACGCCCGGTGACGTACCGACGGCGGTTTCACTGTTCATCGTCGTCGCCTTCATGGTCTATTCGATGAAATGGTCGCACCATTTCATCGATGGCAGCCTGCCGTTCTTCAACGGCATCTCCATGGCGCTCGCCATCTTCTTCACCAGTTCCTACCCGCAGCTCGGGCCGGCATCGCTGATGCCGATCACGGCGGCCATCTGGGCAACGGCCATGGCGGCCTTCGGCATCCTGCTCGGTGTCATCACCGTCGTTCTACAGTTCCCCGCCAGACGATAGTCCCGGCGTCGAGCCAGCAAACGCCAGAAACAGGGACCCCGAACCAGACCGTCAAGACTGGGCATTCGGGACCGATGAAGCCGGTCGCCTGCGGCTGCCGAACACCCAGCGATGGTGACCGGCCGCAGGCGACCGAAACAGCCAACGCCGAAACTGCTTTTAAAGGAGAGACTTCATGGCTCTTGCTTATGCCAGTACCGTCATCGCCGCCCCGATCGATCGTGTCTGGGCCATCATTCGCGATTTCAACGGTCTTCCCGGCTGGCACCCGGCGATCGTTCGTAGCGAGATCGAGGAGGGCAAGGCCGTCGACGCGGTCGGTGCCATCCGCTCCTTCTACCTGGCCGATGGCGCTCATGTCCGCGAGCAGCTCGTCGCGCTCGACGATCTCGAGCACAGCCTGTCGTATATCTTCGTGAAGCCGGCCTTCCCGGTGACCGAGTACGTGTCGCATATCCGCGTGGCACCGATCACCGCCGGTGGCGGCACCTTCGTCGAGTGGTCGGCGCGGTTCCAGGAAAAGCCGGAGGACGCCGGCAAGTATGTCGACGCCGTCGCCAACGGCGTGTTCGCGGCCGGTCTCGCGGCATTGAAGGCCAAGCTGGCCTGAGGCGATCATCAGGCCGGGCCCGAAGGCGATGCGCTCCAGGCTTCCGGGCAAGACCGCCCCCGCCAGCTCATGCGAGGCCGGTTGCCAAATCAGGCGGTGGTGGGCGTTTCCACCTCCGCCGGAGCATCCTTGCGCGTGAACAGGGAGCGCAGCTTCTCCGAGCCGACGAAGATCACCGGGGTGATGTAAAGGGTGAGCAACTGGCTGACCAGGAGACCACCCACCACCGCGACGCCGAGCGGCTGGCGCAGCTCGGCGCTGGCGCCGTGGCCGATGGCGATCGGCAGCGTGCCGAGCAGGGCGCAGAAGGTGGTCATCATGATCGGCCGGAAGCGGCGGGTCGCCGCCTCGTGGATGGCCGCCCTGGCCTCCGCGCCGTCCTCGCGCATCAGTTGAAGCGCGACGTCGACCATCATGATGGCGTTCTTCTTGACGATGCCGATCAGCATCAGGATGCCGATCAGCGCGATGATGGAGAGGTCCATGCCGGTGAGCTTCAGGGCGAGCAGCGCCCCGAGCGCCGCCGACGGCAGGCCCGACAGGATGGTCAATGGGTGGATGAAGCTCTCGTAGAGCACGCCCAGCACCACGTAGATGGTGAGGATGGCCGCGATGATCAGCAACGGCATGTTGGACGTCGACTGGGCGAACACCTGCGCCGTGCCGGCGAACGAGGTGAACACGGTGGGAGGCAGGCTGATTTCCTGCTTGATGGCGTCGATGCGGGTGGTGGCGGTGCCGAGCGACACGCCTTGCGGCAGATTGAACGAAACGGTGATCGAGGTGAGCTGCCCCGTCTGGTTGACGGTGACCGGCCCCGATTGCCGCTCCACCGTGGCGAAGGCCGTGAGCGGCACCAGCGCCCCGGTGGTGCTGGAGCGGATGCGCAGCTCGGACAGGCGCTCGTTGCTCCAGGCGAGCTGCGGCGCATATTCGAGGATCACCGAGTAGCTGTCGCCGGTCGACTGGATGTCGGCGACCGATTGCTCGCCAAAGCCTCCGCCAAGGGTCTTGCGGAGGGTAGCGGCGTTGATGCCGAAGCTCTCGGCCCGGTCGCGGTCGATGACGATGCGGGCCTGAAGCGCGTTGTTCTGAAGGTCGGTGGCGACGTCGATGAAGTTGGCGGTATCCTCGGCCATGGCGGCACGCAGGCGTTCGGCCCATTCCGTGAGCTGGCTCGAATCCAGCGACTGCACCACCAGCTGATACTGGCTCTGGCTGGAGCGGCCGCCGAGCCGCAGGCTCTGCGAGGGGGTGACGAAACTCTGCAGGCCGACGATGCGGCCAAGCGACTGGCGTAGCCGGCCGACCACCACATCCATGGTTTCGCGCTCGGCGGCCGGCTTCAGCTGCACGTTCATGTTGGCCGAGTTGAGCTGGGACGAGCCGACCTGCGCGTTGACGTGGGCGACGGCCGGATCGCGGCCGACCACGTCGGCCGCCTGCTTCTGCAGCTTGGCCATGGCATCGTAGGAGATGTCCTGCCGCGCCTGGGTGGAGATGGAGAGCTGGCCGATATCCTCCTGGGGCAGGAAGCTCTTGGGCAGGTCGGTGAACAGCCAGGCCGTGCCGGCGAAGGTGGCGAGAAACACCAGAACCATTGGCAACGGATGGCGCAGCGACCAGCCGACGCTCTTCGAATAGCCGGAGAGGACCTTGGAAAAGCCGGCATCGAACAGGCCGGCCGGGCTGTAGCGGCCGGGCGGCGTGCCGATGTTGGTGGGCAGGCGGGCGGCGAGCGTCGGCGTCACGGTGAGCGACACCAGCGCCGAGGCGGTGATGGCTAGCGACACCACCATGCCGAACTCGGTGAACAGGCGCCCGACGACGCCTCCCATCAAGAGGATCGGCAGGAAGACGGCTATCAGCGACAGCGACATCGAGATGATGGTGGAGGTGACTTCGCCCGAACCCTTGAAGGCGGCCTCCATCGGCTTCTCGCCCTGCTCGATGTGGTGGACGATGTTCTCCAGCATGACGATGGCATCGTCGACGACCAAACCGACCGACAGCGTCAGCGCCAGCAGCGACATGTTGTCGATGGAATAGCCGAGCACATACATCGCGCCGAAGGCGATCAGGATGGACAGCGGCACGGCAATGGCAGGGATGGCGGTGGTGTAGAGCTTGCCGAGGAACAGGTAGATCACCAGCACGACGAGGCCGATGGTCAGGAGCAGCGTGAACTGCACGTCGGCGACGGCGGCGCGGATCGCCACCGAGTTGTCGTTCATCAGCGACACGTGGACCGCCGCCGGCAACTGGGCGGTGATCGAGGGGAGGGCGGCCTTGATGGCATCCACCACCTCGACCGTGTTGGCGTCGGGCTGGCGCTGGACGGCCAGCGTGATGGCGCGCGTGCCGTCATACCAGCTGGCCTGATCGCGGTTCTCGACGCTGTCGATCACCTCGGCGACGTCGCCGAGGCGTACGGGGCCGGCCTTGGTCGAGGAGACGATCAGGGGGCGGAAACCCTCGGCGGAGGTGAGCTGGGTCGGCGCGTCGAGCGTGATGGTCTGCTGGTCATTGTCCATGCTGCCAACCGGCGACTGGTTGTTGGCATTGGCGATGGCCGTGGAGAGCTGGTCGAGGCCGATGCCGCGGGCGGCGAGGCGGTCGGGGTCGGCTTCGACGCGGACGGCGTACTTCTGCGAGCCGAAGATCTGCGCCTGGGCAACGCCGTTGATGGTCGAGATGGCCGGCGACAGGACGTTCTGGGCGAGCGAGTCGAGCTCGGTGAGCGGCACCGTCGGCGAGGTGACGGACAGGAGAAGGATCGGCATGTCGGCCGGGTTGACCTTCCGGTAGCTCGGATCGGAGGTCATGTTGTCGGGCAGGCGGCGGCGGGCGACGTCGATGGCCGACTGCACGTCGGCGGCGGCGCTGTCGATGTCGCGCGACAGCTCGAACTGCAGGGTGATCGAGGTGGAGCCGAGCGACGAGCGGGCGGAGATGGTGTCGATGCCGGCGATCGTCTGGAACTGCTTGATCAGCGGCGTCGCCACAGCCGTCGCCATGGTCTCGGGCGAGGCGCCGGAGAGCTGGGCCGATACGGTGATGGTCGGGAAATCGACCCGTGGCAGGGCTGCCACCGGCAGCAGGCGATAGGCGAAGAAGCCGGCGAGCGACAGGCCGAGCGCCAGGAGGATGGCGGCGACCGGCCGCCGGATGAACAGGGCGGGAAGGCTCATGGCTGCGCCTCCGCCGTGTCGGTCGGCTTGCCTGCCTTGTCGCCGGCGGATTTGCTCTTGCCCCGGCTGGCTTCCGGCTTGCCGGTGTCGGTGGCGCCGGGCTGGCCGGCATCCGGCTTGCCACTGGCCGTTTCAGCCGAGGCGTCGATCACCTTCATACCCTGGGCGAGGCGGACCTGTCCTTCGACCACCACCCGTTCGCCGGCGGTGATGCCGGCCGTGACGCCGGAGCGGTCGCCGGCCGACAGCGCCACGGTCACCGGCCGGACGGCCACCGTGTTGTCGGCGCCGACCACGTAGACGACGCTGCCCTGCTGGGTCGCCTGCAAGGCAACGGTCGGCACAGACACCACCGGCGTCGAGCCGATGGCGGCCATCACGGCGATCGATTGGCCGGGAATCAGCCGGTCGCCGACCCCGTGCAGGGTCGCCCGCGCGGTGAAGGTGCCCGAGGTGGTGTCGACGGAGGCGTCGATGAAGTCGACGGCACCGGTGAAGGTGTCGCTTGAGCCGAGCGGCGTGACGGAGACCTTGATCGGCTTGCCGGTGGCCTGGGCCGTCCGGACCAGCGCGGCGTCGCTTTCGGAGATGGCGAAGTTGGCATAGAGCGGGTCGAGGCGCGTCAGGCGGACGATGGCGGTCTGCGGCTGCACCAAGCTGCCGACGGTGACCGCGACGGCTCCCAGGCGACCATCGAACGGGGCGCGGATGGTCTTCTGGTCGAGCGTGACCATGTCGGATTTCAGCGTCGCCTCGTCGACCGCCACCGTGGCCTCGGCCGTCTTGACCGCGGCGTTGGCGTCTTCCAGCGACTGCTGCGATACCGCCTCGTTGCTGAGCAGCTTCTGCTGGCGGGCAGCCGTTTCCTTGGCGTGCTCCAGCGTGGCCTGATCGCGGGCGAGCGCCGCCTTGTCCTTTTCGACGGTGGCCTCGGCGATGCGGCTGTCGAGACGCACCAGCACGTCGCCCGCCTTGACGTCGGCGCCGTCGGTGACCAGGATTTCGGTGACGAGACCGGAGGTCTCGGTGGTCACCGTCAGGTTGGCCGGCGAGGTGATGGTGCCGATGGTCCGGCGCTCGATCGGCATGTCCTCGGCACTGGCGGCCACGGTGGAAACGCGCGTCGGGCCGCCGGAACCGCGGCGACCGCCGCCCTGGCCTGAAGCCTTGGCCTGTCCTCCCCCGGCGCCCTGTCCAGCCGCTTGGCCTGCACCGGCATCACCGTTCGCATGTTGCTTGTGCGTGCCATCGCCGGCTGATGCGGGAGACTTGGTTTCCGACGCGGCGGTCGGAGAGACGGCTGCGAGCGCCTGGGATACATAGGGCGCGGTGGTCGACACGATGCCTTCGCGCCAATAGATGCCGGCCGCAATCGCAACGACCAGAATGATCCCGAGCGTCTTCTTCATCGCCGATGGTCCGTTTCGTCTCTGATTGGCCCGTGGAGGTTGTCGTTGGGAGGTCGAAAACGCCCACGTTCCCTGTGCCGTCTGCCCTGAACGTACTTCCAGCGTAAGCAGGTTCCTGTTGCGAATGTGAGAACAACTGTGGCGAATCGTGGAAATCAAAGCCGTTGATACAGATTGATGCACTTTTGTCTGATTGACGCACCAATTCCGGCCGAGGCGGCCCCTTTCGGGGGGGCGACAAAGCCGTCTCGCACTACGCTTTGCAGGTTATCTCGCCATTCTAGCGTCGAGGCGGGGCTGCGACGAGCCCGACATAAGCTGGCTCCGCGTGCCGCCCGCTCGGTTTGCTGTGACAAATCTCCAGCCGTTTACAGTCGTCCTAAATAGGGATATTGATTATCCTTAATAGACGAGATGTGGAACGCGTTGATGATCCTGAAAAGCCAAGTCGAATGGGCGCTGCATTGCTGCGCCATTCTCGCCGGCCTGCCGGAGGGACGCTATCTGTCCACCAAGGCGCTGGCGGAGTTTCACGGTCTGCCGAAGGAATATCTTTCCAAGGCTCTTCAGAGCCTGTCGCAGGCGGGGCTCGTCCACACCACGCTCGGCCCAGCCGGGGGCTATCGTCTGGCGAGGTCGCCGGAGGAGTTGACCTTCCTCGATATCGTGGAAGCCGTCGAGGGCAAGACGCGAACCTTCGTCTGCAACGAGATCCGCGCCAACAATCCCTGTCGTCCGAAGGATCACTGCGACAGCGCGCCTTGCGCGATCGCACAGGTGATGTGGGACGCGGATAAAGCCTGGCGCGAGAAGCTGCGCAGCGTCACACTCGCCGACCTCCGGCGGACCCTGTCGCAGGAGTTCCCGCCGGCGCTTTTGCAGGGTATCGTCGACTGGGTGGAGGATCGCGCGGGGTAGGGTACGCAGACAGCCGGAGCGGGCTTTCGCCACGCGCCGGCTGCAGATGTTGTTGCGTGCGGCTCAGTTTAAGCCCGCCTTGTCGAGGCCGTAGAGCTTGTCGGCCGAACCGGGGACCGCCTTGAAGGAAATGGCGAGCCGGTTCCAGGCATTGATGGTCATGATCGAGAAGGTCAGGTCGGTTATTTCCTTCTCGGAGAACTGGCCGCGCACGCGCTCGTAGAGCTCGTCGGGAATGCCGCCTTCCGGCAGCCTGGTCACCGCCTCGGTCCAGGCAAGCGCCGCCCGCTCGCGCGGGGCGAACAGGTTCGATTCATGCCAGATGGCGACGTGGTAGAGCCTCAGCTCGCTCTCGCCGTGGATCTTGGCTTCCTTGACGTGCATGTCGAGGCAGAAGGCGCAGCCGTTGATCTGCGAGGCGCGGATTTGCACGAGGTCGTGGAGCTTCTGTTCGATGGAGCTGCTCTTCACCGCCATGCTGAGGTCGGACATCTTCTTGATGAGTTCGGGGGCTTGCTGGGCGTAGTTCAGGCGCTGGGTCATGGTGTTTTTCCTTCGATCAAGGACATCTCATGTCCTTGTGGATATTTAATATCCGTAATATCTGGACGGTAAAGCCCATCCGTCATAAGCTCCGGACATAAGGCCTATGCCGGGAGCTTATTGGGATGGATATCGTTGGCGCGCTCAGGACGTTCCTGCGGGTGGCCGAGACGGGGTCATTTTCGGCTGCCGCGCTCGATCTCAGGCTGACGCAGCCGGCGGTTTCCCGGCAGATTTCAGTGCTGGAGACTCATCTCGGCATGCGCCTTCTGCATCGCTCGACCACCGCGCTGGCGCTGACGTCGGAAGGCGAGCGGACCATTCCAATGGCGCTGAGGGTCGTCGAGGCGGTGGAGGCGCTCGGCGAGGCTGCCGGGGCGGTGGGAACGGTGTCGGGCAAGGTGCGGCTATCCCTGCCGGCGCCGCTGGGCCTGTTCATGAGCGAGCGGATGGGAGTTCTTCTCGACCGCCATCGGGGGCTTCAGGTCGAACTGCTGTTAAGCGAGGAGCCGTCGGATCTGGTCGGCGAAGGCATCGACCTTGAGGTGCGCCTCGGCGCCGTCGATGAGGCCGGCCTGATAGGCCGCAGGATTGGCTGGACGACCGCCTTTCTCGTCGCGGCGCCGGCCTATCTCGAAAGGCGCGGGGCGCCGCAAACGCCAGCCGATCTGATCCAACATGACTGCATCTGCTACAGGCGCGGCGGCGACGGTTCGCCCTGGCTGTTTTCCGACGGGGCGGAGGAGGTGGCCGCGCGTGTCTCGCCTCGCCTGACCGTCGACAGCGCGGTTGCCGTTCATCGCGCGGCGCTCGCGGGGAGCGGTCTCACGATCCTCTCGCATATCCTGGCTGGTCCCGACATCGCGAGCGGCCGTCTCGTCAAGCTGATGCCGGATTACCCGCCGTCCCGCTTGCCGATCAATCTGGTCTATCCTTCCCGCCGCAACATGCCGATGCGTGTCAGGACCGTCATCGATTATCTCGTCGCGGAGGTGCAGGGCGATCGGCTCATGGCCTCGTCTTCGGCATCGGGGCCCAAGAAAACTTGGTTTGCAGAGGTTGGCGAGGACGGCTGATGTTCGGCAGAGCGAGTGACCGCGAATGGATCTCGGGATTGCTGGCGCCAACCCCGTTCAAAACTCCGGCTTGCATGCATACCGACTAGTTGGTATGTCTTGTTGCAAGGAGGAAGCAATGGCAAGAAGCGCAGGCAAGCCCGATGCCCGTTCAAAGCTGCTGGACGCGGCTCTCACGGTGATCCGCACCAAGGGCTATTCGGCCACCACCGTGGACGATCTCTGCGCGGCGGCGGGCGTGACCAAGGGTGCCTTCTTCCATCACTTCAAGACCAAGGACGAGCTGGGCGTTGCCGCCGCCGATCACTGGTCGGAGACCACCGGCGCCCTATTCGCGGCGGCGCCCTATCACCAGCTTCGCGATCCGCTCGATCGCGTTATCGCCTATCTCGATTTCCGCAAGGCGCTGCTGAGGGGCGGTGTGCCCGATTTCACCTGCCTTGTCGGCACCATGGTGCAGGAGACCTACGAGACCGCGCCCGATATCCGCAACGCCTGCGATCGCAGCATCAGCGGACACGCGTCGACGCTCGTCGCCGACATCGAGGCGGCGATGGAGGAGCGCGGCATGACGCCCGCGTGGACGGCTGCCTCGCTCGCCCTGCATACCCAGGCGGTTCTGCAGGGGGCGTTCATCCTTGCCAAGGCCAAGGGCGGGGGCAGGGTGGCGGCGGAGAGCGTCGACCACCTCAAGCGCTACATCCAATTGCTGTTCGGCCGCGTGCCGAGCATCAACTGAGCGGGCTCCGGTGAGGACGGTCACCGGGCACCTTTGAAGCCGCTCAAGACCCCAGGAGGAGGAAGCTGACATGACCGATCTCGTGACGTGTCTGTGGTTCGACCATGGTGAAGCCAGGAAAGCGGCTGAGTTCTATGCCAGGACTTTTCCCGACAGCCATGTCGGCCGCGTCAACACGGCTCCCGGCGATTTTCCCGGAGGCGGGGGTGGAGACGAGCTGACCGTGGAATTCACGGTGCTCGGCCGGAAGTTCGTCGGCCTCAATGGCGGCCCGAACTTCAAGCCCGATGAAGCCGTCAGCTTCATGGTGGTGACCGAGAACCAGGAGGAAACGGACCGCTATTGGACCGCCATCGTCGAAGGCGGCGGCGCCGAGAGCTATTGCGGCTGGTGCAAGGACCCGTGGGGCTTTTCCTGGCAGATCACGCCGCGCCTGTTGCTCGACCTGACGACGAGTTCCGATGGCGCCAAGGCGAAGCGCGTCTTCGATGCGATGATGCAGATGCGCAAGATCGATATCGCCACGCTGGAAAAGGCGGCGGCCGCCGCCTGATGCATCCCCGGAGGCTTCGATGATCCCGACCATCACCGCCTTCGCGTGTTCTCCCGATCGTGGCCGGGGCCTGGCGCGCGACATGCGCGTGCGCTGGGCGCTCGAAGAGGCGGGCTGGCCTTACGAGGTGAGGCTCGTCTCCTTCAAGGAGACGAAGGAGACGGGGCACCTGGCGCTCCACCCGTTCGGCCAGATCCCGACCTATGAGGATGGCGACCTGGTGCTGTTCGAAACAGGATCGATCGTCCTGCATATCGCCGAGCAGACCCCGGTTCTGTTGCCACGGGCGGCGAAGCCACGGGCGCGGGCGATCACCTGGATGTTCGCGGCGCTCAACACGGTGGAGCCGCCGATCCTCGATTACGCGAACGCCAGGATCCTGGAGAGCGACAACGCCTGGGGCGAGGCGCGCCTGCCGCTGGTGATCGACCGGGTGCGCGCGCGACTCTATCAACTGTCCGCTCATCTTGCGGAGGCCGATTGGCTCGACGGCGCGTTCAGCGCCGGCGACCTGATGATGGTGTCGGTGTTGCTTCGCCTGAGAGCATCCGGCCTTCTCGACGAGTATCCGAATCTTGCGGCCTACATCGCCCGCGGCGAAAGCCGCCCCGCCTATCGGAGGGCTTTCGCCGCGCAGCTCAAGGTGTTCACGGAAGGGGCGGAATCCCGGACGAGCGCCACCTAGCTGGTGGTTGCAGCAAGGGCCGCCCGGGCGAGGCGGTCAGCCGGTCATCCTGGCGTAATCGTCCACCAGCTCACCGATGGAGGGGTGGCGGGCGAGGACTTCGGGGCGGCAGATGACGCCGATGTCCCAGCAGAGGTCCGGCTCGAGGAGCGGCAGGCAGACGTTCTTGCGAATGACGGCGTCGGGGATCAGTCCCTTGACGAAGACGAACGTCGCCTCGTTGTCGGCCACCACGCCATAGGCGACGTTGAGGTCGTGGCTGATGCGTGTCCGGATGGTGGGGGCGAGGCTCGCCCGGCGAAACTGGGCCATCAGTTGCCCCTGCATCCGGAAGCTGTCGTCCAGCATCACCTGCGGGTAGCGGACGATGTCCGCAAGGCGAAGGCTCGTCCTGTCGGCCAGGGGATGCCGGGGGCCGAGAAGCACCACGTAATCATCGCGCAAGAGGCTGAGGTAGGTGAGATCCTTGTCGGCGGCGGGGATGATGGTGATGGCGAAATCGAGCGAACCATCCAGAACCGAGGTTTCGCATTCGCTGTCGGAATACTCGGCCATGTCGAGATGCAGGTCGTGATAGCCGGCGACCAGCTGCATGAACCGCTCCACGCCGAGACTGAACAGCGTGCCCGGCGAGAAGCCCATCTTCAGCTGCGCCTGGCGCGCCTTCGGGTTGGCGCCAACGCTGTCCTTGATGTCCTCGGCGGCGGTCAGGATCAGTTCGGCCTTTTCCTTGAGGCGCAGTCCCCTTTCGGTGGGAATCATGCCGCGCGCCGTCCGGAGGAACAGCCGCACGCCCAGCTCCTCTTCCAGCATGATGATCTTGCGGCTCACGGCCTGCTGGGTCACGCAGAGCCCTTCGGCGGCGCGGGTCAGCGTGCCGACGCGGTAGACCTCCATGAAATACCTGAGCGAATCGAAGTCCACGAGACCGCCCCGCTCCCTGTGTGCCGTTGCGCTTGCCCAAGCCCACCTTAGCCCAATCGCCATCGGGGCAAAACGCGCTTGAGGCGCCCTTTGGAGGGGCGCCTCAAGGCCAGGCTCATTGATAGTTGTCGTAAGCCGCGGCCAGGATGGTCTCGATCTCCGACACGGTCATCTCGCGCGGCACGAAGGCGTAGCAAGCGTCCGAGGGTACGAGAGAGGCAAGCGCGACCAGGGCCTTGCGGTCGACGCCAAGGGCGGCGAACGAGGGGATGCCGATCGACTTGGCGATCGCCCGGAAGGCGGCGGCAACCTTTTGTCCGGCCACCTCGTCGCTGTCGCCCTCGGCGAGGTGGACGCCGGCTGCCTCGGCGACCATGCGCAAGCGATCCGGAACGGCGGTCGCCGCGTACTTCATCACCTCGGGCAGGGCCAGCGCGCAGAGGCTTCCGTGCGTCAGGTGGAACTTGGCGCCGACCGTGTGGGCGATGGCGTGGCCGAGGTGGACCAGCGCGTCGTTGAAGGCGATGCCGGTGAAGTTGCTGGCGATGGCCAGTTCCTCGCGTGCCCGGTAGTTGGCGCCATCGGCGACGGCCACCGGCAGCCAGCGGACCACGCGCCGGACCGCGTCGGCGGCCAGCACCGTCGACATCGGGTTCTGCGCCTTGCTGGTCAGCGACTCGGCCGCCTGTGCCAGCACGTCCATGCCGGTGTTGGCGGTGACCATCGGCGGGACCTCGAGCGTCATTTCCGGGTCGATGACGGCGGCGGTGGCATTGCAGATCACCGCGCTCTTGATGCTCTTGGCGGTGTCGGTGATGACGCCGACCGAGGTGTTCTCGCTGCCGGTTCCCGAGGTGGTCGGCACCATGACAAGAGGCACGCCCGGCTTGTAGAAGGGGTTGCCGAGATAGGCGTTGACCGGACCGTCATTGTGGATGAGCACGTTGATGCCCTTGGCCGCGTCCATCGGGCTGCCGCCGCCGATGGCGACGATGCCGTCGACCTTGCCGGAGCGGGCGAGGGCGCCTCCCTCATTGACCAGGGTGTCCGAGGGGTCGGCTGCCACCTTGGTGAACTCGGTCACCGCAAGGCCGGCCGACTTGAGGCTTTCGACGGCGCGGGCATAGCCCTTGGTCGCCGCTACGCCGGGGTCGGAGACGACGAGGACATGGCTGACGCCGAGATCCTTGACGATGCCGCCGAGTGCGGCGACGGCGCCGCGCCCGAAGTGCACCGGGCAGGTTTGGGCATATTTGCCGAGCATGTTGTTTTCTCCAATGAAATCAAAGCTGGAAGGCGGTCTGGTAGCCCGTCTCAAGCGCGTTGCGGATGCGACCGGGCTTGACGGCGTCGCCCAGCAGGAACACGCGGTCGAAGGCGGCGGTGAGGTGCTCCATCGGCACGGCGGTCGAGCGGTTGCCGGGCGACAGCACGTAGCGGTCGAACTCGAAGGTCTTGATGTCGCCGGTCTCGCGCTGTTCGAAGGTCGCCTGCCGTCCCTTGATCTCGACGAGGCGGTGGCCGGCGTAGAAGTCGACGTCGTGCGTCTTGAGATGGGCCATGATGTCCAGGAGATTCTGGAAATACAGCCCGGGGCCGATGGCGTCGGCCATCTCGAACACGGTGACCTCGTTGTCCTGGTTGGCCAGCAGTTCCGCCGTCTCGATGCCGGTCATGCCCGAGCCGATCACCGCCACCTTGGAACTGGCGATGGTCGTCTTGCCCGAAAGCACGTCCGTTGCCGTGACCGTGGTATCGGAGGGCTTGATGTTCGGCGGCGTGAAGGGTTCGGATCCCACGGCGACCAGCACCGCATAGGGCTGGAGGGCGGCGATCTTCTCCACCGTTGCCTCCTCGCCCAAGCGGACCTCGACGCCGGCCTTCTTCACCTGGCCCACCAGCCAGTCGAGCAGCCAGCCGATCTTTTCCTTGCCCGGCGGCACTTCGGCCAGCAGCAGTTGGCCGCCGAGGCGGTCGTGCCGTTCGAAGATGACCGGCCGGAACTTGCGGCGCGCGAGAACCCGCGCCGCTTCCAGGCCGGCGGGGCCGCCGCCGATGATCGCCACCACGCGGCCGGCGCCGTCCTCAGGCATGTTGCCGTAGCGGATCTCCCGGCCCGCCTCGATGTTGATGGCGCAGCGGCAGGGCAGGTGGGTGAAGTCGGCCGAGATCAGCGTTTCCATGCAGAACAGGCAGGAGATGCAGCGGCGGATGTCCTCGACGCGCCCTTCCTTCGCCTTGAGGGCCCATTCGGGGTCGGCGAAGTGCTGGCGGGCGGATCCGACGAAGTCGAGCTTGCCTTCGGAAAGCACCTTGTCGGCGAAGGCCGGATCGCGGATGGCGGCAACGCCGATCACCGGCACCTTGACCGCCTTCTTGACCGCCTCGGCCAGATAGAGCTTCCAGCCCTGCCCGTAGGACGTCGGCTCCCAGGCCACGCTCATGGTCTCGTAGATGCCGGCGCTGACGTCGATGGCATCGACGCCGAGCTTCTCGAGTTCCTGGGCGATGCGGACGCCGTCCTCCAGCTTCAGGCTCGGCTGTCCCTCGACGAACTCGTCGACGGAAAGGCGCACCACCAGCGGGAAGTCCGGGCCGCAAGCGCGGCGGATGCCCTCGACGATCTCCGCGAGGAAGCGGAGGCGATTGTCGAAGCTGCCGCCATAGCGGTCGTCGCGGCGGTTGGTGTAGGGGCTCAGGAACTCGTTGACGAGATAGCCGTGGGCGCCGTGCACCTCGACGCCGTCGAGCCCGGCTTTCTTGAGGCGCTCGGCCGCGGCGACGAACTTGCCGACCATGTCGGCCACTTCCTCGGTGGTCATGGCCGACGTCGGCTGGTGAACGACGCCGCATTCGGTCGCCGATGGCGCCAGCATCGGCAGGTTCTCGTTGATGGCGCTGACGCCCTGCCGGCCGGGGTGATAGATCTGGCCGATGATCCGGGCGTCGTGGGCGTGAATGCTGTCGGCGAGCCGCTTGAGGCCGGGAATGTAGCGATCGTCGGCCACGGCGATCTGGTGTGTGTTGCCCTTGCCGCGCCGGTAATCGACGATCATGCATTCGGTGAAGATGAGCCCGACGCCGCCCTTGGCGCGTGCCGTATAGAAGGCAACGTCGGCATCCGATACCGACCCGTCGGGGTTGGCCAGATAGTTGCCCATCGGCGACATGACGACGCGGTTCTTGAGTTCAAGCGCACCAATGCGCCCCTTCGAGAAGATGTGCGTGAACATCTTGTGTCCTCTGTATTGGTCTCGACCTATCTGTGTCTTCGACGAAAGTATGAGGTGCCGATGAAGGCGTCTGTTTCTGATTTAGTTATTATACTTACGTCGTTTGTCTGTATTTATAGTTTAGATAGACATCACGAACCAATATAGACTTCAAACACAATTGTTTTGTACATGGTACAACGCGTTGTTGTAGGTGGTTACATTCAGGGGCGGTGGAGATCGGTGGGCCGGATCGGTGCCGGAAGTTTGGGAGAGTTCCTGTCGGCGTGATGCCGGAAGGACGGAGGGGCAGCGCGGAAAGCAAATGCCTGTGCCGGCCGTGTCGCCGCCTTGCCCTGATCCCCGCGCGGCCTTATTGCTGGGGCACGCGAAACGGAGGAAACCCATGTCGTTCCTGAAGAAACTGTTCGGCCTCGGTGACAGCGCCCCGGCGGCGGAAAAGCCGGCCGAGACGCAGGAGTACAAGGGCTTCAAGATTGCCGCGACGCCGTTCAAGGATGGCGGCCAGTGGCAGCTTTGCGGCGTGGTCAGCCTGGAAGAGAACGGCGTGGTGCGCGAGCACCGCTTCATCCGTGCCGACAAGTTCTCCGACGCCGACACGGCCCGGGAGATGGCCTATGAGAAGGGCAAGCTGATCGTCGATCAGCTGGGGCGCTCTGTCTTCGACTGACCTCTGTCGGGCTCGACCGCCTCGGCTTTCAGGCGCAGCCGGTGGCGCTGTGCCTTGACGCGGTTGCCGCAGGTGTCCATCGCGCACCAGCGGCGCTTCTGCGACCGGCTGGTGTCGAGGAAGACGCCGCCGCACGGGTCGGCTTCGCACATGCGCAAGGTGCCGGCGTGCGGCAGGGCCAGGAAGGCGCCGATGGCGAGCGCCGCGCGGGCGAGCGGCAGGGCCATGTCCGCTCCTGCAAGCGGATCGGACGGCAGCCCGGCGATCGCCAGTTCGGGCGCGCCGAGCGCCGTGGTGACCATGCGGCGCAGTCCTTCGAGTGGCTCGTCGAGAGAGGCGGTGGGCAGCTCGGTACGGGTTGCCTCGCCGAGATAAATCTTCCAGGTGTCCCGCAGGCGGATGGCGGCTGAAAAGACATCGGCCGCCTGCAACGGCATGCCGGCCTCGGCTGCCTTGAGGCGGTCGCGCTCCTCGTTCGACAGCAGGCCCGCGACCGCCGCCCAATCGATCAGCGCCGAATAGCCGGTAAGAAAGTCGATCTCGCGCCCGTCGCGCCAGTGGCGGGTGTTGGCGAAATCAAGCGCCGCGTCGCCGCCCAGCATCCTGAGCCGCCCCAGTTCCGAGAAATAGGCTGGCACATCGTCCATTGATCGACCCTGTCATGTCGTGTAACCTCTTATGGGGTTACTTGGTGCCCATGTTGCGACCTCACAATAGCGAGGGGAACCATGCGACGCATTCAATTGTTTCCGCCAGCCTTTCTGCTCCTGGCCGCGCTTGCCGGTCCGGCCGCCGCCTTCGAGCCGAGCGACATCTATACCTCGCAGGTGGTGGTGAGCGGCCAGGGCGAAGCCAACCGCCTCACCGGTTTCGGCATCTGTCTCGAACGGGTGCTGACGCGCGTCACCGGCGACGTCACGCTTTCGGCCAAGCCGGAGGCCAGGGCGGCGATGACGAGGGCGGCCGATTATGTGGCCGCCTATTCCTATCGCGATCGTCTCGAGGGCCGGCCCGTTCACGACGAGCAGGGCACCTACGACCGGCCTCACAATCTCACCTGCCGCTTCAAGACGGCGCCGCTCGACGGGCTGATCGGCGAGCTCGGAGGCAAGCCCTGGCTGATGCGCCGGCCGGTGATCGCCGTGTTCCTCGCCGTCGAGAAGCCGGCAGCCCGTTACATGGTGGCCGCCAACAATCAGCGCGATCTTGCGATGCGCCAGTCGTTCGGCAATGCCTCCAACCTGATCGCCCTCGATGCCGTGTTTCCGCCGGAGACGGCGGCGCTCAACCTCGACGCCGCCCAACTCGATCCGTCGTCAACGGCTCTCAAGGCGGTGGCCGAGGCGGCGGGGGGCGATCTGCCCCTGGTCGGCCGGCTCGTCTGGAGCGACGCGGATCTCGGATGGGTGGCCGACTGGGCACTGGAACAGGGCGGGACCGTCCACCGCTGGTCGGTGCGTGGCGTGAGCTTCGACGATGCCTTCCGAACGGCGCTGCGGGGCGCGGCGCGACTGTTGTCGGGGAGTGGCGAAGCTCAGTAATCCTTCGTAAGCAGCGGTTGCATCCGATTGACGATCTGGCCTAAGACCACACCGCTTCGTAGCATTCTGGGTCAGGAACCACTCATCATGTCGGAAGAGCCGCACGGCGAACTCACCATCCGCACCATCGCCATGCCCGCAGATACCAACGCCAACGGCGATATCTTCGGCGGCTGGCTGATGAGCCAGATGGACTCGGCCGGCGGCATGGCCGCCGTCCAGCGCTGCGGCGGCCGGGTGGTGACTGTGGCGGTCAACGCCATGGTGTTCCATCGGCCGGTGAAGGTGGGCGACATTCTCTGCGTCTACACCGACATCGTCAGCGTCGGTCGCAGCTCCATGCATATCCGCATCGAGGTCTGGGTGCGGCGTTTCATCACCGACCAGCACGAGAAGGTGACCGAGGGCGAGTTCACCTACGTGGCGATCGACGAGAACAGCCGCCCCCGGCCGGTGGACAAGATACCTTCCTGAGACGGCTTACTTGGTGGCCGGCTCGATTTCCCAGGTCACGTTGACGGTGGCGCGGATGTCCTGCTCGCCGGCGGCGAACGGCACCGAGTCGGACTGCGGGGCTGCCTTGGCCATCATCATCGGCATGGGCGGATGGTTCTGGCTGCCCTCGGAGATGGAGAGGATGCGCTTCAGCGTGAAGCCGCCCGTTTTGGCGTAGAGGTCGGCGCGGGCTTCCAGCGTCTTGATGGCGGCAACGCGCGCCTTGTCCATCAGGCTGTCCTGATCGTCGACGGTGAAGCTGACGCCGCGCACGTCGTTGGCGCCGACGCGGATCACCTTGTCCAAGAGGCCGCCAGCCTCGGCGATGCCGTGCAGCTTGACGGTGACGGCGTTGGACACGCGGTAGCCGGTGATTCTCGGCGGCTCCTGTGTCCCGTCCGGCTTCTGTGGCGGATAGACCATCACCGGGTCGATGGTGAACGAGGATGTGGCGATATCCTTGTCGGCGACGCCGGCATCCTTCAGGGCGGCGAGGGCCTTCTTCATGGCGGTGTTGTTGGCGCTGAGCGCCTCGTTGGCGGTGTCCGCCTCCTTGACCACGCCGAGCGAGACGATGGCCGTATCCGGCGGGGCGCTGACGACGCCATCGGCCGTGAGCGTCAGCGTGGCCGGCACTGGATCCGCGGCAAAGGCGGCGACGGGCAGCAGCGCGAGGCTGGCGGCGACAAGAAGCGGGCGGGATAAGGCGATCATCGTCAGTCTCTCCGTCTCTTTTCCGGGGCGAGCCCCGAGAACAACTCGGCCGGGGCGACACCCCGATCGACGCCGAACATTGCCGGACATTGGGGCGGTTTCGTGAGGTGGGCCGGCGACATGTGCATCAAGGCTTTCTGGCGTCGCGCGTCGCCGCGTCGGCAAGGCTGTTGTACTGGCCGTTGACGAGGCGGAGGATTTCCCGCTCGGCGAGATCGGCCAGCGAGCCGTCCGGATCGCGCGTCCGCAGGCGCGACACGTCGAAGTCATGGCCGGGGCCGCCGAACTCCGAGCGATAGGCAACGGCGACGATCTCCCAGTCGTCGCCGTCGTGCTCCATGGTGACCACGCAGTCGATGCCGCCGAGCAGGACGCCGGCCCGGCCGACCAGCTCCACATGGGCCGGCACATCCGCCGTTTCTCCTGCGAGGTCTGGCCCTTCAAGGCGGTCGGGATAGGCGGCAAGGCGAGTGGCCCAGATGGCGTCGATATTGAGCAAGTAAATCTCCATGCGCCTGCGTCTTCGGGCCGAATGGCCGGATCGGCGGGCATGAAGAAGCGTAATGGGCGATAGCCTATTTTCTCCGGTGGGCTGATGCGCTTGAGGGAATGGGCTGAAGGCTCAGGCGGCGGTTCTATGTCCGCTCTGGCTGATGGCGACGCCGGCGATGCAGACGATGGCGCCGACGACGAGGGTGGGCGTCAGCGACTCGCCGAGAAAGATGACGCCGGCGGCAACCGCGAAAACGGTCTGCAGCAGGGCGAACGGTGCCACTCTGTTCATCGAGTGGCGCGCGATCAGCCAGAACCACAGGCCCCAACCGGCAATCGCGCCGAACAGCACGGTGTAGGCGAAGGCCAGCCAGGCTTGCGGGCCTGCCGACAGAAGCGACGCTAACTGGCCGTGCTCGATCAAGAGCGAGGTTGCCATCACCTGGGGCACTGTGAAGAGCGACATCCAGGCCATCAGCTTCACGGGATCGAAAGGGCCGTGGCGTTTGGTCAGCGTGTTGCCTATCGCCAGCGCGAAGGCGGCGGCGATGATCAGCAGGATCGGCACGATCTCCGCCGAGGCGCGCGGTTGCGCTACCGTCAGCGCCACGCCAGCGAAGGCGAGGGCGACGCCGACAAGAACGCGCGGCGAAAGCCGCTCGCCCAAGAATGGCCCGGCGAGGAGCACCGTGAAGGGCGTCGTGAGCTGGCTCGCCACGGAGGCCAAGCTGGCGCTGCCCTGCCGCAGCCCAACGAAGAACAGCGCGAAGTTCACGCCTCCGAAGAACACGGATATGGCGATCATCGGCCCCAGTTCGTGTCGGGTCGGTCGCCCGACGAAGGGGAGCAGCATCGCCGCCACGGCGGCAAAGCGCAGGGCGACGAAGAACAGCGGAGGGAAGGCCGCCAGGCCGATCTTGATGACGGCGAACTGCACACCCCAGAACAGGGGAACCAGCACTGCGCAGAGGATTTCAAGCGGTGACATGGCGGCCTCCTGCCGGGCTCAGCTCTGGTTGGACGCTCGCACGAAGGCGGCGAGTTCCTTGCCGTAGCGCTTGGGCTCTTCGAAGAACGGGCTGTGGCCGCTTTCGGAGAACAGCGACAGGCGGGCGCCGGGGTGGATGGCCTTGATCCGCTCGGACATGGCAAGCCGGACCAGTCGGTCGTGGACGCCGTAGGTCAGCAGCACCGGGCCGGCATAGGACTGGAAGGTGGGTTCGAGATCGGTGGTCTTGGTCTGGACGAAGCCTTCGTTGACGGCACGCGCGGTCATGCCGTTGACGACCAGCATCCCCCGCATCTCCGCCTTGGTGGGCGGTCGGTGGAAGCAGGCGGCGAGGAAATCGGCCGTCGCCGCGGTGCGGATGGCGAGATCAGGCGAGGTGGTGGTCGCCGTGAAGTCGACTGACTCCTTGGTCAGGAGATCGGGTGACAGCTTGGTGACCGCGTCCACCAGATTGACGCCGGCGATGGCCCCGCCGCCGTATTTCCTGACGTAGGCACCGGCCACATAACCGCCGAGCGACCAGCCCACCAGGACGGGCCGGCGCAATTTTGCCGCGCTGATCACTGCCGCGACGTCGTCTGCCCACAGGTCGGCGCTGGAATAGGCACTGAGAGCGGTGGGCTTGTCGGAATCGCCGTGGCCGCGCAGGTCGAAGGTGACGATGCGGAAGCCCTTGAGTTGGGGATCGGCGAGCTGTTTCTCCCAACTGAGGCGGCTCTGCCGGAGGCCATGAATGAACAGGATCTCAGGCGTCTTGGGATCGCCCTGTGCCTCGCCCGCCAGCATCGTGCCGTCGCTTGAGCGGGCGAGGAATGTTTCCGCCGTCGCAATGGGTGCCGCGTGAACCCGTGGGGCTCCGGCCACGATGGCCAGGGCGAGAAGAGCGCCGGAAAGGAAGGTGCGTCGTGAGGGAAGCATGCGCTGTCTCCATGTTGTTTAGCGATCGCTACTCAACATGGTTGACTTTGCCTGTCAAGGATTGTTTAGTGCTCGCTATGGAACGGAAGGAAAGATCTCGCGGCGGTCGGCCCTGGAGCTTCGATCGGGAAGCGGCCGTCGAGACGGCGATGCGGCTATTCTGGCGCAGCGGCTATGAGGGCGTGTCGATCGGCGACCTGACAAAGGAAATCGGTGTCGCACCCCCGAGCCTTTACGCCGCTTTCGGCAGCAAGGCGGGGCTCTACAAGGAAGCGCTCGACCGCTACGAGGAAAAGTTCGGGTCGCTGGATCTGGCGTCCGTGGACAAGGCCACGACGCTGGCAGAGGCCGTGCGGGCACTGCTCACCGGTGCCGTTCGGGCTGTCACCGACCCGGACCGCGAGAGTGGTTGCATGATTTCGAGCGGTACGGTGGCCTGTCATCCGGACCATGAGCCCATAGCCCGCGACGCGGCGGCGCGGCGCGAGGCCATGCGGGCTCGCGTCGAGACGGTGCTGATCCCCTTTGCAGAGAAGGGCGAGGCGCACCGGCTGGCTCGTCATTTATCAGCCGTCCTTCAGGGCATCTCGATCCAGGCGCGCGATGGCGTCGAGCGGGCGGAACTGATGGAGATCGTCGACGACGTGGTCGCCGGCCTCGCTGCGCGAAATTCGCGGCGCAGGCTCGAATAGGCTGCATTCTCGACCACGCGGTCGAGGCTATGACGGCCCGGCCGATGGCCCCGGATGGCGTCGGCGGTCAGCAACGAACTCCCCTCATACCTGTCGCCTGGTGCCCGATGGGCAGGCGCGGAATCACCATGGGCTAAAAGCCATTATTCCGGCCCAGATTGCTCGGTGAAAAAGCCCATTGGCGGAAACGGCGGTGCATGGAGGGACGGCGGTTTCGCTGGTGCCCTTGTGGGCGCTAGGGCGGTCGGGGAGTCGATATTCTGAGGTCGGTGATCCGGTATTCGACCTAGGGCCTAGACAGATTTGACGAGGATCAATGCGAGCCCTCGGCCTCCACTTATTGTTGCCTTCAGAAGTCATGAAAAGGCGCGGACTGCCAGACAGGCGGCGCCGGCAACGCGAGTTGATGGAGACGACATGCAGGCGACACGTCCGGGCCGGGACTACAACGGGCTCTCAAAGCTGCTTCACTGGGCGATGGCACTGATCATCATCGCCGCCTGGCTTGTCGGCTATTACGGCGGCTCCATGCTGCACTACGGGGTGAGCGACCAGGAGACCGCGCAGAAGATCTGGGCGATCACCCTGCACAAGTCGATCGCCACGACGACGCTGTTCCTGATCGTCGGCCGCCTGATCTGGCGCGCCTACCATCGCCCGCCGGCGCTGGTCGACATGCCCGAGATCATGAAGCACCTGACGCACCTCGGGCATGCGGCGCTCTACCTGCTGATGATCGCGGTTCCGCTGTCCGGCTGGGCCAACAGCTCGTCGGCCGGCTATCCCATACCGGTGGCCGGGCTGTTCACCATTCCCGGTCTCGTGTCGAAGAATCCCGAGCTGACGCCCTATCTCGTCTCGGCGCACTGGTTCCTGTCGTGGGCGCTCGGCCTGACCGTTTTCGGCCATCTCATGTTCGCGCTGAAGCATCACTTCATCGACCGGGATTCGACGCTGCGCTCGATGATGCCGGGCAGGAGCGCCTGAGAGACCACATGCGTCCTTTCGAATGGAAACAAGGCGTTGATCCCTCGGGGTCAACGCCTTTTTTCTCGCTTGCCGTCGGTCAGGATCACATCCGCGACCACTTGCCGATGACGAGGCCGATGACGCGCACCAGCTCGGCCGGGCGGCGCTTGGGCGGCACGGCGGCGTTTTCGGAGATGATGTCGACGGTGCGCGGGTTGTCGTCGTGATTGAGGCGCAGGCGCTTCACCGAGGGACCGTCGCCCTCGTCGATGACGTAGATCTCGGCGTCCTTGATGTCGCTCACCGTGGTATCGACGGCGACGACATCTGACGGATTGAGGATCGGCTGCATCGACGTGCCGATCACCGGAATGAAGATGACGCGGGCCGGATTGACGCCGAGATGGGCGCGCGGCACCACCCATTCGCCGGTGACCAGGTGGCCGGACTGGATGCCGCCCGACCTGAGCCTCAGCACCTGGCCGGACGAGCCGTCGCCGGCGCCGGCCCGAACGTCGACTTCCGCCGAACCGCCGGGCAGGCGGGCCTGCCAACCTTCCTGCCAGCCGTTGTCGCTGTCCTCGTCGAAGGGGACGTGCCGGGGCGCGTCCTCGCCATCGGCGGTGATGACGTAGGGCTCGCTCATGATCTCGTTGAGGCGGACGCCCAGAACATCGGCCAGCGCGCGCATCTTCTCGACGCCCGGTTCGCGGCCGCGCTTCAGGATATCCCGCACGTAGGTTTCACCGAGCTCGGCCTTGAGCGACAGCGACTTCATGTTGAAGCCCTTCTGGCGCATCAGCTGCTCGAGGCGTGTTTTCCAGGTCTGTTCCATGCTTGGGATTATGCCCATTGTTTAGCGCCCCGTCAACGGGTTTCTGCCCATTGACATGATGGGAATTTGACCATTACAATCTGCGCATGAACCCGATGACCGAATTACTCTCCCGCATTGAGCAGCATTGCCAGAGGCGGGGCATCAGCGAGAGCACCTTTGGCCGCTATGTCGTCAACGACGGCAAGTTCGTGCGGCGACTGAAGGGCGGTGGCTCGATGACGATCAAGACGCTGGAGCGCGTCGAAGCGGCGCTCCGGAGCAAAACCAGCCGGCCCGGTTGATGGGCGGTATCACCAGTTAGGAACTCGACGGCCGACGGGCTCGTCGTGGGGCGGGGGAGGCTGACCTTTCCGGCGATGCCTCCCCCATATTCCCGCACACGTCGACCGACAGGGAGATTGCGATGGCCACGCCGTCGTCCATGAGTGCCTCCGCACCGAACCTCATTCCCAAGGGCGATTACCAGGCCCGCGTGGTGGAGAGCGCCGTGGTGCCCACCGCCTCGGGCAGCGGCGAGATGCTGAAGCTGACCTTCGAGGTGATGGCCGGCGACTTCCGGCGGCGGCGCCTCGTCGAGCGGCTCAACATCGTCAACTCCCATGCCACGGCCCAGCGCATCGCCCAGGAGATGCTGGCCCGCCTTTGTGCCGCCGCCGGTCTTGCCGGCATCGCCGACAGTGAGGAACTGCACGGCATTCCGGTGATGATCCGCGTCGGCGTCCGGCCGGGAAGCGGTGATTACGGCGATCAGAACGTCATCAAGGACTATCGGCCGCTCGCCCCACCGACGCCGCCGCCACGGGCCGCCACCGGCCAGCGCCGACCGTGGGACCCCGCGCCGTAACGGCGGACGCTCCGTCAAGTTCCGATCCACCCCACATCGCACGGAGGCGTGACGATGACCGCCGAACCCATGCCTGACGAGAAGACCGCCTTGCTGGTGACCGCCAAGGTGCTGGAAGCCATCCGGCCCTATTGCCTGCTGGAGCTGACAACCAAATACCCCGTGTCGCACGAGGGGCGCCGGCTCGGCGCCTTCACCGTCGATGAGGCGCTCGACCTTGCGGATGCCGCGCTGGAGCAGCTTCGGCAAAAGCGGGCGCCGGCCTTGCGTCCGGAAATGCATGAAAGCGATGGGCCGGAGCCGGTCGGCGAGCCTGGATTTGCCGGATCTGCCCTGGCCGTGGAGGGGCGGCGATGAACCACCCCCTGCGCGGCACCTTCGTCGGCAACTCCATCGTCCGCCTCGCCGACGAGGGCGTGCCGATCGGCGCGCTGAGCCGTACCTTCAAGATTCCCTACGACAGCGCCCACGGCATCGTGCGGCAGGCGCTGGAGGATGGGGTGATCGTGGAAATGCCGGCGGCCGATTGGCCCGCCGGGTCGCGGCTGCGCAAGCCTACCACCTCGCCGATCCGCCTGGAGGCGCGGCCGGATTTCGTTGCCACCTGCCGGATGGCCTTCGGCCTGACGCCGGCCGAGAGCCGGCTTCTGCAATGCCTGATGCAGGCGCGCGCCTGCACCAAGCCGCACCTTCACGCGGTGGTGGCGCCGGAAGCCGAGCCGAAGATCGTCGATGTGTTCGTCTGCAAGATCCGCGCGAAGCTCAGGAAGTTCCAGGTGCGGATCGAGACCATCTGGGGGCAGGGCTACGCCTTGCCGGAGGAGAGCAAGCGCCAGTTGATGGCGCGGATCGGCGGCGCGCCGTGACGACGCACCGAGGCAATTGTTCAGGGCCAGCGGACCCGGGGATACATGGCGCGCACCTCGGCGATGGCGCGCTGGATAGCCCTGACGCGGATTTCGCTCAGCATGTCGGGGTCGGCCGGGGCCGGGCGAAAGGCGAGGTCCCAGTTGGCCGGCGCACTCGGGTCATCCGGAAGAGGGATGAACTCGAAGTGCACGAGACCGATGGGGCCGTAGGTGGCGGCGGCCACTTCCTGAACGCAGTCGATCACCATTTTGGGGGTGATTGTTGCAAGGGTGTCCATCGCAAGAGTGTCCTTGGTTGGACGAGAAAGCGGACGATGCCGTGGTCGGGGTCTGTTGCCGCGATTTTGACACCGAGCCTGACGCCCTCGTTGTCCATGTTGAGGCGTCCTGGGACGCCGATCATAAGGGTCAGATCCTCTTCAAGGCTGGCTTTGCCTTCGAGAATGAGACTGCCGTCGCTCCGGAACCATGCGTTGGGTCGGAATGCGAGGGGGATGGGCGAGCGTCCCTCGAGCTCGAGGCGTGCTCTGTTTCGGGGTGTGCTGGGTACAATCAGAGGTCGTCCTCCCTTCTGCGGTGCTAAGCGCGCGATGGCGGGGGCGACGGCGGGAAAGCCGGCAAAAGGTAGGCTCTCTGTTAACTTCCTAATAATGTCTTACTTGTTCCCAAAAGAAAAGCACAATTTTAGGTAGCTGTTTTTGTTGGGCTTTTGGGGCTCGGTAAGATGAAGTATCCCGTTTCGCTCCACTTTTCCACCTGCGGCATCTGCGGCCGGCGGGCCGATGGCATTGGCTGCTCGCCTGATGGCTGGATGCCCGCCGTCTGGGTTTGCAACGACTGTGGCCCCGTGCGGGCCAGAAGGGTGGCGCGCATGCGCGATTTCGATCTCGTCGAGCGCAAGGCGTTTACCCTGGCGGCGCAGCGGGCGGGACAGTTTCTCGACACCATCGGCAAGACCGATTTCGCCTGCCTCACCACCGAGGAGTACGAAACCTTTCTGCGTGCCTTCCAGACGCATTTCATCGAGGCGATCCGCCAGATGGTGGAGGGTGGGCCGACGGCCTGATCATGACGCGGCTGTCGACGCCCTTTGTCCTCGCCGATCTGGCGCCGGCCCCCAACCGGGCGCTGGCGCTCGATCTCGCGCGGGCGGGACTTGCCGTATTCCCGGTGCGAGGCGGCGGACCGGAGGCCAAGAAGCCGTGCCCGACGGTGCGCTGGGGCGATGACGCCACCACCGACGCTACAGCCATCGACGACTGGTGGCGGCGCTGGCCGGACGCCATGCCGGCCATTCACCTGGGGCGGTCGGGCCTCCTGGTGGTGGACCTCGACCGGCACGAAGGCGGCGCCGATGGCCTTGCCGCCTGGGACGAGGTGAACCCGGGCAGCGTGGCGCCGGCCGTCGATACGCCCTCGGGCGGCCGCCACATCTACTTCCGCCAGCCGCAGGGACGCGCCCATGGCAACCGCGAGGGGCTGCTCAAGGGGCGCGGCATCAACATTCGTGGGCTTGGCGGCTATGTGGTGGCGCCCGGTGCGCTGCGCGCCGATGGCGAGGGAGCCTATCAGCCTGTGCCGGCGGGAGCGCTCGTCGCGGCGCCATTGGTGCCCGATTGGCTCTACGCGCTGATCGATCCTCCTGTGACCCGGAGGCCCGAGGCAGTCCCGCAGCCGGAACCGCGTGCGCGCAGCGCGCCGCCGCTTTCCGAAACACGGCTCGGCCGCTATGCCGACAGGGCCGTGACGGCGGAGCTCGACGCCATCCGCGCCGCCGGCAAGGGCGGGCGCAACAACCAGCTCAACCGCAGCGCTTTCGCGCTGGGGCAGATGGTGGGCGCCGGCTGGCTCTCCGAGGCGAACGCCCTGTCGCTGCTGACGGCGGCGGCTGAGGCGTGCGGCCTTGCCGCCGATGACGGTCTGCCGGCCTGCCTTGCCACCATCAAAAGCGGCCTCAAGAAGGGGCGGGTTTTTCCGCGCGAGGCGCCGAGGGATGCGCGCCCCGAACCGCCGCGCGCCGCCAGTGGACCGCGCCGGCTTCTGAAGGAACGCTCCGGCGCGGTGGTGGACGAGGCGACCGGCGAGGTGGTGCATGAGGGGAGGCGCGCCCGCGCCGCCGTCGAGTTTCCCGACGCGCTGACCCATGTGCCCGGCCTTGTCGGCGACATCACCGACTGGATCTGCGCCACCGCCCGCCGGCCCAACCGCGTGCTGGCGCTGGGCGCGGCGTTGACGCTGGTGGGCACCGCCATGGGCCGCTTCTGGTCCGGGCCGACGCTGAGCTCCACCGTGCTCTACATGCTGGCGCTGGCGCCGTCGGGGGTCGGCAAGGACCATGCGCTGCAACAGATCAAGCGGCTGCTGGCCGCCGCCAAGATGACCCGCACCATCGGGCCGGACGAGTTCATCTCCATGCCGGCGGTCATCCATTTCATCGAGCGCGAGCCGTTGTCGCTCTGCCCGATGGACGAGTTCGGCGCCTTCCTCAAACGCATCAACGCCAAGCGCGCCTCCGGCTTCGAGCGCGGCATTTCCAAGATCATGCGCTCGGTGTGGGGCACCAACTTCGGCCTGATGACCACGCCGGAATGGGCGGCGACGCCGGCCCGCACCATCCGGGCGCCGGCGCTTTCCATCTACGGCGCCTCGACGCCGGAGGATTTCTTCGAGGCGCTGGACGGCGGTGACGTTTCCAACGGCTTCCTCAACCGCTTCACCCTGCTCACCGTGGCGAGCCGTACCGAGGACCGCGAGCCGAAAGAGCCGCCTCTGGTGGTGCCCGAGAAGCTGTCGGAAAGCCTGCGCCGGCTGTTCGGCGGCGGCAACCCGCTGGTGGTTGCCTCGAAGCTGCACGAAACCGACGTGGAGATCGAGCCCTTCGTCATCCCCTGGGGGGCGGGCGCCGAGGCGGTCTATACGAGCTTCCAGCGCGAAATCCTCGCCTGGCAGGACCGCGACGCCGACGCCGAGAACTTCATCGGCCGCGCCGCCGAAATGGCCGTCCGCATGGCCACCATCCGCGCCGGCGGCCGCGACCCGGTGATGCCCCGCATCTCCGAGGACGACATGCAATGGGGCCGCGCCGTCGCCCTCTGGTCCGCCCGCACCCTCTACCGCATGGGCCGCCTCTACATCTCCGAAACGGAGTTCCAGGCCGAGGCGAACCGCGTGCTGCGCATCATCGACAAGGAAGGCGGCGAGATCAGCCAGGAGACGCTCAGGGCGCGGATGAAGAACAGGTTGAAGGCAAGGGACCTGAGGGAGGTGATCGAGACGCTGGAGGATACGGGGGCGATCGTCAGGGAGAGCGTGGCGACGGAGGGAGGAGGGCCGAGGAAGACGCTGTATTTCTTGAGGGGGTAGGGGGAGGATGTCATAGGGCTAATAGCAGCGACTGCGAGTTATGCTCACGGTTGATGACAGGAGCAGTCCGCGCTTTAGTGCTGCAAAGGAACTCTGGACAGTTGTGAAGATCGGCAGTCGTTACAGATTATGCGTATTTCCAGATATCTCGATGCCAAGGCCTTCTGCGATGAAGCTAAGAAGCTCAAAGCAGCAGCCGGCGGAATGAGCGAAGGCGTGCTGGAGCGACTTGAAGAGCAGCGTTCGCTGATTCCACGGCTACGCTTGCGGTATCCCGACTCCGTCGAACGACGCTGGTGGGCTGAATGCCACGAGCATTTTTCGGTAGAGGGCGAGATCGAGCCTGACGGCGAACGATGGGACAATGCCAACGATCTTGAAAAGGCGCGCCAGTGCTATCGCTTCAATAAGGATCCAACCGTCAATCCCCACGTTCTCGATCACCCTGAGCCACGCTTCGCTGCGTTCATCGAGAAGCCAGCAACAAAACCATTTGTGTCGTGGCGTGACTATCGAGTGTCGGTGGGGTCCGATGCCGGGGTGCCGATCTATAGTTACGATACAGTTGTTACATACTATAGCGCTTGGCAGCTCCTTCAGTTCGCTGAAGTGGTGAACATGGGCGTGATCAGCCTTTTGAACATGGTCAATATGTCCGGATTCCCGAGCAATGACATAATTGCAGATGCGCCGAAATGTATTTCAATCCAGCCAATTTACGTAATGCACGATTTTGAGAAGCACTCTGTCACGCTGGATGCAATTGTCTGGTTCGCCGAAGAGGCCGAGTTGGGCTACGCCAACGCGACGCGACAAGATAATCGCCGACGGCTTATGTCTAAGACAGAACGCGATGAGATTCTGCGTACTCGTCTATGGGCGGCCGAGCAAGCACAAAGGCATCATGGTATTGGGCCCGATGCACTGTTAAGCGCAGTTCAGTTTCTATGCGAGCAGTGGTCGCATTGGCAGGCCGAGGGGCGGCCTTTGATCGCAGACGCGTATAAGGCAATTGCGGGGCAGGGGGTACGATTTGCGTGCCTTGTAACTGGGATGAGTTTCGAACAATATGGCTCTATCGTTGGACGAGCGGATGGCCACCCTAAGCCCATACTCGACGTCATTTGGCCTAACTGGTCGGTTGATCAACGCGATAATCTGAAATTTACTCTCGCGAGCTATCGTAGCGAGAATGCGTTGTTGCGTGCTGACTTCAGCGATGCGCTAATCGATCGTTTCCTTAACTTCATTGAAGAGAATAATCTCTATGGATTCTATTGGAGAATGGAATCTTTCACTCACCATATGTTCGATGGAAATGGTCTTTCGCTCGAGGGGTTAAAAGGCGACGTCCAAGGCATGGCGATCATTCTCGAGCATATTGCGACTGCGCTTGGCGCCAAGAAGGAGCAGCTGCGTGACAAGTTTAAGGATCTTTGGGCATGCGTGCCGGCAGTTCTCAAGCTCTTGAAGAATAATCAAGTGATGAAGGTAGGCAATGGTACATCAATCGACTTGGACTGGTTTGAAGGGCGTAATGGGCGAAGTTTGCACGACCAGATCGCCGCTGATTTGGCAATCAGTTATGCGATCAGGGGCGGTGCACACCGCGTGATTAACGAAACCGACCCGTTCAAACTTGAACTTATGATGTTAATCATGCTGCGCGCGGCGGTGCGGACCTTTGAAGCAGTAACGAATTCGGCCTCCAGCCAACACACTAGGTAGAGCGCAACGTTTGTGCTAAAGTAGCGCGCAACCTTATAGAGGTCACTCATGCCGCGCCCCAAGCAGACAGAAGACGGGCTGACCAAGTTTCAGCGCTACCGGCAGCAACAGACGCGCCGGGGCATGAAGCAGTTGCGGATCTGGGTGCCCGATCCCAACCGGCCAGAATTCGCCGCCGAGGCCAGGCGGCAGGGGCTTGCACTGCGCGGTCGGGCCGAGGAGGCCGAGGCGTTGGATTTCATTGGCGCTGCGTTTGAGTGGCCCGAGGAATGAAACGCGGCGATCTCGTTACGGTGTCGGCGCAGGGAGATTATGGCAAGCCGCGTCCGGCCGTCGTCATCCAGTCCGACGCGCTCGATGCGGCCGATAGCGTGCTCGTCGCCTTGCTAACCAGCACGCTTGCCGATGCGCCGCTCTACCGGCTCACCTTTGAACCTACCGACGGCAATGGCCTCAAGGCTGTGTCGCAGGTGATGGTGGACAAGGTGCTGGCCTATCCGCGCGCCAAGTGCGGCCCGGTGATCGGCCGGCTTTCGCCCGCCGACATGCTGGCGCTCAACAACATGCTGCTGGTGATGATCGGCCTTGCCGACTGATGGGTATGTCGACTGTCTTCCAGTTTCGTGTTGATCCATAAATAGCCCATAAGGGAACCTCGTGATCCGCTTCTGGATCAAATGCGTTGCGAGCCCCATGCCCACTCCCCTCCAGGCCATCCTGATTTCCGGTACGTCGCACGTCGGCAAGTCGACGCTGGCCGAAAGGCTGGCCGAGCGGCTCGGGTGGGCGGAGATGTCCACCGACAAGCTCGGGCGGCATCCCGGCCGTCCCTGGATGGCGATCCCGCCCGAGGTCGCCGAGTTCTACGAGCGGTTGACGCCGGAGACGATCCATTGGTTCCTCAAGGTGCACCACGAGAACATGTGGCGGCAGATCCGGCCGATGATCGAGGCGGAGAGGGCTGCCGGCCGGCGCTTCGTGCTGGAGGGGGCGGCGCTCAGGCCGGGTTATGTCGGCCCGCTGCTCGGCGAGGCGATGGCCGGGGTGCTGCTCACTGCGCCGGACGATTTCCTTCTCGGGCGCATGCGGGCGGCCGCCGGCTACGAGAGGCGCGGGCCGGCGGAACGCCGCCTGATCGATGCCTTCGTCGACCGCTCGCTGCGGGAAAATGCCGCCCTCGCGGCGGAGGCGCGCGAAGTGGGGATGAGGATCGTCGATGCGGCGGACGATCGGGCGGTGACCGGTCTCTTCGAGGAGTTGGTGGCGCGCGCATCGGCCTGAGGCCGGCTCGCCCTGCCCAAAATGTATCGGTTTGTTGCTGGGCGCCTCGTTATGACGGCTTACGACAATTCGCCGTCGCGGCATCATTGAATTTGCCAAATCACGTCGTTGGCTCGTCACGTCAAATCACGGGGTGACGGCATGAAATGCGTTCCGAAGATCAATGGCGTCTACTGGCTGTCGCTGGTGGTGGCGAGCCTGTTCGGCGCCGATCTGGGCGATCTTCTGGCCGGCGGTCTCGGCCTCGGCCACCTCAAGGGGCTGCCCCTGCTGGCGGCCGGTCTGGCGGTGGTGTTTCTCGCCGAACGCTTCTTCAAGCGAAACAGCACGCTCTGCTTCTGGGCGGCGGTGGTGATCGCCACGGCGGCGGCCGCCAACGTCGCCGACGCCTTTCATGATTTCCACGTCCGCCTGGCGTCGGTGCCACTGATGGCCTTGCTGCTCGCCTTCGTGGTGATCGTCTGGCGCTCGCGCGAGACATCCCCGGACGAGCAGGGGTTCATCCCCGTCAACGGCCTTTACTGGGTCACGCTGTTCCTGACGGCGGTGCTCGGCTGCGTGGCCGGCGATGCCGCGTCCTATCCGCTGGGCTTCGGCAACATGGGAACGGTGGCGGTCTGCGCCGTGCCGCTGGTGTTCCTGCTCGTCATCGGCCGCAACGGGCTCTACGCCGACCTCGGCTTCTACTGGCTTGTCATGGTGTTCATCGTCGCGGTCGGCACGGCGGCCGGCGATCTCCTGACGCAGCTTCTCCACAGCGTCGATCGCAGCGCGGTGGTGAGCGGCCTCGTCTTCCTGGCGCTGATCGCCGTCGCCTACGAAATGCGGAAGGGCAACAAGAGCCTGCAGGTGCAGACGGTGAGCGACCTGCTGCCATGAGGCGTCACGGTCGTCCCTGACTCCTCATAGGCGTGGGTGGACTCCCATGGACTCCCATGAATCCTGTCGGCCGGCGCCACCACGGAAAAGCGGTGGCGCCGGCTTTTGATCAGTGGCAGGCCGGCTCGCCGGGCGCGCCGCACGGGATCTTCTTCTTGTCCTGCGGCTTGTTGCCCTGCGGCTTGGCGGGCTTGTTTTCGGGCGGTGCCTTCACCTGCGGCGCCGGCTTCACCTCGGCCTTCATCTGCGGCTGAGGTTTCGCCTGAACATTCACCTGCGGCTGAGGCTTGGGCTGGAGCTGAAGCTTCGGCGTCGGTGCCTTGGCCGCAAGGTTGGGATGCGGCTGGTTGATGGCCTCGGGGGGCTTCATCTGGATGATCTGAGGCTGGGCGGTCGCCTTGTCGGCGTTGGCCGGCGCCTTGAACCCATCCTGGCGCTGCGGTTTGCCATTTGCCGACATCTGTCCGGGCGAAGGCTTCGAGTTCCGCTTCGTCTGCGCGTTGGCGGCCGCGCCGAGCGTTGGCAGCGGCTTGGCATCCTGGGTCGGCAGCAGCGGAGCATTCGGCTTGGTCGTCTGCCGGGCCGGCGAACCGACCGCCGCTTTGGCGGTGTCGGTGGTGACCGGCGGCAGCGGTTTGCCGCCCGAACCGGGAAGCGTATGCGTGTCCGGCTTGGCTGTCTGCTGGGCCGGCGATCCGACCGCCGCTTTGGCGGTGTCGGTGGTGACCGGCGGCAGCGGTTTGCCGTTCGAGCCAGGGAGCGTGTGCGTGTCTGGCTTGGTCGTTTGCTGGACCGGTTGGCCGGTGCCGGCCTTGTTGGCCTCGACGGCACCGGGTTGCGGGGCCGTCTTGGTGGCATCGGGTGTGGGCTGGGGCTTGCCGGCCTGTGGCAGCTCGTTGCCCGTCGAGAGCGTGTGGGCGGCAGCGTTTCCGGTCACTGGCTTGACCGAAGTTGCCACCGCCCCGCTGGCTGCGGGCGCTGGTGCGGCCGCATTGCCAGAACTTTGCAGAGCCTTCTTCTGCACCGACGGCGGCAGGGCGACATGCAGCGCCGCCGCGCCGGCGGCACCGATGACGGCCGCGCCGACCAGCTTCTGACCGGCGGTCAGGTTGCTCGTCAGCCCCTGTGTTTGGCCCGTTGCTTGGCCAGGCGTTTGGCCTGGCACCTGGCTCGCCGCCTGTCCGGGCGCCGGAGAGGCCGGCTGAGGCTCGTTGATCGTCGTGTTCTCGACGGTCACGTTGTTGATGATCGTCTTGTGGATGTCGTTGAAGATGATGTTGTTCTGCGGCGGCTCCACGTTGCGCGGCGGCTCGACCCACTGCGGCACGGGCACGAATGTCGGCTCGGGCAGCACATAGAGGGCGACAGGCGGCGGCGGTGGCGGCAGCGCCACGAACTCCGGCGGCGGTGGCGCCAGGAAAACGACGGGCGGCGGCGGCGCGTAACCGAAGTCCGGGTCGCCGAAGGAAACGACGGGCCGCTCGACATAGACCACTTCCGGCGGGGGCGGCGGCGGTACGTCGTAGCTGATCACGGCGAAGGAGGGCGGCGGCTCGAGTGCGGCTTCGAAATGGCCGAGGCGACGGCGGGCATCCCACACATGCGGGCCGTGCGGGTAGCGGCGGAGATAGGACCAGTAGGCCTCCGGCGTGTCGGCCTGCCAGGTCTCGCGCCAGGTGATCGCCTCGCGGCGGGCGGCGACGATGGCGCGGACGCGCCGGGCCATGGCGTCATTGGGATAGGCGGCGAGGAAGTCTTCGTAGCCGCCGAGCGTGTCGCGGTCGAGCGCGGCGAAATAGGCGTCCTTCTCGTCGAACGCGCGGATCGGCTTGCTGCGGATTGTCGCGCTGTCATAGGCGACGGCCGGGGCGGGGGCATCGGCGGCGCGATCGAAGAAGGTGAAGGGCTCTGTGAACTTCGAGGCGTCCCAGGCGATTTCGGCGCCCTTGGTGAGGTCGCTGACCCGGAGGCGCGTCCGGTCGAACACGTCGCCGAGCGGCAGGCCACCGGCCCGGATCATCTCGGCCAGCGCGTGGGCATAGGAGCCGTAGGGGCCGGCTTCCTGCGGCGCCACCGTGCCGGGCGCGGCGTTGAAGGCGATCAGCTGGTTGGCGTCGGGCTCGACCATGGCAAGGCCGCCGGCCAGTTCCGGCGCGCCGGACTGCGGGAAGGGATAGGCGCGGGCGGCGTCGAGCACCACGATGCTGCCGTGGTTCTGCATGGCGGCCAGCGATCGCGTCATGTCGGATACTCGCAGCGCCTGGATGGGCAGGTCGGTGGCGCTGGCGATGGAGGCGTCCACCGGCAGGAAGTAGTTGTCGCCCTGGTATTGCAGCCCGTAGCCGGCGAGGTAGACGAACGCGGTGGCGTCCGGCCCGGCCGATCCGACCTTGGCGAGGAAGTCGCGCATGGCACCGGTGAGGCCGGCTTGGTCGAGGTCGCGGGCGCCGACCACGTCGAAGCCGGCGGCCTGCAGGGTCTGGGCGATCAGGCCGGCGTCGTTGGCCGGCGTCGCGAGCGCGCCGGCCGTGTAGGCGGCGTTGCCGACCACGAAGGCGATGCGCTTTTCCGGTCCGCTCTGAGCCTCGGCCGGCAGGGCGGCGACAAGTCCCAATGACACCAGCACCAGGGCGAGCAAGGCCGAAATCGCCTTGGTTATCCGCCGCCGCCAAAGCAGCGGCCATTCATCCTGACGAGACATGCGCGCCTCCATTCCCCAGCCCACATACCCGTCTGACAACCGTCAACCCGCGTTTGGGTTCGCCGGTCGCCATTCGCACATCGGTCTAGCAACCGCGGCTGAGCCTTGTATGAGGGGGATATGAAGCGAAACTGAAGCGCGGCGGCACATCGCCGTCCTGGCAGCTTGCCCTGCCACCTCTCCGGCGCTATTTTCCCCTTCGGTCGGCAGTTCACCGAGGCGTCGCTGTCCCCTGGAGGGGGTGCTAAACCTGCCTGATCTCAGCCGTGGCGGACGCTCTTCCCGTGCCGCGTCGTAAGCCAGCGACCACGACAGTCATCCCTACCGGCACGCACCGAGGATGAGCCATGTCCACCATTACGTCCCTCGCGGCCGAAGCCCGTCGGTCGCCCCGTTTCATTCCCCTCGCAGAGAAACCGCCGGTTCTTCTCACCGACACCCGGCTCGGCATCGTCCAGCACACCGACGGCGGCGACGGGCCGGCTTTCATGGCGCTGCATGGCGGCATGGGCGGCTATGACCAGAGCCTCGTCCTGGCCGAGACGCTGCTCGGCACATCGCCGGACTACCGGGTGATCGCCTTGTCGCGGCCCGGGTACCTCGGCACCCCGCGCGAGGGCGGCGAAAGCGCCGCCGAACAGGCCGATCTCTTTGCCGCCCTGCTCGACACGCTCGGCATCGAGAAGGCGGTGGTGGCGGCGGTTTCGGCCGGCGGCCCGCCGGCGATCGCCTTTGCCGCCCGCCATCCCGGGCGCTGTGCCGCGCTGATCCTGGTTTCGACGGCGAGCGGCCGCTTCGACGTGCCGCGCTATGTATTGAGAAGGCTGTCGTGGTTCGGCTGGCTGTTGCGCGTGCCGGGGCTGTTGTCGCTCCTCGCCTGGCTGAGGGGCCGGAGCCCTGAGAGGGCGGCGGCGCGGGCGATCGGCGATCCCGCGCTGGTGCGCCGGACGCTCGATCACCCGGAGGCGGGGCCGCTGCTGCTGAGCCTCCTCAGAACCACCTTCGAAAAAATCGCGGCACGGATGCCCGGCACCGTGGCGGAGACCATCGGCTTTGCCGACTTGCCGCCGCTGCCATTCGATCGGGTCATGGTGCCGACGCTGGTGATCCACGGCGATGCCGACAAGGTGGTGCCGTTTTCCCATGCCGAGCGCTCGGCGCGACAGATTGCCGGCGCGGAGCTCTACGTCGTGCCCGGTGGCGGACACACCAGCCTGCTCACCCATATCGACGAGGTGCGGGAGAGGGTGCGGGCGTTTCTGGAACGGGTCGAGGTTTAGGGTGTCGCCTCCGTACCGCTGGCGGGGCATCGGCCCCGCTTCAGCCCTCAATCGGTCGAAGCGATCAAAATTGCTACATAATGTCGCTCTAGGAGCTCCGGCCATCTTCCGTATCGGGACAGCGAACATGGCTTGGAAGCGTGGTCTGTTGGTAGCGGTCGCCCTCCTTGGACTCGCCTGTGGGGCCCATGCCGAGACACTGGTGAGCGACAAGTATGTCGTACTGATGCGCCACGGCGTGCGGCCGCAGACCAGCAGCAAGGAGCTTGCGCAGATTTCCCCCCGGCAATGGCCGGTCTGGGACACGCAGGACGGACAGCTGACGCCGCACGGCGCGGCGGCGGCGGCGCAACTGGCGCGATGGGAGCATGGGGTGCTCGTCGCCAAGGGGCTCGTACCGGCCGAGGGCTGCCCGGCGCCGGGAACCGTGTTCGGCTGGGCGAACAGCTCGGTGCAGCGCACCATCGACACCGGCAACGTCATCCTGTCCACCATGTTCAAGGGCTGTGGTCTGGCGGTCGGTCATCATGGCGGAGACGGTCCCGACCCGCTTTACGATGCTTCCGAAACCGCGCTGGGGGCGATCGATGTGGAGAAGGCCAAGGCGGCCATTCTCGAAGCGGCGGGCGGCAAGCTGGATTCGCTCAAGGAAAAGGCCGCGCCGCTGATGAAGGAGCTGGACGCGATCCTGGGCTGCGACGCCCCGGACAGCGCCTGTTCGCTGCAAGGCCGGCCGTGGAAGATCAAAGCCAAGGCTGCCAAGGGCGACAAGCCCGCGCACGTCTCCGTCAAGGGACCGCTGGCAGATGCCGGAACGGCGGTTCAGGTTTTCCTGCTGCAATACGCCAACGGCTTTCCGGCCGATCAAGTCGCCTTCGGCAAGGCTTCGACATCGGAAGACATCATCCGCCTCTCCGAACTTCGGCAGATCAAATACGACGTCGGCAACCGTGTGCCCTATCTGGCCCAACGCGGGTCTTCGAACTTGCTGAACCAGATCGTGCTGGCGCTTCGAGCGGCTCCGCAGGACAAGGTTGCCGCCGCCCCGGCGACGGCGCGCTTCAGTCTGTTGATGGGAAGCGATACCCAGCAAGTGGAGATCGGCGCGCTGCTCGGAATCCATTGGAAGATCCCGCCCTATCTCGATGACGAGACGCCGCCGACCGGAGCGCTGGCTTTCGAGCGGCTGCACGACGAGGCCGGCAAGGCTTACGTGCGCATGGAGTTCGTTGCGCCTTCTCTTGACCAGATCCGCAACGCCTCGACGATCGATGACCGGTCGCCGCCGATCAGGGCCACGATTCCCCTGCCGGGATGCGAGGCCGAGGCGAAGGAGGAGGCCTGTCCGCTGGACCGATTCGTGGAACTGGCAAACGCCAGGATCGACAAGAGCGCGGTCGCTCCGACCGCCTTCCATTGATCGGCGATGATCGCAAGCCGCGGATGTTGGTGAACCGGCCTCACCTCGGGATCGCGGCCGTACCGAAGGGGATGTAGATCTCCACCTCGAGGCCGTCGGGGGCGTAGGTCTGCCGGACCTCGCCGTGGTAGATGGCGGTCTGGATCAGCCTTGTGCCGAAGCCGGTCGCCTTTGGCGGAGTGACCGGCGGTCCGCCGCTCTCCACCCAGGTAATGACAAGATGGCCGGCGGCTTCCTCCGCTTGCCAGCCGATCGATACGTGTCCCCCCGGTACCGACAGCGCGCCATGCTTGGCGGCATTGGTGGCGAGCTCGTGCAGCACGAGGCCAAGCGAGGTCAGCGTGCTGGTCCCCAGGATGAACGGGCCGTCGGTGTCGATCTTCACCGCGTCGGAGCTGTTGGCATAGGGAGCCAGCACGCGCTCGATCAGCGCGCAGAGGTCGGTGGCCTCGTCGCCGATGAAGCCCAGCTCCTGCGCCTCCACCAGCGCCTCGAAGCGGCCGAGGAACTCGTCGCGATACTGGGCGGCCGAGCGGCCCTGGGTCGGCGCATGGCGGGCGATCGATTTGGCAACGCTCAGAAGGTTCTTCATGCGGTGCTTCAGTTCGCCGAACAGCATGTCCTTCTCGACATCCCTGTGGGCACGCTCCGTGATGTCGACGATGGACAGCAGCATCAGGTGGCTGTTGTTGTCGGGGTGGTGCAGCGTTCGCGCCGTCAGCAGCATCACCTTGTGGCCGAGGGCGGGAAAATCGTGCTCCACCCGGAAGTCGATGATGGCGGTGCTCCTGGGGATCACCTGCTTCAGGAGGTGGCGCAGATCGGGGATGTCCCACTGGCCGTTGCCGAGTTCGTAGATGTGCTGGCCTATGGTCTCGTAGCGGTCGACCTGGAAGATCTCGAAGAAGGCGCGACTGGCATTGCGCACGCAGAGGTTCTCGTCGAGCAGCAGCATCGGGTCGGCGACGGTATCGACGATGCCCTGCGCCTGAACATGGCCGGTGCGCAGAAGGCGGTAGAGATCCTCCGTGTTCATGCTGAGCACCCTTCCGTTGATGGCCAGATGACAGGCACGCCTTGATCGCCGCGGTTGAACCCGGCTGCCGGCCGAACGACTGGCGCGGGTGTTGCGCAGCAGATTTCATAATGACGCGCGACTGCGCGTTGCGGTTCCCGCCAATGGCCGGATTGGCGGCGGAGCTGCCGCTCCCTGCACTGATCTCATTTTCCCTAAATTTCAGGTTGTGTCTTCTCGGGGGCGGGCAAGCCGCGCCGGAGCGGAGGTGCGGCGTCGAAGGGAAGCTGAAATTGCCGAAAAGCCAAGCGAAACGCAGCGAGCCATATGGCCGATCGGGCGGTTGCTCCAACGGGCGGTGTCGAAGATCATATCGCTTTCGGGAAATCACATACACGTGTAGCGTGCCGGCTGGTTCGATTCGACCGTTCCCTCCATTGGAGCCGCATCATGCAGTTTGGCCGCCTTCGAGACTTTGCTGCCTTGACCATCCTTGCTGCCGTGCTGTGCGGTTCCCTGCCGGCCAAAGCGGCGGATATCGCCGAGCCGCGCGTCCTTTCCGGCTGGTCGGTCTACGGCGGTGTCGGGGCCAGCAACGCCGGCCTGTTCACCAGCGGCGACGTGAATGGCGCGCTGATCAACGGAGAAGTGCGGGCGCCGGCGCTGGATGCGCCATGGTGGCTGTTCTCGCCGCGCCCGACGCTGGGTGTCGACATTGCCACCAAGAACGAGCTGATCAGCGATGTCTATGCCGGGATGACCTTCACCTTCTTGAAGTATGGCGATCTCACCTTCGAGGGGCAGCTGGGCGGTGCGCTGCACGACGCCAAGCTGAAGAACGACCCGTCGGGCCGCGATCTTGGCTGCCACGCGCTGTTCCATCTCGGCCTCGATGTCGACTGGCGGGTGACGCGGAACTGGTCGGCGCAGCTCTACGCCAGCCACATCTCCAACGCCGATCTCTGCGACGACAACAACGGCTATGAGAGCGCCGGCCTGCGCGTCGGCTATCACTTCTGACCCGGGTACGAGGCGGTAACGAAGCGCGGCGGAACAATCCGCCGTCTTCCGCGTTGACTGCATCATCGGGAGACACCGCCCATGACGCTCCGCCTCGTTCGCTTTCCGGCACTCGCCCTTCTGGCCTGCGTCGCCCTGACAGCCCCGGCCGTGGCTCAGGACGCGCCGGCGGCCCTGCCCAACAACCACGTGCTCTCGGACATCCTCGACAAGGAGCGGGTCGACGCGGCGATCAACGCCGGTCATGGCCCCCATACGGCCGGTCCAACGGCCCGGCGCGGGGCGCCGATCCGCGCCGTTACCACCTACCATCCCTCGCGGGAGGTGAGCGCGCGCGTGCGCCGCCAGTTCGCCGAGTGGATGTCGGGCCTTTCCCGCTCGGAAGACGGCCGCCGCATCGCCGCCGCGATGAACGAGCGCGACCCTGTGCGAAGCTGGGCAAAGATCGTCGGCGGCGATGGCCTCAAGCCGGGTGACATGATAGACGCCGTCACCAGTTACTGGATCCTCAATTGGGTGATGGCCAATGGCGCCGACAGCACGCGCGCCGAGGCGCAGGCGGTGCGCCGGCAGGTGCGGCGGATGATCGCCGCCAGCCCGGAGCGGCGACTCAAGGAGGCCGAGCGCCAGGAGATTTCCGAGGTCTTGATGCTGAACTTCCTCATCCAGCACGCCGCCTACACCGATGCCAGGGCGCGCGGCGACAGCGCCACCGCCGACCGGCTCGGCGAGGCCGCCGTCACTCGCTTCGAGCGGGAGATGGGCGTTGATCTCAGGCAGCTCCGCCTCACCGACTTCGGCTTCGTCCGGAGCTGAGGGGCCGTCGATGTCGAGATTGCGCCTTGCCGCCCTGACCGTTGCCGTCGCCCTGACGATGGCCGCCTGCATGCCGTCCGAAACGCCGCCGCCGCCACCCGCCAATGCGCAGGAGCTGACGCAGGCCGGCGCCTACGACCAGCGCATCGACGACGTCACCCAGGAACTGCGCGATGCGCTGGAGCTGCGCTACGGGCCGCTGGAAATCAAGGCCTACAAGCTGCCGCCGCCGACGGCTTGGCCGACCGTGAGCGCCTACTACGGCAACGCCCTGTCGAAATGGGATGCCGAGCCCGGTCTGCCCGAGGCGATCCGCGCGGCGCATGCGCTCGCCTGGGCGCACGATGGCAATCTCTTCGCCATCGCGCTCATCGACAGGCCGGTAGCCGGCGAACATCGGGACTACAAGGTACTGGTGATCGCCACCAACCCGTCGTGATACCAGGATCAATCGCGCACCGACGCTTCTGCTAGATACGCGCCTTGTGATTGCCGGAGGCGGCTCGCTCCATGGCGCCGCGAACAAGATCGTCCCTTCGGCTGCGATTTCGGCCCGAAGGCGCTTTTCAGGGCGCTTTTCGCCTTGGCCTTGACGCGGACCGGCGGGTGACGGAGAAGTGGTCAGCGCAATTTTACGCCGCCACATGTCGAACGCCGTTCTCCCGCGACGACACCAATGGCCAAGAGAGCGCCGGCTTCCGCGTCGGCTATCACCTTTAGCAGATATCGAGGGTCCCGGCCGCCACCTGGCGGAACAGTTCGCCGCTTCTGCATAGGCGGCCATCACGAACGGATACCGGCCCCATGTCCCAGCATTTCGTTCGACCATTGGCGCTCCTCGTGATCGCGCTTTCCCTGGCTGTCCCAGCCATCGCTCAGGAACTGCCGACGGTTCTGCCTGGCGATTATGTCATGTCGGACATCCTCAACAAGCAAAGGGTATCGGCCGAGATCAGTCTCGGGCGCGGCGGCGAGGCGCAGTCCGAAAAGCCGTTCGCGCCGCAATGGACCCCGAGCCCCGCGCTTCCCGAAGGGACCCCGGCGCCTCGCGCTCCGATCGCGGCCATGACCTCGACGAGCTATTATGCCGAAGCCGGGGTGAGCGCACGCGTGCGCGAGCAGTTCGGCGAGCGGTTGGCTCGGGAGACCGGCGCGGTGGGTAGGCTCGGTGTTGCCGAGGCTATCGCTGGGCGTGACCCAGTGCGCGACTGGGCCGCCATCGTCGAGGGCGACGGCCTGCGTCCGGGCGATATGGCCGACGTCATGGCCAGCTATTGGATCCTCAACTGGGTGATGGCCAACGGTGCCGACAGCAACCAGACCCAGGCCCAGGCTGTTCGCAAACAGATGCGGCGAATGTTCAGCCCCGGCTTCGTGCGTCTGATGGGAGCTCCGCACCAGGAGTTGTCCGAGATGCTGATGCTGAACTTCCTCATGCAACACGCAGCTTACGTCGATGCCGTGAAGCGCGACGATCGCACCGCCTTGAGCCAACTCGGCGATGCCGCCCAGGTTCGGTTCATCAAGGAGCTTGGGATCGATCTCCGGCAACTGAAGCTGACCGGCAGTGGGTTCGTCCTCGGCAAGTAGAAAGCGGACAGGTCGGCGTCGAGCCCGGCCGAGGCGCCGCTTGGGGCGGCGCCTCCCTTTGTCGCGGGGTGCTCAGCGAACGGCCGGCGGCATGCCGGCGAGCGAGGTGAGTGGCTGCGACACCTGGTTCAGGAGGTAGTCGGACTTCATCTCCTCGCCGAGCGACAGGGTCAGGAGCTGGGCGATCTCATGCTCGTGCAACTGGATGGCCATGTTGCGCGCCGACGTGTAGGCGGCGATCTCGTAGTGCTCCACCCGCTGCGCGGCGCCGATCAGCGCCAGATCGGCGAAGGGTTCGGGCGTTGACGTGCCCTTGCCGATGATCTCCTCGCCCTCGGCGATCAGACCCTGCATGCCCTGGCAGATCATGTCGGCGGTGTCGGTGCCGCCGAGGGCGGCCAGCGCTTCGTTGAGCCGCTCCACCTGGGTCTTGGTTTCCCGCAGATGGAACTCGATCAGCGTCCGCAACTGCTCGGTCTTGGCCGCCTCCGCCATCTTCGGCAGCGCCTCGACCAGTTGTTCCTCGGCGCTCAGGAGGTAGCGCAGGTCCTCGATCAGCATGTGGCGCAGGGCCTCGGTGTCGCGGGTGTCGCTGGTCACGGCGGCGACCGGCGTGCTCTCGGGCGCCGCGCCGTCGCCCTCAAGGCCGCCGAATGCCCTGGCTTCCACCATTTCCCAGTTGTCGCCCTCGTTCCAGGGGCCGCGCGCGTCGACCTCGCCATACTGGCCCTTGCCGGTCGACTCGTTGAAATACTGGTTGACCAGCCTGGGCGTCGGCGCGATGCGGCCGACCATGAACGGCGGCGTTCCCATGCTTTCCAGCGCGGCGGCGAAGGCCTTCATGTGGGTGATCTCGCGCGTCATCAGGAACTGCAGCGCGTCCTTGGTGCCGGGATCACGGCAGAAGTCGATCAGTCGCTCGTAGACGATCTTGGCACGCGCCTCGGCGGCGATGTTACTGCGGAGGTCGACATCGAGTTCGCCGGTGATCTTGAGGTAGTCGGCCGTCCAGGGATTGCCCATGGAGTTGATCAGGTTGACGCCGCCACCGCCGGCGATGGCGATCAGCGGGTCGGCTTCGGCATCCTCGCGCACCGATTTCATCGGCTTCAGATGCATGCGGGCCAGCGTGCCGACGATCTCGAGGTGGCTGAGTTCCTCGGTGCCGATGTCCATGAGCAGGTCCTTGCGGGCGGCGTCCTCGCAGTTGAGGCCCTGGACGGAGTACTGCATGGCCGCCGCCAGCTCGCCGTTGGCGCCGCCGAACTGCTCCAGCAGCATGTTGCCGAAGCGAGGATCGGGCTCGTCGACCCGCACGGTGTACATCAGCTTTTTGACGTGGTGATACATTGGATCTTCCTTGAGCTGGTTGATCGGCAAGCGCCGCACCGGGCTACAATCGAAAGATCCGGCCATTGTTCCGACGAAACGGACAAACGGCTTTGGAACTCAAGGCGGCTTTCGGCCGTTCGTCCCCCAGGGCCTCCGCGCTGCACTTCGGTTCGCCTTGGAGGCCGGACGCTCTCGCAGGCAATTTCGGAGGTGACTTGCTCCCCTCGCCGAGATTGCCCCGGGGCAAAGGGAAACGGCCATGTTCGACACGTTCAAGCTGGAGATGATCAAGCTGCCGGAGGCGACGCTCAGGGTGCGCCACGGCGGGGAGGGGCCGCCGCTCCTGCTGCTGCACGGCCATCCGCGAACCCACACCACCTGGTACAGGGTGGCGCCGCTGCTCGCCCGCCAGTTCACGGTGGTCTGTCCGGACCTCCGGGGATTCGGCAAGTCGTCCAAGCCGAGCGATCCGCACAGCCACGAGGCGTCGTCCAAACGGGCCAAGGCGCGCGACTGCGTCGACCTGATGAAACATCTCGGCTTTGGCGCCTTCAACATCGCTGGGCACGACCGGGGTTGCTACACCGCCTTCCGTACCGCCATGGACCACCCGAAGCGAGTCCTGAAGTTCGCCGCGCTCGACGGCGTGCCGATCCTGTCGGCGCTGGAGCGCTGCGACGCCCGCTTTGCCGCCCGCTGGTGGCATTGGTTCTTCTATGCCCAGCCCGACAAGCCGGAGCGCGCCATCCTCGCCGACCCCGATGCCTGGTACGGCGGCACGCGCGAGGCGCTCGGGCCGGGCAACTACGAGGATTATCACGTGGCGATCCATGACCCGGAGACGGTGAAGGGCATGCTCGACGATTACCGCGCCGGCCTCTACATCGATCCGCTGCACGATCTCGACGATCAGGAGGCCGGCCTCAAGCTCAAGTGCCCAGTGCATGTTCTCTGGTCGGAAAACGACGACGTCGAGGAACTCTATGGCGATCCCATCGCCATCTGGCAGCCGTGGGCCGAGCGGCCGGTGACCGGCGTGGGCCTTGCCTGCGGCCATCACATGGCCGAGGAGGCGCCGGAGGAACTGGCCGACGAACTCTCGGCGTTCTTCATGGAGGAAGCGGGCTAATCCGCCCAGACCATGGTGGCTTCGGCCGCCGCCTCCGGCCTGTCGCAGATCAGGATCAGCCGGTTGTGATGGTCCGAATACTGGGTGAGGATATTGACGCCTGCCTCGGCCAGCGCCCGGGCGATGGCGCCGAGCTGGCCGGGCGTGCCCTGCTTTAGCCTTCGGATCAGCGGCTCGCGCACGGCGACGACGGCGATGCCCGCCGCTGCCGCCGCCGCTCGTGCCGCGTCGCCATCCTGGAACAGGAAATGCGCCACGGCCTTGCCGCCGTGGCTGAACACGCCGCCTCCTTCGAAGGATACGCCGGCCCGGCCCATGGCCTCGCCGAGACCGGCGAGAGCGCCGGGTTGGTTGGAGAGATCGAATTCAAGGTCAAACATACTGGTTTCCTGATGTGTGAAAGTTGCGGCTGTCGGCGGGTGCTTCGGCGCGGTCGGTCATGCCGTAGTCTCGCCGAACCTCGGCGATGCGGAGGCGATAGTGGGCGAACACGTGGTCGCGACCGGCGGCCTGGGCACGACGATGCTCGGGCAGGGCGCGCCACCTGGCGACGGCCGCTTCATCCCGCCAGAAGGACAGCGACAGGAGTCGGCCGGGTGTCGAAAGACTCTGGAAGCGCTCGATGGAAATGAAGCCGTCGATGTCCTTGAGCAGCGGCCTGAGCTCGGCTGCCCAGTCGAGATATTCCGCCTGGGCTTCGGCCGGGGTTTCCGCTTCGAAAATCACTGCGATCATGGGCGTCTCCTTCGCCCCTTGATAGGCGACTGGCGCCTGCCGATGGTTCGGTTATCATCGAACCATGAGAGAAGGTCCCGACATCGCCCGCGTTGCCGCCCTGGTGGCCGACCCGGCCCGCAGCACCATGCTGCTGGCGCTGATGGACGGCCGGGCGCTGACCGCCACCGAACTGTCCGGTCTTGCCGGCGTCACCAAGCAGACGGCGAGCGGTCATCTCGCGAAGCTGGTGGATGGCGAGGTGCTGGCCGTGGAGGCGCAGGGGCGGCACCGCTATTTCAGGTTGGCCGGCGCGCATGTGGCGGCGCTTCTCGAGGCGCTGATGGTGTTCTCCTCCGACGCGGTGCCGCCGGTGCGTACCGGACCGAAGGAGCCGGCGCTCAGGAAGGCGCGCGTCTGCTACGATCATCTCGCTGGCGAAATGGGGGTGACGCTCTACGACCGGGCGCGCGAGGCCGGCTGGCTTGCCGATGATCTCGGCGTGACCGACAAGGGCTGGTCGAAATTCTCCGCCATCGGCGTGACGCCGGGCGATCTGCCGCGCAGCAACCGGCCGCAATGCCGTGCCTGCCTCGACTGGAGCCAGCGGCGGCATCATCTGGCTGGCCTCATCGGCAAGGCGACGCTTGACCGCCTGTTCGCGCTGTCCTGGGCGCGCCGCCTGCCGTCCTCGCGCGTGGTGGCCTTCACGCCGGAGGGCGAACGACGGTTCCGGGAATGGATCGGCTAGAGTATCCGTGTTGATCAAGGGGATTTTAGCTGCCACTTCCGACCGGCACCAAGAAGGGCGTTGGCGAGAACGATGAGCTTGCGCATGATCGCGGTGATAGCGATCTTTGCCGGCTTTCCTGCGGCGAGAAACTGAT
>JARKNW010000142.1 GCA_029976075.1 Pleomorphomonas sp.
ATCAACCTGCTGCGCGGCGACAAGCTGACCATCACCTTCAACGAGACCGGCACGTCGTCGATTGGCATCCTTGCCAAGAATGGCAAGTCTGTCGACTCCACCACTCTCGGTGTGCCGACCACGATGGAGGCCAAGGACCTCGACTCCGACGACAAGATCGACGGTTTCCTGGACCAGGTTAAGGCAGGTCTCAATCAGGTTCGTTCGCAGTCTTCGGCCTTCGGCTCGAACCTGTCGGTCGTCGAGAACCGTCAGAACTTCACCACCTCGATGATGAATACCCTGCAGACGGGCGCCGGCAACCTGACGCTCGCCGACATGAACGAGGAAGCCGCGAACATGGTTTCGCTGCAGACCCGCCAGTCCCTGGCGACCTCCTCGCTCTCCATGGCAAACCAGGCCAACCAGAACGTGCTTCAGCTTCTCCGCTGACGCCAAGTTCGGCCGAATCAAGCGACAAACGTGGGGGCGGGCCAGAAGGCCCGCCACTTCTTTTTATGTCCGTTCGTTTCCGCGTCTCTCCGCTCGCTTCATTCATTAACGAACCTTTTGCATTTCTTAAAACTCTGGACACGAGCAGTTACGCGGCGGCAACCTTGCCCGCCGGACCCAAGGGGCTTTTGTCTGCCCTGAAAATACATCAATCAATTCAGTTGGTTATGCGGCTCCCGATCTGGCGTGCAATGCCGTGCCTGTGTCGATGTAGCTTGGCTAGAGCGAGACGCGGGAATTGTGACCGTCCCGCTCCGGCACAATTCGTTCTTCAGAATTAACAAGAGTTTACCCCGATTAATTCCGCTCCGTTGCAAAACGACACTTGGAAACTTTTTGTTAACCATGTCGGGTGTTAATTCCGAAGGGAAAGGTACCGCCGCGTCTGCCGCACCGCAGGTCGACCGTCAGGTCCAGTTCGTTTTCGGGTTGAAAGAAACCCGTCAGCCCAAGGAAGTGGGATGCAGAAATGAGCGACATCAATCTGACCAAGGCCGTGCGCCAGAACCTTCTGTCTCTGCAGAACACCGCCAAGTTGATGGCGACGACGCAGAACCGACTCGCGACCGGCAACAAGGTCAACACGGCGCTCGACAATCCCTCGAACTTCTTCACGGCGTCTGCGTTGACGGCGCGTGCCGGCGAGCTCGATGCGCTGCTCGACTCGATGAACAACGGTATCAAGACGCTCGAAGCCGCCGACAACGGCCTGACCTCGATCACCAAGACGCTTGAGTCGATGCAGTCGACCCTGCGTCAGGCCCGCCAGGACAAGACCTTCGAGACGGCGTCCTATACACTTGGAACAGCCAGCAACTATCCGGGCGACAAGCTGACCTTTACCGGTGGTGCGTTTGGGACCAGCGGGGGTGGTGGTACCGTCACGCTGATGACCAGCTCGGCGCAATCCGCTACCGGGGGGACGTACGTTCCTCCAGCCGCTCCGCCAGTTAAGGCTTCAACAACGGGGCAATCTGCGCTTCTTGCAGATCAAACGGCTCTAAACACTACGAGCATTTCGATTGCGTATGGCTCCGGAAGCGTCAACGTGGCGTTCTCTGGTCTGACCACCACGAGCGGAGCTGCCGGTGTTATTGCCCAGATCAACACAGCAATCGCGGCTGACCCGGACATGGCCGGCAAAGTGACCGCAACTGATGACGGTTCGGGAAAGGTGGTTCTGACCGCCGCAACGGCTGAAAACGGCAAGACGATCGTTGTGTCGGGCGGTGCCGCGCCCTCGGTTGTCGGTGCCACCCCTACGACAGTTGCAGGTAACTCTGGTTCGACGAATTTTTCTGTGAACGGCGTTGCTGTTAGTTTGACAAGCGCCGATACCACAGCTGCCAAAGCTATTGCCACGATCAATGTTCAGTTGGGCAACGCTGGCTCGAAGTTCAAGGCCGTCGACGACGGCACGGGCAAGATCAAGATTCAGGCCAATGACAGTACGGCTGGTGCCCTCAAGATTACGGGTGCCGACGCGGGGCAGTTCGGTGCTGCGATCGACGACACTACGCTGCATTTTGCCAAGACGACAGACCAACTCGTCAATGAAATCAACAACAACTCATCGCTTGGGGCCAAGATCAAGGCGTCCAACGACAATGGCAGACTACGCCTCCAGAATCTGTCCACCCAAGACCTGAATGTGGATGGTGTCAGTTCGTCCGGAACTATCGATGGAAGCTCCGCGGGTGCTGCTTCCATTGGTGGCAACACGGTCCGTTCGGGCCTTGCCGACCAGTTCAACGTTCTTCGCGATCAGCTCGACAAGTTGGCCGACGATGCTTCGTTCAACGGCATCAACCTGCTGCGCGGCGACAAGCTGAAGATCACCTTCAACGAGACGGGCACGTCGTCCATCGATATCCAGGTGCCGGGCGGCAAGTCGGTCGACACGACCCAGCTTGGTCTGCCGACCACCATGCAGGCGAAGGATCTCGATTCCGATACCAGCATCGACGGCCTGCTCGACAACGTGAAGACGGCGTTGAACCAGGTGCGGTCGCAGTCGTCGACCTTCGGTTCGAACCTGTCGGTGGTGGAAAACCGTCAGGACTTCACCAAGAAGATGATGAACACCTTGCAGACCGGCGGCAGCAACCTGACGCTCGCCGACATGAACGAAGAAGCCGCCAACATGGTGGCGCTGCAAACCCGTCAGTCGCTGGCAACATCCTCGCTCTCGATGGCCAACCAGGCCGACCAGAACGTGCTTCAGCTTCTCCGCGGGTGATGGGTTCGAGAAACGCCGAAAGAAGCGAGGCGGGCCGGAAGGCTCGCCTTTTTCTTTATAGTGTTCTTTGAATGCTTCTTTTGTTTCTGCGGAAACAACTTGTTTTGCAGGCGTTAACTTCGTTTGATTACATATTTGTTTCATGAAACTTGTTGTTAACCCTACAGGGTGTTTATTTGTGTTCGTAGGTGGCCTAACGCGAACCAAAGCCCGGGCACCAAATCGTACCGAAAGATTCAACAACGACGGGCACCTGTGGGCATAGGTGAGCCGAAGGGCAGAAGTACCGGGGAGTGTGTGTTCTATGAACGGTTATGGAGCGTCGGCTTACCAGCGGGTTCAGACGACTTTGGGTCCGCGCGAGCTGGAAGCCCATCTGTTGCTGAAGGCGGCTGCCCAGTTGCAGTCCTTCAAGGACAACTGGTCGGACGATGTCGAGGCCGTGAACGAGGCTTTGGCGTTCAACCGCAAGCTCTGGACCATTCTTGGCACCTCGGCGACCGAGGAAAGCAATCCCCTGCCGCTCGAGATCAAGGAAAACATTGGCAATCTCACGGTGTTCATTCTCAAGCGGACGCTGGAGATCATGGACGATCCGTCGCCGGAGAAGCTGTCGGCGCTGATCTCAATCAACCGTTCACTGGCCCAGGGGCTGCGCGGGCAGGGCAGCGACGAATAAGTCGTGGCTTCTGTCGGTGAGAACAAAAAAGGCGCCTGGATGGCGCCTTTCGCATTTCTGGGGGGCCGTCAGGCCAGTGACATCACCTTGGGCGCCGGAACGACCCTGGCGCCATTGTCAGGCGATCCTGCTGGAGGCCGAACTCGTCGATCCGTGCATGGCTTCGGTCCATGCGTTGATCATGGCGCGGAGACGCAGGCGGCTCTCGTCTGGGATCTGGCTGACGACGCTGCCGGTCGTCTCGTCGATCTGCCGATAGACGATGGTGTCCGCTTCCTTGTCCACGGTGACCGTTGAGCGCAAGTTGGTTGAGTTGGACGTTGACTGGTCCGCGCTGCTACGCCTGTTGTTGCCGGCGTAGGCCGTGTCGTTGGATCGCGCAACCGCCGATCCCACGGGCAGGTCGGTGCTTGCCGCCTGTTCCGCCGCCGCCGGCGCTCTCGGCACCGGCACGCTCATGCCCGGTATCACCGGTCTCACGCTGCCGATATCCATGACCTAAGTCCTTATCCACGAATCCGTTAGGGTTCGCCTGATAAGGACGCTAGCACGCAGGATTGAAGGTGGCGTTTATGGAATAGCTAAAATTTTAGCGATCCGGCGTTTTCCCGCAGGTTTTTTGTGGGCTATCGATGTGTCTGGAGAAATGCCTGACGCTCCTCCGGCCAGCCCACATAAAGGCACGAATCTTAACAAACAACGAAGGCGCACCGCCCTTGGCCGTGGAAATATTGACAAGCCGTATTAACACCTACTCTGCTATCTCGCGGACCCTCTCGAACCAGTGCGCAATGTGAAATTCCCGAGCACTCGCTTCCGGGGAGCGATCGCCTTGGGGCCGGCTTCATCAACCTGATCGAGCCGGGTCTCCGACCGGATTAACCGGGTACTCATGGACGCAGTGATAAAGACAGCGAGCCATCGTCGGCCGTGCGGCCGGGGTGGTTCCACGTCCATCTCGGAGTTGGGCACATGCGGGTGAACTTTCAGGACGTGAAATACATCCCCGGTCTCGACGGGTTTCGCGCCATTGCCGTCCTGCTCGTTCTCGTTGCCCATTTCGGCTACGACCACATCGTGCCGGGTGGTCTCGGGGTGACGATCTTCTTCTTCATTTCCGGCTTCCTGATCACCTCGCTGCTCCTCTCCGAGAGGAACAGGTTGGGCACGATCTCGATCCGCAATTTCTACATCAGGCGCTTCCTGCGCCTGTTGCCCGAGCTCGTCGGACTGATCGTCGTCTCGGGCTTTTACCGGGCCCTGCTGGGCCATCCGCTGGGCTTAGGCGAGATCGTCGCGGCGCTGACCTACACGACCAACTATTTCGTGTTCTGGCTGGAGGGGCATGGGCAGGCGCTATCGCTGGCCTGGCCGCAGCTGTGGTCGCTGTCCGTCGAGGAGCACTACTACATCACCTTCCCGGCAATCTTCGCCTTCCTGCTGGTCAGCCCCGGGCGTGTGAAGACCTTCTTCGCGTCGGTGTTTGCCTTCGGCGTCGCCTATCGCCTCTTCCTGGTGCTGGGCGGTCACATAGACGTCTCGGCGCAGCATCCCTACACCTACCTCGCCTCCGAGGCGCGGTTCGACTCCATCGCCTATGGCGCCGCCCTTGCCTTCCTGTGCCAGCGCTCGTGGGAGCTGTCATGGGGCAGGGGGCTGGCCGTGGGAGCCGCCGGTGGTCTTCTGCTGCTGATGACGCTGCTGGTGCGGAGCGACGTGTTCCGCGAGACGATCCGCTATTCGATTCAGGGTGTGGCGCTGCTGCTGGTCTTCACGGCGCTCTATCGCTCCGCGGCCTGGGACTGGACCATGTCCATCCTGGAGTCGTCGCTGCTTCGGCGCCTCGGCGTGCTGTCCTACGGCGCCTATCTCTGGCACTTCGAATATCTGTTCCTGGGCGATTACGTGCTGGGAGAAAACACGCTGCCGGTCAGCATGGGCGGCAGGCTGCTCTACCTCGCCTGCGGCCTCGTCTTTTCGTTCGTGGCTGCCGAGCTGTCCTACCGCACCATTGCCCAGCCGATGCAGGCGCTGCGGCATCGCTTTTCGATGCGTGCTCCAAGCCCTGCCGTGGCCGAGTGACCCGGCAGGGCGCCGGTCACAGGCTACGGTTGACGGCGACGCCACGGGCACCCATGGCATAGGCGGTCTGCGCATGTCCGCTGCGGCCATAGACCGGGGGCGCTTCGCCGCGGCCGACCTCGGTTGCCACCGTGCGCAGGATGTCCTCGGCAACGTCGCGGGCGGTATCGAGCACGGCGAGGTTGATCTGCACTTCGGCGCGGAACAGTTCGTGGCGCTTGAGGAGTGCCGCCGTCTCCGTCGGCACGTAGGCCTTGAGCGTTTCGATCTCGTCGCGCGCCGCCAGCATCAGGCGGGTGTAGAGCGCGGCCTTCTCTTCCTTGTCCATGGCCAGCTCGCCGGCCTGGCGCAGCTTGCCGGCCTTGACCAGCGCCGTCTCCTCACGGAGCAGTACCAGAAGGTTCTCCATGGCATGGCCGAGTTTCTCGACCAGCTTGGCGGCGATTTCCGGGCTCGTCACGAGCTTTGGACGGTTGTCCTGTAGCGCTACGCTCATCCGGCGTGCCCTTCCTGTATCTTGATGAGTTGGGCGGCGATGCCGTCGGCGATGCCGATGCCACCCTTCTTGACGAAATCCTTGGCGTACTGGTCGATCAGCATGTCGCGCCAGGTTTCGTTGGAGTTGTCCGACTTGCCGTTGAGCGGGTCGACGGAGACATCCTTGAACATCGCCTTGAAGGCGTCGGCGATATAGACGGACTCGAAGTCCGAGGCGACGGCGTGCGCCTTCTTGGCGACGGCGTCCTTGTCCATGCCGGCATAGGCCTTGGAGGCAAATGCCGAGGTGATCGAGGAAAGGCTGCTGGCGTCCATCACATCACCTCCACGTCGGCTTGCAGCGCGCCGGCCGCCTTGATGGCCTGCAGGATGGAGATGAGGTCGCGCGGGCCGAGGCCGAGCGCGTTGAGCCCGTCGACCAGCTCCTGCAGCGTGACGCCGGAGCGCACGACGGCGAGCTGGTGTTCCTTGCCATCGGCCACCTGGATTTGCGTTTGCGGCGTCACCACGGTCTGGCCGTCGGATCTCGGCAAAGGCTGAGACACCTGCGGATTTTCGGTGATCATCACCGTGAGGTTGCCCTGGGCGACGGCCACCGTCGACACGCGGACTTCCTGGCCCATGACGATGATGCCCGTGGCCTCATCGACCACCACCTTGGCCGGCAGGTCCGGCTCGACGATCAGTTGCTCGACATCGGTCAGGAGGTCGACGATGTTGCCGCGGAACTTGGGCGGCATCGACAGGCGGACGGTGGATGGATCGGTCGGCTCGGCCACCGCTGAGCCGTAGAGGTCGTTGATGGCAAGCGCGATACGGCGCGAGGTCGTGAAGTCGGGGTTGCGCAGGGACAGGCGAACCGAACTGAGATCGGCGAGCTTGAACTGCAGTTCGCGTTCGATGACCGCGCCGTTGCTGATGCGGCCCTGGGTCGGCACGCCACGGGAAATCTTTGCCGCGTCGCCCTGAATGTCGAAGCCGCCAACGGCGATGGCGCCCTGCGCGATCGCGTAGACCTCGCCGTCGGCGCCCATCAGCGGCGTGACCAGCAACTGGCCGCCCTGCAGGTTCTTGGCGTCGCCAAGCGCGCTGACCGATACGTCGATCGAGGTGCCTTGCGCGGCAAAGGCCGGCAGCTTCGCCGTGACCATGACCGCCGCCGTATTGGCCGTGCGCATGGTGGAATCGCGAACATTGACGCCGAGTCGCTCGAGCATCGCCTGCAGGCTTTGCTTGGTGAACGGCGAGTTGTTGAGGCTGTCACCTGTGCCTTGCAGGCCGACCACGAGGCCGTAGCCGATGAGCTGGTTCTCGCGAACGCCCTCGACATCGACGATATCCTTGATGCGCGAAGCAGCAATCGCCGCTTCGGCGCCCATCAGGATAAGCAAGAGGGCGCCCAGTGCGCCGAGAATCCTAATCCGCATTGTCATCATCCCCGTGTTTCCCGACACGGCTTCCCATCGGGGTTTTCGCAATCGGCATGCCAAGCGGCCCAAAAGTTTGCGTCCTTATAATTCCTTGAATTTACGCCGATTTTCGACCTGATGCCATTTCTCCGTGAAGGCGGCCATATTTGTGGGGCGGCATTTCTTGCCGGGTGGGCGGGGAAGCGGTAACCTTGCCGTATCGAAACTGCCGGGTCAGCTTCAGGGAACGATCGATGCGCATTCAGGGACCGAACCGCCTCGGAGGCGTCTCCTCGGGATCGCCCACCAAGCGAACCGATGGAACGGGGTTCACGCTGCCGTCCGAGGGCGAGGCCAGTGCGCCGAAGACCACGACTGCCACCGCCACCCATGCCCTTGCCGGGCTTGACGCGCTGATCGCGCTACAGGCGGTCGATGCCGACGCGCCGCGCAAGAAGCGCAAGGCGGTGAAGCGGGGGCGGGACCTCCTGGATCGGCTCGACGAGATCCGTATCGGCCTTCTGTCGGGGCACATGTCGGGGGAGGCGATCGCGCGGGTCCTGAACCTTCTGGACGAGACGGAGCCGACCGGCGATCCGCGCCTTGACAGCCTCATGGAGGACATCGCGCTGAGGGCCGAAGTGGAGCTCGCCAAGCTCGGTTATTTCCGGAGTTGAGCCCGCCGCTCGTCGGCGAGACGGTGGAAAGTTGCTTAATCGATTGATATGTATTGGTAAACGCCACTCCTACAAGGTTTGGTGATTTTCTTGCATTTGCCGTTGTCGGGCGAAGGACGGATAGCTATATTCCGCCCGCCTTCGTGGTGTGTGAGGACCGTCGATGACGATTGAGCTAGCGGATGACTACCGGCCGTCCGACGACGAGCCGTTCATGAATGATCGCCAGCGCGAATACTTCCGGCGCAAGTTGCTTCAGTGGAAGGAGGATATCCTGCGCGAAAGCAAGGAGACCCTCCAGAATCTCCAGAACGAGAATACCAATCTTCCGGATATTGCCGACCGCGCTTCTTCTGAGACCGACCGGTCGATCGAGCTGAGGGCGCGGGATCGCCAGCGCAAGCTGATCTCCAAGATCGAGGCGGCCATCAAGCGGATCGAAGACGGTTCCTATGGCTACTGCGAGGAGACCGGCGAACCGATTTCGCTGAAGCGGCTCGACGCCCGCCCGATTGCCACGTTGTCGATCGAGGCTCAGGAGCGGCACGAGCGGCGCGAGAAGGTCTATCGCGACGAGTGACCGGGCTGCTGGCGACAGTCCCACCTTTGCGGACATGATACGATAGGGGCGCTGTTGGGGCGCCCCTTTTCTTATGCCTGAGCCTTCCCTGGCAGAGCGAACAGTCCTGGAGCTTGCGCGCTGGCAGTGCCAAGGGGCGCGACCTTCCGGATGACTTGGGAAAGGAAGGTCGCGCCGCTCGGGAAAGCCGGCCCGGATTTGGGAAGGAGCCGGCAGGATCGCCTCGGGCCAGTTGGGGAGCGGCTCTCGGGCGATACGGCTCGCTTGGGATGCTTGGGGAGCGCGAGCCGATTTCTGGGTGCTGTCGCGAAATCCTGTTTCGCCAGCCTGGCCGACCGAACGCCGGTCGGCCCTGTTCGTTGGTGAGCTCCGATCAGAAGGGCAGGAGGATATCGAGAACCTGCTGGCCGGTGCGGGGCTGCTGAACGTCGGAGATCTGGCCGCGGCCACCGTAGGAGATGCGGGCCTCGGCGATCTTGGTGCTCTCGATGGTGTTGTCGGAGGCGATGTCCTCGGGCCGTACCACGCCGGCCACCACCAGTTCGCGGATCTCGTAATTGACGCGGACTTCCTGCCGGCCTTCGATCACGAGGTTGCCGTTGGGCAGCAGTTGGGTCACGACGGCGGCGACATTGGTCGACAATTTTTCCGAACGGTCGATCGAGCCGGTTCCCTTGTAGGCCGAGGCGCCCTTGGTCGAGGCGAGGTCGCTGGACGACACGCTGCCCGGCAGGGCGATGGTATCGATGGCGGTGCCGAGCGCGCCGCCCACGCCGGTCGAGTCGCTCGATGTGCGGGACCGTTCGGACGAGTTGTCGAAGGCCGCCTTGTCGGAAATCGACACCTTGATGGTCAGGATGTCGCCGATATTGCGGGCGCGCTGATCCTTGAAGAAGGTGCGCGAACCTGATTGCCAGAGCGAGTTGGGGCTGTAGGCGATCGGCTGTACCGTGGGCATCGGCATTTGGACCGGCTTGTAGCCGGGCTGGGTGGTCGGGTTGTCGATTGCCGAGAGCTTGGGAGTCTGGCCGACCTGCGACAGGCGGTCCATGGTGCTGCCACAGGCGGAAAGGCCGAAGCCGAGCAGGGCGATGCCGAGAACGGCTGACAAACGCATTTTATGATCCTCAGTTCATCGCGGTCTTGACGACGGTCGGGCTGTTCGAGGTCGTAACTTCGACGGTGCCTGCTCCGGTGACGACGCCCTGGATGGTTCGCTTGGATTGCTCGTTCAGGACGGAGATGAGGTCGCCCTTGGCACCGTCGCCTTGGGCGCGGCCGCGAGCGCTGAGCGCCAGGCCGGGCCGGGAGTACTGCAGGGTGACCAGATCACCGCGCAGGATGACCCGGGGCGGCTCGATATCGACGGTGGCGATGAGTTCGCCGGCCCGCAGGGGGCGCTTGGCAGCCATGTCGACGAGATCGCTCGTGTCGATGACCGATGAGCCGGGCACGCGCCGCTTGTCGATCCGGACGATCGTGAGGTCGGACGCATGGATGACATCGCGGCGCGCGATCGGGCGGTTCAGAACTGGAACGGCCATGGTTTCGATGGCACGGCCGGTTACGACGATCGTCCGGCTGTCGTCGCCGAGGTCAATGGCGACGGTGGCGTTGAAGCGACCGGATTCGGGTTGCAGGACGAAGTCGGCAAGCGACGCCGGCACGGTCGCTGTCGCCGCGGCGGCGACGGGCGAGAAGGTTCCGTCGATGCTGACCTCGATGTTGTCGAGCGCGACGGCCATGCGCGTGGCAGCGGCATCGGCAACGAGGGACTTGATGGCCGTCGCATCGACCGGGGTGGAGCGGCGGACGACGTTCACGCTGGTGAAGGTCGGCAGGCGATCGACGGAAAGGCCGGCAGCGGCTGCCGCCTTGACCGCGTCGGCGGCCGGCAGGGCGCCGGTGACGCCGAGGTCGGGGGCCCGGAAAACGGCGCGGCCCGCAAGATCGCCGGCACCATCGAACAGGTCGCCCAGGGTGACGATCGCCCCATCGATCTCGACGCGCTGCCGGAGTTCGGCGGCGGATGCCTGGTGGGTGGCTATGAAGCCCGCCGCGAGACTCGCCAGCACGGCGGCCAGAACTATCCGGAGGAAAAGGGCGCGGATCATGGCCATTCTCACTTTCCGAGGTTGGATGTCGTCTGCGACATTTCGTCTGCGGCCGAGATGATGCGGGAGTTCATCTCGTAGGCGCGCTGCGCCGAGATCAGCGATGACAGCTCGCTCACCGCCTCGACGTTCGAGGATTCGAGATAGCTTTGCAGCAGGGTGCCGTAACCGGCGTCGCCTGGATTGCCGGTCTGGGCGGTGCCACTCGATGCCGTCTCGAGGAAGAGATTGTCGCCCATCGGCTCAAGGCCGTTCTTGTTGACGAAGCGGGCGAGCTGGATCTGGCCGAGCACGGTGGCCGTGGTGGCGTTGCCGATCTTGGCCTGCACCTGGCCGGTGTTGGAAATGGTCAGGTCGCTGGCGGTGTTCGGCACGGTGATGGCGGGCTGCACCGTGTAACCGTCGGCGGTCACCAATGTGCCCGTCCCGTCGAGCTCGAAGGCGCCATCGCGGGTGTAGGCGGTCCGTCCGTCCGGCAGCGTGATCTGGAAGAAACCGTCGCCGCGGATTGCCACGTCCTTGTCGTTGCCGGTGGATTCCGGATCCCCCTGCGTCATGTTGCGCGGCGTTCCCACGACGCGAACACCCGAGCCGAGCTGTACGCCGGCCGGGACCTGCGTGCCGGCGTCCGACGTGCTCGAACCCTGGCGGCGCAGCGTCTGGTAGAGCAGGTCCTGGAAGTTGGCGCGCTGGCTCTTGTAGCCGGTGGTGCGCATGTTGGCGATGTTGTTGGAAATGACGGAGACGTTGGTCTCCTGGGCCTTCATGCCTGTGGCGGCAATGGTCAGGGCTTTCATTTTCGGGGCTCCCTAGAGCAAAGGCCGGTCAGGCGTTGACGGAGCCAAGGCGCTCTATCGCCTTGGCGCTGAGGTCGTTTTGTTGCTTCACCATGTTGGAGACGCGCTCGTAGGCGCGCTGCACGTCCAGCATGGCGGTGAGCTCCTGAACGCCCGAGACGTTGGACTTCTCGAGGGCGCCCTGGCGGACGCGGACGTAGGTGGGCGCCTGCGGCGCCGCGCTGGCCGAATAGAGGTTGTCGCCCTGCTTTGAGAGGACGTTGGTGTCGGGAAAGTCGGCGATGCGAAGCTTGCCCTTCAATCCGGCGCTTGAAGAAATGGTGCCGTCATGGGCGAAGGAGATGTTGGTCTCTTCGGATCCGAAGGTGATCTCGCCGCCGTCGCCAAGGACCGGCTTGCCGTCGGAGGTCACCAGACGGCCGGTGCTGTCGATGGCGAAATCGCCGGCGCGGGTGTAGCGCTCGCCGGACGGCGTGTTGACCACGAAGAAGCCGTTCTCGCCCTCGATCGCGACATCCAGGTCGTTGCCGGTCATCTCGACCGACCCGGACGAGAAATCATGCACGGTCGCCAGTTCGCGAACGAAGCGGTTATCACGGTCGCGGCGCTGGAAAAGCGTAGCCGACGCCTTCGGCATGGTCGTTTCCTCGAAGTCGAGCGAAACGCGCTTGAAGCCGGCGGTGTCCATGTTGGCCACGTTGTTGGCGATGACGTCCAGCTTGCGTCTCAACGCAACCTGACTCGACAGCGCCACCAGAGTTGCATTCTGCATGGCAATTCGTTCCCAAGTCCTAGTCGGACGACGTCACGCTCCCCAGCGCCGCTGTCCGAAAATCATATCGCAGGGAGCGTGCCAACTCTCAAAACATAGAGATAACAACGAGTTGTCTTATTTCTTGTGCGGATTGCGCTGGGCGTTTCTTGCCGGCCGGCAGGCTTGGGCGGCAAGTCTTGCCGGGGCGTTAACCAATTATCAACCAATCGTTAACTATCCTGACGACCAGTGAAAGGGCTGTGGGCGCCGGCAAAGAATCATTGTTGCTGAACAGGAGCCGACCCATAGCTTTCCGGTGGAGGCGTTCGGCTTCCCCCGATCCCGGAGCAGGCGCCAGAGGCCATGGCCAAGACCCCGAAACCAGAAGGCGAACAGGAAGGCGGCGAGGCCGGCGGTTCCTCCTCGAAGAAGAAACTCATCATCATCGGCGGGGCGGCTGTGGCGGTGCTGTTGGTTGGCGGTGGCGCGGCCTTCTTTCTGATGGGCGGCACGCCCGCGACGCCGGCCGTCGGCGACGTCGCCGCGGTCGAGGCGGCAGCGCAGCCGCATGCCTATTATTACGACCTGCCGATGATGATCCTCAATCTGTCGACGGCCGACGAGCGGCCCACCTTCGTCAAGATGGAGATCGCCCTCGAGGTCAGCGACCAGAAAATGCTGGAGGTCATCAAGCCCAATCTGCCGCGCGTGCTCGATGCCTTCCAGACCTACATGCGTGAGCTCAGAGCCTCGGATCTGCAAGGCTCTGCCGGATTGTTTCGCCTGAAGGAAGAGTTGCAGCGACGCGTCAACATCGCCGTCTATCCGGCGCGTGTCGACGATGTGCTCTTCAAGAACGTGATCGTGCAATAAGGATGTCGAGCATGGCCGGCGACGAGGACGATCTCTCTGCGGACTGGGGCGCGGCACTGGCCGAGCAACGGGCTGACAGCGGCGAAGACATGGACGACCTCGCCGCAGAGTGGGGCGCTGCCCTCGAAGAGCAGGGCGTCGAGAACGCCGATGCCGTGGCTGCCCAGTGGGCTGCGATGATCGACGACAACGACGCCGAGCTCGACGCGTCGAGCCGTGGCGCCGATCGCGTGCTCAATCAGGAAGAAATCGACAACCTCCTCGGCTTCAACGTCGAGGATCACGTCACCAATGACCAGAGCGGCATCCGCTCGCTGGTCAACTCGGCGCTCGTCTCCTACGAGCGCCTGCCGATGCTGGAAATCGTCTTCGACCGCTTCGTGCGCGAGACGACGACGACGCTGCGCAACTTCACCTCCGACAACGTCGAAGTGTCGCTCGACGGCATCTCGTCGGTGCGTTTCGGCGACTATCTCAACTCCATTCCCCTGCCGGCCATCCTGGCGGTGGTCAAGGCCGAGCAGTGGGACAACTACGGCCTGATGACGGTGGACAGCTCGCTGATCTACTCGATCATCGACGTGCTGCTTGGTGGCGGTCGCGGCACCTCGGCGATCCGGGTCGAGGGGCGCCCCTACACGACCATCGAGATGAACCTCGTCCGCCGCATGATCGACCTTCTGCTCGCCGACTGCGAGAAGGCCTTCGCGCCGCTTACCCAGATCAATTTCACGTTGGAACGTCTCGAGACCAACCCGCGCTTCGCGCCCATTTCGCGGCCGGCCAACGCTTGCATTCTCATCCAGTTCCGCGTCGACATGGAAGATCGCGGCGGCATCGTCGAGATGCTGCTGCCCTATGCCACCATCGAACCCATCCGCAATCTGTTGTTGCAGATGATCATGGGCGAGAAGTTCGGCCGCGACAACATCTGGGAAGGTCACCTGGCCACGGAGATCTACAACGCCGACATCGAAGTCGATGCCGTGCTGGTGGAGGAACAACTGCCGCTGTCGATGGTGATGGATCTTGAAGTGGGGCAGACCCTGCTGTTCGGCGTGTCGCCCAATGATCCGGTGGCTATCAAGTGCGGTGATGTTCATATTACCTCCGGCAACATCGGCCGGCTCGGCGAAAAAGTGTCGGTGAAGATCAACAGGAACCTGAAGCGGCCGCGTATGACGCTGGCAGCCTTCGAGCGCGCGGTTCAGAAGGAGATGCAGAACACATGACCTCCGGCCTCAATCTCGGCGTGGCGATCGAGATCGTCGTTGCCATCCTTCTTGCGCTCACGATCGTCTATTGCGCCATCCTCAATCGCCGCCTGACGCGTCTCAGGGCCGACGAAGAGGTGTTGCGGGCCACGATTTCCGAGCTGATCACCGCCACCGAGATCGCGGAGCGGGCGATTCTCGGCCTCAAGGCCACCGCCTCCGAATGCGAGCGCGCCGTTGGAGGCCGCATGCTGGCCGCCGAGACGCTGCTTGGCGATCTCGATCAGCGGCTGACGGCCGGTAACGAGATCATCAAGCGGATCGGTGCCATTGTCGGCGCCGCCCGTACCGCCGCCGTCGCGCCTGTGGCCGAGGTTGAAGCGGATCCGATGGCGCGCGAAAGCACGGCGCGCAATCTCAAGGCTGCGGCTGAGGCGGCGGCGGAACGTCTGTCGGCACTTCGGCGCGGCAAGCGGGAGGCCGCTGCGTGAAAAGGATTCGCCTGCTCCCACTGGTGCTGATCGCCGTTTCGGCTTTGCTTGCCGTGAAGGTGCTTGGCTTCGTGATGGGGGTAGAGCCCTTTGCCGTGGGGCCGCAGCCGGCAGTTGCATCGGGCGGCGAGGCTCCGGCCGGACATGGCGAAGGTGGGGGGCATGGTGAGGCCGCGGCTCCCGAAGCTGCGGCGCCGGATACTTCGGCAGTCGATCGCCTGACGGCTCCGATCAATCTCGCCGACGAATACAAGAAGATGAAAGCCGAGCAGGACAAGGCTGCCGCGGGGCATGGCGGCGGCCATGGCGAAGCGCCTGCCGAAGGCAAGCCCGCTGCGGAAGGTGGTCATGCTGCGGCGCCCGCCGAAGCCAAACCGGCCGGTGAAGCGGCTCCGGCTGCAGATGCGGCTCACGGTGCGCCGCCCGCCGATGCAAAGGCGGCGGATGGCAAACCAACCGAGGCGAAGCCGGCCGGCGAGGCCGCTCCGGCCGCTGACGCCCATGGAGCTCCCGCCGAAGCCAAGCCCGCTGGCGAAGCGGCTCCGGCCGCCGACGCTGCCCATGGAGCAGCCCCCGCCGATGCCAAGCCAGCGGAAGGCGGCGGCCATGAGGCTGCGCCAGCCGCCGATGCCCATGCCAAACCGGCCGAAGGCGGACACGGGGCAGCCAAGGGAAAGACCGACGTCTACACCGAGCGGCCAAAGGAATACTCGCCGCCGATCGGTTCGTCGGAAAGAGCCATCCTTGAAGGTCTCGCGGTACGACGCGACGAGCTCGACAAGCGGGCCCAGGATCTCGATCTTCGCGCAAAATTGCTGGAGGCTGCGGAAAAGCGCCTCAACGATCGGCTGAACCAGCTGCAATCCATCGAAACGCAACTGGGCGGAGTCGGCGGAACGGGCAATCCGCCGCCGCCGGCTGCGGCGCCTGCGTCCTCGCCGGCATCTCCATCCGCCTCTGCGTCTCCCACTGCTCCTGCTGCTCCGGCACCGGCAAGCCCGTCCGCTTCACCGGCACCAGCCGGAAGCGCGCCGCCGATGAACGAGCAGTTGGCGGCCCTGGTGTCGCTTTACGAGGGGATGAAGCCAAAGGCCGCTGCCGCGGTGTTCGACAAGCTCGACACCGGGACGTTGCTCGAACTTGCCGGCCACATGAACCCGCGCAAGCTGTCGCCGATCATCGCGGCCATGGATCCGGAGAAGGCCAGCCGCATCACCGGTTTGATGGTTGGCGCCCAACAGGCACAGAAGCGGGTGGTCGTCCAGGTGGAGCAGCTTGCGCCCGCCCTGGGATCTGTCCCGGAGGCTGCAGCGACGGCTCCCGCCGACGTATCGCAGTTGCCGCAGATCATGCCGGCGGCGTCGGGACACTGACCTTCGTACCAAGGTCGCTATTTCCCTGAAAAGCCGGATATTTCCCATGAGGAAGTAACCGCAAATTAAGCGCGGCTCCATACGCTTGTCGGTGCGCCGGTGTGTTTCGGCGTCATCGGGGTGTGTTCATGCGTTTTACCCGGTTGGTGCGTGAGGCGGCGTTGCGTATTCGGTCGTCGGTCCATCTTGTGGCCGTCGCCGCGACGCTATGCCTTGCCACGATCGGCGCAGCCAGCGCCACGGGTGCCCAGCAGACTGCCGAGCCGGCCACCGTCAGCTATCAATCGGGTCCCGATTTCGGTCGCATGGTCCTGACGTTCCCCAACCTCAATCTTCTGCCGCCGCACAAGGTGACCTCTGACAGCGGGGTGCTGGTCATTCAGTTCGACCAGCCTGTTTCCCTCAATGCCGAGGCGGCAGTGACCCGGCTCGCCAACTACGTGCTGATCGTGCGTACCGATCCGGATGGCCTCGGCGTGCGCATGGCGCTGGCCCGCTCGGTCAAGATCAATGTGATGGAAGCCGGACCTCAGCTTTTCGTGGACTTCCTGCCGGGCACCTGGAAAGGCGAACCGCCGCGGCTACCCGATGAAGTCGTGACCGCCCTTGCCAAGAAGGCGGACGACATGGCCAAGGCGGCCGAGGCGGCGCAGCGCATGATCGCCGAGACGGAAAAGCCGATCCGCGTCGACGTGTCAGCAGCGAGGGCCCCCACTTTCAGCCGCCTGACTTTCAAGTGGAATGTGCCGTTCGACGTTGATTTCCGACGGACCGATCTCGGCGTCGACCTGCGTTTCAACCGGATGGCGATGCCGGATCTGAGCGCGATCCATTCCGATCCGCCGCCATTCGTCAATGACATCACCGCCGAGCAGGGTGATCAGGGCTTGGTTGTCCATGTGCTGGCCAACAACGTGGCCGATGTGCGCGCCTACAAGGATGGCGACAGTTATGTCGTCGATGTGCGCGGGCCGGACAATCCAGGTGCCATGACGCCACTTGATCGCGCCTTGCAGGCGGCCGTCTCGCCTCTGCCTGCCGTTCCGGCTGGCGCGACGCAGGCCGTGAGCTCCGGCGGCCATGACGCACCTCAGAAAGGCGCGGAGCATACGGCAGTCGATCAGACACCTGCGGACGCCCACGCGACTCCAGCGGCCGAGCACGCAGTTCCCGTGGCATCGAGCACGGCCGGCGAGCCGGCTGCTCACGATGCGGTACCGTCCGCCGAAGTGGCCGCCGCCGGTCATGGTGCGCCGAACAGCTCCCATGAGGCCGTTGTTCCGGCCGATGGCGCTGCCCCGGCGCACGGCGCGACGGCCCCCGAGGTCGTAGCCGCCTCTCCGGCTCACACGACTGAGGCGGGACAGATCCCGCAGTCGAACGCTCAGACCGAACATGCACCCGAGGCGGCGCCGGCAAAGCCGGAGATCGTCTCTGCCGCCGACAAGCCACATGCCGACGTTGCCGAACTGCCGGAGAACGCCGTGGCTCGGGCGCTCGTCGATGGAGTTATCCGCGTCGAGTCCGAGCGCGTCGGCCAGGCCGTCCACATCACCTTCCCCTACAAGAAGGAAGTCGGCGCGGCGCTGTTCATGCGCGACAACACCTTGTGGATGGTGTTCGATGATGCGTCGCCGATCGATGCGGCGACGTTGCAGGATGCCTTCGTGGGTTTTGCCCGCAGCATCGAACCGACGACGGTCGATGGTGCCCAGCTCATCCGTATCGAGATGACCGATCGCTACGTATCCACCATGAGCCCGGATGGCCCAAAGTGGGTGGTGACGATCGGCGAGATGGTGACCGATCCGACCCGGCCGCTGTCGATTGGTCGGCAAGTTCATCCCGACGGATCCAAGTCACTCGATATCCCCTTCGGACCGGTTTCCCGCATTCACAAGCTGAGCGATCCGCGTAGCGAGGACTCGGTCATCGTCGTCACCGGCAAGGGACAGGCACGCGGGCTGATCAAGCCGCACTCCTTCACAGAGCTCGACGCTCTCGCATCGATCCACGGTCTCGCCCTTCTGCCCAAGGTCGATGATCTCGCGGTGACGTCCGACGGCATCCTGGTGTCCGTCAGCCGGCCCGGCGGACTGGCCGTGTCGACGCTCGCCGAAGAGAAGAAGGCGACATTGTTCGATCTGCCAGGGGCGCTCGGCTCGTCAATGGCTCGCAAGGAAGCGGTCATCGACTTCGCCGATGCCCGCAATGCCGATGCGGCCAGCTATCGGGATAGTCGCCAGAAGCTGATGACGGAGATCACCCAGGCGCGAGACATGCCGGAACGCGTCAATCTCTGGTACAAGGCGGCGACGCTTGCACTGGCCGAGGGGCTCGGTCCGGAGACGACCGGCATACTCGATCTCGTCGGAAAGCTGGCGCCGGAAGAGACCGCTGCCGGCCGCATGGCCGCCCTGCGGGCTGGCGGCGAATACTTTACCTATCGTCCGGACCAGACGTTGAAGCTTCTGGATCGGCGCGACTTCGACGACAGCGCCGATGCCTCGGTATGGAAGGCCATGGCGCTCAGCGATCTTGGTCGGCATGAGGATGCCACGGCCGAGTTTGCCAAGGGCGACTCGGTGATCGGAGCATTTCCTCCCGCCATTCAGCGGCGCTATGCGCTGAGCCACATCGCATCGGCGATCGACCTCAAGGACTACACGACGGCGCGCGACCTTCTGGCCAGGCTTGATCCGAGCAGCCTCAGCCCCAACGAGCGGGCCCGACTCGACCTTTTGAACGCGCTGGCCCGTGACGCGGCAGGTCATGCCATGGATGCCGTGGCGCTTTTGTCCAACATCGTTCGCGAGGATCAGGGACCGATCGCCGCCGAGGCCACCTACCGTCTGGTGCAACTGCAACGGCGCGAAGGGCTCATCACGCTCGACCAAGGCATCGACAGGCTCGAGCAACTGGCCGTTGCCTGGCGCGGTGACGAGCTGGAACTGAAGACGCTGCGTCTGCTGGGCCAGTATTCGATCGAGCGTGGCAACTATCGGCGGGCCTTCGAGGTGATGCGGGTCGCCGAACAGGTCAACCCGAACTCCGGTACGTCGCGGCAGATGACCGAGGAGATGCAGAGCGCCTTCTCGCAGGTCTTCCTCGACAAGAAGAGCTCCGATCTCAGTCCGGTTCAGGCGCTGTCTCTCTATTACGACTATCGCGAGCTCACGCCGAGCGGACGCCGCGGCGACGCCATGGTGCGCAAGCTCGCCGACCGTCTCGTCGACGTCGATCTGTTGCCCCAGGCGGCATCGTTGCTGGAGTATCAGGTCAAGAACCGCCTGCGTGGGGCAGCGCGTGCCCAGGTGGCTGCCGACCTCGCTCTCGTCTATCTCCTCGATCACCGGCCGGACAAGGCGCTGTTCACCCTTTCGACGACACGCCAAGCCTCGCTGCCAATCGCGATCGAGCGGCAGCGGCGTACCGTCGAGGCCAAGGCGATGGCCGAGTCCGGCAATCCCGATGGCGCGCTTGAGGTCCTGCAGCCGCTGGACGGTACCGAGATCGGCCGCCTCAAGGCGGACATCCTGTGGTCGGCCGATCGCTACGCCGATGCCGGGACGGCTTACGAGAAAATGCTGGGCGGTCGCTGGACCGACTCCATGCCGCTCAGCGACAGCGAACAGTTGGCCGTGCTCAAGGCAGGCATCTCCTACACTCTCGCCGGTGACCGCATGAGCGTTGATCGGCTTCGCTCCAAGTACACCGAGAAGATGGCGCCGACTGCCAACGGCTCCGCCTTCGATGCGGTGACGGGCCCGATCGTGGCAAGCGGCAGTGATTTCCAGACCATCGTCAAGTCGATCGCCGACGCAGATACCATGAAGAACTTCCTCGCCGACTATCGTAAGCGTTATCTCGACACGGAGACGGGCGGAAAGCCTGACATGGTTGCTCCGGCCGACGGCGCCGCTGCGCCGAAGCCTGCCGAGACAAACGCCTCGGCGGATGCCGGAAGCAAGACCAACGCCGGTTAGGAGACGTCGGGCAAGGCCATCCTGGTGGAGTAGCGCGAGGGCCACGAGAAAGCCATCGCCATCTCGCCTTTTGGGCTCAACCGCCGGCGTAGCTTCGTACCAGGCTGCCGGCGAGCATGGCCCAGCCATCGACCAGCACGAAGAAGATCAGCTTGAACGGCAGCGATACCACCTGCGGCGGCAGCATCATCATGCCCATGGCCATCAGGATCGATGACACCACCATGTCGATGATCAGGAACGGCAGATAGATCAGGAAGCCGATTTCAAAGGCGCGGCGCAGCTCGGATATCATGAAGGCCGGAATGATGATGCGCGTTTCGAGGTCGGCCTGCGTTTCCGGCTGAGGCAGGTTTGCGAGGTCGATGAACAGGCGCAGGTCGGACTCGCGCGTGTGCGCCAGCATGAAGGCGCGCATCGGCTGCATGGTGCGGGCAAAGCCCTCGGTCAGCTCGATCTGGTTGTTCACCACCGGCTCGATGCCGTTGGTATAGGCATCCTGGAAGGTGGGGGCCATGATGAAGGCGGTGAGGAACAGCGCGAGAGAAATCATCACGGCATTGGGAGGCGCCGACTGGAGGCCGATGGCCGACCTCAACAGCGACAGCACGACGACGATGCGCGTGAACGAGGTCATCATCACGACGATCGACGGAGCAAGACTGAGAACGGTGAGCAGCCCGACGAGCTGGACGGCACGCTCGGTCAGCGTCGATCCCTGACCAAGGGAAATGCTGACGTCCTGCGCGAGGGCACGATCCCCGGACAGGATAAACCAGACGGTGCCGAGCAGAAGAGGGCATACGAGGGCGAGAAGCAGGTTCAAACCAACGCCGCGCCGACCCTTCGCTTTGGCCGCCGCTTCGTGTTCGCCGGGTCTGCCGCTGTCCGCCGCCATTGCGTCCATCCGAGAAGACCGGCGCCAACTTGCCAGTCGCTGTCAGATGCGAATCATCCGACTTCCCGGGACACTGTCGCCTCGGCCGGCGGACGGCTCAAGGCGACAGCCTTCGAAACTTGAGAGAGACTCAGCGTTTTCCCTTGGAATCGCCGGCCAGCTCATCAAGCAGACGCGCCATCTCGTTCTCCAGCGAGGAGAAGTCGGCGTTGTTGCGGGCGTCGTCCTCAGGGGGCGCAACCGGCGCTGTCGTCGGGCGCGGCGCTTCCACCGGCTCGGGTGCCGCCGCAACCTCGACCGGCGGTGGTTCGACGGCGCGTGGCTCTACGACGGGCGGGCGCACCGGTGAGCGTTGCTGAACGGTGGGGGCAACCGGCTCGCGCGGCACGATGGGCTCGCGCGGCGCAATCGGCTCCCGCGGGGCAACTGGCTCGCGTGCCACGATCGGCTCGCGCTTGGCGACCGGTTCACGGGAAATGGCCGGTCTTGGCGACTGGGCGGCGCGCGGCCTCAACCAAGCGGAAGCCGCGGTGGGCGTCGGCTTGGGAGGTTCGATTTTGGGAGCCGGAGGTTCTGGCGTCGGTTCCGGAACCACCGGTGCCTCGACGGCCGGCGCGGTGGCTTCTTCGATCTTCATTTCCTCGATTTCGCTCTTGAGCGCCTCATCGAGCTGGCGGGCAAGGTCATCGAAGGCCGGACCTTCTGCGGCGGTGCTGGCGGGGCCACCGCGTGGCGGCTCGGCAGCGGCCGGTTCGGCCTGCGGCTCATCGTAGGTCGACCGATCGGTTGCCGGGGCATCCGGCACGATCGGCGAAATGGCGGATACCGTCGGCTCCACTCGGTGGGCTTCGGGCGGGATATAGGGCGATGGCGGCGCAACGCGAGCCGCCTCGGGCGACCGGGGCGGAGCACTGCGGTTGAGCCGCGCCTGAATGGATGTCGCCTTGGGGTGCTCGCCGGCGACATGCGAGGGAAATGCCGGGCGGACGGGCTCGATGGCTGGCGCAGGTCGTGGTGCAGGCATCTGGCGCGTGGCAACGGCAGGTTCAGCGGCCTGAGCGACGGCTGGAGTTTCAACGGCAGGATGGTCCGCCTCCTCGGCATGGGCTGCCGAAGGGGCCGGGCGGGCCGCTCGACCGAGGCTGCCGACCGGCACGCCGCGAATGATGGTCGGTTCGACGACGAGGTCGTTGCCACCGCCCACGAGAATCAGGTGTTCGACGCCGTCGCGTCGTACGAGCAGGAGACGCCGGCGCTGGTCCAGGGCGATCTGCTCGACGATCGTCAGCCGGTTTTGCCGCCCTCGGCCGATCGACAGCTGACCGCCGGTCGCGTAGTTCCGAAGAACCCAGCGGAGCAGCAGCAGCAGCCCGATCACGACCGCGAGGGCTACGGCGTAGCGCACAACGGTGGCACCCGTGGCGCCAAACCAAGTTACCAGCAAATCCTGCATCTCACTTTTCCACTCAAGACCCGTTGCGTTGAAGGGGCCAATTCGTCAAGTCGATAGCCGGTTTATCTCGAAATGGGAAATTATTCGGAAACTTCTTCAGCCGTTGCTCTCGTCGTTGGGCTCAAGCCGGTCACTGTACAGACGCTCTGCTTTTGCAGAGCGCAACCATAAGCCCATTTGGTACTTTTTCCCAGCTATCAGCCAAATCGGGCGTTTTTCAAGTCTCTGAACGTGGAGAAGAATGGATTGTTAACCATTCATTAACCACGAGGTCGGCAAATATTGCCTACAGTTTTCAAGTTGCGAATCCTTGTTGAGGCTCGTGACTTTTGGGCGCCGCTCCCCCAGGCGGTCTGGCAGGCTGCCCTTCGCAGCCGTTTCCGGTGAGTTCTTCGATGTCCATGACCGATCTGCCGGTTTTGCAGGCTCTCAAGGGAAAGCTCCGCTTCCACGAGACGCGGCAAAAAGTGCTCGCTGAGAACGTCGCCAATGCCGAGACGCCCGGCTACACCGCGCGCGACATCAAGGCTCCGGACTTCTTTCGCGTTGCAGTCGACGGAGAGGCCGATTCCGGCGTCTCGACCATGTTGACCAACCCGATGCACATCGCCACCCCCGCGATCAGCAATGTCTCGCCGCTCCGGCCCGAGAAGGTCGGAGGATACGACGTCACGCCGGACGGCAATGCGGTGTCGCTCGAAGATCAGATGATGAAGGTCACCAGCAACCAGATGGATTTTCAGACCGTGACTTCGCTCTACCAGCGCAGCCTCGGCATCCTGAAAACCGCTGTCGGCAAGAAGTGAGGCAAGGTCATGGATTTTCTCAAGACGCTGATGATCTCCTCAGCCGGCCTCAAGGTGCAGACCGGCCGCATGCGGATCATCGCCGAGAACGTCGCCAACTCCGATTCGGTGGCGTCGACGCCGGGTGGCGATCCCTACCGGCGCCAGATTCCCACCGTGTCTTCCAAGTTCGACAATGAACTCGGGGCCGAGATGGTCCGGCTTGGCAAGGTGGTGCCCGACCGCTCGGACTTCGAAGTGAAACACGAACCGAACAGCCCGGCCGCCGACGCCAATGGCAATGTCAAGTATCCCAATGTGTCGCCGCTCATCGAGATGGTCGACATGCAGAGCGCCCAGCGCACCTACGAGGCCAACCTCAACGTGGTCTCCTCGACGCGAAGCATGCTCCAGAAGACCATCGACATCCTGCGCGGCTGATCTGCCGCCCGTCTGTTCAACCTGGTTCCTGACGTAAAGCTGCGGCGCGTTTTGGCCGGAATTGTCCTGGGAGACTTACCATCATGGCGCTCACCACCACCGCGCTCAACGCCAGCCATGTGTACGGCGCCATGTCGAGACTGGCGAATCGCGGCCAGTCGGGGCAGGCTAATGATGCGCTGGCCAACGTGGCTGCCGGGGCCAAGTCGCCCGATTTCGGGGCCATGCTGCGCGATCAGGTGCAGCAGGTGGTCGATCAGGGCAATGCCTCGGAAGTCAAACAGGCAAGCTATATGGCCGGCAAGGGCGACATCATCGACGTCGTCACTGCCGTTTCGGAAGCCGAGGTTGCCCTCGATACCATGGTGTCGGTGCGCGACAAGGTGATCTCGGCCTATGAGGAAATCATGCGCATGGCGATCTGACGCCTGCGCCGGCTCGGAGCGGACGGAATGGGTGGTGCTGAGGTTCTCGACCTGGCCCGGACCGCCATCTGGGTGACCATCAAGATCGCGGCACCGGTCATGCTGACCGGTCTTGCCGTCGGTTTCGTCGTGTCGCTTTTCCAGGCCCTCACTCAGATCCAGGAACAGACGCTCGCCTTCATTCCGAAGATCCTGTCGATTTTCGTCGTTCTGCTCTTGGCGTTGCCCTTCATGGCGGATTCGCTCAACAGCTTCATGATCACGCTTTCCGAATGGATCGTGCGAGGATGATCATTCGCATCCTCCCCGATGTGACGGTGCTGTTTCTCCTGCTGTTTGCCCGCATCGGCGCGCTTTGCATGCTGATGCCCGGCATCGGTGAACAGACGATATCGACGCGTGTGCGGCTCACGTTCGCCCTGTTGCTGACTGCCGTCTTCTATCCCGTATTGTCTAACCGGCTGCCCTCCGGGCTTGCCAACGACATGAGCCGGCTGATTTTCTCGCTGGTGGCCGAAGTGATCATCGGCGTCGCCATCGGCCTCACGGCCCGCCTCCTGATGAGCGTGATCCAGACCGCGGGAACCGCCATCGCGTCCGACATCGGGCTGGGGTTTGCCCAGAGCGTCGATCCGACCATGGGGCAGCAGGGCGCCATCATCTCGTCCTTCCTGTCGGTGACCGGCGTGACCGTCATCTTCATGACCGACCTCCACCATGTGGCGCTGGCCGGCATTGCCGGCAGCTACACCATGTTTCCGCCAGGAGAGATGGTCCCGATCGGCGACTTCAAGGATGCCGCTATCCTGACCATTGCCGAATCCTTCAAGACGGCGCTGCAGATCGCCGCGCCCTTCATGGTATTCGCGCTCGTCTACAACCTCGGCCTCGGCGTCCTGCAGAAGCTGATGCCGCAGTTCCAGGTCTACTTCCTGGCAATGCCGCTCACCATCATGATCGGTCTTGCCATCCTCGCATCGCTGATCGTCACCATTCTCGGCCTCTACCGGTCCTTCCTGGAAACCGGTCTGATGCGCCTCATTCCCAGCTGAGGCAGCCATGGCCGGTTCGGACGACGACAGCGACAAAACGGAAGAGCCTACCCAACGAAAACTCGAGCAGGCGCACGAGCAGGGCGACGTCATCAAGAGCATGGAGGTGGGCACCTTTTTCGGGCTCGTCGCCGTGACCGCCGTGATCGGGTTCACCGGCTCGGGGATGACCAGCGTCCTGCTGCCATCCCTGCGCGGACTGATGGAACACGCCGCCGATATCTCCGTCGACGGCGGTGGCCTCCGTCGTCTTTATGTTGCGCTGGTGGGTGGCTTTCTGATCGCGCTGGCCTTCCCGCTGGTGCTGATGGCCATCGGTGCCATCGCCGGCAATCTGGCCCAGCATCGCATGGTGTTTTCCTGGAAGTCGCTTGAGCCGCGACTCGACAAGGTGTCGCCGCTGGCCGGCCTCAAGCGAATGTTCTCGCCCGAGAGCCTCGCCAACTTCGTCAAGGGGCTACTCAAGATCGCCGTGCTCGGCACCGTGATGGTTTCCGTTCTGTGGCCGGAACGAGACCGGCTGGACGCCCTTGTCACCATCGACATCGCGCGCACCCTGTCGGTGGCCAAGACGCTGGCGCTTCGCATGCTTGGCTTCATGCTGGCGCTGTTGTTCCTGATTGCCGCCATCGATTACTTCTGGGCGCGCTTCCGCTACATGAAGCGACAGCGCATGTCGCTGCAGGAAGTCAAGGACGAGCACAAGCAGACCGAAGGCGATCCGCAGATCAAGGGGCGTATCCGGTCCCTGCGCATGCAGCGGGCACGGCAGCGCATGATGCAGAAGGTGCCGGACGCGACGGTGGTCGTCACCAACCCGACGCATTATGCCGTGGCGCTCAAGTATGACGAGACGACGCCGGCTCCGATCTGCGTTGCCAAGGGCGTCGACGAGGTGGCATTGCGCATTCGCGAACTGGCGAAGACGTCCGATGTTCCGGTTGTCGAGAATCCGCCTCTCGCTCGCGCTCTCTATGCCAGCGTCGACCTCGACGAGGCTATTCCGGAGCAGCATTACAAGGCCGTGGCGCAGGTGGTGGGCTACGTCATGAACCTCAAGAAGAAGTCCAGTTGGCGATCCTGATGGGCATGCACGGCGCGAACAGGAAGCAAAAGCTGGTATCATCCGCCCCTATTGGCGAAAAGGCACAAGTCAGCGTTTGCCTCGTCACGGGCGATTGCTAAAGATCATGGCGTGAACAGTCGATTCCCGGTTGGCGCGTGAAGTCACGCAGCGTGGCGCCGGCGGGGCGGGTAGGGCAAGAGCAGCATGAACGATACCGAGCCGTCGGCACCTTCCGTGGAAACGCCGATCGTCGACCGTTCCGAGCGCGGCGGCAACGTCGGCTTGGTCATTGCACTGGCGCTGGCCCTGGTGGCCGCGGCAGCGGTGTTCGCGGTGCTCGATCGGGCGGCGGCCGAACCCTACGTGCTTGGCCTGCTTGGTCTTCTGGCCGTCATAGGCGTGTTCTCGCTGTTTGCCATCGCCATCGGCCTCGTTCGCCTGTCATCGCGCAACGACGGCCAGATCCAGCTTGCCAAGCGTTTCCTCGACACCATGACCGACGGTGTCTGCGTGACCGACGGCGATGGCCGCATCGTTTACGCCAACGCCACCTACGGCCGCCTCATCCGCGCCGAATCGGCCATCGATGTCCGGACCGTCGAGCGGGTGTTTTCCGGCGATCCCGACACGGCCGACGTTATCTTCCGTCTGGCTCAGGCGTCCCGTGAAGGGCGACGGGCGATGGAAGAGGTGCGCGTCGCCCATCCGCTCGGCCGCATCGACGGACCGGCCCGCTGGTATCGCATCCGGGTGCGGCCGCTCAACGGTCTCTACATGCCGCTCAATGTCTGGCAGGTGGCTGACATCACCCGCGACCGCGACGAGCAGGAGAACAGTTTCCAGGCGCTGCAACGGGCGGTGAACTTCCTCGATCATGCTCCGGCCGGCTTCCTGTCGGCCAATGCGCTCGGTCGCGTCGTCTACATGAACGCCACGCTGACCGACTGGCTCGGTTACGATCTCGCCGAGTTCGAGGCCGGAGCCATGCAGCTCAAGGAAATCGTCGTTGGCGACGGGGTGGCACTGCTCGACAGCATCCGTGGCGCCTCCGGCGAGGTGAAGACCGGCATCGTCGATCTCGACATGATGAAGCGCAACGGCCAGATTCTGCCGGTCCGCATCATTCACCGGGTGCCGGTGGGCAGCGATGGCTCGGTTGGCGACAGCCGCACGCTGGTGCTGAACCGTTCGCCCGGCGAAGACGTGTCCGAATCTTTGCGCGCGGCCGAAGTGCGCTTCACCCGCTTCTTCAACAATACGCCGGCGGCCATCGCCTCGATCGACAAGGAAGGTCGCATCGGCCGCAACAACGCGCCGTTCATGCGTCTGTTCGGCTCGTCCATCAAGCCGGACGCCTCGGCGCCGCGCGGTCGCCTTGCCGATGTGGTCGCCGAGCGCGACCGCAAGGCGATCTCCGAAGCGATCGTGTCGGCGGTGAACGGACAGGGCAATATTTCCGGCATCGATGTGTCGCTCCCCGGCGAAGGAGATAGGTCGGCCCGCTTCTACGTGTCGACCGTCGAGGAGGGAGCGGGCGATGGCGAGGTGGCGATCGTCTATGCGCTCGAAACCACCGAGCAGCGGGCGCTGGAGGCCCAGTTTGCACAGGGGCAGAAGATGCAGGCCGTCGGCCAGTTGGCCGGTGGCGTCGCGCATGACTTCAACAACGTGCTCACCGCGATCATCGGCTTCTCCGACCTGCTGCTCAACAACCATCGGCCGACCGATCCGTCCTTCCAGGACATCATGAACATCAAGCAGAATGCCAACCGCGCCGCTGGCCTCGTCCGGCAGCTCCTGGCTTTCTCGCGCCGTCAGACGCTCAGGCCGCAGGTCCTGATCCTCTCCGATGTTCTGGCCGAACTCTCCAACCTGCTGAGCCGTCTCCTCGGCGAGAAGGTCACGCTCAAGGTCAACAACGGTCGCGACGTCTGGCCCGTCATGGCCGACCTCAACCAGTTCGAGCAGGTGGTGATCAACCTCGCCGTCAACGCCCGCGACGCCATGACCAAGGCGGGCAAGCTGGAAATCCGCACCTCCAACGTCACCGAGGCGGAGTGTGCCGCCTCATACACGTTCAAGGGCATGCCGGCAGCCGAATACGTGCATATCGAGGTGGAGGACAACGGTTCGGGCATGCCGCCGGAGATCATGGAAAAGATCTTCGACCCCTTCTTCTCGACCAAGGAGGTGGGCAAGGGGACAGGCCTCGGCCTCTCCACCGTCTACGGCATCATCAAGCAGACAGGCGGCTATATCTATCCGGTATCGGAAGTCGGCGTTGGCACGACCTTCCACATCTTCCTGCCGCGACACGAGGCTCCGGCCGAGGCGGTGCCGAAGAAGAACGTCGAGGCGACGCCGATCGCCGATCTCACCGGCAACGCAACCATCCTGCTGGTGGAAGACGAGGAGGCGGTTCGGGCCTTCGCTGCCCGTGCCTTGTCCTCGCGCGGCTACACCGTGCACGAGGCTTCGACCGGCGCCGAGGCGCTGGAGGTGATGGCCGAGGTGGATGGCAAGATCGATCTCGTGGTGTCCGACGTGGTGATGCCGGAGATGGACGGGCCGACGCTGCTCAGGGAGCTGCGCAAGACGCAGCCGGATCTGAAGATCATCTTCGTATCGGGCTATGCCGAGGATGCGTTCAAGAAGAACCTGCCGGAAAACGAGCAGTTCAACTTCCTGCCCAAGCCCTTCTCGCTGAAGCAGTTGGCGACCACGGTGAAGGAAACGCTGGCCGAATAACTGCGGTGGCAGGTGGTCCGATCTCAACGACAGGGTGTCTTCGGGGCTGGTTGAACCAGCCCCGAAGCGTTTTGGCGATCAGCTCTTGAGCGCCTTGGCGATGTCTGCGGCAAGACGGGCGTTGTTCATGACCAGCGCGATGTTGGTCTTGAGCGACGAACCGGCGGTGCGCTCGAACATGTCGGCGAGCAGGTAGGGCGTCACTTCCTTGGCGGAGATGCCGGCCTGCTTGGCCGAGGCCAGGGAGGCGGCAATGAAGCCCTGCATGCGAACGGCCGGAATCTCGTCGGTCTCCGGCACCGGGTTGGCGATCAGCATGCCACCTTCGATGCCGATCGTCTGGCGCGCCTTCTGGAAGGCGGCGATCTCGGCGGCCGAGTCGAGGCGGAGCGGAGCCTTCAGTCCCGAACCGCGCGACCAGAAGGCCGGGAACTCGTCGGTCTGATAGCCGACGACCGGCACGCCCTTGGTTTCCAGGACTTCCAACGTCTTCGGCAGGTCGAGAATGGCCTTGGCGCCCGCCGCAATGACGATCACCGAGGTGCGGCCGAGCTCTTCGAGGTCGGCGGAAACGTCGAAGCTTTCCTCGGCACCCTGGTGAACGCCGCCGATTCCGCCGGTGGCGAACACGTCGATGCCGGCGAGGCGGGCGCAGATCATGGTCGCGGCGACCGTGGTCGAGCCCGGGCGGCCGGTGGCCAGGGCAAAGGCGAGGTCGGCGCGCGACAGTTTCATCACGCCGGTCATGGTGCCGAGGCGATCGAGCGTGGCGGCGTCGAGGCCGACGCGGATCTTGCCTTCCAGCACGGCGATGGTGGCCGGAACGGCGCCACGACTGCGGATTTCCGACTCGACGGCGCGGGCCGTCTCGACGTTGTCCGGATAGGGCATGCCGTGGGTGACGATGGTGGACTCAAGCGCGACGACCGGCTTGCCGGCAGCGATCGCGGCTTCGACTTCAGGCGAATAGACGAGTGGCAGGGATGCCATCATGCCTCCGAATGTGGCCGCACGACTAGGCCACGGAGCGGGCACGCGACGTCGGCGGCGAGTGATGGATCTCCGAGCCGAACTCTATACGACAAGAGGGCCGTCTTGCGAAAGAGGGAAGACGCAACATCCGGCAAAAAGCGGAAATCGCCCTGATCTTTCAAAGGGGAATCTCACGCACCACGCCTTTCCGAGGCCGCGCGTCGTTGCATTTTCGGGGCTTTCTACGGGGCGCGTTCCGTCGCGCGGTTCGCCATCGTTAGGCTAAAGCGCCAACCCCTCGTCGTCGAACACTCTGAGGCGGGAGGCGTCGCAGCCGAGCGTCAACCGGGATCCGAGGCTGGCGGGGTGCGCGGCGTCCACCCGGGCGACCACGAGATGGCCGGAGGCCGTTTCGAGCTCGAGGAACGATTGGTCACCCAGCCGTTCGACCAGCCGGACGGTCGCGGAAATCCTGAACTCCTCGTCATCCACCGCAAGGTGTTCGGGGCGGAAGCCCAGCGTCGCTCGCGAGCCCATCCGTGTCGATGCCGTCGCAAGCACCGGAACCTTGACGTTGCCGGTGTCCGGGCTGGAAAACAGCACATGGTCCGTTTCGACGGCGGTGATCTCGCCCTCGATGAAGTTCATCTTCGGCGAGCCGATGAAGCCGGCGACGAACAGATTGCGCGGGCGCTCATAGAGTTCG
>JARKNW010000157.1 GCA_029976075.1 Pleomorphomonas sp.
CGCCTCTACCACCGGGCCAGCCGGCGGGGCGCTGTCATACGGCGAAGGGCCGCCGAAACTGCGCGCCGGCCGCTCCGGACGAATGTCGAACGACGGCATCATGTCGTCATCAAATCCGCCACGCCGCCGCGGCGGGCGGAAATCCTTACCCTTACCCATTCTGTCTTCTCGTCTCCGCCAAAACATAGCTCCAGACCGATGCCCGCGGAGAGTTGCATCGAGCCAGTTTGTTTCAAGAGAGCTATTCCACCGCCGAATTCGTCTTTTTACCCGGCACATCGCACCATTGCCTTGGCAATGACACGCCAGACCGCCCGCACTTCAGAACCGCTCCACTCCTAGTCTTACCACAGATGTTAGCGTTTTTGCTGCTTGAAAATCGCGCTGAGGATGATCTGCGGGTCACTTTTTGCGTTTTTTTACGTGCTTGACGCACCCTGTGCGCCGACCAAAGGCGATGGTCAACACGAATCGACAACAGCGGTAATCCACAACTGATCCGAAAGGCGCGGTGTGACTTGCTATCCGCTGATCGAATCGTTCCGCGCGTAGCCCTGCCTCCTCGGCAAAGTTCTGAACGGTTCCTCTCCCGCTCCAAAAAAGTCCTTGGTAGCTCTTGAAGGTGACTTTGACTGGGGCCACTTCGGTATCGTTGTTCGGAACGCTCCGAAAGGGAAGAAAAATGAGAAGCTGCGTGATGAGACCCGGCTTTCATCCGCTATCCATTGTGGCGATGATCGTCGGTTTCGTGATCTTCTGGCCAATCGGCTTGGCAGTACTTGCCTATATACTTTGGGGTGATCGCATGCGCGCGCGGTGGAATGATCTTCGTCCAGATCTCGAGCGTGCCGCCCGCAGGGCTGGTTTCGAGCGAGGCGGTTTTCACGGCTACCGTGCCGGCTCGACTGGCAATACCGCCTTCGACGCCTACCGGGAAGCTGAACTGAAGCGTCTGGAAGAAGAACGCGCTGCCCTTGATCGCATGCGCGACGAGTTCGACGAGTTCCTCGCCAACCTGCGCCGCGCCAAGGATCAGGAAGAGTTCGATCGCTTCAAGGCAAGCCGCAACCCTGCGGTCTGATTTGGTCCTGATCCGGCCCCCTCCACGACCGGCAGGCTGAGAAGCCCTCGCGTCCCAACGACGCGGGGGCTTTTTTGCAGCCACCGTCGCCTCTAGACTCTCAAGATGCCGATTCGTCTCCCTTTCCTGCAAACACCCGAAAAAAAGCGTTCGGCGCCCGCGAGCTTCCCAGTTCTTGCTGGCGATCGCATCGTTGAAGTGACCGTGCGGCGGAATGCTCGTGCTCGCCGGTACACGTTGAGACTGGATCGCCGGGGCGATGGCGCCGTCGTCACGATTCCGCGCTGCGGGTCGCTTGCTGAAGCCAAGGCCTTTGTGACGCGCCATGCCCAATGGATCGCCGAGCGGCTCGCCGCACGGCCCGAAATGCCGGATGTGCCGGTTGTCGTTCCCATCCGGGGCGTTGTTCACAAGGTGTTTTCGACTGGCTCGCCTCGAGGCCGCGTTCGCATGATCGCCCTCGACGACGGTCCGGCAATTGAAGTCCCCGGCGAGGCGCCGCATGTTCGCCGCCGCCTCACCGATCATCTCAGGAAAGAGGCGCGAGCCGATCTTGCGGCGACAGTGGCGCGGCATGCCGAGACGCTGGGCGTTCGTCCCACGACGATCCGCCTGAAGGATACTACCTCACGCTGGGGATCTGCTTCGGCGCGGGGCGTGCTCGCCTTCTCCTGGCGGCTCGTCATGGCGCCCCCCTTTGTTCTCGATTATGTCGCCGCCCATGAAGTCGCCCATCTCATGGAGATGAACCATTCCGACCGCTTTTGGGCCATCTGCGAGCGACTCTGCCCGGCGACCGAAGCGGCCAAGACCTGGCTCAATAAGAACGGAGCCGGGCTACATCGGTTGCCGTGATACTCGGGTGGATCAGTTGCCGAAAAGCTGCTGCAACAAGCCCTTCTCCTCGGGACTCGGCTGGGTGACCGGCACGTTGAGCGGCGGCTGAGGCTGGGCGCCGGGAAGCTGGGGCCCTTGAGCCGGCAAGCCATCGGTTTCCGCAAATGTGACGCCTACGTTGGTCGGAGGTGGCACCAGCTCGACGCCGGGCAGCGGACGAACCGGCAGGCTTCGGGTGGCTTCCGTCATGAAGCGGTTCCAGAGAAGCGCGGTCAGCGCACCGCCGGTCGCCTTCTTGGTGGGTGTGTTGTCGTCGTTGCCAAGCCAGACGCCCGCAGTCAACCCGTTGGTGTAACCGATGAACCAGGCGTCTCGGAAATCCTGGCTGGTGCCCGTTTTGCCGGCCACCGGCCGGTCGGGCAACAGCGCCTTCTGCCCGGTCCCGTCGGTGACGACGGCCGACAGCATGCGGTTCATGGTGCCCACGGCGACATCGGCGATCACTCGACCAGGCCCATCGCCTTGGCGATGGAACAGTACCTTGCCATCCTTGGTCCGGATATCTTCGACGAGATAGGGAATGATCCCCCAGCCGCCGTTGGCGAACGGCACATAGGCGGCGGTGATCTCAAGTGGCGTCACCTCGCCAGTACCTAGGGCAATCGACGGATTGTCGTGGAGCTGGCTGACGATGCCGACGCGTCGGGCGGTCTGAACGACATTCTCCGGTCCCAGCGTGGCAGTGAGACGAGCCGCTACCGTATTGAGCGAGCGAGCGAGCGCGGTCGTCAGGGTTACCGGACCAAGATACTCGTTCTCATAGTTCTTCGGCGACCAGCCATTGATGGTGACCGGCTCGTCGATCACGATGGAATCGGGCGAAAAGCCATGCTCGATGGCGGTGAGATAGACGAACGGCTTGAAAGCCGAGCCAGGCTGGCGTCGCGCCTCGATGGCCCGGTCGAACTGGCTGGTTGCATAATCCTTGCCCCCGACAAGGGCCTTGACGGCACCATCGTTGTCGACGGCCACCAACGCACCCTGGCTGGCCTTGTATTTGAGACCCTCCTTGTCGAGGGTTGTGCGAACGGCATTCTCGGCCGCGGCTTGCATCTGGGCATCGATGGTGGTGGTTACCACGATGTCGCTGCGATAGCGCGCAACATAGCCGGGCAGGAGATCCATGACCCAGTCGGCGACGTAATTGGCGGCTGAACCGCTTTTTGTCGGCGAAGAGGGGGCGCCGACGGCCGTTGCTCGCGTTGCCTGATCCCGACTGACGTAACCCTCGTCAACCATGGCGGCGAGCACGACCTTGGAACGCTCGGCTGCCAGCTCTGGCGAGTTGGTCGGCGCATAACGCGACGGTGCCTTGAGAAGGCCGGCGATGGTTGCCGCCTCTGCGAGATTGACATCGCGGGCCGACTTGCCGAAGTAACGCCACGATGCCGCATCGACACCATAGGCACCGGCGCCGAGATAGACTCTGTTGAGATACATCTCCAGAATCTGCCGCTTGGAGAACCGCCATTCCAGCCAAAGAGCCAGCACCGCCTCCTGCAGCTTGCGCTCCAGGGTGCGGTCGGGTTGCAAGAAAAGGTTCTTTGCGAGCTGCTGGGTCAGCGTCGAGCCGCCCTGCACCACGGAGTGGGCGAAGAGATTGGTGACCAAGGCACGGGAAAGGCCGATCGGGTCGACTCCGAAGTGATGATAGAAGCGCCGGTCTTCGATGGCCACCACCGCCTGGGGCAGGAAGGGGGACATGTCTGAAAGGCTCACTTCTTCGCCGCCGGTATCGCCGCGATTGGCGATGATCGTGCCTGAGGCATCGACGATCTCGACGTTTGGCGGTCGGGGCGGCACCTTCCAGTCGTCGATCTGAGGCATGGTGGCGACCGTGTAGCCGACGACGCCGGCGACCCCGATCAGCCCCCAGACGCACAGCACGACACCCCAATAGATGAGGCGGCCGAAAAGCCCCATTTTTGACCGGCGGCTGCGTTTCGTCTGACGCCTGGACGGCTTGCGACGACGCGGCTGCCGTTCGGCTATGTCCGCCTCCTCGGCATCGCGATCTTCATCGTCGAAGCTGGGTTCGATCCGCTCGGATCGTACCGAGCGGCCACTGCGGGAGTTGGGAAGGCTCTTCGGTGGCGTGAAGCGATCACCATCGCGGGCAGCAAAATCGCCCTCACGGGGCGGTGCCTCGAAGGTCGGCTCGGCCCGCTCTCGTCTGGTATCCCGTTTTTCGCCCCGCATTGTCGGCTGCCACTCCCCAGGTCTGGGCCACGCGGCCCGTGGAGCATCCGATTCACCCTAAATGAGGCGGTTTAAGGGGGCGTAAAGGATGATGCTGATGCAGCTTGGTTGACTTTGCCTCGCAACAAGCCGCAAATGCCCGCGCACGACGGTCCTTCCTCCCGGAGGAAGGCGAAAGAGGGAACGCGGAATCGGGAGATGTTCCGAAAGCCGCGGCTGCCCCCGCAACTGTGAGCGGTGAGTTGGATGCTCAATGTGCCACTGGTCGAAAGACCGGGAAGGCCGCATCCGGCAATGACCCGCGAGCCAGGAGACCTGCCGCCGCGCATGGATGTCGGACCGCCGGTGGGGCGGGAAAGGACTTATCATGACGCTTGCCTCGGCGGCTATTGGCCGTCGCATATCTGTTTTTTCAAGGTGTCGTCCATGACGGCGCCCCCCATCACTCTTCATGTCTGCCTCAACTGCCGCAGTCCGGAAGATGCAGACACCTGTCGCGCTGGCACTCGTCTCCACGCGGCTCTCACCGATCGCCTTGATGGGCGTGACGACATCAGTCTGTCCGGTGTCGACTGCCTCTCGGTTTGCAAGCGGCCTGTCACGGTCGCCTTTGCCGCAACCAACAAGTGGACCTATGTCGCGGCCGATGCGATCGATCCCGACGAAGTGATCACGGCCGCCGAGCGCTATGCCGCCAGCGAAGATGGCCGCGTGCCCTGGCGCGAACGGCCGACACTCTTGAAATCGGGCCTCGTCGCCCGCATCCCGCCCCAGCCGGAGACCCGCCGATGAACGCCCAGCCGAAGATCCCCGTTACCATCGTCACCGGTTTCCTAGGGTCCGGCAAGACAACGCTGATCCGCCACGTGATCGAGCGGGCCGGCGACCGTCGTCTCGCGCTCATTGTCAATGAGTTTGGCGATGTCGGCGTCGACGGCGATGTCCTCAAATCGTGCGGTGCCGCGGACTGTCCGGAGGAAGCCATTATCGAGCTCGCCAATGGCTGCCTTTGCTGCACGGTCGCCGATGATTTCCTGCCTGCGATCGAGGCACTGACCAAAGGCACCCGTCGGCCGGACCACATTATCGTCGAAACCTCGGGCCTTGCGCTGCCCAAGCCGCTCATCAAGGCCTTCGACTGGCCGGATGTGCGCGCCCGCCTCACCGTCGACGGGGTCATCGCCGTGGTCGACGCTGCCGCCGTGGCGGCCGGACGCTTTGCCGACGATCCCGAGGCCGTTCTGGCCCAGCGACAAGACGACCCGTCGGTCGATCACGATAATCCGCTTGAAGAGGTCTACGAGGACCAGTTGCTCGCGGCGGATCTCGTGGTGCTCAACAAGGCCGATCTTCTCACCGCCGAAGAACTGGCCAGCGTTTCAGGCGACATTGCCGCTTCGCTGCCCAAGGCGGTGCGCGTCGTGCCGACCTCGGAAGGCGAAATTGCGCCGGAAGTCCTGCTCGGGCTCGCCGCTGCTGCCGAAGACGATCTCTCCAGCCGGCCGAGTCATCACGACGGTCTTGGCGAGCATGACCACGACGATTTTTCGAGCTTTGCCGTCGAAATCAGTGCGGCCAGCGATCCGGACAGCCTGATTGCCCGGCTGAAGGCGGTAGCCGAAGCGCATGACATCCTGCGCATCAAGGGATTCGTGGAAATCGCCGGCAAGCCGATGCGTCTTCTGGTGCAAGGCGTTGGCGGTCGCTTCCGCCACGCGTTCGATCGGCCTTGGCCCGCCGGCCCGCGCCGCAGCGCGCTGGTGGTGATTGGTGAAAAAGGCATCGACGAGACGGCCATCCGCGCCGCCCTAGCCTAATCTCACGCCGGAGGAGGGCGCGCCTTGCATATTCTGGCCGAACAGATTCGTTCGCTCGACGACAGCGTCGCGGCGGTCGATCTTGGCCAGACCCCTGCCGATATCGTGGTGCTGTCCTTTTCCGATAGCGACCTCGGTCTCGTCGCCGCCGTGCATGGTCGGCTCGGCCCCGATGCACCGAGCCTCCGCCTTGCCTCGCTTGCCGCTTTGCGCCATCCTTATTCGGTCGACCTCTACCTTGAGAAAGTAGCAGCAAAGGCGCGCTTCGTTCTGGTGCGCCTTTTGGGCGGGGCCGATTATTGGCGCTACGGCGTCGACGAACTCGCCATGCTGGCGCGATCGAAGGGCATCCATCTGGCGGTCATCCCCGGTGACGACCGGCCCGATCCGCGCCTTGTCCTTGCCTCGACGCTGCCGGCGGAAGACCTTGCCCTTCTCGAACGCTGGTTTGCCTTTGGCGGCCCCGACAATATCACCGCCGCTCTCGCCTTCATTGCCGGTCGTTTGGGGCACGACACGATCTGGCAGGAACCGGCACCGCAACCGGCTTTCGGCGTCTTCCCGGAAATCGGTGGTAAAGGTGATCGGCGAGTGCTCGTCGTAGGCTACCGGGCGCTCGTCAATGCTGGTGACGCCGCGCCAGTCGAAGCGGTGGCCGAGGCATTGGGGAAGGCAGGTTTCGCCGTCTTGCCGATCTGGGTCACTTCCCTGAAGGATCCTGAGGTCGCATGCCCGCTTGCCGAGGCCATAGCCGCCTTCAAACCCGACGCGATCGTCAACTGCACGGCCTTTTCCGCCCGCCGCGATGATGGCACGACGCTTCTCGACATCGCCGACGTACCGGTGATCCAGGCGCCTCTTTCGACCCTGTCACGCGAGGCCTGGGCGACCTCCTCGCGCGGCCTGTCGACCACCGATCTCGCCATGAGTGTGGTCCTGCCGGAGGTCGACGGCCGCCTTGCTGGCCCGGTGATCAGCTTCAAGGCGCCGGCCGATCGCGCAGAGGCGCTCGAATACACGTCGATCCGTCACCGGCCGGAGCCTGGCGGTATCGATCGCCTCGTGCGGCTGGTCGATGGCTGGGTGCGGCTCAGGCACACATCGCGTTCCGATCGCCGCGTCGGATTGGTGCTGTCCAATTATTCAGGCAAGGGTGGTCGTACCGCCTACGCTGTTGGGCTTGATGGTCCGGCTTCGCTAATCGCTGTCGCCGACGACCTCAAGGCCGACGGCTATGATGTCGGACCCTTGCCTGGCGAGAAGGCGCTGATTGCCGCCTTGGAAGGCGGAGAGGCGATCATCGGCATTCCGCTGGCTGATTATGGAAACTGGTTTGCCGAATTACCTGCGGCATTGCGTGCCTCGATGACGGCAGCTTGGGGGGTACCGGAAGGCGATCCGCTGGTTGAGAACGGTATCTTCCGGATCGCGGCGATCGTTGCCGGCAAACTCGTCATTGCCGTGCAGCCTGACCGTGGTCGGCCCGACAGTCGATCCGTCGATCATCATGACCCCAACCTTCCGCCGCGCCACGCCTATGCGGCCTTCTATCTTTGGCTTCGGCATGGCTTCGACGCCCATGCCATGGTCCATCTTGGTACCCATGGCACTCTCGAATGGTTGCCGGGCAAGGCCGCAGGCCTTTCCGGCGAGTGCGCGCCGGTGGCGCTCACCGATGGTCTGCCGGTCATCTATCCCTTCATCGTCAACAATCCCGGCGAGGCGGCCCAGGCCAAGCGCCGCATCGCTGCCGTCACCCTCGGGCACCTGACACCGCCTCTGACCCGCGCCGGTGCCTACGGCGATATCGCCGATATCGAGATGCTGGTCGATGAGTTCGCCAGTGCCCAGGCGCTCGATCCGCGGCGGGCCAAGCACCTCGCAGCGGTGCTGACCGACAAGGCGGAGGCGGCGGGTATAGCCGAGGCGGCCGGCCTCTCCGCCGATCTCGATCCGGCAGATAAGCTGGCGCGGCTCGACGCCTGGATCTGCGACGTCAAGGACATGCGCATCGCCGACGGTCTGCATGTGTTCGGCCGCGCGCCGGACGAGACCCGCATCGCCGCCCATCTCGAGGCGCTCGGTGGCGATCTCGCGGCCGCTGGCGCTTTCATCACTTCGGCCCATGCTGAGCGGCAGGGACTGCTGACCGCTCTCGACGGTCGGCGCGTCGCGCCTGGGCCTTCCGGTGCACCGGGGCCGAGGCGGCTCGACGTCTTGCCCACGGGGCGCAACCTCTACGCCATTGATCCACGCGCCGTGCCGACGCACACTGCCATGGAAATCGGCGCCCGCACCGCCGAGGAGGTGGTTGCACGCTACGCCGAAGACCATGGAGAGTGGCCGAAATCCATCGTGCTCGACGTCTGGGCATCGGCGTCGATGCGCACCGGCGGCGACGACATCGCGCAAGCCTTGGCGCTGATGGGCGTACGGCCGACCTGGGATGCCGCCTCCGGTCGCGTCTCGGGCTTCACCGTGCTCGCGCCTGCACGCCTCGGCCGGCCACGTGTCGACGTGACGCTCCGCATCTCTGGCCTCTTCCGCGATGTTTTCCCGGGACAGATTGCCTTGTTCGACCAGGCGGTGAAGGCAGTGGCGGCGCTCGACGAGGACGCGGAAACCAATCCACTCGCCGCAAGGCGCGAACCCGCCCCATCTCGCGTCTACGGCGCGGCGCCGGGTGCCTTCGGCAGCGGCCTCGGCGAGATGACCCCGGACGATCTATCCGCTGACCGGAACGCGCTCGCCGATACCTATCTTGCGGCATCCGGCTACGCCTACGCGGGTGACCGCGATGCCGCCGACCCCGAGGGGTTTGCAGCGCGCGTCGCTGCCGCCGACGCTTTTGTCCACGTTCAGGATCTGGACGGCCAGGACCTTCTCTCGAACGATGCCTTTGCTTCCCACGAGGGCGGTTTCGCGGTTGCTTCGGAGGCGCTCGGTGGTCGTGCGGCGCTCTACCATGTCGATACCACCGGCGATGCGCCGAAGGCACGCAGCCTGAGCGAGGAAATCGGTCGCGTCATCCATGGCCGAGCGGCCAACCCGCGCTGGATCGCCGGGCAGATGCGCCACGGCCATCGGGGCGCCGCCGAAATCTGCGAGGCGATGGCCAATCTCTGCGCCTTTGCAGCGCTGTCGAATGCCGTCGACGGGCGGCATTTCGACCGACTTTTCGACGCCACCTTTGGTGACGACCGGGTGCGCGATTTCCTGGTCGATGCCAACCCGGCAGCCGTCCGCGATGTGCTGCTGCGGTTGAAGAAGGTGATCGAGCGCGGTACCTGGGCGCTGCGGCGCAACTCGGTGGCTGCTCGCCTTGCCGAGACGGAGGCTCGCCTCGAATGAATGAACCTATCATTCGTGGGTGGTGTCCCGGAGCGCGTCGCCCCATGCAGAGCGGTGACGGCCTGATCCTTCGCCTCCGGATCACCGGTGGACGCCTTGCGCCGGAGGCGGCGTGCGCCATCGCCGACATTGCGTCTCGTCATGGGAACGGCGAGCTCGATCTCGGCCGACGTGGTGGTTTGCAGCTTCGCGGCGTTCGCGGCGATCATTTCGCTGGTGTCGAGGCTGAACTTGCGACGCTTGGTCTTCTTGATGCGGATCCCGGTGCCGAGGCAGTGCGCAACGTGGTCGCCTCACCCATGTCCGATCTCGACGAAACGGCTCAAGGTGATGCCTTCGTGTTGGCCAAACGGTTGGAGGTGGCGCTCGTCGCCGATACTTCCCTTCGTTCACTGCCCGCCAAGTTTGGGTTCTCGGTCGACGATGGGGGCCGCTTCGGACTCGCCGAGGTGCCCGCAGATGTACGCCTGCGGCTCATGCGGGACGGTGTGGCTTTATCGTTGGATGGCGATACCCGCGCGATCATGGTTGAGACCGAGGAGGCGGTGGCAGCCGCGCTTCGTCTCGCCCACGCTTTTCTCGAACTGGCAGCGCGCACTGAACCGCCGCTACGCCGCATGGCGATGCTGACAGCGAAAGTGGGTGCCGAAGCCGTTTTCGCCGTTGCTGGGCTTGGACGAGAAAGTGCGACGCCTGACCATCACCCCGACGCTGTCCGATTGATCGGCGCTTTCGGGACACATGTCGGTGTCGGCCTGCCTTTTGGTCGGCTCACCGCCAATCAGCTCCGTTCTCTCGCCGACATCGCCGCAACTGATCTGAGGCTGACGCCTTTCCGCGCCGTCCTGTTGCCTGGCGTTACGGGCGACATCCTGCCGCGCCTTGCCAAGGTCGGCCTCGTGATCTCCTCCGACGACCCGCTCCTCGCCGTCGCTTCTTGCCCCGGTGCTCCTGCTTGCGGTTCGGCGAGCATCGAGACGCGTGATCTTGCTCGCCGTCTTGCGGCACTGAAACCTGGCGCTCGCGGCATTTGGCTGCATGTTTCCGGCTGCCCAAAGGGGTGCGCGAGCTCCTCCGCACACGCCGTCACATTGGTCGGTCGTGACGGCGCCCTCGACCTCGTGCTAGACGGCAGGCCAACTGATCCACCTTGCCACAAGAGCCTCTCGCCTGAAGCGGTCGAGGCGCTTTTCCGCTCCGGGACAATCTGAGACATGACCCACGACTACATCCGCGACGGCGCGGAAATCTATCGCCGTTCCTTCGCCATCATTCGCTCCGAAGCCGATCTCGCCCGCTTTGCGCCGGAAGAGGAAAAGGTGGCCGTGCGGGTGATCCATGCCGCCGGCATGGTAGAGGTAGCTGCCGATCTTGCGTTTGGTCCCGGTGCCGTGGTGGCCGCAAAGGCGGCACTGGAAGCCGGTGCGCCGGTCATCTGCGATTCCCGCATGGTGGCCAACGGCATCACCCGTGCCCGCCTGCCGGCCAGCAACGAGGTGATCTGTACGCTCGACGACTCCTCGGTGCCGACGCTGGCACTGACCATTGGTAATACCCGCACGGCGGCGGCCATGATGCTCTGGGGTGAGCGCCTCAAGGGTGCGGTCGTTGCCATCGGCAATGCGCCGACGGCCCTCTTCCACCTGTTCGAGATGCTCGACGCCGGTGCTCCCCGGCCAGCCGCCGTGATCGGCATGCCAGTCGGCTTTGTCGGCGCTGCCGAATCCAAGGAAGCGCTGATGGCTGACGGGCGTATACCCTATATCGTGGTGCGCGGGCGCAAGGGTGGCTCTGCCATGGCCGCCGCGACCGTCAACGCGCTGGCGAGCGAGCGAGAATGACCACCCCAGGAACACTTCATGGTGTTGGCGTTGGTCCTGGCGACCCCGAACTGGTCACCGTCCGGGCTGCCAAGCTGATCGGTTCGGCGCCTGTCCTCGCTTATTTCGCCAAGAAGGGCCGGCGCGGCCACGCTCGAACCATCGTCGACGGCTACGTGCGACCGGGCACCGAGGAACTGCCGCTTCACTATCCGCTGACCACGGAGATGAGCTTTGCCGATCCGCTCTATGTACGCGAGGTTGGTGGTTTTTATGCCGAGGCGGCCGAGGCGCTGGCGGCGCATCTAGCCGCCGGACGCGACGTGGTACTGATCGCCGAGGGCGATCCGCTATTCTACGGCTCGTTCATGCATCTCTACATCCGCCTGAAAGACCGTTTCCCGGTTCGTATCACGCCTGGCGTCACCGGCTTTTCCGGCTGTGCCTCGGCGGCCGGTCTGCCGATGACCTGGGGCGACGATGTCCTTTCCGTCTTGCCAGGTACGCTGGGTGAGGACGATCTGGTTGCCCGCCTCGAAGGGACCGATGCGGCGGTGATCATGAAACTCGGCACCAATTTTCCGAAAGTCAGGCGTGCGATTGCCCGGGCCGGCCTCGTCCATCGCGCCGTCTACATCGAGCGCGGGTCGATGGAAGGCGAGGTGGTGTTGCCGCTCATCGAAAAGACGGACGATGCGTCTCCCTACTTTTCTCTGATCCTGATCGGTGGCGAAGGGCGACGGCCATGAACAGAACCGGTGAGATCCTGGTGGTCGGTCTCGGCCCCGGCCCCGACCAATGGCGGACGCCGGAGGTCAGCGCCGCGCTGGAGCGGGCAACGGATCTCGTCGGCTATGAGCCCTATATCGCCCGTTGCCCGGAGCAACCGGGCCAAAGGCGGCATGGCAGCGACAACCGCGTCGAGCTGGAACGAGCGCGCCTGGCCATCGATCTCGCCCGCGCCGGTCACATCGTCGCGGTGGTATCGGGTGGCGATCCCGGTGTCTTCGCCATGGCGGCGGCCGTCGTCGAGGCGGTGGAAACCGATGAAGCGGGCAGCGATGTGTCGGTGACGGTAATGCCCGGAGTGTCCGCCATGCAGGCGGCTGCTGCTCGGCTTGGTGCCCCGCTCGGACATGATTTCTGTGCGATTTCGCTGTCCGACAATCTCAAGCCTTGGGCGCTCGTCGAAAAGCGGCTTCGGGCCGCCGCGGATGGCGACTTCGTCATTGCGCTCTACAATCCCGCATCGAAGGCGCGGCCAACCCGCATCTTCGACGCGTTCGATCTTCTCCGCAGCGCGAAAGCCGGTTCGACGCCGGTTGCCTTCGCCCGCGCCGTTGGCCGACCTGACGAGCGGATCATCGTCACGACCCTTGCCGAAGCCGACCCCGCCGTCGTCGACATGGCGACAATGGTGATCATCGGGTCATCGGAAAGCCGACTGATCGACCGGCCGGGCGGAACCCCTTGGATTCTCAGTCCACGTCAGGCGAGGGGAGGGGCGACATGAGCGAGTCGCGCCTCGATGTCCGCCATCACGTCATCGAGTTCGTGATAGGTGGTGACGCTGACCGGTTCGGGCGGTGCCACCATGATCACCGGCAGCCCCAGACTGCGTGCCGCTGCCACCTTGCCATAGGTGGCGTCTCCGCCGGCGTTCTTGGTGACCATGATTTCTACCCGCTCGGCCTGCATCAGCCGGGCCTGCGACTCCTCGTCGAACGGGCCGCGCTCGAGCAGCAGCCGATAGTCCGGCAGATTGAGCTCGTGCGGCGGGTCGATGGAGCGGACGACATAATGGTGCTGCGGTGCCGCCTCGAAAGCGGAAAGACCGAGCCGGCCAACGGTCAGAAAGACGCACTTCGGCTCGGGGCCGAGCGCCGCGCAGGCAGCGTCGAGGTCGGGCACTTCGAGCCAGTTGTCTCCCGGCACCGGCTTCCAGGGCTCGCGCGTGTAGCGAATGAGCGGCACGCCGGTCATCTCGCTCGCCGCCACCGCGTTGGCCGAGATGCGGGCTGCGAAAGGATGGGTGGCGTCGATCAGCAGGTCGATCTTCTGGTCGCGCAGGAAGGTGGCAAGGCCTTCGACGCCGCCAAAGCCGCCGACGCGCGTGTTGAGCGCCTGCGCCGCCGGCTCATGGGTGCGGCCGGCCAGCGACAGCAATGCCCAGATGTCCTGGCGCTTTTGCAGCCGCTCGGAAAGGCGAGAGGCCTCGGTGGTCCCACCCAGAACGAGAATGCGCATTGCTCTTGCGGAGTCTCCCATGGCTGAAACCTCCCTTTCACCCTGGCTGACGATCGTCGGCCTCGGAGAGGACGGTCTCGACGGTCTCTCTCCTGCGGCAGTTTCGGCAATCGCACAAGCGGGTTTCATCGTAGGGGGCCGTCGCCATCTTGATCTCGTCAAGGCCAATCCGGCGATCTCGCTCGCTTGGCCAACACCGCTCAAGGATGCATTTCCGGCCATTCTTGCCCACCGGGATCGTCCTGTGGTGGTGCTTGCCTCCGGTGATCCCTTCTTTTTCGGCGTCGGTTCGCTTCTTGCGGAAATCGTTGCCCCGCACGAAATGACGGTGCTTCCGGCACCCTCGTCTTTCGCGCTGGCCGCCGCCCGGCTCGGCTGGCCGGGGCAGGATGTTGTCCGCATCAGTGTGCACGGCCGAATGCTCGAGCGTATCCTGCCGCATGTCCAGTTTGGCGCGCGATTGTTCGTGCTGTCGTGGGATGGGACGACACCCGCAAAGCTCGCGGCACTACTGGCGTCCCGCGGCTTTGGCCACAGCCGGCTCACCGTGCTCGAGGCGATGGGTGGGCCAAGGGAGCGCCACCGCTCGGCCTTGGCCGACGCCTTCGAAATCGCTGATATCGATCCGCTCAATCTGATCGCCGTCGAGGTGGAGGGGGGGGCTGACGCACGAGTCATTCCTTTCACGCCAGGTCTCCCCGACGACTGGTTCGAGCATGACGGGCAGATCTCCAAGCGAGAGGTCAGGGCGCTCACCGTTGCCGCGCTGAGGCCGACGCGTGGCGAGACGCTGTGGGACGTTGGAGCCGGTTCGGGCTCGGTCGCCATCGAATGGATGCTCTCGGATCCGTCGCTTCATGCCTTTGCCATCGAGGAAAACGAGACACGTGCCGCCCGCATTACTCGCAATGCCTTGAGCTTCGGGGTACCCGACCTCAAGGTCATCGAGGAGAAGGCACCTGCCGGTCTCGGCGGTCTTCCGGATCCCGACGCGATCTTCATCGGTGGCGGCTCGGGCGATCCCGGCGTCGTTCAAGCCTGCCTCGACCGGCTGCAATCCGGCGGAAGGCTGGTAATCAATGCAGTGACGATAGAGACCACGGCCGAAGTCTTTGCCTTGCAGGCGCGGCTTGGTGGTGAACTGACGCAGATTGCCATATCACGGCTCGATCGCATCGGTGGCTTCCACGCTCTGCGGCCCGCTCTCCCGGTGATCCAGTGGACCTGGGTAAAGCCATGAGTGGCCGGTTGGCCATAGGCATCGGTTGCCGACGCGGAGTTTCTGCCGTGGCGATCATCCGACTGGTCAGCACGGCGACAGTAGGTCTCGCGCCTGCCGCTGGCATCTTCACCATTGAAGACAAGCGAGAAGAGGCGGGATTGAGAGCGGCAGCCATAAGCCTGGCGCTGCCGCTCCTGTTTCTGTCACGTGATGCGCTCGCCGCGATGGCCGACCGCATCGCAACGCCGTCATCGGCCGCTCTCGCTCGCTTCGGTGTTCCGTCGGTAGCCGAGGCCGCCGCGCTTGCTGCCTTTGGAGGCCGTGCTCGCCTGATCGTCCCGCGTCGCGCCGAGGAAGGCGTCACTATTGCGGTGGCCGAGGAGTTTCCAGAATGACCGTGCATTTCATCGGCGCCGGCCCAGGTGCGCCCGACCTCCTGACGCTGCGCGGCCGCGATCTGATCGCCGCCTGCCCGGTCTGCCTTTATGCAGGTTCGCTGATCCCGTCAGCCATTCTCGCCTACTGTCCCGATGGCGCTCGCATCGTCGATACCGCTCCGCTATCGCTCGAAGAAATCGAGGCGGAATATCTCCGGGCGCAGCGGGACGATCAGGACGTGGCACGGCTTCACTCCGGCGATCTTTCCGTCTGGAGCGCTCTCGGCGAGCAGATCCGTCTTCTGGAGAGGCATGGCATTTCCTACACGGTGACGCCGGGCGTACCGTCTTTTGCCGCCGCCGCGGCAGCGCTCGGCCGTGAGCTGACACTGCCCGAAGTCGGTCAATCCCTGGTGCTGACGCGCACTTCCGGGCGTGCCTCCGCCATGCCCGAGAAGGAAAAACTCTCCGCCTTTGCCGCCACCGGTGCCACGCTCGCGCTCCACCTGTCCATCCACGTCATCGAGCGCATCGTCGAGGAGCTGATTCCCCACTATGGCGCCGACTGTCCGGTTGCCGTTGCCTACCGAGTGAGCTGGCCCGACGAGCGGATCGTCAAGGGAACGCTCGGCACCATTCTGGGTGAACTGCAGAATGCACCGATGGAGCGGACGGCCTTGATTCTGGTGGGCCGGGTGCTCGGCACGGAAGATTTCCGGGCCAGTGCGCTCTATTCGGCCGATTACCAACGCCGTTTCCGTGGCCGGGATTCCCGGGCAGGGGAAGGAGAAGACTAGATTTTTCGAAAGCCGGTGCTTGCCAGCAGCTCGCCGCTTCGATCGAACAGCACGACTTCCAGCTCCATGCCATGACCGGCAACAAGCGGCGCTGCCGTTGCGAAACCGCGTTCGGCAACCGCCTCGGCGATGGGAATGCCGGCGGCGCGGCAGAGCGTGAGTGCTTCCAGGGCGGTATTGGCGCTACCGAGGGCCCGAACAAGATCGTTGCCAGCGCCGAGTCCGCCGGCGATGTCGGAGAGCGCGGCCAGGTCAACCGATCCGCGCTTGGAGTGAAGGTCGAGAAGCCCCTGACCGAGCTTCACGCCCTTGGCAAAGCCGAGGGCCAGCGTCACGCGCGGTACCGGCGCCTTCCTGAGATATTTCAGCGTGCCGCCGACGAAATCACCCATGTCGATCAGTTGGATTTCATCGAGGCCATGCAGTTTTTTGACTGCCTGTTCCGACGTGTTGCCGGTCGAGGCGGCCACATGGACGAAGCCGGAAGCCCGTGCCACGTCGATGCCGCGCTGGATGGAGGCGATCCAGGCGGCGCAGGAGAAGGGCACGACGATGCCGGTGGTCCCGAGAATGGAAAGGCCGCCCAGGATTCCAAGCCGACCGTTGAGCGTCCGTTCGGCCAGCTTCTCGCCATGCTCGACCGAGATCTCCACCTCGACATCGTCAGGACCACCGACGGCGGCGCGGGCCTCGTCGAGCGTTCGAGCAATCATGGCGCGCGGTACAGGATTGATCGCCGGCTCACCCACGGCGAGCGGCAAACCGGGGCGGGTGACGGTACCGACGCCGGGGCCGGCGCGGAATACCAGGCCCGCACCGGCTGAAGCCGGCCGAACCGTTGCGAGAATGAGGGCGCCGTGGGTCACGTCCGGGTCATCGCCGGCATCCTTGACCACGCCGGCTCGCGTCCAGCCGCCGCCGGAGGCGGTGGTTGCAAGAGCAAAGGCGGGTGTCTGCCCTCCCGGCAATGTCACCGTCACAGGGTCGGGGAAGTGGCCGGTGACAAGGCCTTCGAATGCGGCGCGGGTCGCGGCGGTGGCGCAACTGCCAGTGGTCCAGCCGCGCCGTAGATGTGGCGTTCCGCCGTCCGTTTCCTTGTCCTTGTCCGCCATCGAGCTGCCTGATCCTTTCGGGCGACAAGGTCGGCGCTGTCTGCTATCGGGTCAAGGGGAAAGGTGAGGCGGAATGAAAGGCTTTCTGATCGCATCGGTGCGCTCCGGCGCCGGCAAGACGACGGTGTCGTTGGGGCTGATGAGAGCGCTTGTCCGGCGCGGCCTCAGGGTTGCGCCGGTGAAATGCGGACCCGACTATATCGATCCGGCCTTTCACGCTGCCGCTGCTGGGCGACCAGGCGTCAACCTTGACAGTTGGGCGATGACGCCGACACAGGTTGTCGGCCTTGCGACTCGCCAGGCCAATGAGGCCGATGTGCTGGTGGCTGAAGGCTTGATGGGCCTGTTCGACGGCGTCGGCCACGAGACTGGCCGCACCGGCTCCTCCGCCGACATCGCTGCCGCCCTTGGCCTCAAGATACTGCTGGTACTCGACGTGACGGGACAATCGACCTCGGCGGCCGCAGTGGCCCTTGGCGCCAAGCTTCTCGACCCCCGCCTGACGATCGTGGGCGTCGTCCTCAACCGCGTGGGTTCGGAGCGCCACCGTCGCCTTTGTACAGAGGCAATCGAGGCCCTTGGCCTGCCGGTGCTCGGCGCGCTGCCGCGCGAGGCGACTGTCGAGCTTCCAGAGCGGCACCTCGGCTTGGTTCAGGCTGAGGAAACCGGTGATCTTCACTGCCGGCTCGATGCGCTTGCCGACTTCGTCGAAACTGGACTTGATATCGATCGTCTGCTGGCGCTTTGCGGTGACGTTGCATTGCCTGCGATGGCCGACGCCCCGGTGCCGTTGCAGCCTCCCGGCCAGCGCATCGCGCTCGCCCGTGACGCCGCCTTCAGCTTCGTCTATCCGCACCACCTCGCGGCTTGGCGGGCTGCCGGCGCAGAGATCATCCCCTTCTCGCCATTGGCCGACGAAGCCCCTCAAGCCGATGCCGATGTCTGCTGGCTGCCGGGAGGATACCCGGAGCTCCACGCCGGCGCCTTGGCGGCATCGGGTCGTTTCCTCAGTGGCCTCAGGGCATTCGCTGCGGAAAAGCCGGTGCATGGCGAATGCGGCGGCTACATGGTGCTCGGGGCAGGGCTCGTTGATGCCGACGGAGCGCGTCACGCCATGGCTGGCTTGCTCGGTCTGGAAACCAGCTATGCGAAACGCCGTCTTCACCTCGGCTATCGCCGGGCCAGGCTGGTTGCCGCCTTGCCGCTGGGGCCGGCAGGGGCCGTGCTCTCCGGCCACGAGTTCCATTATGCGTCTATCCTGACGCTCGGGAATGACGATCCTCTTGCCCAGGTGGCTGACGCTCATGGCGCCGAGCCGGTGCCCGACGGCTCTCGTCGCGGCTTGGTAAGCGGCAGCTTCTTTCATGTCATCGCGCGACTCAGCTGAACCGCCCAGCTTCCTCGATCAGGGCCGAGACAACTCGCTCGAGCTGGGCGGTCGCCTTGTCATTGGCAAGGTTGCCGTTCTCGTCGAAAGCCTTGTCGGCATAGGGCACCGCGACCTGCTGCGTCAGCACTCGGGCGCCAAGCGCGTTTTCCAGGATCTGCCTCAAGTGCATCAATGAGCGGATACCTGCGAAATGACCGGGCGAGGCGGCCCCGATGGCGAACACGCGGCCGGTCCATAGACCGCGATAACGATCGCCCCGGATGCGGCTCAGCCAATCGATCGTGTTCTTGAGGAGCGGCGTTATCGACTGGTTGTATTCCGGCGAGGCAATGAACACGCCGTCCGAGGCGAGCATGAATTCCGCGAGCTTGAGCGCTGGTTCCGGTACGCCGCGCGCGCCCTCAAGATCGCCGTCGTAGAGCGGCATGGGATAGTCGGCCAGTGACAAAAGCCGTACTTCGGCATCTCGCAGCGCCAGTTCACGCGCGGCGAGAGCTGCGAGGCGGCCGTTGTAGCTGCCGCCACGCGTCGAGCCGGAGAGCACCAGCAGTGCCGGACGCCCCCTCAAGATAGCACCCCGGCGCCGGGCATCGGGCAACTGACGCCGGTCCCGCCAAGCCCGCAGTAGCCCGCCGGATTTTTGGCGAGATACTGTTGATGGTAGGCCTCGGCGAAATAATAGGGACCGGCTGGTTCGATCGTCGTGGTGATGGCGGCTGTCCTTCCCGCCTTGGCGAGGGCTTGGCCATAGGCTTCGCGCGCTGTCTCGGCCACTGCGCGCTGGGCTTCGTCGTGCACATAGATCGCCGAACGATACTGGGTGCCGACATCGTTCCCCTGGCGCATGCCTTGCGTCGGGTCATGGCTCTCGAAGAACAGGCGCACGAGATCGGCATATGAGATGGCCTTCGGGTCGAATGTCACCTCCACCGCTTCGGCGTGACCGGTGCGGCCCGAGCAGACCTCCTCATAGGTGGGGTTCTGTGTGAAGCCGCCCGTGTAGCCCACCGTCGTCAGGTAGACGCCCGACAGTTGCCAGAATAGGCGTTCCGCCCCCCAGAAACAGCCGAGCGCAAAGGTAGCGACCGCGTAGCCCTCAGGAGCCGCAGCCTTCAGCGGCCTGCCGCTGACGAAATGGGCTTCGGCGGTGACGACCGGCCGATCGCGGCCGGGTAGCGCCATCTCGGGTGTCGGCAGAACAGCCGGCTTCCGGAACGTCTCGAAAAAGGCCATGGCTCTTCCTTGTCTCCCGTCGTGGTTCCGCCCCTGGGAATCGGCTCACCAAGATGGGACTGCCGCTATTGCTTTGCAAGACTGGCTGGCTGGCGCTCGGTGAGCGCTTTGCTATAACGGACGGCAAGAGGAGACCTTGACTCATGGCGTCCCGCAAGCTCGACCGATCGCTGATCCGTGGTTTCGATCTGTTCCGCGATATGACGGAAGAGAACCTCGACGCCGTACTGGCCACCGTCCAGGTACGGACCGCCGACCCTGGCGAGCCGGTGTTTAGCCAGGGTGCGCCGGCGGACGAGTTCTTTCTGCTGCTCCATGGTCACCTCAAGGTCATTCAGGTGACGCCTTCGGGCGAGCAGGTCGTTGTACGGCATGTTCTGCCTGGGGAGGTATTCGGCATTGCAAAGGCGATTCGCCGTATCGATTATCCCGCCACGGCTGAGGCTGTGACAGAGAGTATCGTTCTCGTCTGGATGTCGTCGCAATGGCAGGACTTTGTCGCGCTCAACCCGGTCCTCGCTGTCAATGCCCTTGAGGCGGTGGGCGAGCGGCTGCAGGAAGCACATACCCGAATTCGCGAACTGTCGACGGAAGAAGTGGAGCGTCGCGTCGCCCATGCATTGTTGCGACTTGTCCGGCGAGCCGGCAAAAAGGAGCCTGACGGCAGCATCCTGATCGATTTTCCGCTGACCCGGCAGGATATCGCCGAGATGACCGGCACCACGCTGCACACCGTCAGCCGGCTCCTCAGCGCCTGGGAAGGGCAGGGCGTCGTCCGAAGCGCCCGCCGCCGCATTGCGGTCACCGACGAGAACAGGCTCGGCGCCTTGGCGCGGGGCTGACGTCAGAGCCAGCCCAGGCTCGAGGCGGCGACGACCGCAAGGGACAGCGCGCCGATCCAGAGCGGCAAGGCGATCGACCGGCGCCGCCGTCGACTTTCGCTTGCCGCCTCGGTACGGGCGGCAATGGTCTCGATGGCATCGAACAGCCGCGGCAGACGCGGTGCGAGTGCCAGTAGATCGCCGGCTGCCGACACGGCTGTCTCGACACGGCCGAGCGGACCAAGGTTTCGGGTTATCCAGGCGCTTACCACGGGCTCGGAGACCTTCCACATGTCCAGGTCGGGATCGAGGCTGCGGGCAACGCCCTCGACCACCACCATGGTCTTCTGGAGCAGGATGAGCTCGGGACGCGTCTGCATGGCGAATAGTTCGGTGGTTTCGAACAATTGGGTGAGCAGCCGCGACATGGCAATTTCCGAAGCCGGCACGCCATGCAGCGGCTCGCCGACAGCCCGAAGCGCCTGCGCGAAGGTCTCCAGCTCCTGTTCGGGTGGCACGTAGCCCGCCTCGAAATGGACTTCCGCCACCCGTCGATAGTTTCGGGTGATGAAGCCATGCAGGATTTCGGCTAGGAAGCGGCGCTCGCGCGGGCCAAGGCGACCGACAATGCCGAAGTCGACGGCGACGATCCGCCCCGCGGAATCGACGAACAGGTTGCCCTGATGCATGTCGGCGTGAAAGAAGCCGTCGCGCAGTGCGTGCCGCAGGAAGGATTGCAGCAGCGTCGCTGCGAGCTTTGGAAGATCGTGGCCGGCGGCACGAATGGCATCGACATCCGAAAGCTTGATGCCGTCGATCCATTCCATAGTGAGTACGGAGCGACTGGTCCGCCGCCAGTCGACCGTCGGTACGCGGAAATCCTCGTCACCGGCCGTGTTTTGCGCCATTTCGGACAGGGCGGCGGCTTCCAGGCGGAGATCCATCTCCAGCGTCAGCGAGCGGGCGAGCGTGTCCACGACGGCTACGGGCCGGAGGCGACGAGCGCGTGGGGCAACGGCCTCGATCAGCCGGGCGCAAAGATAGAAGCCAGCGAGATCGGAGGCGATGCGTCGGTCGATGCCCGGCCGCAACACCTTCACCGCCACGTCGCTGCGAAGTCCACCCCGGTCTACGACGCTCGCCTTGTGAACCTGGGCGATCGATGCGGCGGCAATCGGTGCTCCGAGTTCCGGAAACAGCCGATCGGCTTCGAGCCCGAAGCTTTCTCCGATGACTGCCCGGGCGCCGGAAAGCCCGAAGTCCGGCATGGCATCCTGCAGTTGGGCAAGGTCGGCTGCGAGTGCTGCGCCAACCACGTCCGGGCGCGTGGCGAGGAACTGTCCCAGCTTGACGTAGGAGGGACCGAGACGGGAAAAGGCGACGGAAAGCCGTTCAGCCCGGCTCGCGCTGCCACGCCGGCGGATTGCCCTGGCGAGGAGGAGCGCGACCGACACGGCGAATGGGCGGGGTTCGGGGAGTGGCAGCGCGTTGATCACCCCCTCGCGGGCAAGCACCCAGGTGGCGCGGACGAGGCGGGCGAGATCGACCGGGAGCATCAGACAGGTTCCTCGCAGGGCGTCATGTCGGGAGGCTGGCCTTGAGACATTCCGTTCACGGATGCCTCAAGCGCTGAACTTGCTTGCGGCAATCGTGATGGTCTCGACGAGCGTCAGCATCTTGGCGACTTGGCACCGTGGCAGGTCCGGCGAGCATGACTAACGGTGTAGCGTCCGGAACAGCCTGAAAACAATGGGTTGGAGCGTTTCGGAAAATCTAGATCTTGACGCCGACGTGAAGCGCCACCACGCCAAGCGTCATGTTGGTATAGCTCACGCGCGAGAAGCCGGCTGTCTCAATCATCGCCTTGAAGCGCTCCTGGTCGGGGAAGCGGCGAATCGATTCGACCAGATAGCGATAGCTCTCCTCGTCCTTGGCGACGACCCGGCCGATCTTGGGTACCAGATGGAACGAGTAGGCGTCGTAGACCTTGTCGGCGATCGGGGCATCGACGTGCGAGAACTCGAGGCAGAAGAAACGTCCGCCTGGCTTCAACACGCGAAAAGCTTCGGAAAGTGCCTTGTCGATCCTCGGCACGTTTCGGATGCCGAAAGCGATCGTATAGGCATCGAAGCTGGCATCCGGCCAGGGCAACTCCTCGGCGTTGGCTTCGACGAACTCCAGCCTTTCCAGCCCGCGCGCCCGTGCCCGCTCCCGCCCGACCTCGAGCATCGAGGAGTTAATGTCGGCAACAGTGACGTCGGCGGTCCGGTTGGAGCGTTCGGCGATGCGGAATGCGATGTCGCCGGTGCCTCCCGCCATGTCGAGCACCTTGAAGGGCCGTCGCCCGGAACGCGGCGGGGCAAGGCGAGAGACCATGGCATCTTTCCAGAGCCGGTGCAGTCCACCCGACATCAGATCGTTCATAAGGTCATAGCGGCTGGCCACAGAGTGGAAGACGCTATCGACGAGGCCTTGCTTTTCGCCTGGATTGACCTCGCGAAAACCGAAGGAAGTGCTGTTGTCCGTCATCGTCCGTTCCGTCCTGCCTTGAGCCTCGCGCCGTCGGCGCGTCCGCGACCATAGCCGAAGAGATGAGCGGGCGCTATGTTGGCGGCAACCTGTGTCGTGATGAGGAGGCTGCGAGCTTATGCCTGAGTTGCCGGAAGTGGAGACGGTCCGGCGCGGTCTGCAGCCGGTTCTGGAGGGCGCGACCATCACAAGTGTCACGTTGGCGCGGCCGGCCCTTCGCTACCCTTTTCCTGAGCGCTTTTCCGAGCGACTGGCTGGGCGCCGCGTCCTGTCCCTCGGCCGTCGATCGAAGTATCTCTTGTGGGAGATCGAAGGCGACGAGATGCTGCTCGCCCATCTCGGCATGTCCGGCTCATTCAGGATCGAAGCGCCCGGAAGGGTGATGGGTGGTTCCGTGCCGGGTGCCTTCGCACTTGCCCGCTCGCGCGACACACGCCATGACCACGTCCGTTTTGAGCTCCAGGGGGGCGTGGCCGTCATTTACAACGACCCTCGGCGTTTTGGCTTCATGGATCTTCAGCCGCGCGCGGAGATGGAGCGCCATCCGCGTCTTGTCGGGCTTGGCGTCGAACCAACCTCCAATCTTTTCTCCGCTGCTACGCTGGCCGCCCTGGCTGAGCGGCGAACGCCGTTGAAGGCCGCGCTCCTCGATCAGGGCATCGTTACCGGTCTCGGCAACATTTATGTCTGCGAGGCGTTGTGGCGGTCGGAACTCGATCCGCGCCGGCCGGCTTCCGTGCTCGCTGATGTGCGGGTGGCGGAGAGACTTGCCTCGGCTATACGGACCGTGATCGCCGAGGCAATCGAGGCTGGCGGTTCGACCTTGCGCGACCATATGCGGACTGACGGCACGCTGGGTTACTTTCAGCATCACTTCGCCGTTTACGATCGCGAGGGCGAGCCCTGCCAGCGGTTCGGCTGCGGCGGTATGGTGACACGCATCAGGCAGGCTGGGCGTTCGACGTTCTTTTGTCCGTCTTGTCAGCGCTGATGGCGTTGACGCCGGCCGCGTCTGCGTCTATAAGCCCGCCCCAAGGACGGTGGCCGATGGTCGTCGGCCGCCTGAAAGTTTTATGTCGTCCGTGTGGCCGGGTCCGGCAGCCGCGGCGGCTCAACAACAAGTCCCGGCGCAGCCGGGAGAGAGAAAGGCTTCAGTATGGCCAATACTTCTTCGGCCAAGAAGGCGACCCGCAAGATCGCGGCCCGCACCGAAGTGAACAAGACCCGTCGTAGCCGTATGCGGTCTTTCGTGCGCAAGTTCGAGGAAGCTGTTGCGTCTGGCGACAAGACCGCCGCGACCGAAGCTTTCAAGGTCGTTGAGCCGGAGATCATGCGGGCGGCGACAAAGGGCATCGTTCATAAGAATACGGCTTCTCGCAAGGTGTCGCGGTTGGCCGCGCGTCTGAAGTCGATCGGCGCCTGATATTCGATCGCCCGAGGGCGTTCGAACAGCCTTCATTTGGTTAATACGACTCCGCTGGGGCCTGGCTTTTTGCTAGGCCCTTTTGCTTTTCCGGCTCGTGTCGCCGAGTTGGGGGGTACTGACCCAGCAAGAGTCGGGTGTCAAATTTATCTGTTTAAAAACAATGTGTTATCAATACGTCAAATTCTGGCGGGGGAGAATCCGCGGCGATGGAAACGAAAATGCGGCTAATGAATAGGGCCATGGCCGGCGTACGACCAAATAGGGTTTTGCCGTATTGGAACGCGCAAATCTTTGAATCCCCTAGGGTTCGCCGATCCCCTCTCGCGGGGTGTCCGTGCCGGTAAAAAGCAGGTTAACGACATAGGAAGATTCGGCTCTTGCTCCCCCCCCTAGGGCCTGTGTATGGTCAGCCCAGTTGAAGCGAGCGAGCCAAGCAGTCGCTTGCGAAAATAAGCTAATGCAGGGGGCTAGCCGTCGGTAATTCTTTAGGTGCGATGGCCGAGGCAAGTAGCCAACTCAGTCCAGGAAAGGCATAATAAGTACATATGCGCTTTTTGCGCATAGTTTTGTTTTGTCTTTTCTGTTTGATCCATTTTGGGGTGGTGGGGCAATCTTGGGTGCGGGATCCTTCAACGAAGATCCGAGCTATGCTGGTGACGTCGGTGCGCGCGAGACTTGGGAGGCGCTTGCCGCCGATCCCTCGGCTGTGCTGATCGATGTCCGGACCGTGGCCGAATGGAACTTCGTCGGTCTTCCGGATCTTCAGGGCATCGGCAAGCGCGTGCTGCTCGTCGAATGGCAGCGCTTTCCGGATATGGTCGTGAACCCGACCTTTGCCGACGAACTTGGGGAGGCTCTCGCCGACCTGGGTGTTGGCGCGGATGCCCCGCTCTACTTTATTTGCCGGTCGGGCGCGCGCAGTCGATCTGCGGCGATCGTGGCAACGGCCGGCGGTTTTGCGCGGGCTTTTAATGTGGCAGGCGGTTTCGAGGGGGCGCTCGGTCCGGATAGGCACAGAGGTTGTGTCGATGGCTGGAAGGCGAGCGGTCTGCCCTGGATCCAGAGTTGAACCGATGCGTTGGACGGAACGGCCGCATGGCCGACATGGTGCGCGCAGATCGGGAGACCTGTCACACTGATCACAATTCGCGGTCCGGAGGCTGTGGCTCCGGCAGGTGATGGGCTCCGGTCTGTCACGAGCTTTGATGTCGGCTTTGCGGCTGGCATTTTTGATGGATGTCTTCCCTTTGCTGGGTAGGTATTCGTCACCGCTGATGGGAACGGCGGTATGAAGAGGTTCCCAAAGGTCGTCATTTCGAGGCGGCCAAAAGAATGGCCATCCCGACCTTTTCGTTCGGGGGGGCTGAGAAGGGAGCTCCCGGCGGAAGCGCCCTTCGGACAGAAGACTGGTAGATAGACTTTTTTGAATGGAGGCCGAGATATGTTGGAAGCGGAAGCCTGCGGCGTCGCCGGAGCGGCAGTTAGTCATGCCGATGCGTGGGCGCGCGTTCGTGGCCGCCTCAAGGCCGATCTCGGCGAAGAGGTGTTTTCCTGCTGGTTTGCCGGCATGAATGTCGAGCAGATCGAGGGCGGCACTGTTTGGCTTTCGGTGCCGAGCCGCTTCCTGAAGACTTGGATTTCCACCCATTATCGCGACAAGCTTGCCGCTCTCTGGCAGGCCGAAGGCCCTGCCTACCGCAAGGTGGAAGTATCGGTGCGCTCGGCCATGCGGGCCAAGGTCGAGACGCCTGCCCGGTTCGCGACGGCAGAGGCGACGCGTCCTGCCAGCGCGCCGGCGCCGCGGATTGCCAACCTTGTCCGTCCCGCCGTTGATGCGGCCTCCGCTCGACTCTTCGACGACATCTCCTCGCCGCTCGATCCGCGTTATACGTTCGACAACTTCGTCGAGGGCGCTTCCAACCGTCTGGCGCTGGCCGCTGCCCGCCAGGTTGCGGACGGTTCGGCGTCCGCTGTCAAGTTCAACCCGCTCTACATCCATTCGTCGGTTGGCCAGGGCAAGACGCACCTCCTGCAGGCGCTCACCCACCATCTCAAGGCAGAGCATCCGGAAATGCGGGTGCTCTATCTGACGGCCGAGCATTTCATGTACCGGTTCGTCCAATCGCTTCAGACCCAGTCGGCGATCGCCTTCAAGGAGGCGCTCCGGACGATCGATCTCCTGGTCATCGACGACATGCAGTTCCTGCATGGAAAGCAGATCCAGCAGGAGTTCTGCCACACGGTGAACACGCTGATCGATGGCGCCCGCCAGGTGATCGTCGCCGCCGATCGGCCGCCAGTCGAGCTTGAGACAATGGAAGAGCGCGTCCGTTCGCGCCTCTCGGGTGGCCTGCTGATCGAGATCGGCGCTCCAGACGCCGCGCTGCGTCGGTCGATCGTCGAGCGCCGTATCGCTCTCACCGCTCAGCATATGCCCGGCTTCACCGTCCCTGATGACGTCATCGATTTCATCGTCCGCAACGTCACCACGTCGGGGCGTGACCTCGAGGGCGCGGTGACGCGGCTTGCCGGCCATAACCAGCTGACCGGCCTGACGCTGTCGCTGACAATGGCCGAGACGACGCTGAAGGATCTTATCCGCGTCACCGACACGCGCCGCGTCAAGATCGAGGACATCCAGCGTGTCGTTTCCAAGCACTATAACGTCTCCAAGCAGGATCTCCTGTCTTCGCGCCGCACACGCTCCATCGTCTGGCCGCGCCAGATCGCCATGTACCTCGCCAAGTCGCTGACGCTGCGGTCTTTGCCGGAAATCGGCCGGCGTTTTGGCGGTCGCGACCACACCACCGTTCTGCACGCGGTGCGCAAGGTCGAGGAGATGATCGGTTCCGACGAGGCCTTGACGCAGGAGATCGAGGTGCTGAAGCGCATGCTCGAGGCGTGACGCCAGGCGAGAAACGAAAAACTCCGGCGAAAACACTTCGGCGCCGGCCTGCCGGCTTGCGGAAATTGACGGTTGCCGTAATGTGCTTTTCCCCGTTGCCGCCGGTTGGTAGTGACGGGGAAGCCGGTCCAGGGTGAATGCTGGTTTGGTGGCGACACCTAGCCCTCGAGCAGATGCCCCGGGTTGATACGGGAGCGCCCGTTCCGATGCGGCAAGTCTGCCGGGTCGGCGGGGGCGCAGCGCCAGATTTTCCGGAGGCCGCGCCGGTCGCGCTCAGTGCGACCGACCTGTGCGGCAGCCACGACAGACGGGTTTTTCCATGCGCGTTACGCTGGAGCGGTCGCACCTCCTCGCCTCTCTCACCCACGTCCATCGCGTTGTCGAGCGTCGGAATACGATTCCGATTCTCTCCAACGTGCTGTTGCGGACTGACGAAGGCCAGCTCAAGCTCAAGGCAACCGACCTCGACCTCGAAGCGCAGGAGACGGTGCCGGCGATGGTCGAACGTCCCGGGGCCACCACGGTGCCGGCGCACATGTTTTACGACATCGTGCGCAAGCTGCCGGAGGGCTCCCAGGTCTCGCTCGAAGCGTCGGCCGACGGCGCTACGCTGTCCATATCTTCCGGTCGTTCCCGCTTCTCGCTGCAAATGCTGCCGGAAAGCGACTTCCCCGACATTACCGTCGGTGAACTCAGCCATTCCTTCACCTTGGAAGCCGGCGACCTCAAGCGCTTGATCGACCGCACGCAGTTCGCGATCTCCAACGAGGAGATCCGCTACTACCTGAACGGTATCTTCCTGCATACGGTCGATGGTCCGGAAGGGGCGCTGTTCCGCGCCGTTGCGACCGATGGGCACCGCCTTGCCCGCGCCGACATCGCCGCGCCAAGCGGTTCCGAGGGAATGCCGGGCATTATCGTGCCCCGCAAGACGGTCGGCGAGATACAGCGACTTATCGAGGATCCGAAGGCAGAGCTCAAGGTCGAGCTGTCCGATGCCAAGATTCGCCTGACCGTTGGCAACGTGGTGCTGACCTCCAAGCTGATCGATGGAACCTTCCCCGACTACGGCAGGGTGATTCCGCAGGGCAATGACAAGGAACTGCGGGTCGACAAGGCCGAGTTCGCCGAAGCCGTCGACCGCGTCTCCACCATTTCGTCCGAGCGCGGACGCGCGGTGAAGCTGGCGCTTGCCGAAGGACGCATGGTGCTGACCGTCGTCAATCCGGATTCGGGCACCGCCACCGAGGAAGTGATGGTCGACTATGCCGATGCTCCGCTCGAGATCGGCTTCAACGCCCGCTATCTTCTTGATATTGCCGGCCAGCTTACTTCGGATACGGCGCTGTTCCATCTCGCCGATGCCGGCTCTCCGACGCTGATCCAGGACGCCGGTGACGATGCTACGCTTTATGTGCTGATGCCGATGCGGGTGTAATCCGCTATCGCTGGAACGCCATGACAGAGACCCGTCCAGAGGCGAAGGTGCGCGTGAGCCGCCTTCGCCTCAACGATTTCCGTAACCATGCCGACCTGTTGCTCGATTTCTCGGGCCGATCGATAGTACTCGTTGGTCAGAACGGGGTGGGCAAGACCAACGTTCTGGAGGCGTTGTCCTTGCTGGCCCCTGGCCGCGGATTCCGGCGGGCTACATTGGCCGAGATGGCTCGGCTTGGCGGTTCCGGCGGTTTTTCGGTGCTGGCCGATGTCGAGGGCGCTTTCGGAGCGGTCCGCATCGGCACGGGGGCTGTCTTGGGTGAAGCGGGACGACAGCTCCTCGTCGACGGTGAACCGCAGAAGAGCAGCGAGCGGCTCTCCGACCATCTTCGCATCATCTGGCTGATTCCGGCCATGGATGGCCTGTTTGTCGGACCGGCCGGTGATCGGCGCCGTTTTCTCGATCGTCTGGTCCTGGCGGTCGATCCCGCACACGGTCGACGTGTTTCGGCTTATGAGCAGGCGGTCGCCTCCCGTAATCGCTTGCTCGAGGCACGCGATGTCGATGTTGCATGGCTCGACGCGGTGGAAACCGAAATTGCCACCACGGGCGTCGCCATTGCCGCCGCTCGCCGGGAAACCGTGCATTGTCTCGCCCGCCTCATCGAGGCGCGCCCGGAAGGAGATGGAGCTTTTCCGCGTGCGACCGTCCAGTTGACGGGCGATGTCGACACTGCACTTGAGGGGGCGGCCGCTGCCGATGTCGAGGATTGGTTGAGAGCCGATCTCAAGGCGGGCCGCTCGCGAGATCGAGCCGCGGGGCGAACGCTCATCGGTCCGCATCGCTCCGACCTGTCGGTTCGCCACGCCGAGAAGGACATGCCGGCCTCGGCGTCCTCGACTGGCGAGCAGAAGGCGCTGCTCACCGGCCTGGTGCTGGCGCAGGCGGCATTGGTTACCGAGCTGACGGGCAGCCCGCCAGTTTTGTTGCTCGATGAGGTGGCCGCCCACCTCGATGCTCGCAGGCGAGGGGCACTGGTTGACCTGATCGCTGCGCTTGGCGTGCAGGCTTTCATGACGGGCACAGATGCCGCTCCCTTCGAGGGCTTTTCGGGCGAGGCGGAAATCATCGCGATTCCGGAAGTTCCGGCCCAGAAAACTGGGGATTTCCGGGATTGATTCGCCGTATTTCCACCCGATTGCCGGGCCATGGTGCGGGCACCGCCGGACCGCCGGGATGAATCCCCTGCGAGACGATTGAAAATAAACGCTTTTCGACCTCCGGCCGAGGATGGTTGAAGCAGTCCCCGCCAGCCTTTAAGAGGAATGGGCGGGATGTTCCCGAAAATAAGAAACGAAGGCCCCAATGACCGACACCACAGCCTACGACCCCGACGAATACGGCGCCGAATCCATCAAGGTGCTCAAGGGGCTCGACGCGGTGCGCAAGCGCCCCGGCATGTACATCGGCGATACCGATGACGGTTCGGGCCTGCACCACATGGTTTACGAGGTGGTGGACAACGCCATCGACGAGGCGCTGGCCGGTCATGCCGACGTGGTCAAGGTCCGGCTCAATGCCGACGGTTCTTGCACGGTGCGCGACAACGGGCGCGGCATCCCCACCGACATCCACAAGGAGGAGGGCGTGTCGGCGGCCGAGGTCATCATGACCCAGCTGCATGCCGGCGGTAAGTTCGATCAGAACTCCTACAAGGTATCGGGCGGTCTGCACGGCGTTGGCGTGTCGGTGGTCAACGCCCTTTCGGTATGGCTGAAACTCAAGGTCTGGCGGCACGATCAGGTGCATGAAATGAGCTTCACGAACGGCGTGCCGGACGCGCCGCTCGCCGTGACCGGCACCTCTGTGGGCGAAAAGGGCACCGAAGTGACCTTCATGCCGAGCCACGAGACCTTCAAGGGCGTCACGGACTTCGATTTTGCAACGCTGGAACGGCGTTTGCGTGAGCTGGCTTTTTTGAACTCTGGCGTTCGCATCGTTCTTGAGGACAATCGTGGCGTCGAGCCGCGTACCGAGGAACTGCATTACGAGGGCGGTCTTGAAGCCTTCGTTCGCTACCTCGACCGCTCGAAGAAGCCGGCGATCGCCAAGCCGATCATGGTATCGACCGAAAAGGACGGCATCACCGTCGAGGTCGCGCTTTGGTGGAACGACAGCTATCATGAGAATGTGCTGTGCTTCACCAACAACATCCCGCAGCGTGACGGTGGCACTCATCTTGCCGGTTTCCGCGCGGCACTGACCCGTCAGGTGACCAGCTATGCCGAAAGTGCCGGCATCTCCAAGCGCGAGAAGGTGACGCTGACTGGCGACGATTGCCGCGAAGGCTTGACCTGTGTCTTGTCGGTGAAGGTACCCGACCCGAAATTCTCCAGCCAGACCAAAGACAAACTGGTGTCATCTGAAGTGCGGCCGGTGGTCGAGGGAGCACTCAACGAGGCTTTCTCCACTTGGTTTGAAGAGCATCCGACCGAAGCGCGCGTGGTGGTTGGCAAGGTCGTCGAAGCCGCCGCCGCTCGTGAGGCGGCCCGCAAGGCCCGCGAGCTGACGCGCCGCAAGGGCGCCCTCGACATGGCGTCTCTACCCGGCAAGCTGGCCGAGTGTCAGGACCGCGATCCGGCCAACACCGAGCTGTTCCTCGTCGAGGGTGACTCGGCAGGTGGTTCGGCCAAACAGGGTCGCAACCGCGAGTTCCAGGCCGTGTTGCCACTCCGAGGCAAGATTCTCAACGTGGAGCGGGCGCGTTTTGACAAGATGCTGTCATCGGCCGAAATCGGCACGCTGATCACCGCGCTCGGTACTTCGATCGGCACCGACGAGTTCGACCCGGACAAGCTGCGCTATCACAAGATCATCATCATGACCGACGCCGACGTCGACGGCGCCCACATCCGTACCCTGTTGCTCACCTTCTTCTTCCGGCAGATGCCGGCGCTGCTGGAGCGCGGCCACATCTATATTGCCCAGCCGCCGCTCTATAAGGTGACGCGCGGCAAGTCCGAGCAGTATCTGAAGGACGAGCGGGCGCTTGAGGACTTCCTGGTGACGCAGGGTCTCGACGAAGCCGTGCTGAAGCTCGCCGATGGCGAGGCGCGGGCCGGACAGGATCTGCGGGCCATCATCGACCGGGCTCGCATCGTGCGGAACCTCATCGAGGGGTTGCACCATCGTTACAGCCATGAGGTCGTCGAGCAGGCGGCGATCGCTGGTGCCCTTGATGCTCGTCTGCTCGACAATCGCGAGGCGGCTCAGAACGCGGCCGACAGCGTGGCGGCTCGTCTTGATGTCATTGCCGATGAGTTCGAGAAGGGGTGGACCGGCGAGGCCATGCCGGATGGCAGCCTCGCCTTCAGGCGCGTCGTGCGTGGCGTCACCGAGACCAGCATCATCGATACGGCTCTGCTGTCATCGGCCGATGCACGCAAGCTCTCCGGTCATCGCGAACACCTCGCGGCCATCTATGGTTCGGCGGCCATGCTCCGGCGTCGCGAAAACGAGATCGTCGTCCGCGGCCCGCGTACCCTTCTGGATGCCGTCTATGCGGCTGGGCGCAAGGGTATCACCATGCAGCGTTACAAGGGCCTCGGTGAAATGAATGCCGAGCAGCTCTGGGAGACGACACTCGACCCCAACGCTCGCTCGCTGTTGCGCGTGCAGGTCAGCGAGGCGGTCGAGGCCGATGATATCTTCGAGCGGCTTATGGGCGACGACGTGGAACCACGCCGCGACTTCATTCAGGCGAACGCCCTGTCGGTCGCCAATCTCGACGTTTGATGGAAGTGCCCGGTCCGGTTCAGCCGACCGGGCAGTTTCTTCAGAGCGTGGCGCCGAGCTCGCCTGAGATGCGCCGCGAAGCCTGCCTTACGTGCTCGACGAGATTGTCGACCCCGATCTGGGCGAGGCGGGCCGTCGATAGCGAGATCGACACCGCATACGGCACGCGGCCTTGTATGTCGAATACCGGCGCCGCAACGCAGGAGACCCCCAACTCGTTTTCCTCGCGGTCGAGCGAGTAGCCATCGTCACGGATGGCGGCGAATTCCTTCAGCATGTCGGCATGATCGACGATGGTGTTGGCCGTCAGCTTGACGATGCCACTTTGGTGGCTTTGCCAATAGGTCTCAAAGTTGGCCTGCTTGTCATAGGCGAGAAAGATCTTGCCCATGGCCGAGCAGAATAGTGGCAGATGCTGGCCGATGTACGTTCGGGTTCGGATCATGCCCACCGTCGGCTCCAGCTTGTAGATCATGATGGCGTGGTCATCCTCGCGCGTCGAGAAGTTGACCGTCTCGCCGACGTCGAGATTGAGTGCTTCGAGGTGCGGAGCTGCCACGTGAATGATGTTGAGCGACGACAGCGTCTTCTGTCCAACGGCAACGAACTTGGTCGTCAGCCGGTAGCTGCCGGGTGAGGGAGCCCGTGTCACGTAGCCAGCGCTTTCCAACCCTTGCAGCAAGCGGTGCGTCGTACTCTTGGTGAGCCCGGCCAGCTCCGAAAGCTTGGCAAGCGGGCAACCGTTCGGGAAGTTGCTGAGAATTTCGACGATTTGCAGTCCGCGCAGCAGGCTCTGACTGCCGGCCGGCGGCTCTTGGTCCGGCACGTTATCCATCGCCGATCCTCCCTTGTCGCATCGTTGAGCACCGTCGTCGGGCTTGCGCTGTGCGACCTTGCCAATGCGCCGATGGATTAGCCCCGACGAGAGACCGCGTCAAATGGACGCCATACCGAGGTCTGGCTCCATGTCGGTTCCCTTGAGGAAACTACGGCATTGACAAGCCGCAAAGTGAAATATACCAAAATACGAAACGGCGTTTTGAAATACAAAACGCATGGCGCGACGGGAGGACGGCGTGCTCAAGGGTTCGATAAACGACGACGCCTGGCGATCGGGACTGCCGGCGCCTTTGCGGCAGATGCTAGAGCGGCTGGCCGATCCGGCTCTTTGCCAAGCTTCGGTTGGTCGTCACGACATCGATGGCGAGGCCTTTTTCGTCATCAACGAGTATGAAACGCGCCCCGCAGCTGAACTTCGCGCCGAAAGCCATCGGCGCTACTGCGATGTGCAGGTCATGCTCTCGGGTACCGAACAGGTTGGCTGCGCCAAGCTGGCAGGTGGAGCGGATGCCGCTTACGACGCAGTGCGCGACGTTACCTATTACGCGCAGGATCTGCAGCTCGATTGGCATCCTTTCGGGACCGGTACCGTGTTCGTCTTCACCCCGGACGACATCCACCTGCCGGGCGTGACGCTCAATCATGCTGCCGGCATCCGCAAGGTGGTCGGCAAGTTGCCTTGGGCCACGCTTGCTGGCGATTGGCCGTCATCCGCCGCCTGATAATCAACGAACCAGATTTCCGGGAAGGAACGCCATGTTGCATCTCACCCATCAGGACCTTCAGGCCGAGTTCCGGCGCGTCCTTCTCAAATGCGGTCTTGCGCCGGAGAAGGCCGATGCTTGCGCAAAGCTGTTTGCCGACACGACGGAAACCGGTGTGTATTCGCATGGCGTCAATCGGTTTCCTCGATTCGTCGAGCAAATCCGCGCTGGCCATGTGCGCGTCGAGGCGGAACCCAAGAAGCTGCTTTCGCTTGGTGCCATCGAGCAGTGGGACGCCTGCCGCGCCATTGGCAATCTGACGGCTACCGCCATGATGGATCGCGCCATCGAGCTGGCATCGGCCCACGGTATCGGCCTCGTCGCCCTTCGGAACGCCAATCACTGGATGCGCGGCGGTTCTTACGGCTACCAGGCTGCAGAAAAGGGTTATGTTGGCATTTGCTGGACCAACTCCATCGCCGTCATGCCGCCTTGGGGCTCCAAGGAATGCCGTATCGGCACCAACCCGTTGATTGTCGCGGTGCCAGGCAGCCCTGTCACGATGGTCGACATGTCCATGTCGATGTTTTCCTATGGCATGCTCGAGGTGAACCGGCTTGCTGGTCGGCAGTTGCCGGTCGATGGTGGGTTCGACGACGATGGCAAGCTGACGCGCGATCCTGCCGTCGTCGAGAAGAACCGCCGCATTCTGCCCATGGGTTATTGGAAGGGGTCGGGCCTCTCCATCGTTCTCGACATGATCGCCACCCTCCTGTCGGGTGGGTTGTCGGTGGCCGAGGTTAGTGAGGAGATGGACGACGAGTACAACGTCTCTCAGGTGTTCATCGCCATTGAGGTGGATCGGCTGATCGACAAGGGAACCCGCGACGAAAAGCTGCGGCGTATCTGCGATTATGTGCTGACCGCTGAGCGCTCTGATCCTTCCCAGGCAATTCGCCTTCCCGGGCACGAGTTTCCACAAATGAAAGCTCAGAACAAAGAGAAGGGTATTCCGGTCGACGAACGGGTCTGGGAGAAAATTCGCGCCCTTTGAGCGTGAAACCCTTGCTCTCGATAAACGCCAAGCGCCTCAGGGAGGAGGACGCTGATGACATCACCCACCACTACGACTGACGCGCCGCTCCTATCGATGGTCGACATCGTCAAGACCTTCGGTCGCGTCGCCGCCGTCGATCATGTCAGCATCGATGTCCGTCCCGGCAAGATCCTGGCTTTGCTTGGCGAGAACGGAGCCGGCAAGTCCACGCTGATCAAGATACTGGCCGGTGTCTACAAGCGGGATTCCGGCTCGATCCTGTTCCGTGGTGAAGAGATTGCCTCGGCAAGCGCCGTCGGACGGCGCGGCCGTCAGCCGATCGCCTTCATTCATCAGGATCTCGGCCTCGTCGAGTGGATGACGGTGGCGGAAAACATGGCTTTCACCATGGGCTTTCCCCGCCGCCTTGGCCTCGTCGACTGGGCCGAGGTTCGTCGGCGGGCCGTTGCGGCGCTTGAGGCCGTTGGAACCGATATCGACCCCGATGCCCGTGTGTTCGAGCTGTCGCGCACCGAGAAGTCGCTGCTGGCAATCGCGCGCGCCGTTGCCGTCGATGCCGAAGTGCTGGTGCTTGACGAGCCGACGGCATCGCTGCCGGCCGACGACGTCAAGCATCTCTTTGAAGTGCTGGAACGGCTGCGCCAGCGGCGGGTCGGCATGATCTACGTCACGCATCGCCTGGACGAAGTGGTCGAGATCGCCGACGAGGTTTGCGTCATGCGCGATGGCCGCTGGGTGGCGGGTGGCGCGACAAGCCAGTACGAACTTCGCGATCTCGTGCGTCTGATCGTCGGTGAGGAGAAGCGTGGGGACAAGCGCCGGCCGTTGCCGATCGACGCTCCCGCCATGCTTGAAGTCGATCGTCTGGTGGTCGGCGATACCGGCCCGGTTTCCTTCACACTGCGGCGCGGCGAGATGGTGGCCTTGGTTGGCCTGCGGGGAGCCGGGCAGGAGGAAATCGGTCGCTGCCTGTTCGGCAAACGCAATGCCACCTCCGGAACCGTTCGTATGGAAGGACGCGCGATCGCACCGCGTTCCCCGACCGAAGCGATCTCCGCCGGCATTTCGCTGGTGGCCGGCGATCGCATCAACGAGAGCGTGGTCATGACCATGTCGGTTCGGGAAAACCTGTTCCTGAACCCCTGCAATCTCGGTCTCCGCCCGATCTCAGCTTACGGATCCGACGCGGAAGCCAGGCAGGCCTGGGCAGAGGTCGAGCGCTTCGACGTGCGGCCCCGTCTCATCGATATCGATGTCAGCGCACTGTCGGGTGGCAATCAGCAGAAAGTGGTGATGGCCCGCTGGATGAAGCTCGGTACGCCGGTCCTCATCCTGGAGGATCCGACAGCCGGTGTCGACGTCGGCGCGCGCGCCGAGATCTACGACCTGCTCAACGAGGCGCTCGCCAATGGGATTGCCGTCCTGGTGATTTCCATGGACTTCGAGGAGGTTGCCCACATCTGCAACCGCGCCTTGGTCTTCAATCGCGGCAAGGTGGTCGACGAGTTGATCAACGATGACGTGACCTTCGCCAACTTGCTGCAGCGAGCCTGCGGCGGCGAGGAGATCGCAGCTCCGGCTGCCGTTGCCTGACGGAATTCGCCGAGCGCCCCGATCGGCGGCGCCAGCATAGCGAGACAACTTTTCTGGGAGAACAAGAGGTGGCCAGCTCATCCGTAAAGTCCACCGCGCTGGAGGAGCGCGTCAGCCTGAGCCGGGACGGCTTCGTGCCGGTGCTCACGCAGGCCGGCACCCGCTATGGGTTGCTGATCCTGTGCGTCCTGCTCATCATCCTCTTCTCGGTGGCAACGCCCTCCTTCGCGTCCCTCCTCACCTTGCAGGCGATTTTCGCCTCCAAGTCCAAGGTGGCGCTTCTGGCACTCGCAGCCACCATCCCGATGATCGTCGGCAAGATCGACCTCAACGTGGGCTTCGGCATTGTGCTCTGGCACATCCTGGCCATCAGCCTGCAGGTCACCTACGGCTTCAGCTGGCCGATGGCGGTACTGGTCGTCCTGCTGCTGTCGGTGGTCTACGGTCTGATCAACGGCATCCTGGTGGCTGTCGCCGACATCGACGCCTTCGTGGCCACTCTCGGCACGGGTACGACGCTTTATGCCGTTGCCCTGTGGCATTCCGGCGGGCGCCAGATCGTCGGAGATCTGCCCGACAGCTTCATGATGCTGCACCACACGGAAGTCTTCGGGATTCCGATCGGCGGCTTCTATGTGCTGGCGCTTGCCGTCGTTCTCTGGCTTGTCACTGAGCATACGCCCCTCGGTCGTTGCATGTACGCGGTCGGCGGCAATCCAAACGCCGCCAGCCTCAACGGCATTCCTGTGACCCGCTACGTCATCGGCGCCTTCATCGCCTCTTCGGTGATCACTGGTTTCTCCGGTGTGCTGGTGGCTGCCGAACAGGGCGTCGGACAGGCGAGCGTCGGCATGGACTACATGCTGCCCGCCCTCGTTGGCGCCTTCTTGGGATCGACCACCATCCGTCCGGGCCGCGTCAATGTCTGGGGAACGGTGATCGGCGTCGCCATTCTGGCGATCGGCATCGCCGGCATTCAGCAGTTTGGCGGCGCTTTCTGGGTGGAGCCGCTGTTCAACGGCACGACCCTGCTCCTGTCGATTACCCTGGCCGGCTACGCCCAGCGGCGGCGCCTGCTCAACCAGAAAGCCGTGCAACGCGGCTCGGCAAAAAAGGCGTGACCGGCTCGGGCCGGCGACGCCAAGTCATCCATGACATGACCAATGGCAAGAAAACGATCGCGGTCTCCGGGAGGACTGAAATCGGAAAAGCGATCGGAAAAGTGAAGGAGAAAACGCTATGACAAGGACTGGCTTACTGCTTTCAACCACGCTCGCCGCTGCCGTGATTGCCACGCTGCCGGCCCGTGCCGATGCCTTCCTCGACGAGGCCAAGGCGCTCGTTGCCAAGGCTACGGCTCCGGCTTCCGCCTGGGATGGCCCGACTGCCGGTCCGGCCATCGCCAAGGGCAAGTCGATCATCTACATCGCCTCCGACATGAAGAACGGCGGCGTGCTCGGTGTGGAAGAGGGCGTGGCGGAAGCCGCAAAGGTGGCTGGCTGGAAGCTCGATGTTCTCGATGGAGCCGGATCGGTGAAGGACCAGCTCGCCGCCCTGAACCAGGCAATCGCCAAGAAGCCGGATGGCATCGTCATCGGCGGCTGGAACCCCAACGTTGCCAAGATGGCGCTGAAGAAAGCGGTCCAGGAGAAGATCGCCCTGGTTGGCTGGCACGCTGTGCCCAAGCCCGGTCCGATCCCCGAGTACAATGTGTTCTACAACGTGACGTCCGACAGCGATGACGTCGCCAAGACGGCGGCCATGTATGCCGTCGCCAAGTCCGAAGGTACCGCCAAGGCCTTGATCTTCACGGACTCGCTCTATCAGATCGCCCTCGACAAGGCGAACGCCATGAAGGCGGTGATCGAGAAGTGCGCCGGCTGCAAGGTCGTCGAGTTCATCGATACGCCGCTTGCCGATACGTCGAACCGCATGCCGCAGATGACCTTCTCGCTCATTCAGAAGTATGGCGAGGACTATCAGTATTCCCTCGCCATCAACGACCTCTACTTCGACTTCATGGCCTCCTCGCTGCAGACGGCCGGCAAGAAGGGCGATGGCGCCCCCTTCAACATCTCGGCGGGTGACGGCTCGGAAAGCGCCTATCAGCGCATCCGCTCCGGCAACCATCAGACGGCGACCGTGCCAGAGCCGCTGAAGCTGCATGGCTGGCAGATCGTCGACGAGTTCAATCGCGCCTTCGCCGGCGAGAAGCCATCGGGCTATGTCACGCCGGTGCATCTCGTCACCAAGGAAAACATCGCTTTCGATGGCGGCGACAAGAACGTCTACGACCCGCAGAACGGCTATCAGGACCATTACAAGGCCATCTGGGGCGTCAAGTAAGCTTAACTGTCACATCCCTCGCGGAGAGTTCTGGCTCACCGCGAGGGATACCTTGCGTCCGGGAAGATCAACATGTCGGCCTCTCTCTCCTCCACCGGTGGTACCCCCGCCGGCCTCACCCGACACGATAGCGTCCTCACATGCCTCGCCTCACCTGCTGTCTGGGCCGAGGGACCGGTCTGGTTGCCGGCCGAAGACGCTGTGGTTTTCTCGGACGTCAAGGGCAACCGGATGTTCCGTTGGTCGCGCGACGGGAGCGTCACGCTGTTCCGCGACCCATCCAACTTCGCCAACGGCAATGCCATTGATCGTCAGGGCCGTCTCGTTTCCTGCGAGCATGGCCGGCGGGGCATCTCGCGCACAGAACCGGATGGTCGCGTTCACATGCTGGTCGACCGCTTTGACGGTCGCCGCCTGAATTCGCCGAACGACCTCACGGTCAAGTCGGATGGCAGCATCTGGTTCACCGACCCACCTTACGGCATCACCGGCGATGCCGAGGGCTTCAAGTCGGAAAGCCAGGTCATCGGTTGCTGGGTCTATCGCTTCGATCCGGCCACCGGCGACGTCGACGTTGTCGCCACCGACGTGCAGCGGCCGAACGGCATCGCCTTTTCTCCCGACGAAAGCCGGCTCTATGTCGCCGACATGTCGGTCGTGGACTTTCCCACGAAGGGCCATCGCCATCTTGTCGCTTATGACGTGATTGACGGTTGTCGGCTGAAGGATCCGCGTGTTCTTGCGATCATCGAACCCGGCATTCCCGATGGCTTCACGGTTGATATCGCTGGCAACATCTATTGCAGCTTCGAGCGGGGGATCATGATCCTCGCTCCCGATGGCCATCGTCTCGGCGTCATTCCCGTGCCGGAGCGTGTATCGAACTGCACCTTTGGTGGCCCCGACCAGGACGAACTGTTCATCACGGCAACAACTTCGCTTTATCATATCCGTCTTGCGACGCGCGGCGTGCAATACGACCACCTCTTGGGAGCGCGCTGAGCATGCCGATCTGGTTGGGCATTGACTGCGGCGGCACATTCCTGAAAGCTGGCCTCTATGACGAAACGGGTCGGCTGCTCGGCCTCGCCCGGAGTGGTCTGCCGGTTCTGTCCGATCAGCCGGGTTGGGCAGAGCGCGACATGGAGGTGCTCTGGCAGGCAACATGCCGGGTCATCGCCGACGTTCTTACGAAAAGCGGGATTGCACCGTCGATGATCGGCGGTATCGGCATTTCGGCGCAGGGAAAAGGCCTGTTCCTGCTGGATCGCCAGCAACAGCCGCTCGGTCGTGCCATGCTGTCGTCCGATCAGCGGGCGCTCGACAAGGTCCGCGCCTGGCAGCGCGAGGGTCTGCCTGAAAAGCTCTACCCGCGTACCTTGCAGACGCTCTGGACAGGCCATCCGGTATCGCTTCTTCGCTGGTTGAAGGATGAGAGGCCGGCTGTTTACGATCGCATCGGCACCATCATGATGGCGCACGACTACTTGCGCTTTCGCCTGACCGGTGCTCTGGGCGCCGAGATCACCAATATTTCCGAGAGCAATCTCTACGACATGCGCGCCGGTCGTTACGACGCGTCGCTTGCAGGGCTCTGCGGCATCGAGGAAGTCATGGCGGCACTTCCCTCGACGGTCGGTTCCGCAGAGATTGTCGGCGAGGTCACTGCAAAGGCGGCAGCCGATACCGGCCTCGTCGCGGGTACGCCCGTGGTGGGCGGTCTCTTCGACGTTGTTGCCACCAGTCTTTCCGCTGGCATAGCGGACGAGCGGCGGCTCAATGCCGTGCTCGGCACATGGTCGGTGGCGACCGGCGTTACCAACCAGGTGGCGGAAGGCTTGCCCATCCCGTTCGTCTATGGCCGGCACGCCGAGGCCGGGCGCTACATTGTCCATGACGCGAGTCCCACCTCGGCCGCCAACCTCGAATGGCTCGCCGCTCAACTCGCCGACCGCGATTATGCTGCGATGGACAAGGCCGTGGCGGCACTGCCTCCCGCCGCAAGCGACGTGTTGTTCCTGCCATTCCTCTACGGTTCCAATGCCGGACTCGGCATGAAGGCCGGCTTCTACGGCTTGCAGGCCTTGCATGGCCGTGCCCATCTGCTTCAGGCGATCTATGAGGGCGTCATATTCAGCTTCCTTCAGCATCTCGATCGGCTGCGCCAACGGTTTCCCGTTGCCGAGACGTTGCGCGTCACCGGCGGCCCGGCTCGATCGAAGGTGTGGATGCAGATGTTGGCCGACGCCAGCGGTTTGCCGCTGGAACTGCCGGCTGTCGAGGAAACTGGATGCCTTGGCGCCGCCATGGCAGCAGCGGTTGGCACCGGCACCTATTCCGATTTCCGGGCAGCCATGGCTGCCTTTGAACCTGCGCTCACAAGGGTCGAGCCGGTTCAGTCCCGGTTTGCACTTTATGCCCGAAAGCGCATCGCCTACCGGGAGTTGATCGCTGCCCTCGCCGGTTATGAAGAACGCCTCGCGAAGCTTCGCGCCACGCCACCCCAAGGAACCGCCCCATGACCCGCCCCGCCCTGCAAGTCGCCCTCGATTTCACCGAACTGGCTCCGGCGCTTGCCGCTGCCCGTCAGTTGGCCGGCAGCGTCGATATCCTTGAAGCCGGTACGCTGCTCTGCCTTGCCTGCGGCATGGATTCGGTGCGGGCTCTTCGCCGCGATCATCCCGATCATCTGTTGGTGGCCGACTTCAAGGCGGCCGATGCTGGCGAGACCCTGGCCGAGTTGGCCTTCAACGCCGGGGCCAACTGGATGACCGTCGTCTGTGCCGCGCCGCTGCCGACCATGGAGCGGGCGCTCTCGGTAGCCGAGGCGCGCGGCGGCGATGTGCAGATCGAACTCTTCGGCAACTGGACGCTTGAGGACGCTCGCGCCTGGCGCCGGCTGGGCATTCGGCAAGCCGTCTTCCATCGCGGTCGTGATGCCCAGGCGGCTGGACAGACCTGGAGCCAGAGTGACCTTGATCAGCTCAAGGCGCTTTCCGACATCGGTCTCGAAATGTCGGTGACCGGTGGCATCGCGGCTGCCGATCTGCCGCTGTTCCACGACATTGCCGCCAAGGTGTTCATTGCCGGGCGCGCCCTTTATGGGGCGGCTGATCCGGCGGCGGCCGCTGCCGGGTTCCAGCGGGCCATTGCCGACATCTGGGGAGACTGAGCACATGCGCCGTCATCCGCTGGGAATTTACGAGAAGGCGCTGCCGCCAGGCCTCTCCTGGGCAGAGCGGCTTGCACTTGCCAAAGCCTGTGGATTCGATTTCGTCGAAATGTCCATCGACGAGAGCGATGCCCGCCTCGCTCGTCTTGATTGGAGTGCCGAAGAACGTCTTGCCTTGGTGCGTGCGACGATCGAAACCGGCATTTCCGTTCCGTCGATGTGCCTGTCCGGACACCGGCGATTTCCCTTTGGCAGCCACGATCCCGTCGTTGTCGAGCGTGCGCGCGACATCATGGAGAGGGCGATCCGCCTGGCTCGCGATTGCGGCATTCGCACCATTCAGCTTGCCGGATATGACGTCTATTACGAGGAACAGGACGAAGGCACGCTCGCTCGCTTCGAGGCCGGCCTGCAATGGGCCGTGGAGAGAGCCGCCGCAGCGCAAGTCATGCTCGCCGTCGAGATCATGGATACGCCTTTCATCAATTCGATCAGCAAGTGGAAGGGCTGGGAAGCGCGCATCCGCTCGCCCTGGTTCACTGTCTATCCCGATGTTGGCAATCTCAGTGCTTGGGGCAACGATGTGGCGGCCGAGCTTCAACTTGGCCTGGACCGCATCGCCGCCATTCATCTCAAGGATACCAGGCGGGTGACTGCCGATCATTCCGGTACGTTCCGCGACGTTCCCTTCGGTGAAGGCTGCGTGGATTTCAGCGGCATATTCGGTTGGCTGAAGGCGCTTGGCTATCGAGGCGCATTTCTCGTGGAGATGTGGACCGAAAAGGCGGACGAGCCGGTGGCCGAGCTTGTCGCCGCCCGACGCTTCATAGAGGCTCGTATGCGGGATGCCGGGTTCGCGGCCTGAGTGAGGCCGGGCTGTTTGCGCCCACCGGAACCCACACCGCGGATGCCATGTCGCCGAAGGCCCGCGCCCGGCCATCGAGTGCCATGGCTCCGGCATGGGCGGCCACGACGGCGTCGAGGCGATCCTCGAACGCCTTGAGGCTACGGCCGCGTGCGTCGACGGGCGGCAGAGCCAACAAATCCGCGCTGCCGGTGAGAACGCCGTCGAGGGCGGCTACAATGGTCGCCCAGGTGCCGAAAAGGAGCCGTCGCCGCTCGACGAGGGGGCGCCCGGGCCAATACTTGCCGGTGTTGCCCGCCTTGTAGGGCAAGCGGTAGGTGGCGCCCAAGAGCTCGATCAGTGCCGGATGCGGATAGATTTCGATGCGGCAGGGGATCCGGATCTCCTGGGTCGCGAGCGGATAACCGGCTGCCGAGAGTGCCGTCTCCAGCGCTCGACCAACCGCGCCGGGGCGGTCGAGCGTTGGCGAGTGAGTACCGGCGCCCCGGCCCGCATAGGCGCGATTGATGGCGTTGTCAGCCGCTCGACGGGCGATGATCGGCGCATCCATCATCGGCATGTCCACGGCCACAAGGTCGGGCACCCGTCCGGCAAGCCGCGCCGCAGCACTGACCAATGACATCCGGCCGGATTCCACGTCGTCGCCGGAGAGGGCGATGAACTCCTCGAAGGAAGCCGCAACCGCAACCAGGCGCCAGACGTCGCCGGCTCGGGCTGCCAGCGCCACGCCGCTCGGATTGGCCGCCGTCCATGCGGCATCGATACCGAGCACGACCCTCTCAGGTTGGGAAGCCGGCATGGTGTCTCGTTGGTCGTGGTGTCCGGCGAGCTCCGGCCAACATCAGAAAGATTCCGGTAATGCCAGCCACGGCGAGGGTGGGCCAGGCAAGAACCGTGGAGCCCCATTCGGTCCAGGCCGCATCACCGACAAGTGGCTTCAGTATCGCCTCGAGCCGCTCCACGAAGTCAGGGGCGACGAGGGACAGGCTTCCCGACAGCGGCGTCATCACCACCGCATCGGCCGCAATCGAAGAGATACCGTCGGAAATCAGCGCCACCATGCCAATGGCAAACAGCACCAGACCCAACACACGTGCCACAAAGGACAGCATACGAGGTGCTCCCTCACCCGAACACAAGGAACATCTTGTGGCTTTCGCGGCTTCCGTGCAACGCCGACAATAAGCATTTGCTGCGAATTTCAAGTTTTTTCGGCCGTCGGTTTCACTTGGGAACCGAGACGGTTATCATCCAAAGATATGCTTGGAGAGAATCACGCCGGGAGCCACGGTGTCCTCTCTTTGCTCTCTGGGAGCCTCACCTGATGCGCATTCTTGCTACCGCCTCCGTCGTTTCTGTCCTCGCGCTCGCCGCCTGTAGCAGCTACGCCCCGCCGCCACCGCGCATCGCTCCGTTGGCGCCTCAGCCGGTGAACCCCGTGGCGAGCCAGGCGTTGCCGGCCCCAGTAGCCCCGGCTATGCCTCAGCCGACGACGGACGTAGCGATGGGACAGCCGACGGCCCCAGCGGTTGCTCCGGCCAATCCTGCCGTCTCGGCTGACGTGCGCAAAGCCGACCTCATCGGTGGTTGGACGCTGGCCTCCGCCGGCGAGACCTGCCAGCTCTCCATGAATCTCACCACTTGGAGCGGTGGCTACCGCGCCTCGACGCGCGGCTGCGTCTCTGATGAGTTGAAGGCGGTTGGGGCTTGGGATGTGGCTGGCAAGGAAATTCTGCTGAAGGATGCTTCGGGCTCCGTGGTCGCTCGTCTCTACGCAGCGGCGCCCAACCGCTATTCCGGCCAGACCGATGTCAGCAAGCGTGGCATTCAGTTCTTCCGTGGCTGACAATCGGCATGACGGCTGATGCCCCGGCCGGCGAGGTCGCCCTCTGGTTTGACAATGAGGTCGCTGCCGGGCGTCTGACTGCGGATGCTGCTCAACGGCAGGCGGCCTCAGCCTTCGATCGGCTGCTCAAAAGGCTTGGCGCGCCGCCGCCGCGGCGCCGTCTCCTCGGTCTTATTCCCGTTGGGCCAATCCCGACTGTGCGCGGCCTGTATGTCTGGGGTGGCGTCGGGCGCGGCAAGACGCTGCTGATGGATCGGTTCCACGCGGCCGCACCGGTCGAGAAAAAGCGACGGCAGCATTTTCATGCCTTTATGGCCGACATGCACGAGGCAATCGCCGTGGCGCGACGGGCCATGGCGGCTGGCGATCCGCGCGACCCGGTCGAGATCGTGGCGCAAGGACTGGCCCAGGACGTGCGGCTTCTTTGTTTTGACGAGTTCTCAGTCACCGATATTGCCGATGCCATGTTGCTCGGCCGCCTGTTCGGTCGCCTTTTCGAGCTTGGACTGACGCTCGTTGCCACCTCCAACGTCGCCCCTGATCGGCTTTATTGGGATGGACTCAACAGAGCGAGCTTTCTGCCCTTTGTTGGTCTTCTGAAAGAGCGTTGCGAGATCGTTCACCTGAAGGATGGGGCTGACCACCGGCTCGAAGGTCTGAAGGCGACACATGTTTATCTTTCTCCACTTGGACCGGTCACGGATGCCGCCGCCGAACGTCTCTGGCACAGCCTGTCCACTGGTGGCGAGGAAGCCTGCGAGCTCAGGGTCAAGGGGCGGCTTGTCCACGTGCCACGCGCTGCGGGCCGGCGCGCGCGCTTCACCTTCGGCGAGCTTTGCGACCAGCCGCTCGGTGCCGCCGACTATCGGGCGATTGCCCGTCATTTCGACCTGCTGATGGTGACGGACGTCCCGCGCCTTGTTGCCGGCGAACGCAATCGCGCCAAGCGATTCATCACATTGATCGACGTGCTCTATGACGCCGGACGAACCTTGGTTCTGACCGCCGATGGTGAGCCGGTTGACCTCTATCGTGCCATGGAGGGAAACGAAGCCTTCGAGTTTGCGCGTACGGCATCGCGGCTTGTCGAGATGCGGACCGAAGAGTGGCTGCATCGAGCTGCCGGGTCTATTGACCGGCAATCATCAGCAACATGACGTGCACGTCACCTTGGGCGTAAGCAAGTAAGCAAGCAAAGCGGTAGCGTCTTCGTGAAAAGTTGACTTTCCCCGATAGTCTCGCTTGCACGCGACTCGTGATCATTGTAATTCCATGCCGATCGATTTCGATCTAACTAACCTTTACGTAAAGGGAAGGTAATAATCAATGGCGCGGAAAAAGATCGCTCTCGTTGGTGCTGGCCAGATCGGCGGCACGTTGGCCCTGCTGGCCGGCCAGAAGGAACTCGGCGATGTCGTCCTGTTCGACATCATGGACGGCGTGCCTCAGGGCAAGGCACTGGATCTCGCAGAAACCGCCCCGGTCGAAGGCTTCAATGCCAAGCTGTCCGGCACCAACACCTATGAGGCTCTCGAAGGCTCCGACGTGGTGATCGTCACCGCCGGCGTGCCGCGCAAGCCCGGCATGAGCCGCGACGACCTTCTTGGCATCAACCTCAAGGTCATGGAACAGGTCGGCGCTGGCATTGCCAAGTACGCCCCGAAGGCCTTCGTGATCTGCATCACCAACCCGCTCGACGCCATGGTCTGGGCGCTGCAGAAGTTCTCCGGTCTGCCGGCCCACATGGTCGTTGGCATGGCTGGCGTGCTCGACTCGGCTCGTTTCCGCTATTTCCTGTCGGATGAGTTTGGCGTTTCGGTGGAAGATGTCCACGCCATGACCCTCGGCGGCCACGGCGACGACATGGTCCCGCTGATCCGCTATTCGACGGTTGGTGGCGTACCGCTTCCGGAGCTGGTCAAGATGGGCTGGACCACCCAGGAGAAGCTGAACGCCATCGTCGACCGCACCCGCAAGGGCGGTGGCGAGATCGTCGCCCTCCTGAAGACCGGTTCTGCCTTCTACGCTCCGGCCGCTTCCGCCATCTCCATGGCCGAGTCCTACCTCAAGGACAAGAAGCGCATCCTGCCGGTGGCCGCCTATCTCAAGGGCGAGTTCGGTGTCAGCGACACCTACGTTGGCGTGCCCGCCATGATCGGCGCCGGCGGCGTCGAGAAGATCGTCGACCTCGAGCTGTCGTCCGAGGAGAAGGCCGGCTTCGAGAAGTCGGTTGCTTCGGTCAAGGGCCTGATCGAGGCCTGCAAGACCATCGCTCCGGCGCTGGCCTGATCGTCTGAAAACATGGGCCGGGCCGCCAGACGGCGACCCGGCCTTTTCGTCTCTGGCGAATCCATCCGCATTTTCACTCAGTCCGCCTCTCCTCCTCCACTCCCAAGCCAAGGACTTCCGGATGAACATCCACGAATACCAGGCAAAGGCCCTGCTCAAGGGGTTTGGCGCGCCTGTCGCCGCTGGTGTACCCATCTTTTCCGCCTCCGAGGCGGAGGCGGCTGCCCGATCCCTTCCCGGCCCGCTGTGGGTCGTGAAAAGTCAGATCCATGCCGGTGGTCGTGGCAAGGGGCGTTTCAAGGAAGCGTCTGCCGGCGACAAGGGCGGCGTCAGACTTGCCAGATCCGTGGCCGAGGTCGTGGAGTTTGCGAGCCAGATGTTGGGCTCGACGCTTGTCACCAAGCAGACCGGTGCTTCCGGCAAGCAGGTGAACCGTCTCTACATCGAGGATGGCGCTGACATCGCCCGTGAACTCTACTGTTCGTTGCTCGTCGACCGCGCGGTCGGCCGCGTTGCCTTCGTGGTTTCCACCGAAGGCGGCATGGACATTGAAACAGTCGCCCACGATACGCCGGAGAAGATCGTCACTGTCGCAATCGATCCGGAAGTCGGGGTTAGCTCTGCCAATGTCGCGGCTATCGTATCCGCCTTGAAGCTGGACGGTGCCGCGGTGAAGGACGCCGAAACGCTGTTCCCGCTGCTCTATCGGGCCTTCATCGAGAAGGACATGAGCCTTCTCGAGATCAACCCGTTGATCGTATTGAAAGATGGTCACCTGCGTCTTCTCGACGCCAAGGTGTCCTTCGACGGCAATGCTCTTTTCCGCCACGCCGATATCGAGGCTCTGCGCGACCTTACGGAAGAGGACGCCAAGGAGATCGAGGCCCACAAGCACGATCTCGCCTACGTGGCACTTTCCGGCAATATCGGCTGCATGGTCAATGGTGCCGGCCTTGCCATGGCAACCATGGACATCATCAAGCTCTACGGTGCCGAGCCGGCCAACTTCCTCGATGTGGGTGGCGGCGCCTCCCGCGAGAAGGTGACGGCCGCCTTCAAGATCATCACCGCCGATCCCGCCGTGAAGGGCATTCTGATCAACATCTTCGGCGGCATCATGAAGTGTGATGTCATTGCCGAGGGCGTCATCGCGGCTGTGCGGGAAGTCGGTCTCAAGGTTCCCCTGGTCGTTCGCCTCGAGGGTACCAACGTGGCTCTCGGCAAGAAGATCATCGCCCAAAGCGGCCTCGACGTCATTGCCGCCGATGATCTCGACGATGCCGCCCGCAAGATTGTCGCCGCCGTGAAGGGAGCCTGATGCGATGTCCATTCTCGTCAACAAGGACACCAAGGTCATCGTTCAGGGCCTGACCGGCAAGACCGGTACGTTCCACACCGAGCAAGCGCTTGGCTATCACGGCACCAAGATGGTTGCCGGCGTAACCCCCGGAAAGGGTGGTTCCACCTGGGAAGGCACGCTGCCCGACGGAAGCAAGGCAGTGCTGCCGGTATTCGACACCGTCGCCGAGGCGCGCGAGAAGACGGGAGCCAATGCGTCCGTCGTCTATGTGCCGCCCAAGGCTGCCGGTGCATCGATCATCGAGGCGATCGACGCCGAAATGCCGCTGATCGTCACCATCACCGAGGGCATCCCCGTGCTCGACATGGTGAAGGTGAAAGCACGGCTCGATCGGTCTAAGTCGCGCCTGCTGGGGCCGAACTGCCCTGGCGTGCTGACGCCCGACGAGTGCAAGATCGGCATCATGCCCGGTTCGATTTTCCGCAAGGGCTCGGTCGGTATCGTGTCGCGGTCGGGAACCTTGACCTATGAAGCGGTGTTCCAGACCACAAACGAAGGCCTTGGTCAGACGACCGCCGTCGGCATCGGCGGCGATCCCGTGAAGGGCACGGAGTTTATCGACGTGCTGGAACTGTTCCTTGCCGATCCTGAAACGAAGTCGATTGTGATGATTGGCGAAATCGGCGGTTCGGCCGAAGAGGCCGCGGCACAGTTCCTCAAGGACGAAGCCAAGCGCGGCCGCATGAAGCCCATGGTCGGCTTCATCGCCGGCCGCACGGCACCTCCGGGTCGCACCATGGGGCATGCCGGCGCGGTGATCTCCGGCGGCAAGGGCGGAGCGGAGGACAAGATCGCTGCCATGGAAGCGGCCGGTATTGTCGTATCGCCGTCGCCCGCCCAGCTCGGACGCACGCTTGCCGAGCGTTTGAAAGGCTGAGACGCGCCTTTCCAGCCTGACGGACCCCGTGGAGCCGTTCATCGTCCCCGCGGGTTACCAACTTACACACGGCGAAGCGATCCTGCTGTCGCCGGAACGCGAGGACGGAGCGGACGGCTCCGAAACGCACATGGCACGGCAGAACGGTAACGACGCTTTCGCCGGAACCTCGTTCCTCTACGGCGGCAACACCGCCTATATCGAGGCGCTTGAGGCCCGCTATCTGGCCGATCCCAACTCGGTCGATCCCGAATGGCGGGAATTCTTCGACGCCCTGTCCGAACCGGCGACGGCGCGTGAGGCGCGCGGCGCGAGCTGGTCACGACCCGACTGGCCGCCCAAGGTCAATGGCGAGCTGGTTTCCGCTCTCGACGGCAACTGGCCGGAAGTCAGCAAGGTCCTCGAGAAGAAGATCGAAGCGAAAGCGCAGCCGGTCGGCATCACCGCCGCCGAACTGAGACAGGCGACGCTCGATTCGGTCCGGGCCATCATGATGATCCGCGCCTATCGCATGCGTGGCCATCTCCATGCCGACCTCGATCCGATCGGTGTCGCCAAGAAGCTCGACCACGAGGAACTGCATCCGGCGAGCTACGGCTTTACCGAAGCCGACATGGACCGGCCGATCTTCATCGATCACGTGCTCGGTCTCGAGTATGCCACCGTGCGGCAGATGATCGATATTCTGCGGCGGACCTATTGCGGCACCATCGGCTACGAGTTCATGCACATCTCCTCCCCCGAGGAGAAGGCCTGGATTCAGGAGCGCATCGAAGGGCCGGACAAGCAGATCGAGTTCACCGAGAAGGGCAAGAAGGCCATTCTCAACAAGCTGGTGGAGGCCGAGGGCTTCGAGAAGTTCCTCGACGTCAAGTACACCGGCACCAAGCGCTTCGGCCTCGACGGAGGCGAGAGCCTCATTCCCGCGCTTGAGCAGATCATCAAGCGGGGTGGCAATCTCGGCGTCAAGGAAATCGTGCTGGGCATGCCGCATCGCGGCCGCCTCAACGTCCTGACGCAGGTGATGGCCAAGCCGCATCGGGCACTGTTCCACGAGTTCAAGGGCGGCTCCTACGCCCCTGATGACGTCGAAGGCTCGGGCGACGTGAAGTACCACCTCGGCGCTTCGTCCGACCGCGAGTTCGACGGCAACAAGGTGCACCTCAGCCTGACGCCCAACCCGTCGCATCTCGAGATCGTCAACCCGGTGGTGCTCGGCAAGGTTCGCGCCAAGCAGGACGTGTCGGCCACGGTTTGGGAAGGCGACATCATTCCGCTGCGCGAGCGCGTCAAGGTACTGCCGTTGCTGTTGCATGGAGACGCTGCCTTTGCGGGCCAGGGCGTGGTTGCCGAGTGTTTCGGCCTCAGCCAGTTGCGCGGCCATCGCGTCGGCGGTTCGATCCACTTCATCGTCAACAACCAGATCGGCTTCACCACCAACCCGCACTTCTCGCGCTCGTCGCCCTATCCGTCCGACGTCGCCAAGATGGTCGAGGCGCCGATCCTGCATGTCAATGGCGACGATCCCGAAGCGGTGGTCTATGCCGCCAAGGTCGCCATCGATTACCGGCAGAAGTTCCACAAGCCGGTGGTCATCGACATGATCTGCTATCGCCGCTTCGGTCATAACGAAGGCGACGAGCCGGGCTTCACCCAGCCGATCATGTATTCCAAGATCCGCGGTCACGCGACGACATTGCAGATCTACGCCAAGAAGCTGATCGACGAAGGCGTCGTCAGCCAGGACGAAGTGATCGGCATGCAAGCTGCCTTCCGCCTGAAGCTCGACCAGGAGTACGAGGCGGGACAGGCCTACAAGCCCAACAAGGCTGACTGGCTGGATGGCGCTTGGGCTGGTCTCAAGGTGGCCGACAGCTTCGACGAGCAGCGGCGCGGCCAGTCCGGCGTCAACATCGAGACGCTCCGGGAAATCGGCCTCAAGATCAATACGGTTCCGGCGACCTTCAACGCGCACCGGACCATCCAGCGCTTCCTCGACGCCCGCAAGAAGGCGATCGAGACCGGCGAGGGGATCGATTGGGCGCTTGGCGAGGCCCTGGCGTTTGGATCGCTTGCTCTCGGCGGCCACAAGATCCGTCTTTCCGGCCAGGACTGCGAGCGCGGCACCTTCAGCCAGCGCCATAGCGTGCTCTACGATCAGGAGACGGAAGCGCGCTACATCCCGCTCGCCAATCTTTCTCCGGAACAGGCTCCGTTCGAAGTCATCAACTCGATGCTGTCCGAAGAGGCGGTATTGGGCTTCGAATATGGCTACTCGCTGGCTCGTCCCAACGCACTCACCCTGTGGGAGGCGCAGTTCGGCGACTTCGCCAACGGTGCGCAGGTGGTGTTCGACCAGTTCATCTCCGGCGGCGAGCGCAAGTGGCTCAGAATGTCCGGTCTTGTCTGCCTGTTGCCGCATGGCTACGAAGGCCAGGGACCTGAGCATTCGTCTGCTCGTCTCGAGCGCTGGCTGCAGCTCTGCGCCGAAGACAACATGCAGGTCGCCAACTGCACCACTCCGGCCAACTACTTCCACATCCTCAGGCGCCAGTTGACCCGCGACTTCCGCAAGCCGCTGATCCTGATGACGCCGAAGTCTTTGCTGCGCCACAAGCGGGCGGTGTCGAAGCTCGCCCACATGGGGGCTGAGACTTCGTTCCACCGGCTTCTTTGGGACCACGCCCAGTCCGATCCGGAAACGGTGACCGTGCGTCTCAAGCCAGACGCGGAGATCCGCCGTGTGGTGATGTGCACCGGAAAGGTCTACTACGATCTCTTGGAAGAACGTGAAAAGCGCGGCGTCGACGACATCTATCTGTTGCGCGTCGAGCAGCTCTATCCGTTCCCCGCCAAGGCACTGGTCAACGAGCTCAGCCGCTTCCCTAACGCCGAACACGTCTGGTGCCAGGAAGAGCCCAAGAACATGGGTGCCTGGACCTTCATCGACCCCTATCTCGAGTGGGTCCTGAAGCAGATCGGCGCCAAGATCCCGCGGGCCCGCTACGCTGGCCGAGCGCCGGCTGCCGCCACTGCCACCGGCCTGATGTCGAAGCATCTCGCCCAGCTCGCCGCCTTCCTCGACGAAGCGCTCGGCTGACCGGCCTTCGAGGCGGCCGTTCGGCCGCCTCCGTTCCTTTTGCACCTGGAGAGAAGCTCAAATGGGCAACGATATCCGCGTCCCGACGCTTGGCGAATCGGTGACAGAGGCGACCATCGGCCGCTGGTTCAAGAAAATTGGCGATGCCGTGAAGGCCGACGAGCCATTGGTCGAGCTCGAGACCGACAAGGTTACCATCGAAGTGCCGGCACCGGTTGACGGCACGCTCTCTGAAATTCTGGTCCAGGCCGGAGAGACCGTCGGCGTCGGTGCCATCCTCGGTTCGTTGGGGGCCGCATCAGAAGGAGCTCCGGCACCGAAGGTTGCCGAACCAGCCAAGCCTGCGGAAGCCGCAGTTCCGGCGAAGGCCGCTGAGCCTGCCAAGTCCGCCGCCCCTGTGCCGCCATCGCCGGCCGCCGCCCGCGTCATGGCGGAGACCGGCACGAGCGTCGAAACCGGCTCGGGCAAGCGCGGGCAGGTACTGAAGGAAGACGTGCTGGCGGCTGTTGCCGCCGTTGGTGCCGCTGCCCCGGCGCCTGCAACACCGTCGGCGCCCCGTGCTCCGGTGGCCGCCGACGACGCTGGGCGCGAAGAGCGGGTCCGGATGACCAAGCTCCGCCAGACAATCGCTCGCCGTCTCAAGGAAGCCCAGAATACCGCCGCCATGCTGACCACCTTCAACGAGGTGGACATGACTGGCGTCATGTCGCTCCGGTCGTCTTACAAGGATCTCTTCGAGAAGAAGCATGGCGTCAAGCTCGGCTTCATGGGCTTCTTCGTGAAGGCCGTGGTGCAGGCGCTGAAGGAGATCCCGGCCGTCAACGCCGAGATCGATGGCGAGGATCTCGTCTACAAGAACTATTACCACATCGGTGTCGCCGTCGGTACGGACAAGGGACTTGTCGTGCCGGTGGTGCGCGACGCCGATCACCTCTCCATTGCCGGCATCGAGAAGAAGATCGGCGAATACGGCAAGCGGGCTCGTGACGGTCTGCTCCGCATTGAGGAGATGCAGGGCGGCACATTCACCATCTCGAACGGCGGTGTCTATGGTTCGCTGATGTCGACGCCGATCCTCAACGCGCCGCAGTCGGGCATCCTGGGCATGCACAAGATCCAGGAGCGGCCGATGGTCGTCGGCGGCAAGATCGAGATCCGGCCGATGATGTATCTGGCCCTGTCCTACGATCATCGCGTCATCGACGGCAAGGAAGCGGTGACCTTCCTGGTTCGGGTCAAGGAGAATCTCGAAGACCCGCAACGCCTCGTTCTCGACCTCTAGGCCAACGCCGGCATCCGCGTGTCTCCTCCCGAGTGGAGGAGGCGCCTGACGACTGGACATATGACGGTTCTTGTCCGCAGATAGCGCGCGCACGACAACCGAGAGGAATCCGATGTCTCCTTACCTTGGCGAACTTGCAAGCGTTATGGCGGTTTTTTCATTCGCCATCGTGGCTCCAGGAGCTGACACTGCCATGGTGATGCGACAGAGCCTGGTGCACGGACGGCGAGCTGGCATCCTCACGGCGTTCGGGGTTGGTACCTCACTGCTGTTCCACCTGACTTACACCATTCTCGGCCTGGGCTTGATCGTCTCGCAGTCCTTGCTTTTATTCTCGGTGATCAAGTGGGCTGGTGCCGCCTACCTGACCTACATGGGGATCATGGCGTTGCGCGCGCCGGCGCCGACACTGCCCGACGACGATGCCGGCGTTGCGTCGGCTCCCATGAGCGATCGTCGCGCGTTCGGCCTCGGCTTTGTGACGAACGCCCTCAACCCCAAGCCGATTTTGTTCTTCCTGTCCCTGTTCTCCGTGCTCGTCAGCCATGAGACGCCAGCTCTCGTCAAGGGAGGTTACGGCCTAGTGATGGCGAGCTGCCTTATCCTCTGGTTCTCGGCGGTCTCCTGCTTTTTGACTATGCCCAGGGTCAGGCACGGCTTTTCGCGCGCCGGAGTGTGGATCAACCGGGTGACGGGCGCCGTCTTCATCGCCTTTGGCGTCCGGCTTGCCCTCTCGCGTGCCGAGTGAAGCCAATCGCTTAACGGACAGCAGGCCGTCGCAGCCTCACAGGAGTGCTCTCATGTCCTTCGATCTCGTTGTCATCGGTACTGGCCCTGGCGGCTATGTGGCAGCCATCCGCGCCGCTCAACTCGGTATGAAAGTTGCCGTCGTCGAGAAGCGGGCGAGCCACGGCGGCACCTGCCTCAATGTCGGTTGCATCCCCTCCAAGGCTTTGTTGCACGCCTCCGAAATGTTCCACGAGGCCGGCCATGTCTTTGCAAAGCTCGGTGTGAAGGTCGGGGTGCCGGAGCTCGATCTTGCGGCGATGATGGGTCACAAGGACACCACCGTCCGCAGCAACGTTCAGGGCATCGATTTTCTTTTCAAGAAGAACAAGATCACCGTCCATCACGGCAAGGGACGCATTGTTGCAGCCGGGAAGGTCGAAGTCACCGCAGAGGGTGGCGAGGCAAACGTCATCGAGGCGAAGCACATCCTGATCGCCACTGGTTCGGACGTGGCGAGCCTGCCCGGTATCACCATCGACGAGAAGACCGTTGTCTCTTCGACAGGTGCGCTGTCGCTCGAAAAGGTGCCGGAGCATCTGGTCGTGATCGGCGCCGGTGTCATCGGGCTTGAACTCGGATCGGTTTGGCAGCGGTTGGGCGCGCGGGTAACGGTGATCGAGTACCTCGATCGCATTCTGCCGGGCCTTGATGGCGAGGTTGCCAAGTCATTCCAGAGGCTCCTCGAGCGCCAGGGTTTCGCCTTCAAGCTCGGTCGCAAGGTGATCGGCACTGAAGGCGGCACCGTGAGCTTCGAGCCGGCGGCAGGTGGTGAGACCGAGACGGTCGCGGCAGACGTCGTTCTGGTGGCTGTCGGTCGCAAGCCTTACACCGAAGGTCTTGGCCTTGCTGAGGTTGGCGTGAAGCTGGATGGCAAGGGCCGCGTCGAGATCGACGCTCATTACGCGACGAACGTGCCGGGCATCCACGCCATTGGCGACGTGGTGACCGGTCCGATGCTGGCCCACAAGGCCGAAGACGAGGGCATCGCAATTGCCGAACTGATGGCCGGCAAGGCGGGTCACGTCAATTACGACGTCATTCCTGCGGTGGTCTATACCTCTCCTGAGGTCGCGGCAGTCGGCCGCACCGAGGAAGATCTCAAGTCGGCGGGAGTGCCCTATAAGGTCGGCAAGTTCAACTTCCTCGCCAATGGCCGAGCCAAGTCGATCCTGAAGACCGACGGTTTCGTCAAAATCCTGGCGCACGCGGAGACCGATCGGGTGCTTGGGGTTCACATCATTGGCCCCGGTGCCGGCGAAGCGATTGCCGAAGCGGCGGTTCTGATGGAGTTTTCCGGTTCGGCCGAGGATCTCGCCCGCACCTGTCACGCTCATCCGACGCTGTCCGAGGCCATGAAGGAAGCCGCGCTCGCTGTCGACAAGCGGGCTATTCACGCCTGAGACTATCGGCAGTGGCGGCGGTCAACGACCGTGAACAGGCCGACGCCGCCGACCACCAGCGCCGTACCGAGAAGGTCGACGCCGCGAAGAGGCTCGTCGAGGATCAGCACGGCGAGAAACAGCGTGACGACCGGCGACAACGTGCCGATGGTGGAGTTGGCGGCGGCAGAAATGCGCGACAGCGCCGCGCTCATCAGGAAGCTCGGCAAGACTGTCGCGCCGATGGCCAGAGTCACTGAAAGCGCGAAGGCCCGGCTGGACACCACCAATGCCGACAATGGGTGGGTCGCCAGGAACAGCAAGAGCACAACCACGGCCGCTCCGGTCATGGCGACGGAGGTGAAGAGTGGCGCCCCCATGACCGCGATGCTGCCGCCCGCCAGGAGCTGATACAGGGCGAAGGTGACGGCGGCGGCGAGCACCCAGAGGGCACCGACGACGATATCGCCCCCACCCGTCTCGAAGTCGGCGAGGAAGACCACGGTGAGGCCGAGATAGGCGATCCCGAAGGATGCCACCGCGTTCCAGCGCAGCGGCAGGCGGAACAGCACCGCACCGAGCAGCAGTACGAACAGGGGATAAGTGAACAGGATCAGCCGCTCGAATTGCGGCGTCAGCGTCTCGAGCCCCTTGAAGTCGGCATAGGACGAAAACCAGTAACCGATGACACCGATCATCAGCGCCTTGAGATAAGCGGGCATCGGCACCGCTCTCTGGCGGTCCCGGGCGTAGGCGACATAGCCGACGGCGACATAGATCGGAACCGACAGCCCCATACGGAGCGCAAGCAGCGTCAGCGTATCGACGCCCTCGGCGAAGGCGAGCTTGATCAGGATGCCCTTGGCGGCAAACAGAACGGCGCCGAGAGCCGCGAATCCATAACCGATCCAGACAGGACCGGCTGAAGAGGGGGATGAAGCGTTCAAGAGCAGCGGCCCGGAAGCCTCCCGACAAAGGTGGCGGAAGTTGCAAGCCTTAAGGCATCCTGCGCGCCAAGGAAAGCCGGGTCGCCGAGACGTAGGCGCATCTCAGGCGCGTGGATGTGCCCCCTTCCAGGCGGCAACCAACCGTTCGGCATCGACCGATGTGTAGACCTGCGTCGTTGACAGGTTGGCGTGGCCAAGCAGCTCCTGAATGGTGCGAAGATCGCCACCCGACCCCAGAAGATGTGTGGCAAAGGAATGCCGGAGGGCATGGGGCGTTGCCGTCTCAGGCAAACCTAGGGCGCCGCGCAGCCGCTGGAGGGCGAGCTGAATGATGCGAGGAGACAATGGTCCTCCCTTGACGCCGCGAAAGAGTGGTCCGTCGGGCGACAGGCGGAAGGGGACGAGGCGAACGTAGGTGGCGACTGCGCGCCCGACGGCCGGCAATACAGGGACCAGGCGCGCTTTGCCTCCTTTGCCGGTGACGCGGAGGGCTCCCCCTGTCTCCGGGGGCGCCTCGGCGGCGGTCAGCGATAGCGCTTCAGAAATGCGCAGGCCGGCGCCATAGAGCAAAGCCAGCACGGCGCCGTCGCGGGCGGCCACCCACGGTTCCTCGGCGAGGGCGCCGGCGTCTGATACGACGGACAGTGCATCTGCAACCCCCAGCGGTCGCGGCAGGCGGCGTGGCGCCTTGGGGGCGCCAACCGCGGTGATAGCCGCACTGGTTGCCTCACCGCGCTTTTCAAGAAAGCGAATCAGCGAGCGAACGCCCGACAGGCTGCGGGCAAGGCTCGGTGCCGCAAGTCCCTCGCGTCGGCGGCGGGCAAGAAAGGCCCGATAGTCGGTCGGCGAAAGCCGGCCGAGGTCGGCAATGGTTGGCGGCGCCCCGAGGTGGTCCGTCAGAAAGCGGACGAAGTCATCCACGTCGCGGCCGTATGCCTCGCCGGTTCGGGGGCTGAGCCGTCGGAGATCGGCCAGCCAACGGCGCCACTCCGCCACGATCGCGGCTAGGTCGGGCGCCATGGTGATGAGTGGGGTGGTGACTGTCATCGGTCTGTGTTTCCACGCCGGACTGTCGACCGAAAAGCTGAATGGCTGATGAACGCAGACATCAGGGTCGGTTCAACGGTGGTGGTGTAGAAAGACGTCCAAGATGGTTCGGCGGCAGAAACGTCGCTGAGCCTCGGGCTCCAAGGAGGGCCATGTCATGCTTCACAGGCGTCTCTTCACCACCATTGCCGCCTCTTTCGCGGTGGCGCTGATCGCCGCCGCCGGGCTCGCCGGTTCCGCGTCGAGCGCAGCCGCCGACGGCTTGTATTTTGGCTACAACGACGGCCCGCGCATGCCACCTCCACCGCCGCGTTGGGGTTGGGGGCCGCCGCACCATCCCGGACCGGCTTGGGGCGGTGCTCCCGGTTGGGGCCCGCCGGGCCGTGGCTGGGGGCCGCCGCCGCCGATGTGTCGCCCGCGCTGGGTCGAGCGGCCGATCGTTGACCCCTGGGGCCGCGTCGTTCGCTACCAGCAGATGCAGATCATGGACTGCGGTCCGCGTCATCACCGCTGGTAAGGCATTGGCCAACCATCAGGGATTGATGGTGGAGGCACCGCTGTCGGCTATGACGTCGATCACCTCGAAGCCGCCGCCTCTATTGTAGGTGTGAAGACCGGAGAGCGGCGGTGCTGGCCTCAGCGCCATGAGTACGGTCTCGGCGTAGCCATCGGCATCGAGCTGATCGATGCGGGCAAAACCGAGGCCGGCACCGTAACCGCCGGCGCTGTCCTGGAAGGGACGAATGATGCTGCTGCCGAGCGAGAACATTCGGCCGGCCGGTCTTGCCGAGGAGACGTCAACCTTGGCTGGGCCGGCAAACAGTGGTGTCCATGGCCCGGACAAACGATCGGCCGTGAATATGGCGAGTCCGTCCCAGCTTGACCCCCATTGCGGACGTACCGCACCGAAAAGATAGCGGCGATCACCCATGCGAAGAAGGGTCGCGTCGCCGAGATCGATGTTCTCGATCAGTACGGCCACTCTCTCCCAACGGTCCGGAAAGCTGACGGCTCTCCAGAGTTCGACCTGGCGGCGACCGGATGTCTCCGGAATCATGTAGAGAACGCCGTCTTCCGCGAAGACGAAGGGGTAGGAGAGATGGCAGTCCGTCTCGATCACCGGTCGTGGCGTGCCGATCGGTCCTTCGCTGCCAAGATCGACCGCGGATATCAGACCTTTTTGGGTCGAGAAGGGAAACTCTTCCACGAGAAGCACGGTTCGCCCCTCATGTTGCACGACGAAGGGGTCGGCATAGAAGCGGCCGCCGTCATCGGTCAGGCGTTTCCAAGGACGATCGGCAATCTGGGGTAGCGAGTGATCGGCGGTCTCATCGATCCGCCAGGCCACCGCCCAGTTGGGCGGGGTGCGTACAAGACGTTCGATGCGTGCTGCGAGCGAGCGGGCGAAGGTAGCCGCGGCGAAGAGTGCCGGTTGACCCGACCGGTGCTGCTGCGGCTCCACTTCGACACTTGGTAGCGCCAGATCCTGAAGTGTGGCGCCCGACGCCAGCTTGCCGGCTGCTGCCGCGAGCATTTCAATCGCCCGTCCAGCAGCGATCGTCATGCCCGAACCCAGCTGCCGCCGGTCTTCGATAGCGACGCGCCAACGACCCACAAGACGTCGATTGCCATCGAGTACGGCGATCAGATCGATAAATGGTTCTTCGCCGGCCATGACCGCATCAGCCGCCCCAGCGGTGACGCTCAATCCCCCGACCGTGATCAGCAATCGGTCGCCGTTGGTTTCCGGCGAAGCCGCGAGGTCAATGACCAGATCGGCGCTGGTGGCTTCGGTCGGAAGATCAAGGGCGGCGGGCGATAGCCGATCGAGCGGTTCGTAGCGCGGGCGTCGATAGGCCAAGGCTTCAAAGGCAAGGCAAAGATCGAGAAGGCTGGCCGGCGGAGGTCCTTCCACCGTGACGACCGTGCCCTTGGCGCCGGTAGCTGCCAGCACGCCAGTGATAGCTTCAGCCTGCCAGCGACGGAGGTCAGTGGAATCGATCAGAAATGAGACGTGCATGCGGCCCTCCCCCGCCGATGCTGCCATACCGCCGCCGCCTGCTGCGTGTTCGCACCCCGCCACCTTCTTTTTTCGGCGCAAGCTTTCCGGGCGGCGGGGCGACCGTGGCGCCCGCAATCAGCTCGGCGCCAAATTCCACCAGAATACAAGACCGTGCAGGCTTGGGAATCATCAGACGCGATTCCATGATCGCCAAAGCTGAAACTGCGAGATGCTCATAGCCGACGTTGACCGTTGTGAGCTCAGTTGATCTTGCGTCCCGAATACCATCGCAGCCAGCTACCGATACGTCGGCGGGCACCTTGAGGCCTGCCGCCGTCAGCGCCTTGAAAGCACCGTCCGCCAACGGATCGGACAGGCTGAAAATGGCGGTTGCGCCATCAAGGCCATTGGACTCTTGGAGGCGCGCGGCAACGGCTGCCTCTCCGGCTTCCTGAGTATCGTCGGCAGCGATGATTGGCTCTGCCGTACTGAGGCCCAGCGCCTCGACAGCCTCGGCAAATCCGGCCTTCCGGTTTGCCAAATGGTCGCGGCCGGCGGTGCCAAGCATCAGCAAGCGGCTATGTCCGGCATCGGCGAGATGTCGTACCGCAAGGTCGGCGGCAAATGCATGGGCCGGTACGACCGCATCAGCCCGACGAAGCTGCTCGTCTCCGTTCATCACCACCAAGGACAGGCCCGTCTTGACGAGCTCGCCCAAATCAAGCTTTCCGCCGCCGCTCAATACGATGACGCCGCTGGCCTTCTCGGCACGGGCGATTTCCGCCACCTTCTGCACGTCGATGCTGGGGTCGTCCGGGTTTGCCGCCGTGATCTTGAGAGATCGACGCTCGCACTCTCTCTTGAGCCCTTGATAAAGGGCGCGGTTGCGAAAGGCGGCGTCGCCCATCATGGCGAAATCACATCCGAACACCACCACCACGCGCTCCATGGTGGCAATAGTCGCTTTCGCTCGTCGCTGGTCGAGATAACCAAGTTCGCGGGCGACAGCCAGCACGCGGTCGCGTACCTCGCGGCTGATCGAGGCAGTTCCATTGAGGACGTGCGATACGGTGCTGACAGCAACGCCCGCTTCCCTGGCAATATCGCGAACCCCGACTTTCATCACAATCTTTCCGCGTCGCTCGATTGGCATCGGCCGAGCGACTTCAAGCTCCAAAGCAATGCCAACAAAGACCACAAGGACCTTCGTGACAGGCGTATTTAGGTTTCGTTTCTGGCTACTCTTTCATCAACCGATTTGGCCGGTAGATGCAAGACTGACAGCAGGAAGCGGTAGCGATTTCAGCAAACGGTCGTTTTCGAGGTAAACGCCTTGATGCAAATCACTCCGATTCACCTTTTTTGGTGACGAATGGCTTGTCATCATCGGCATCCAGTCGGTAGCGAAAATCGCAGCGCTGCCCACCCTCCATGATTGTTTCCGTGCGGTGAAGACGCATTCCGGGATTGTAGCCCTCGCAGAAGGCTGCATCCCGATTGCAAGACAACAGGGCACCGATGTCCGCAAGGCCCATCTCCTTGTAGGTCTCTGCGTAGCGGCAGCGAGTCACGTCATAGGAGAAGCGATCCCGCGCGACTTCCTTCACCTCGATCGTCAGGGCATTCTCGGCCGTCCACGCCGGCAGGATTGCCTCGAAATCCGTGAAGTCGGGCATGCGGCCAAGCTCTGCGCGGCATTTTTCGCCGTGAGCGATCGCCGCCTTGCGAATGGCGGCATCAATGCTCTCGCGTGCCGCCCCCTCGCCGAAACGGGCGGCAAGCTCGCGATAAATGTGACCGACGATCTCCGCCTCGATGCGGCGGCGTTCGATGATGGGCATCGACATGACATGTCTCCTGAAGCGTGTTGACGCTAACCTGATCGGCGTTCAGCGAAAAGCAGCTTTTCCGGGCGAATGCATCGAGGGGAGGCCACCAGTCCCCGAGGCAAAACGACTTTGGTCCTCGGGAAGGCTGTGCTATGAGAGCCACGACGAAGGACCGGCGGCGCCCTGATGCTTGGCTGCGGCCGGTTCCGCGCCGGAAACGGCATGGCCGGCCGGCGTTCCGCGAGCAAAGGTCGAAACTCCCCGTGAATTGGATCAACAACGTCGTTCGCCCGAAAATCCGTTCCCTCTGGTCCGCCAAGCGCGATGTGCCCGAGAATCTGTGGGTAAAATGCCCAGAGACCGGCGAAATGGTTTTCCACCGCGACCTCGAAGCCAACCAGTGGGTGATCCCCAACTCCGGCTACCATATGCGCATGCCGCCGAAAGAGCGTTTCGTGCAGCTCTTCGACGGTAGTGACTATGAGGCGATTCCGACGCCGGCCGTGACGCAGGATCCGCTCAAGTTCCGCGACGAGAAGCGCTATGTCGACCGCCTGCGCGATTCCCGAGCCAAGACCGGCAACGACGACGCCGTGCTGGTCGGCGCCGGTCGGGTCGAGGGCAACGCCGTGGTCGCCGCGGTACAGGACTTCGACTTCATGGGCGGTTCGCTCGGCACCGCCGCCGGCGAGGCGATCATCCGAGGCATGGAGGAAGCTGTGGCCCGTTCGGCCGCTTTCGTCATGTTCACGGCGTCCGGCGGTGCCCGCATGCAGGAGGGAATCCTGTCCCTGATGCAGATGCCGCGCACCACCGTGGCGGTCGAGATGCTGCGCGAGGCGGGACTGCCCTACATCGTCGTGCTCACCAATCCGACGCTTGGCGGCGTGACTGCCTCCTACGCCATGCTGGGCGACGTTCACATCGCCGAGCCGGGCGCGTTGATCGGCTTCGCCGGTCCTCGCGTCATCGAGCAGACCATTCGCGAAAAGCTGCCGGAGGGCTTCCAGCGCTCCGAGTATCTTCACGAGCATGGCATGATCGATCTGGTGGTGCACCGGCACGAGCTGCGCGCCACCATCGGTCGCCTTGTGCGCCTGCTGACCCACGCCAAGGGCACGGCGCTCATTCCTGCCTGACGGTTCGCGGTCTCGGTCTTTCAATCTTCCGCGCCGCCGTCAGGCGGCGTGTTCCTTTTGGGGCCTCCCCATTTTCGGATCTATGCCATGGAAACGCCGCTCGACATCATCGACCGCCTTGGCGCGCGCTGGCCGAAGGGCTTCGACCTCTCGCTCGGCCGCATCCGCCGGCTGCTCGCCGCGCTCGGTCATCCCGAGCAGCGCCTGCCGCCGGTCTTCCATGTCGCCGGTACCAACGGCAAGGGGTCGACGGTGGCTTTTCTTAGAGCCATCCTCGAGGCCGAGGGCCTTCGGGTTCACGCCGACACCTCGCCGCACCTCGTCCGCTACAATGAGCGGTTTCGCCTTGCAGACGGACCCGGCCTATCGAGCTTCGTCGACGACGATGCTCTTGCCGATGCGCTTTCCCGCACAGAAAAGGCCAACGGCGACGAAGCCATCACCCTTTTCGAGCTTCTGACCGCCGCCGGCTTCCTGCTGTTTGCCGAACGGCCGGCCGATGCGCTGTTGCTTGAGGTCGGCCTGGGCGGCAGGTTCGACTCCACCAACGTGGTCGATCGTCCGGCGGTGTCGGTCATCACGTCGATCTCGCTCGACCATCAGGCCTATCTCGGCAATACCGTCGAGAAGATCGCCTTCGAAAAGGCCGGAATCATCAAGGCCGGCGCACCGGTCGTGC
>JARKNW010000165.1 GCA_029976075.1 Pleomorphomonas sp.
GGGCGGACACGGCCTATCGCTCGAAGGCCAACGAGGCGTTCATGGAGGTCGATGGCTTTGTCAGCCACATCCATCGCAAGAAGCCCAAGGGCAAGCCGATGAGCGAGACGACGCGCCGGGCTAACAACCTCAAGTCCAAAGTGCGTTCCCACGTGGAGCATGTCTTTGCCGAACAGAAGACCCGGATGGGCTTGTTCATTCGGACCATCGGCATCGCCAGAGCGATGACCAAGATCGGTCTCGCCGACCTCGATAATATCAAGCGCCTGATTTACCTGGAGTGGGAGGGCGGCAGCGTAGGCCAAGGGCTCATGTAGACGAGCAACCACAACAAAACCGCGGTCTAGAGAAGAGGCACACCGCGCTTCAGGACGAGGCGCCCACGCGTTCCCGCTGTCGCCCAGAAAACCTGGATAATCGAACCGCCTAGCTTCGGGAAGATGGAGCCGTTGTGACTAAGCCTAGCGACTGTCCGCATAAGTGCCGTTTACTCGGGAGTCACCACCAACACATAGCCCCTTATAAAGGCATATCGACCATTAAAGCGCAAAATTTTGCCTTGCAAATTTCCGAGTATCCAATGCAAGATTTATCCGAACTTAACTGAATAGTGAAAATGTGGTTTGTATGCCACAGAAATCAGATTTTGTGGCCAAGGGCTAAACCTTGTGATTGGCTTGAGATCGTTTACAAGTGATACTCACATAAGATTGATCTAGCTGGGTGGTGTTAGATGAGCAAAAATCGTATTTTGGGTCGCGTCTCGATAGTCGCGATGACCGCATTATTTGTTGGTTGCGCCGCACTGCCTCGCTCTGGCCCGGATGATGGCGCTATTGCCGGTGGAGCAAAGGTTGTAGTATCTGGTCCCGACAAGAAGGTTGGGATTGATTACGTCCTCGTCGATATAAATAAAAATATTTTGGCGTATTTTGATACTGCGCCAAGTACGACGTTGGCTCAAGGATTTGGCGGCGGCAAAGGTCCTGCGCCTGATCTTCCTTTGGGCGTAGGTGATGTCGTTTCTGTAGCTATATTTGAAGCCCAGTCCGGCGGCCTGTTTATTCCGGCCGACGCTGGAAGTCGTCCGGGCAACTACGTCACGCTCCCCAATCAAACCGTGGATCACGACGGCAATATTAGTGTGCCTTATGCAGGGCGCGTTCGTGCGGCAGGGCGTACAATAGCCGAGGTGCAGTCGGATATCGAAGATGCGCTTGCTAACCGTGCTATCGAGCCTCAGGTTGTTATTACTACTGTAACTGATAGGGCGAATCTCGTCTCTGTGCTTGGTGACGTTAATTCTCCCGCTAAAATTCAGATCACGGCAGCTGGTGAGAGAATTCTTGATGCAATTGCGGAAGCCGGTGGTTTGAGCACCCCAGGGGTCGAAACTTACGTTACTCTACAACGGCGTGGTCGCACTGCCACTGTGCTTTTTGACAAATTGGTTAAAACGCCGAGCGAGAATATCTTCTTGGCTCCCGGCGATACCGTTTATGTTAACCGCGAGAGACGTACCTTCCTTGCCTTTGGCGCGTCGGGCGCTAGCGGCCGCATTGACTTCGAGGACTCCGACCTGACTCTTGGTGAGGCTTTGGGTAAGGCTGGCGGGCTTCTAGATAACCGTGCTGATCCGTCTCAGGTATTTGTCTACCGGATGGAGCCTCGAGATTTGGTTCAGAAGTTTGGTGTCGATGTTTCTAAGATGTCTGGCAAAGAAGTTCCGGTCATCTACAAGGCAAACCTCAGGGATCCTGCTGCTTTCTTTGCGACGCAAAAGTTCGCAATGCGAGATAAGGATATCCTTTACATCTCGAATGCCAAGTCGGTTGAGCTGACCAAGCTTCTGAGCATTATCAATGACGTGTCGACGACAACATCCGGTGTCCCGGTGGATGCCCTCGCAGCAAAGAATGCTATTCGGGGCTTCTAGTTCGGTGGTATTGGTTGGTCTATGAATAAGAAAGATGGGGGCTGCGTTGTTGAATGCAGCCCTCGTCGTTGGTGTATGCTGATGTTTTGCTTCTCAGTCTAGCTTGCGTGCCAGCTATTGCACTATGTGAATGAGAAGCGAATCAGGTGTTGATCCCCGGGCTGGTTTCGGGTAAGGTAAAGTAATTATTACCAATCCTTTTTGAGGAGAGGCTTCTATGAGTATATGCCGCTACAGTTTGATGTCCTTCCTCGTTGTGGTTGGAGGGGTTGCAGTTGGTTCGAGTGCGTCTTTTGCTGCCTCTGCCTCTGCCGGTTGTTTTGTTGGTGCTGCGCGCCTTTCCGACGATGCGATCAGCTCCTTTCTGAGTGCGCCAGACAGTTTGCTAACCACAAACCCAAATGGCGGCGTGGCTTTGGCGGCTAACGTTCGTGAGTTGGCGGGCTCGTCTGCTGACGCGCTCCCAAAATTGCAGGCGCTCATTTCCTCCGCAAATGCATCTCAAAAGTCTGCGATTGGCGCAGGGTTGGCGCGTGCAGCTCGTGCTTGTCAGCGGTCGGCCCCTGATTATGCCCAGCAAATCCAAGCTTTTGTCGCAGGCATTCAATCTCCAGAGCTTGTTGCTGCATTCGTAGGTGCTCTTAGTGAAGTGCAGACCGCTGCAATTGGCGGCGGTGCGGTAGGTGGCGGAGCCGCCGGCGGTGCTGGCGCGGGTGGTATCGGAAACACGGGTGCGGGTGCCGGTACGACAGGTGGCGGGACTGATACTTCATCGACAATTGGGGGCTCAGGTCAGCTTTTCTCATTCTCTTCCGGTCGGTCCGTTGGGAGTGTCGGTGGTGACAGCACGAGTACAACAATTATCAGCGTGAGCCCGACGACATAGTTTGTCGAATCATGCTGGGTTGCTTTGCTTAAACCCCGCAAATAATAAGAAGGCGCTTGCAATTAAAATAAAGGCAAGCGCCTTTTATTTTGGTGTTCTTTCATAGAAAGTTCCGCGGTCTCTTTTGCGAATACGGTGTGTTCAAACATTTTTGAACAATTTTGGATAAGTCTAAGAATACTTGTAAGAAACTAAGATTGAATTTCAATTTATAAGCCTTAGTGGCGTAAGTTGTTCCCGACCAACGTGGTTATGGCAGGGCTAAGAGGAAACATGCTGCAGCAGTCAAATCGTCACATGCCAACCGAACCGTTCGAAGACGGAGATGCAGTTCCAGGCGCGATCGATTTCGACAAATTACTTGCTATAGTTCACAGGCAATGGCGAGTGGCTGCGGTCGCAGTCATTGTTATGGTGGCGTTCGGCTTAGCCTATTTGTTGACAGCAGTGCCGCTTTATACTGCCACAACGAACGTAATGATTGATCAGAGCAATAGCAAGCTGGCGGATCAGCTTTCTGTGCTCGGGGGCGGGCTAGAGGATGAGGCCTCGATTCTTAGTCAGGTGGAGCTACTGAAGTCCGAAAAAATAGGACTTGATGTTGTCGATAAGCTCGATTTATCAAACGACGCAGCTTTTATGTCCTCGGCGGGGTCGCCAGTTAGTCGCGTCCTTGACCTTGTTCGATCGATCGCGAATATTTCCTCATGGTTTACATCGCATGAGCTAACTCAGGATGAGATTGAGGCGAAGCGCAGGGCTGCTCTGGCGAGAGTTCTCGACGGAGTAGACGTAAAGCGCGTTGGCCGGACCTATGTCCTTGAGATTGATTTCACGTCGCCCTCACCGCAGCTTGCAGCAACGGTGGCCGGAGCGATCGCAGAGGCATACCTTACTGACCAGCTCGACTCAAAATATGACGCAACGCGACGGGCTAGCGACTGGCTGCAGAATCGTATTGCGGAACTTCGGCAAAAGGCCCTTGAGACAGACCTTGCTGTTCAGAAGTTTAAGACTGAGAAGGGGCTGATTTCCACAAACGGCCAGTTGGTATCGGATCAGCAACTAACAGAGCTCAATAGCGCCTTGATCGTTGCGCAGGCCGAGAGCGCGAAAGCGAAGGCTCGCTATGACCATATAAAGGGGCTGATCGATTCTGGGCGTACCGATTCAATCGTGACCGATGCTCTCGATAGCTCGGTAATCAACGCTCTTCGCACCAAGTATCTGGACGCCGCTAAGCGTGAATCTGATATCTCAGCACGGCTTGGCACCAATCACGCCCAGGCTGTTAGACTGCGCGCCGAAATGGACGAATATCGGCGCCTAATGTTCGACGAACTCGGGAGAATTGCCGAAAGCTATCAAAGTGATCTTAAGGTCGCTCAGGAGCGCGAGAGTTCTTTGCGCGAGCAGGTCGCTATGGCCACCGGTGTTTCCGCGTCAGATAATGAAACACAGGTACAGTTGCGTGAGTTGGAGCGCGAGTCGGAGACCTACCGCAGTCTTTATCAGACCTTCTTACAGCGCTACCAAGAAGCCGTTCAGCAGCAATCGTTTCCTGTAACTGAGGCTCGGGTCATTTCCGCTGCGTCTGCCCCTGAGAAGCCTAGCTCACCAAAGAAGGCCCTGGTTCTGGCCCTGTCGATTGTCCTGGGCGGCATGATCGGTGCTGCGATTGGTGCATTTCGAGAGTACCGCGATCGCTTCTTTCGGATTGGTGACCAAGTACGCGATGAGCTTGGTCTCGAGTTTCTCGGTGTGGTGCCTATGGTTGCCTCCGACGCGGCGCCGACAGTGCAAGAACCGAGTGACACCGAACTGCACGCTCGGTTCATCCGCAAGGTGTCGACCGTCACAAATTTCGTTGTCGATCATCCACTTTCAGCTTTTGCCGAGACTTTGCGTAGCACAAAAATCGCGGCGGATTTTACCCTAGGCGACCGGCATCCCAAGATTATCGGTGTGGTGTCGACCCTGCCAGGTGAAGGAAAAACCACCGTATCGACCAACTTCGCGGAATTATTGGCGAGCCAAGGCTCCAGGACGTTGTTGATCGATGCCGATCTTCGCAATCCCGGACTTAGCCGCGGTGTGGCGAGGCATGCAACGGCCGGACTCATCGAAGCGTTGGCAGACGGTCGCTCGCTCAAGGATCTTCTCCTGCTGAACCCGTCGACGCATCTCGCGGTGCTGCCCATCGCGAGCCGTCGCACAGTGCCTCACTCGTCGGAGTTGCTAACGTCGCCTGCGATGGATGCACTCATCAAGCAGGCAAGTGAGTCCTTTGACCATATTATCGTTGATCTGCCGCCAATAGGTCCGGTTGTAGATGCACGTGCCTTTGCACCTCGCGTTGATGCATTTGTGTTTGTCGTCGAGTGGGGAAAGACGTCGCGAAAAGCGGTGCGTAGTACAGTACTGTCCGAGCCTCAGATCTTCTCAAAATGTCTCGGTGTTGTGCTGAATAAGGCTGATCAGGACAAGATGAAACTCTATCGCGCGTACGGATCGAGCGAGTATTACTCGAATCGTTATCAGAGTTATTATCGTGCAGAATAGCAGTAAGCTGCATCAGAGAAATTGGTTTTCATTCGCGACCGCTGTCGCGATGGTTGCTTTTGTCTGGTTGGCGTTCCAAAATTTTCAAGCAGAGCGTCGCTATTCTGATGTCGTCTATCTCGCGAACACTCTCCAAAGAAGTGTTCCGGTCAGCCCGCAGGCCATACATGATTTTGTCGGCGAGGCACTTGCTATGGTCGACGATGGTGAGTGTCGCAGCGATCTATTGAATGCCGGTGTCACTGTGGTTCTCGCCGATCTCGATGCCAACGCCTCGACCGCTTCTGATGAGACGCGAACGGCTGCGTTGAAGACGGCCGACAGGTTCATGCTGCATGTTCTAAGCTGTACTCCGACCGATGGCGATGTCTGGGCGCGGCTTGCTATGATAAGGCAAGCACTCGGTGCCTCATCGAGAGAGTTGGCTGCTTTGATGGAGCGCTCGTCTTGGTACGCCCCTGCGGAAGGTACAACGTTAAGGGCGAGACTTGAGATTTGGCGACATGCCGCAGACGATATTCTAGCGACCGCAGAACCTGCCCTCGACCATGATATTCTCACTGTTTCGAGGGTTTTTCCATTGAAGGCCGCAGCTGATGTCCTAGCCGGTGGTAGCCAACGGTTTCAGGACCGAGTGGTTTCGGTTTCCGCTTCGTTGAATGACGAGCGCGTTGCGGGCCTTCGCAAAGCCGGGCTCGACATACTTCCCGCGAGAGTAAGCGAGAGCAAGACCGACACCATTCGGTGAGGGGCGTTTCATTCTGCGACGAGCTTGGCTAGATAATCTCCGGCTTGCCTTGCCAAAAACGCACTACGGTGAGGCGTCCGGTAGCGTAGGCGCCTGTATCGATTCCTAGACGCCCGTTGCCAAAGTACGGGTCCGTGACCGGCGTGTGGCCATGCACGACGGTGATAGGTAGGGACGGACCTTGCTCAAGGAATGGTGACCGGATCCACATGAAGTCTTCGTCACGCTGCTCGGCGAGCGGCACGCCGGGAGCAATGCCGGCGTGGACAAACAGTACGTCGTCGATCAGGACGGAAACCGGAAGACTTTTGAGTAAACTGGTGTGTTCGGCCGGTATGGTGTTACCAACCGCTTCCGTCAACGCTCGAACACCGCCGTTACTCATCAGATACTGAACATCGATTCCATATGAGCGAAGCGTCTCCCGGCCGCCGTAATCTAGCCAGGCCATATTGGCACGCGGATTTCGGACAAAATCCAGAAACGCGGAATCGTGATTTCCGCATATCGCGATGCGATGGAACTCGCTTGGACGTGAAGATACGAGATAGTCGAGTAGCTGTGCGGAATGCGGGCCGCGATCGACAAGATCCCCTAAAAGAATGACCAGTGCTTTCCGTCCAAAGCGCTGGAGATCGTTCTTGATACGCGCTTCGGCAATCAAAAACTCGTCGAGAGATCCATGTAGGTCGCCGATGGCATAAACCAGGGGGGCGTCTTCGAAGGAGAGTTGGATTCGCCGCCGCTCGATGCGGTTATTCTCTGCCTCTGGTTTAGCGAACCAAGCGCGAATTTTAGACCACACGCAAAACTCCTGACGGCAAGACTTGTAACATGCTATTCTCAGTCATGCGCGAAGTTCCCCTTGCGGGCAAGCGCCGCTTTCATCTGTCTGTTGAGGCACCCATAGTCCGAGCCTTCTTGGCGGAGATGTGGCGGCCAAGTGAAATTGAATCGGTAACTGGATTTGAGTGCAATGGAGCGAATAGGTGGAGCACCAACGCAACCCATTGACCAGCAGAGCGATCAGTCAGCCATTACAGACACGTCTCTGAAGCAGAGCCTTCGCCCATATCAGCGAGCGATAATCTTCACCTGTGCGATGGCTGGGTTTCTTGGGCTTGCAGGTGTCTATCTAGCCAGTATCGCGCCGAACTTTAGCGAGTTATTGTCCTCTGTCTGGCGTTCCGCGCCGCGCGAGGAACAAACTCCTCCTGCCGAGAAAACAATCCCAAGCCCTCTACCACCTGATGCTCTGGCCAATATCCCAGCAGCCTTTCGTACTGAGCTTCTCGCATCGTCGCCGCCTGGGAACTGGGGCCTGAGTCGTCATTTCAACCAACCCATCGATAAGCTTTGTGACTATTTGGGCAGTCTCGGAGCGGGAAAGTTCTCCGCGATGCATAACCCGGTTGCTGACGGGCAATGGATTTGCAGTAGCGACGTTTTGCCCGCCGGTGGTAAGTCAGCATCGCCGAACATATCTTCCATTTTCGTCTGGATAAGGGGTACTGAGCGGAAGGATGTCGATCTCTTTCGCCTCAAGGTCAATTTCACCGATCCCGCCAGCAGCGATGCCGCAAAATCGCTGGCGCTAGATGTTCTGGGTAAGCTGCACGCATCGCTGGGGTGGGATATGCCGATCGAGCTGACGAATGCCGTTCGCGATGTGAAAGAAGCGAGTTTTGACCATTACGGCGTTTCGTACCAGGTCACACGCGAGTGGTCTTCATTGCCACGCCTCAACATCGTCATTCATAGTCAAGACAAGAGCGGTATTCTACCGGCCGATGCCTTTGCCATAAGCGCCACAGATGTCGTGCCTCACAAGCGGCCTACTCCTGGTCCAGCAAAGTTGCCCAAACCATCATCGGTCTCACAGGCAAAGCCCAGTAACGGGGCCCGCACCGGAACTGAGCCTATCGAGAATTTGATGCAGTGATCATCAAGGCATTGCAGGAGCAGCTAAATACGTCATCGCTGACAGGCCGGCTCATTCAACACCATATTTTTAGAAACGAGTGGCTTGGAACCACAGTCCTGCTTCTTCTGCGTATCGAGGCCATAGCGCCTGCGTTCGGCCTGGTAATGGCCGTTGCCGGGGCGCATGTCATTGCGCGTCTGGGTGGTTACGCAATCCAAACCCGGACTGCAACGAGTCGCTGCCGAGGCCTCACCAACCGAAACCAACAAAACCAATGCGAGGAAGAAGCGAAGCAAGGCCGTATGTCCTTAAGAGTTGCGAACGATACTACAGAGAACATAGTACGCCGCATTTATGTTCCAAGGGAGGCTGAAAGCGGTAACTGGGTGGCGGCAATCCCATTCAGCGTGGCAATATGACGAAGATGAAAAGCTCACGGAGTGGCGACGGCTCGACCTGCTCTCTTGAATGTCGTGAATGGCGCCTCAGCTTACCTCCTCCAGCCTGACAATCTGATGAGCTCCACGTTTTGAACGTATCGTGCCACCACAGAAACCGACTTCCAGCCGCCGCTTCGCATGATTGGCAGAATGCTGGCGCCATTGGCGACCATATCCTGAGCGGCACCCACGCGCATCGAATGCCCTGAAAGTCGTTTGGATACGTCTGCAGGCAGGCCCGCAGCCATAGCACGCTGTTTCAATATCCGGCCGATCGAATGTGGGTGCAGTGCATTTGGGCCGACCACCTCCTGATTGACTCGACGAAATAGCCATCCTTCGGAAATGTTCGCGGCAGCAAGCCACGCTTTAAGTGCCTTGGCGGAAGGCGCAGAAATGAACCCGTCGCGTCCTTCGCCAAATGGATCGTTCTTGGCCCGCCGGATCAGGATCAGCATGCTTCCGTCATCAAGAACAGTCAGGTCTTCGAGCCTCAAGGCAGCAAGCTCGGACCGTCTGCACATGGTGTCGTAGCCGATCATCATGAGCGCGAGATCGCGAAGCCCTGCGAGGTCCTTGTCGCAAGCGGTGGCCAGCTTATCGCGAAGTTGTTTTGTAAGTCCCAGTGCCTGCTGTGCTCGGGCTGTCTTGCTACGGAGAGCTCGGCGCATGGCAATCATGACCTCTTCATCGTCAGCCGGATTGGCGAATCGGAACAAACGATGAACTTTACGGATGCCCGACAAGCGACGCTTGAGCGTATTTGCCGCTAGTCCCGGCGCTTGGGCTGCGATGAACGCTGCCAATGTGCTAGGCGAAGCGGGTAATGAACAAAGATTGTTGGCAACACACCAGCACTCGAAGCTCGCGAAATCGACGCGATAGCATCGAAGTGTCTCTTCAGAGTATGCTCCTTCAAGGCGATTGATCGCTTCATTCCAATTGAGGTCATTGGAGCTATTAGTCCCGTCGGAGGTCTGAAATTGGTCCAGTTGGTCTCTATAATGGTACTAAAGGTACCATTTAGTCAAGTACTATGATCACTGGCGCTCAGATCAGGGCGGCCAGAGCTGCGTTGCGCTTGTCTTCACAGGAGTTAGCGCGGGTGGCTGGCGTCGGGCAGCAAACCATCAAGCGTTTCGAGTCGGCTGACGGGGTGCCGCCGAGCCGTTCGGCGACGCTTGGCGCTATCCAGGCAGCTCTTGAAGCCGCGGGAATCGAGTTTGTCGGGACCCCGGATGACAAGCCGGGTATCCGCCTCCGCCCGCATGGTGATCGGCCATGACGATGATCGCGTTCTGAGTTTCCAAGGGGCACTGAAATGTGGGCGGCCGGAGGGTGCTGATCTCCCTCATGTGCAAATGGCAAAGACTTACAGCCGCCCACGCGAACCATGTATCAATCTTGTGATTGAAGCAGCTCTGTCATTTGGGGGGCGGGCGACCGGGACTGATGTTTCGGAGATGGAGCGGCAAGAGGAGGCTGATATCCTTCAGCGGCGATGATGCAGCCTTCTATCGGTGCTTTTGAAGTGTCGTCGCGTTCGTGAGCGAAACAGCGGAACCGGGGAATCCGAGATGGGTTCACATAGTGCCAAGTCTCGCCGTCTTATCCCGCGAAATCCCGGATAATCCCGTTTGATCCCGGCAAATCGAAAATATCAAACGTTCGAGAACTGCCTTTATCAAGAGCGCCGACCAGATTGGTGAAAATAGCGCCAAGCGAAAATGTGGCAGCCCGTACCGCCTCAGTAATCGACTTGACATCGGCTAAACAGCCCATATAACATACATGCCTAATAAGTGAGCGATCGATAGATCGGTCCCTCACATGACATTGCTCCTAGCGAGCTGCGGGCAGCGTGGCCCCATGACCTTCCGGCGATCGTGAGATCGGATCGGACTGCGTCGTGGGGCTTTTTGCATTTTGTCGCCACGTCGAGGTTGCCATGGTCGAAACGGTGAAAGTCGGTATCCTCTTTTCCTGCACCGGTCCCTATGCCGCTATCGGGCGTGACTGTCGTGACGGGGCGGCGCTTGCCTTTAGCGAGGCGGCGAACGGCTCCAGCAGCGAGATTTCTTTCGAGCCTGTCTACGCCGATCCTGAAGGAGAGCCGCGCGCCTACCTGGAACAGGCGCGGACCATGCTGCGCGACGAGGCGTGCCGGCTCATCATCGGAACCATCACCTCGCTGGCTCGCAAGGAAGTCATCCCGATCATCGAAAAGCATGACGGCCTGCTCTGGTACATCTGCCCTTACGAGGGCTTCGAGGCCAACGAGAACGTCATCTACAGCGGTGCGTGTCCCAACCAGCACCTGATCCCCGTGTTCGAGCACCTGCTGCCGAGGCAGGGGCGGCGGGTCTATCTCATCGGCGCCAACTATGTCTGGGGCTGGGAGATGAACCGCATCGCCCGCGATCTGCTGCGGGATGCTGGCGGTGAGGTGGTCGGTGAGCGCTACCTGCCGATCGAGGAGACCGATGTCGATCGGTTGATTACCGACATCCAGAGCCGTCGGCCCGACTTCATTCTCAACAACCTGATTGGCCCTTCAAGCCACGCTTTCCTGAGAGCCTACAAGGCGCTGGGCGATGCCGATCCCGCCTTCCGGCCAGAGGTCCGCCCGGTGGTGAGCTGCGACCTTACCGAAGCCGAGATTGGCGAGATCGGCCTTGGTCTCTGCACCGGACATCTATCGGCGGCGAGCTACTTCGGTACCTTGGCAACGCCGGAGAACGAGCGTTTTCGCTCTCGGGCCGTCCGCGCGTTGGGGCCGGATCGCCGGCTTTCCTCATTCGTCGAGGGGGCCTATGTCGCTGTCAGCATGCTGATGGATGCCGTTCGCTCGGCCGGCTCCGACGAACCTGCCGCGGTACGCGCGGCGGTTCACGCCGGCTTGTTCGAAACACCCCATGGCCCGATGCGCATCGACCCGCGCACCAACCACGCCGCCCTGCCGTTCCACCTCGGCCGCATCCGAGACGATGGAAACTTCGACATCATCGCCAGTCGCCCCGCCATTGCCGCAGACCCATACATGACGGCATCGCGTGACGGTGGTCGTTCCAGCCTGAGGGTGGTGTCATGACGGTGATCCCGGACCTCGTCGGCCGCCGGGCGGTCATTCTCCATCGCCCCGACGACGGCGTGCAGCGGCTCGTGCGCCAGCTCGGCCTGCTAGGTCTCGAGGCACACATCCAGTGGGCGCCTCTCGATCTCGAAACGACGCCGGCCGATATTGTTCTCGTTGATGCCGATCAGGGATGGTCGGGACTACTGCCGTGGTCGGGCGGTACGGCACCTGTCCCACTGGTGGCCCTGCTGCAGTCCGAAGCGCCGGGCCGCGTCGCCTGGGCCATCTCGGAAGGTGCGCTTGCAATCCTGCCGAAGCCGGTCACGCCTGCCGCGGTCTATCCGGCACTGGTGCTCGCCGTCACCGCCCACGCTCGTGCCATTGAACTGGCCGCCCGAATGGAGCGGCTCGAAGAAAGGCTTCGCATGCGGCCGCTGGTGCATGCCGCCGTCCGAGCTATCGAGATGGCCTCGCGCTGCGATGAGGAGGCCGCCTATGCCGCCCTGCGTCGGTCTGCCATGAAGCGCCGTATCACCATTGAGCAGACCGCAGCCGAGATGCTGGCCGGTATCATTCCCCTGTCGGAGGCCGGCTGATGCGCATCGCCCGCGAACTCATACGCCGTCCCACGGCCATCTTCGGCTTGATCGTGGTGCTCTCGGTGGTGATCGGCGCCTTGATCGCGCCCTGGATCGCGCCTTACGCGCCTGACGATCAATTGTTCGACGGCTTGACCCTCGAAGGCGCGCCTATCGGACCCAACGCCGCCTTTCTGCTTGGCACCGATACGCTCGGTCGCGATCTCTTGACCCGCCTCCTGTTCGGCGCCCGAACCTCTCTGATCATCGGTGTGGTCGCCAACGGTACCGCCGTCGCCATCGGCCTGGGCGTTGGCATGCTTGCCGGTTATCTGCGCGGTCCCGCCAGTAACGCACTGATGCGCTTTACCGACCTGATGATGGCTTTTCCCGCCTTGCTGCTCGCCATCGTGCTGGCCGCGCTGTTTCACCCGAGCCTCTGGATCGTCGCCATGGTGATCGCCATGGTCAACTGGGTTCAGGTGGCTCGCATCGTCTACACCGAGACGCGCGGCCTCGTGGAGCACGACTTCATTCTTGCCGAGCGCTCACTCGGTGCCGGCCACGGCCGCATCATCTTCCGCCATATCCTGCCGCACCTGATGCCAACGGCCATCGTCTGGGGCACGCTTGGCATCGCCACCACGGTTCTGCTCGAGGCGACGCTGTCCTTCCTCGGCGTCGGGGTACAGCCGCCCGAGCCGTCCTGGGGCAACATCATCTTCGAAAGCCAGAGCTTCTTCACCTCGGCGCCCTGGCTGGTGATCTTCCCGGGCATCGCCATCCTGCTGACGGCTCTGTCTTTCAATCTGGTCGGTGACGCGCTGCGCGACATTCTCGACCCCACCCAGCGCGGGAGGATGTGAGATGGTCGAGCTGATCCTGCGTCGACTGGGCGGTGCCCTTATGATCCTGTTCGGCGTTGCAGCCATCACCTTTGTTCTGCTCTATGCCCTGCCAGCCGATCCGGCGGTGCAACTCGCCGGCCGATCGGCCACCGCTCAGACAGTCGCCAACATCCGGCATGAGCTCGGCCTCGATCAGCCGCTCATCGTGCAGTTCATCCACTACCTCGGCAATCTGGTTCAGGGCGATCTCGGCCGTTCCTACACCCAGAAGACCGAGGTGATGACGCTGATCCTCGCCCGCCTGCCGGCAACGCTCATTCTGATGGTGTCGGGCATTCTGGTTGAAGTGGTAATCGGCCTGACGCTCGGCACCATAGCCGCCCTCAATCGCGGCGGTGCCGTCGACCGGCTGGTAATGACCGTCTCCTTCATCGGCGTGTCGGCGCCACAGTTCGTCGTGGCCCTCCTGCTGCTCTACGTTTTCGCTGCGACGCTGCAATGGTTCCCGATGTCCGGCTTCGGCACGTTCAGCCACGTCGTGTTGCCGGCGCTTACCCTCGGCGTGCTGGGAGCCGGCTGGTATGCCCGCATGGTTCGCTCGGCGATGATTGACGTTCTCAATCAGGATTATATCCGTACCGCCCGCGCCAAGGGCGTCACCGAACGCACCGTGGTGCTGCGCCACGCAGTGCCTAACGCGTTGCTGCCGATCGTCGCCATGATCGGCATCGACATCGGTCAGTTCATGGGTGGCGTGGTGGTGGTGGAAGCGGTCTACGGTTGGCCCGGCATCGGCCAGCTTGCCTGGCAGGCGATCCAGCAGGTCGACATACCCATCATCATGGGCGTCACGCTGATTTCCTCGCTCGCCATCGTGATCGGCAACCTGATCGCCGACCTTGTCGCTCCGCTGATCGATCCCAGAATTCGGGCCCGTTAATGGCCCCGATGACGTCGGGCCAGAGAGCCCGGCCAACGACAACAACCGCTTCAACAAAAAGGGGAACCCGCATGACACATTGGCTGCAAAGAACCGCGCTGGCCGGACTGATGGCGCTGACGCCACTCGTCGCGCTGGCGGACGAGACGCCCGTCAAAGGCGCCACCATCACGGTTACCTACAAGGACGATATCGCCACCCTCGACCCGGCCATCGGCTACGACTGGCAGAACTGGTCGATGATTAAGAGCCTGTTCTCCCGCCTGATGGAATATACCCCCGGCACGGCCGATCTGGTGCCATCGCTGGCCGAGAGCTTCGAGATTACCCCGGATGGCCAGACCTACACCTTCAAGCTCCGCAAGGGCGTGAAGTTCTCCAACGGCCGCGAGGTTGTGGCTTCCGACGTCAAGTACTCCATCGAACGCGCCGTCAATCCCAAGACGCAGGGCCCCGGCGCCGGCTTCTTCGGTGCTATTGTCGGCTTCGACGCTCTTTCGGGCGGCAAGGCGGACGGTCTGTCTGGTATCGAGACGCCCGACGACCACACCGTCGTCTTCAAGCTGAGCCGGCCCGACGCCACCTTCCTGCATGTTCTCGCCATCAACTTCTCCTCCGTCGTTCCCAAGGAAGTCGTCGAAGCGGAAGGCCAGGACTTCGGCAAGAAGCCGGTTGGCTCGGGTGCCTTCGTCCTGAAGGACTGGGTGATCGGCCAGAAGCTGGTGTTCGAAAAGAACCCGAACTTCTACGTTCCCGACACGCCGAAGATCGACGGCTTCACCGTCGAGGTCGGTCAGGAGCCGCTGGTGGCGCTGTTGCGCCTTCAGAAGGGGGAAGTGGACATCGCTGGCGACGGCATTCCGCCCGCGAAGTTCCTTGAGATCAAGAACGGCCCCGACGCGGCGGACATCATCGTCGATGGCGAGCAGTTGCAGACCGGCTACGTCGCTCTCAACACCCGCGTAAAGCCGCTCGACAACGTCAAGGTGCGTCAGGCGCTCAACATGGCCGTCAACAAGGAGCGCATCACCCGCATCGTCAATGGCAGAGCCACGCCGGCCAATCAGCCGTTGCCGCCGTTGATGCCCGGCTATGACAAGGACTTCAAGGGGTACGCCTACGACATCAAGAAGGCCAAGGCACTGCTCGCCGAAGCCGGCTTCCCCAAGGGGTTCGAGACGGCACTCTACGCCTCTTCGACCGATCCCAACCCCCGTATCGCCCAGGCGTTGCAGCAGGACTTCGCTGCCATTGGCGTCAAGGCGGAAATCAAGGCGCTGGCCAACGCCAACGTCATCGCCGCCGGTGGTACCGAAGGCGAAGCACCGATGATCTGGTCAGGCGGAATGGCCTGGATCGCCGACTTCCCCGATCCCTCCAACTTCTATGGTCCGATCCTCGGCTGCGCTGGAGCCGTGCAGGGCGGCTGGAACTGGTCCTGGTACTGCAACAAGGATCTCGATACCCGCGCCGTTGCGGCGGATTCGATGTCCGACCCCGCCAAGAAGGCTGAGCGTGCCAAGCTCTGGGGCTCAGTGTTCACCGATCTGATGGCCGATGCGCCGTGGATCCCAGTGTTCAACGAACGTCGTGTCGTCGCCAAGTCCAAGCGCATGGGCGGGCCGGGCAACTTCTATATCGATCCGACGCGCGTCATCAACTACGACGCCATCTATGTGAAGCAATAACAATGGCTTGACTGAAAGTTCGCGCCAGTGTGGGGGAGGAGTGATCCTCCCCCGCCAACCGGCCAAAGGGAGATGAACCGCCATGTGCGTTGCCTGCGACTACACCATCCATCGCCGCGATCATCATTATGGCTGGAGCCGGGACTTCACACCGGCCGCCGTGGCAAAATCCGGCTCGACAATCCAATTCGAGTGTCTCGATAGCTCCGGCGGTCAGCTCGGAACGGGCTCGACGGTGGCCGATGTGGTCAACCTCGATTTCGCCAAGGTCAACCCGGTCACCGGTCCGGTCTACGTGGAGGGCGCCGAACCCGGCGACGTGCTGAAGGTCGAGATCCGCGAGTTCGTTCCGTCCGGCATTGGTTGGACGGCGGTGATCCCCGGCTTCGGCCTCTTGGCCGATCAGTTCACCGATCCGGCCCTGCACATCTGGACATACGAACCAGGGTCCATGGCCCCCTCGCTGTTCGGCCCCGGCGGCAGCGTGCCGCTCAAGCCGTTCGCCGGCACTATCGGCGTCGCCCCGAGCGAGCCGGGCGTCCACTCGGTCGTGCCGCCGCGCCGCGTCGGCGGCAATCTCGACATTCGCGACCTCTCCTCGGGCGTCACGCTCTATCTGCCGGTCGAGGTTAAGGGAGCCTTGTTCTCGGTGGGCGACACACACGCCGCCCAGGGCGATGGCGAAGTCTGCGGCACTGCCATCGAAAGCGCCATGAACGTGACGCTGACGCTCAGCGTTCTGAAAGGCCGGAAGCTCGAGAGCCCGCGCTTCACGACGCCAGGGCCGGTCACGCGCCATCTCGACGCTGCCGGCTACGAGGTGACCACCGGTGTCGGTCCCGATCTCATGACGGCGGCGCGCGAGGCGCTCAGCCGGATGATCGACCTTCTCGCCGCCGAGCATGGCTACGCTCCGGCCGATGCCTACATGCTCTGCTCTGTCGCCGGTGATCTCCGTATCTCCGAGATCGTCGATATGCCCAACGTCGTGGTGAGCTTCTATTTCCCGAGGATCGTGCTGTCGTGACGGATATGAGCGGAGACTTCAGGAAAGAGGATGTGCCGGTGCTCCGCGTCGACGGGTTGACCGTCGACGCGCTGACCGATCGTGGTGCAAAGCGTGTCCTCGACACGGTGAGCTTCGATCTGATGGCAGGGGAGACGCTCTGTCTTGCTGGCGAAAGTGGTTCCGGCAAATCGGTAACGTCGCTGTCCGTGATGCGGCTGCTGCCGCGTGCCTCGTTGCGGATCGTCTCCGGTTCGATAAGGCTCGGCGATCGCGATCTCACCGGCCTCAGTGAACGAGCCATGCGGGACGTGCGCGGTCGCGACGTCGCCATGATCTTTCAGGAGCCGATGACATCGCTCAATCCTGTGATGACCATCGGCAAACAGCTTCTGGAACCCATCCTGATTCATCAGGGCGGTGACGAAGCCTCTGCCCGCGTGCAGGCGCTCCGCATGCTGGAGGCGGTGCAGATCACCGAGCCGGCTCGGCGCCTCGGCCAGTATCCGCATGAACTCTCCGGCGGCATGCGCCAGCGGGTGATGATCGCCATGGCGCTGTCCTGCCAGCCAAAAGTGCTGATTGCCGACGAGCCTACCACTGCCCTCGACGTCACCGTGCAGGCGCAGATCCTGAAACTGATGCGCGAGCTTAAGGGCGAGTTTGGCACCTCCACCATCCTGATCACCCATGACATGGGCGTCGTTGCCGAGATGGCCGATCGGGTTGCCGTCATGAAGGATGGCCGCATCGTCGAGATAGGCTCTGCGGTCGATGTTTTCGAGCGTCCGGTGCAGAGCTATACGCGCGAGCTGATTGCCGCCGTGCCGCGGATCGGCGCCTGCGCCGGCACTGACGGTCCGCCAGCCGTAACAGCGGAGGCAAAGGCGGCACCACCAGCCGAGAAATCGCTGCAGCCGGTGCTGGCCGTCCAGAATCTCAAGGTGACCTACGGCGCCCGTGCCAGCCTGTTTGGCCGCAAGGCAGGGCAGCTCGCGGTGGACGGTGTCTCCTTCGAGCTACGGGCCGGTCGCACGCTCGGCCTCGTCGGCGAGAGCGGTTCGGGCAAGTCGACCACCGGCAAGGCCGTACTCGGCCTCATCCCCTACGAGGGCTATGTCGCCATCGACGGCGAGGAACTGATGGATCTCTCCGTCAGGGCCATGCGCCCGGTCAGGCGCCTTGCCCAGATGATCTTCCAGGACCCCTACACCTCGCTCGACAGCCGCATGACGGTGGGTGCCGCCATTGCCGAACCGATGGCAATCCATGGCCTAGGAGACCGGACGGACCGCGCCGATCGGGTTGCCGAGTTGCTGCGGCGTGTCGGTCTGACACCTGACGTGGCAAGCCGCTACCCGCACGAGTTCTCCGGCGGACAGCGTCAGCGTATCTGCATCGCCCGCGCCCTGTCGTTGAAGCCGAAGCTCATCGTCGCCGACGAGAGCGTTGCCGCGCTCGACGTCTCGGTCCGGGCCAAGGTGCTCGATCTCATGCTCGAGTTGCAGGAGACCGAAGGACTCGCCTATCTCTTCATCTCACACGACATGGCGGTGATCGAGCGCATGTCGCACGACGTCGCGGTCATGAATGGTGGCAAAATCGTCGAATATGGCTCGCGACGCAGCGTCTTCGAGGCGCCCCGGCAGGACTATACACGCCGGCTGATTGCAGCGGTGCCCATTCCAGATCCCTCAAGGCGACGCCTCGCGCTCGTCGGCTGACAGAAAGGCCGACCGCCCTCAGAGCAGAACCTCGACCTTCTCGAAGCGCGTCACGTCGATCAGGCCGAGATCGGAGATGCGCAGCTCCGGGATGACGACGAGGCCGAGCAGGGATTGCTGCATGAAGGCGTTGTTGAGTTTGCAGCCGCAGGTCTTCATCGCCGAAACCATCGCTTCGGCCTCCCTGGCGATCAGCTCGGCCCGCTTGTCCGACATCAATCCGGCGATTGGCAGTTCGACGGTGGCGATTTCCTGTCCGTCGCGGAAAACGGTCACTCCACCGCCTATGTCGGCCAGTCGGTTGGCGGCTTTCGCCATATCGTCCTTCGACGTGCCGACAACGATCATCTGATGGCTGTCGTGGGCGAAAGTCGAAGCGATGGCGCAGGCGCTGTCGTAGCCGAAGCCGGAAACGAAGCCGTTGACCACACCCCCCGTGGCTCGGTGCCTCTCGACCAAGGCGACCTGGCAGATATCGGCCGCCACGTCCATCTCGACGATGCCGCTCCTGACTTCGAGTTCCGCCTCGAGTGCCCGGGTCGGCGCCTGGTTCTCGATGATGCCGATGACGCGGGCGCGAACGGAGCCGGCTCCAGTTGGTGCGATGACGTCGAAATCGGTAGCGGACAGCCTGCGGCCGAGCTTCACGGTGTTCTTGGCAAAGGGCGGATAGCTTGCCGGAGGGATGTCGATGGCCAGGCGCCCATCGCGCGCCACAACCCTGCCTGCCGCCACCACCATCTCGATCGGCAGTGCCACGAGATCGGAACTGATGACGACGTCGGCGCGGCGTCCCGGCGAGATGGAGCCGATGTCGCGCTCCATGCCGAAATGCTGGGCGGTGTTGATCGTCGCCATCTGGATGGCGGTGATCGGCTTCAGGCCCTGCGCGATCGCATGACGAAGCACGCGATTCATGTGTCCTTCCTCGACCAGCGTCGCCGAATGGCAGTCATCCGTACACAGGATGAAGTTGCGGGGGTCGAGGCCGTCTTCGGTCACCGCCTTGATCTGCACCGCCACATCGTGCCAGGCCGATCCATAGCGCAGCATGGCGCGCATGCCGCGGCGAACGCGCTCCACGGCATCGATCCGGCGCGTGCCCTCGTGATCATCCGCCGGGCCGCCAGCCACATAGGCATGGAACATCGGGCCGAGATCGGGCGAAGCGTAGTGTCCGCCCACCGTCTTGCCGGCATCCTGCGTGGCACCGATCTCTCCGAGCATCTTTCCGTCGCCGAATGCCACGCCGGGGAAGTTCATCATCTCGCCGAGGCCACAGACCTGCGGCCAGGTGAGCGCTTCGCGAACGTCTTCGACCGTGATTTCCGCGCCGGCATTTTCGAGGCCGGGGGCCGCCGGCACGCAGGATGGGACCTGTATCTGGATGTTCACTGGCAGGCCGGCAGCTTCGTCGTGCATCAGGCGAACGCCCTTGAGGCCGAGCACGTTGGCGATTTCGTGCGGATCGACGAACATCGAGGTTGTGCCATGCGGGATGACGGCCCGCGCGAACTCGGTCACCGTCAGCATGCCGCTCTCGACATGCATGTGGCCATCGCAAAAGCCGGGAATCAGATAGCGGCCTGCGACGTCGATCACCTCGGTGTCCGAGCCGATGGCATAGCCGGCATCCGGCCCGACGTAAGCGATGCGGCCGGCCGCAATGGCTATATCGGTAGCTGCGATGATCTCACCGGAGTAAACATTCACCCAGCGGCCATTCCGGATCACCATGTCCGCGGGGCGGCGGCCCATGGCGACGTCGACGAGATGTGGAGCGGCTTCGCTCCAGCTCTGGATGGGCATGGCAACCTCGGTTGTTCAGTGTCGTAGGAAGGGAATGCCAAGCCGCGCCGGCTGGCCGGAGCGCGTACGCACCACGGCGAGCAGCAGGATCGAGGCGGCATAGGGCAGCATCAGGAAGAACTGATAGGGAATGGCAACGCCCATGCCCTGCGCATGGATGGCGAGGCTGTCGAGCACGGCGAACACAAGCACGGCAATCGTCGTCCTGAGCGGCCGCCAGTTGCCGGCGATGACCGCGACGATGGCAAGCCAGCCGCGCCCTCCCGAGATATCCGGCCGGAACTCGGTGGCAAAGGCCAGCATCATGAACCCGCCGCCAAGCGCCGTCAGGGCTGATCCGACAAGCAAGGCACCATATTGACGCCTGGCCACCGAGAGTCCCTTGGCTTCCAGGAACTCGGGATTCTCGCCGGCGGCACGGCACTCGAGGCCCGGGCGCGTCCGCGACAGGAAAACCGAAACGAGCGGCACCAGAAGGAAAGCCGCATAGGTCAGGAGATGCTGGTTGAACAGAATCGGACCGATGCCCGGGATGTCCGAGAGCAGGGGGATGGGCCACCGGTCGATGGTGGCATAGCCGGCCGGCTTGCCGCCAGCGGTATAGCTGCGAAACAGGAACAGCGTCAGTCCGCTGGCCAGCAGGTTGAAGCCGAGGCCAGTAACGAAATGGTCGACCTTCAGGCTGACGGTGAGAAGGCCGATCACCAGCCCCGCGGCAACGCCTGCCAGCATGGCGGCCAAGGCTGCTTCGACAGGGGATCCCGTCTCGCACATGGCGACATAGGCGGCGAGGCAGCCGCAGAGCATGGTGCCCTCGACACCCATGTTCCAGATGCCGGCCCGTTCGGTCAGGAGTTCGCCGAGCGCCGCGAGCAGGATGATCGTCGCGGCGCCCACCGAGGCAGTGAGGATCGAAAGGAGGATGGCTGGGGTCAGGAGCTCAGCCATGACGACCCTCCTTGCGGACAATGCGAAGCCGGTACCGCGTGAGCACGGTTGCCCCCAGCACGAACAGCAGCAGGATGCCCTGCATGGCCGGCACGAGTGCCGAGGGGACGTCGGTCAGCACGCTCATGTAGAGCGCTCCGTTGGCCATGGCGCCGAAAGCGAGGGCGGCGACCAGCGTTCCCCATGGGTTGAGTGCACCGATCATGCCGACGATGATGCCGGTGTAGCCGAGACCATTCAGCACCTCGGCCCGCAGGCGATAGTTGATGCCGAACACTTCCGAGACGCCGGCGAGAGCCGATAGCGCGCCGGATATCGCCATGACCACGACCACGGTGGTGGCAACCCGCACGCCCTTGTAGCGCAAGGCGACCGGGTTGAAACCGAGCCCACGCAGCTCGAAGCCCAGCGATGTCCGCGCGATCAACATGGCCACGGCCACCGTCGCCAACACCGCCAGTGGCGCGCCGAGGTGCAGGCCGAAGAACTCCGGCAGGTGAAAGTTGTCGGCGATCAGCGGCGTCTGGTGATAAGCCGTCGAGCCGGCCTCGATCCAGGGGCCACCGGAGAGGAGATAGGACAGGAGATAGACGACGATGTAGTTCAGCATCATCGTCGAGATGATCTCATTGACTTCGAAGCGCGTCTTCAGCACGGCGCAAAGGGCAGCTATGGCTGCGCCGCCGGCAATGGAGGCCAGTATGATGGCTGGAACCGCAACAATCGCCGGGGCGCCTTCCAACTGCAGCGACATCCAGTAGCCGGCCATGGCACCTGCAAAAACCTGTCCCTCCTGGCCGATGTTCCAGATGCCGGCGCGGAAGGCCATGACGGTGGCGAGCCCCGTGAAGACAAGCGGGATGGCAGCCACGAGGCTCTGGCCAATCGCTTCGGTGTCGCCGAAAGCTCCTTGCCAGAGCGCGCCCAGGCCATCGGCGACATCGGCTCCGGCGGTCATGATCAGGATAACCGATGCCAGCAGACCGGCGGCGATGGCCAGAAGATAGGCCACGGTCTGTGCGATCCAGCCGGCACTGTCGCGGTGCTCGAGGACGATCATGCCGCCTCCAGCTTCTGGCCGGCCATCATCAGGCCGATGTCTTCGATGCTGGTGGAGTTAGCATCGACAATCCCCATCAAGCGACCTTGAAACATGACACCGATGCGGTCGGACAAGTTGAGGAGATCCTCAAGCTCCGAGGACGCGAGGATCACCGCGCAACCGGCTGCGCGCTTCTCCACGAGACGACCATGGATGTATTCGATCACGCCGACATCGAGCCCACGGGTTGGTTGGTTGGCCAGCAGTACCCGGCTTGCCGCCGCAAGCTCGCGGGCAAGAACGACGCGCTGGGCATTGCCACCCGACAGAGCGCGAGCGCGGGTATCGGTAGAGGGCGCAGCGATCTGATAGTCGTCTATGGCCGTGGTCGCCGCGACCCGGATGGCATTGCGGTTCAAGAAGTGCCCGTTGGCGAAAACGTCGCGATGACTGCCGAGCGCGATGTTCTCGGCAATCGTGAAATCGCCCACCAACCCTTCGCTCAGTCGATCTTCGGGAATATGCCCGACACCGAGTTTCTGGATGGCGTGAATATCCAGATCGGCAAGGAGCTCGCCGTCGATCAGGATCCGGCCGGAGGAAAGCGGCAGGACGCCGGCGATGGCTTCCATCAGGGGCTTCTGGCCATTGCCGGCGACGCCGGCGAGGCCGAAGATCTCGCCCTTGGCCACAGAAAAATTGATGTCATCGAGGATCGGAGCGCCGCCCGGGCGTCGAATGGTCACATGCTCGACGCTGAGGCAGGGGCGGCCTGGGCGAGAGCCGCCGCGATATTTTCTTTCCACCTCTCTGCCGACCATCAGCCGCGTCAGCTCCTGAGGCGTGGTGTCGCGGGTGCTACGCTCCCCGACGACCTGACCCTGACGGAGCACGATGACGCGGTCGGACCGCATTACCTCGTCGAGGGAGTGGGAAATGAGAATGAGGGCGACGCCGGCTGCCTTCAGTTCATCGATGATCCGAAAGAGCTTGCGCGATTCCCTGAGGTCGAGCGTCGCAGTCGGCTCGTCCAGAATGAGCACAGCGGCTTCATGGTAGAGCGCCTTGAGCAGCTCGACCCACTGCCGCTCGCCGACCGTCAGATCGCCGACGCGGGCATTCGGCTTGACGGAAATGTCGTAGCGCTGGCAGAGCGCGCGCAGCTTCTTTTCGGCGGCGCGGTAGTTCACGAACAGACCGCGCTCGTGACCCAGGATGATGTTTTCCAGTACCGTGAAATCGTCGACCAGCACGAAATGCTGGTGCACCAGCGCAATGCCTGCACCGATGGCGTCGGCGGCCGTCGAAAACCGAACCGGTTTGCCGTCGAGCAGGATTTCACCGTCGTCGGGGGCATGAAGTCCGGCAAGGCAGGCCGATAGCGTCGACTTGCCAGCTCCGTTTTCGCCGAACAGGCAGACGAGCTCTCCGGCCGCGACGTCGAAGCTGACCGAGTCGTTGGCGCGGACCGGGCCGAAGGTCTTTGTAAGGCCGCGAACCGAGAGCACGGGCTGGGGGGGCATCGTCATGTCCTGATGGATGGTGCCCGGCGCTGGCTCACCGGGCACCTGCCTCGTCAGTCCGAGGTGGGAACCGCGAGATCGACGGGGATGACCAGTTCCTTGGAGTTGATCTTGGCCTCGAGGGCCTTCACTTCGGTTTTCACCTCGGCGGGGATCTTGTCGTCATAGGCATGATAGCCGGAAATGCTGCTGCCGCCCTCGGCCTGCGAGAACCAGCGCTCCTTGACGTTGCCGGCATAAGGCTTGCCGTTGGCGGCATGCTCATACCAGGCGTCGATCACCCACTTGAGGTCGGGCTCCCAGGAGATCAGCGACGAAGCGACCACCGAGGCCGGCGCCCGCTCGCCCTGATCGACATAGTTACCGAAGCACTTGATGTTGGCCTTCTCGCAGGTCTCGAAACTGCCAGCGAGCTGGAAGATCAGGTCGGCACCGGCGGAAATCTGCGCATTGGTGAACTGCTCGGCCTTGGCCGGGTCGTACCAGCTCTCGATGAAGGCCACCTTGCGCTTGACGCCGGGATTGACCGACTTGGCGCCCGCGAAGAAGGAGTTGATCTGATCGTTGACGTCCTCGGACGGAAACTGCCCGACCACGCCAACAGTGTCCGACTTGGTCATCCGGCCGGCGAGAACGCCGAGCAGGTAGGACGGTTCGTGCACGCGCTTGTAGTCGTAGTAGACGTTGCCACCGAGCCCTTCGTTGCCGGAGCCGACCACCACGAACAGCACGTCCGGATACTTGTCCTTCAGGGCCTTGACCTGGTCGGAATAGGAACTGTGCGCCCAGATCACCTGGTACTTGCCCGACTTGGCGAGCAGTTCCATGGCGTCCTTGGCCTTTTCGCCTTCGACCCCATCGACATGCTTGGTGGTGATCTTGAGGCCGTGCGGCGCTTGCTTGGTGATGGTCTCGATGTCGCGCAACAGCGTGGCATCCCAGTCGGCCTCGGGGCCGGTGGCGAGGATCATGCCGATGCCGAGCTTGGTCGGCGCTTCGGCCAGCGCGGCTCCGCTGACAAGGGTCAGCGAGACGAGGGCCGCGGCCCCCAGGAAGGCGAGTTTCATGGTTCCGTTCCCCTTTTCTTGCCGCCCGGGTGTGAAGCCGACAACCGCGGCGGTTCCGCTCAGATCTTTTCCAGCACCGGGTCGAACACCTTGAGGCCGACGCAATCGATGGCTCCGATATCGGTGATCGCATATTCGGGAATGGCGGTGATCGACAGCACGAACATGTTCATGAACGGCCAATCGAGCGTGCAGCCGGCGGCGCGCGCCGCCGCATCCAGTGCATCTTCCTTGACCGCCATCTCCTCGGGATCGATGTCCGACACGATGCCGCCGATCGGCAGTTCGAGACCGACTGTTACCTTGCCGTTCTCGACGAAGGCCTGACCGCCGCCCTTCTCGATGATCCAGTTGATGGCCACCGCCATGTCGGCGGTGTTGGTGCCGATACAGACGATGTTGTTGTCATCGGGCGCAGTCGAGGTCGCCATGGCCCCGCGCTTGAGGCCAAAGCCCGAGACGAAGGCAACCGGACGGTTGGTGGTCTTGCCGTAGCGTTCGATGACCGAGACGTAGAGGATATCCTGCTCAACATCCGGCGCCACCACACCCTTGTTCACTTTCAGCACGGCGTCGCGCCGGTTGCGGACGAAGGGAACGTCACGGGACATGTTCATCGCCAACACCTTGACGGCCCCCGCGTCGGAGCGGACCTCAAGGTCCGCCGCAGTTACCGGGCGCGCCTTGATGGTGTCGGTCAGGAAGGCGGGACGGACGGGAGGCACCAGCGTCTTGATCATGCGCCCGTCGCGTGCCACCAACTCGCCCTTGGCGATCACTTCGGTAATCCGGAAGCTTTCCGGGCTGTCGACGAGCAGAATATCGGCCTGCCGGCCGGGAGCGATCAGACCGACCTTATTGTCGATGCGATAGGCGACGGCCGAGTTGATGGTCGCCATCTGGATCGCTTCTATCGGCGAAACGCCCTCGGCGATCGCCATGCGGACCATGTTGTCGACATGGCCGCGCTTCAGAACATCGGTGGCCACCACATCATCGGTGCAGAAGCTGACCCGGTGCGATGCCTTGGGTGCCAGCTTGGTTGCGACCTGGATGTTTTCCTTGAGGAAGTGGCTGATGGAGCTTTCGCGGATCACCACGAACATGCCGTTGCGCAGCTTCTCCAGCGTTTCCTCGACGGTGTAGCTCTCGTGATCGAGCCGGACACCGGCGCTGACGTAGGAAGCAAGCTTGTGGCCGCGGCACATCGGCGCACAGCCGAAAACCGGCAGCTTGTTCTTGCTGGCGATTTCCAGAGCTTCGAGAACCTCGGCGTCTTCTTCCTGGATAAACTCGCGTACGGTTTCCCACACGCCGACACACTCCGGCCATTGTTGGGCAACGCGGTGATCGGCCGGACTGAAATAGTGGCCGACCGTCGAGCGCGGCATGGTGTAGGGCGTCTTGCAGGGAGCCCCCCAATGGATGGTCAACGGGCTGGCATTGGCCTCATCGAGAAAGTGCCGTGATCCGTCCAGGCCGGCAACAACCAGAATCTGGTCGAGCCCCGAGACGATCGACGTCGTACCGAGCGGAACGACCAGCTTGGCGAAGCTGGTGACCGACAGCTTGGAACACTCGACGTGGAGATGGCCGTCGATCAGGCCCGGTGCGAGATAGCGCCCGCGAGCATCGTGAATGACGGTATCCGGTCCGATGCAATGGCTGACATCGCCGATCGCGACGATATGCCCGTCCTTGATGGCGACGTCTGCTGGATAGATCTCCGATGAGGCAACGTTGATCAGCTTGCCATTGGCGATCACCAGGTCCGATTTGACGCTGCCATGTCCGGCGCGGATCAGTTGCTTGAGGCTCACTCTGCCCTCCCAGTTTGGGCGCACAATGCCCGCAGAGGGGTATTTGGCTCAAGCCAGCAAACATGTCCTCAAAATAAATACTTGTCTCAAATGAACCATGCTAATCGAGTGTGCAGGCGTAATGGCGCTGAATTGCCTAATTTTTGGAGATTCTGGCCGATTGTTGGGCGGATCCTTTCCGGTCGCGGCAAAAAAGGTATCTGGAATGAAATTGTTCCCGGATGAACTCAGATTTGTCTTCGGCCAGAGCCGCTATGCCGACCGCGAGCGGTTTGGCCCTTTGCATGGCTGCCAGATCGAGATGGTCAACATCCGGGCCGGGCAAGTCGAGGTCAACGCCGATGGCGCGATCTACGACATGGTTGCGCCGGCAGTCCTTTTCATCGCGGCCTCGAGGCAGCTCGAGTACCGTTACGGTGGAGACGAGATCGCCGACGTGTTCTGGTGCCAATGCCTGGGTCCGTCGATCAGTGAGGCACTGGTGCGTGACCTCAGCGTGCATAACGGTGTGATGACGGTATCGGAAGCCGCCTCGACGCTGTTCCGCCTCGGCGCGGAGTTGCCGCTTCGGCTCAGCGACGGCATGCCGGACTTTGTGGCCAGCCTTGCCGAAGCCTTGATGCAAGAACTGGTCGGTCGTCGAGCAGTCGGTAACCAAGCGCCCAAGAGCGAGAGCCGTGTTGCGGTAATTTGTCGCTATCTTGAGGAAAACCTCGAGCGAGTCATCGGCATGCGCGAGCTGAGCGAAGCCTTCGCCCTGACCCCTCAGCACATCAACCGGCTGTTTCGTGCCGCCTACGGCGTCAACGCGCTCGATTATCTCTGGAATCTCAGGATACGCCGGGGGGCGTTCATGCTGCGGCATACGGGTATGCCGATCAGTCAGGTGGCCTATCGGAACGGCTTCAAGACGCCGAACCATTTTTCCCGTTTGATTCAGAGACAATATGGCCTGTCGCCGCGCAAGCTGCGCATGCGCGACTGGCTGGGCGAGAGCTGAGCTGGTGCGCGTCTGGTTGCAGGGTCGCCCGGGGCTCAACATTCGGATGAACCATTCGTTGAGAAAATGACCGCAATAGTACCTTTGCGCTACTTGAGGGGTGGGCGATGTTTCCCCAGCATGGAAACCAGCCGTTGAACGCCGGAAGCTGGCGCACGCGAGACGAACAGCCACGAGGATAAGCCGCGCAGGCACGATACTTTCTCACGGATGCGCTCGGGAGCGGGTTCTATGAAGTGTCCTCCGATATTGCCGACGGAAGTGGAAAGACTGGAAGCGCTCTCGGAATATGCGCTGTCCGAAGACAAACCGCTGCCCAGCCTCGATTCCGTGGTTCGAATAGCCGCGCGCATGTTCGGCATGCCGGTCGCCGCGGTGAACATGATCGGCAACGACCATGTGTTCTTCGCCGCGAGCACTGGGATTGGCGAAGTCGACATGAGCCGCGACGTGTCTTTCTGTGCCCACGCGATCACCCAGGACGGCGTCATGGTCGTTCCGGACGCAATGACCGACGAGCGGTTTCACGACAATCCCCTGGTGACTGGAGCGGCCAGCCTCCGGTTCTATGCCGGCGTGCCACTTCTTGCGCCGAATGGCTTGGCGCTTGGCGCGCTCTGTGTGATCGACAGCAAGCCGCATGATGATTTCTCGACGGAAGACCAGTGCCGCCTGCGCGAACTGGCGACGATGGCTGCGGACAGGCTGGAGCTGCGACGCATCGAGGTGTCTGCCGAGCGAGCTGTCCGATCGGGCGCCTCCGGAGAGGCGGGATCGTTCCAATGCGAAGCCAAGGAACTCTACAGGCTGGCCAACTTCGACACTCTCACCGGGCTCGCCAATCGCGGCAGGTTCTTCCGTCAGGTCGAAGAGGCACTCGCCCGGTCTGCCGATGTTGCAGTCGTTATGATCGATTTGGATGGCTTCAAGGATGTGAACGATACCTTGGGTCAGGCGGTGGGCGACTGCATCTTGCAGGAGGTGGCGCATCGGCTGGAGGAGCATGTCGGAGATAAGGGAACCGTGGCCAGGATCGGTGGCGACGAGTTTGCTCTTCTATTGAATGAGTTTGCCAATCCGCAGCAGGCGCTCAGGTTTTCCAACCTGGTGAATGAGGGCATCGCCAAGCCGATCGCCATCGATGGCCAGGAGATCCGCATTGCCGCAAGTTCCGGTATTGCGCTGGCCCCACTTCACACAAGCAATCCTGTGGAACTGCTTGGCAATGCCGACCTCGCCCTGTTCAGGGCCAAGACCAATGGCCGAGGCCGGTCGCTCGTATTCGATCCGATGCTCAGGATGGAGGCTTCGGCGCGACGCCTCTACGGCATGGAAATCTATCGGGCAGTCAAGGAGGGCGAGTTCCTGTTGGTCTATCAGCCGCAGGTTCGCCTGAGCGACGGTGCGCTGACCGGCGCGGAGGCGCTGATCCGTTGGCGGCACCCCTCGCGCGGACTGTTGTCTCCGGCCGCTTTCCTTCCGGCTTTGGAGCACGGCCCGCTGGCCGCAACCGTCGGGTCCTGGGTTCTCGATGAAGCCTGTGCCCAGGCCGCTCTCTGGCGGCGCAACGGCATGAGAGCCTTCCGCATGGGGGTCAACCTGTTTGGTGCCCAGTTCCGCGTCGGCGACTTCGTGACGGAGGTGATCGATACCCTCGAAAAGCACGGACTGCCCCCGAGCTCGCTCGAGCTGGAAATCACAGAGAACATCGTGCTCGATCACGACGATGTCGTATTGGAGAAATTGCGAGAGCTTCGGGCCTATGGAGTCGGTATTGCCTTCGATGATTTCGGCACCGGCTACGCATCCCTCAGCTTGCTGAAGCACTATCCGCTGACACGCATCAAGATCGACCGCTCCTTTGTCGATGGCATGCTCGTCTCCGAGAAGGACGCATCTGTGGTTCGGGCCATTCTCGACATGGCGAGGGCGTTTGATCTGGAGACGATCGCCGAGGGTATAGAACGGGAGCCCGAGCGCGATAGTCTTCTGGCCCTGGGCTGTACCGAGGGGCAGGGCTACCTGCTTGGCAAGCCGATGCTGGCGTCCCAGTTTGCCGAAACCTTCGATATCGTCCCGCCGCCCGTCGTCGCTTCCATGCGGAAGGCCCTGGTGGCCAATTGACGAACGGCCTCAAGATCAGATGACTAGTCCGCGCCCGTCAAGGATGGGCGCGGACTATCGAGTTTTGTCGGTTGCTCAGCGCGTTTCGAGATTGCGCAGCAGACGGTTGCGGTAGGTGTCGAGCACCACCGCCAGCACGATCACCGTGCCGATGACGATCGGCTTGACGTTGTCCTCGGCGCCGAGCAGTTGGAGGCCGGTTGCCAGCACCTGAAGGATGCAGGCGCCGACCAGCGTGCCGATGATCGACCCCTTGCCGCCCGATAGCGACGTGCCACCGATGATCACCGCAGCAATGGCGTTGAGTTCGTAACCGATGCCGGCGATCGGGCTGCCGACGTTGAGACGCAGCAGGAAAACCATGGCCGCGATGCCGGCCGTCAGTCCGCTGAGCGTGAATACGGCGATCTTGAAGATGCGCGGGTTGTGGCCGGAGAGCCGAACCGCTTCCTCGTTGGTGCCGATGGCGAAAACGAAGCGCCCGAATACGGTGAAGCGCAGGATGAACCAGCCGATCAGAACCACGATGATCGCAATCAGGAAGATCGAGGGAAGGACGCCGAAATAGATCTGGTTGCCGAAATCGACGAAGGCCTGCGGCAGGCCGGTGATGGTCGAGTTATCGGAAACGACGCGTGCGAGGCCGCTCGCCACATTCAACATGCCGAGCGTCACGATGAACGACGGCAACTTCCATTTCTCGCAGACCCAGCCATTGATGGCGCCGCAGGCAGCGCCGGTGGCCATGCAGGCGAAAAGCGCCAGGGGGATCGACAGCCAGGGCGACAGATCCTCGCGAACCATGATGGTGGCGCCGACCACCGTGCACAGCGCCAGCACCGAGCCGACCGACAGGTCGATCCCGCCAGTCAGGATGACAAAGGTCATGCCAGCTGCCAGCACGGTGTTGATGGCGATCTGCACGAAGATCTTCAGGAAGTTCTCGGGCGTCGCGAAATAGGGCGCGGTTACCGAGAAGAACAGCACGATGATCACCAGCGCGATGGCAACGCCCGCCTCGCGCATCGAGATGCGCAGGAAGTTGTCCCATACGGATGCAGTCTTGCGCTCGCCGGCGCGTTCAGTTCCCTCGGGCACGTCCATACTCCTCATAGGCAAGCGAGAGAATGCGGTTCTGGTCAAACTCGGCGCGCGGCACTTCGCCGGCAATGCGCCCCTGGGAGAAGACCAGGATTCTGTGGCAGATGGCCATCAGCTCCGGCAAATCCGAGGACACCACGAGGATGCCCTTGCCGTCAGCCGCCAGACGCCCCATCAGTTCATAGATTTCCGCCTTGGCGCCCACATCGATGCCGCGGGTTGGCTCATCGCAGATCAGCGCGCTGGAGCCTCGATAGAGCCACTTGGCGATCACCACCTTCTGCTGGTTGCCGCCGGAGAAGGTGCCGACCTTCTGGAAGATGCTCGGCGTCTTGACGCGCAAGCTGGCGACCAGCCGCTCGGACGCGGCGTTCTCCGTGGCCCGGTCGAGCAGTCCCCGGCGCGACAGCCGTTTCAGGTCGGTTATGGTGATGTTTTCCGCGCAGCTCATCTCGAGCAGGAGGCCCTGCTGCTTGCGGTCTTCGGTCATCAGGCAGATGCCGGCGGCCACGGCTTCCTTCGGCGACGTGATGGTGACCGGGGCGCCGTTGACGCGGATGGTTCCATCCGCCTTGGGATCGGCGCCGAAAATAGCCCGCACCGCTTCGGTTCGGCCGCTGCCGACCAGACCGGCGATACCGACAATCTCGCCCTTGCGAACCGAGAAGCTGATCGGCGGGCTCGTTTCGGTCAGACGAAGATTGTCGACGGCGAGCGCCTCGCCGGTTGGCTGGATATCCTCGCGGAATACGCCCTGGTCCTCGACGGTTCGCCCGACCATCAGGCGGACGATGTCCGGAATGCCCAGTCCCTGCAGGGGACGGGTGATCACGTGCTGGCCATCACGCAGCACGGTGACACGATCGCCCACCTCATAGATCTCTTGCAGGCGGTGCGAGATGTAGAGCGTCGTAACCTTGCGTTCCTTGAGACGATGCAGGATTTCGAACAGGCGGTCGACCTCCTTGGAGGTCAGCGTTGCGGTCGGTTCGTCGAGCACCAGCAGCTTGCTTTCGTGGGCCAATGCCTTGGCGATCTCCACCAGTTGCATCTGTGCGACGCCGAGCCGGCTCACCACCGTCGATGGGGAGATATCGAGGCCAACCTCGGCCAGCAGCTCGGAGGCGCGGCGGTTCATCTCCCGGAAATTGACGAGGCCCCGCCGGCTTGGCAGGTGTTCGAACAGCAGGTTTTCGGCGACTGTCAGGTTGGAAAGGAGGTTGAGTTCCTGATGGACGACGCGGATACCCCGGGAAAAGGCTTCGAGCGGTGATGCGGGCCTGTAGGGAGCACCATTGAACCAGATGCTCCCCTCGTCGGGTGAGAAAAGGCCGCCGAGGAGGTTGATGAGCGTCGACTTGCCGGCACCGTTTTCGCCGAGCAGAACGTGGCCTTCGCCCCGTTGAACTTCGAACGTGACATTGCGCAATGCGATCACGCCCGGAAAGCGCTTGCCAACGCCTTGAAGCTTCAGGATGGGGCCGGCGTCATGGTCCTGATCGGGCCACGCGGTCGCGGCAGGATCGACGGCCGACGCCGCTTCCTTGAAGTCTGTAGTCATGGAAGGATCTACCCTGAATGCTCTGGCGCGGCAGGGAGGGGATCCGGCTCAGGTTATCCCGAGCCGGCCCCACTGATGATGCGACGTCGATCGATCAGAGATCGGCGGCGGTGATCAGCTTGATATCGGTCTTGACCCAGCCGGTGAACTTCTCGCCGGCCATCTGGCGCAGACCATACTCGATGCCCATGGCAGCCATCTGGGCGCCGTACTGCTCGACGGTGGCCAGCATCTTGCCGCTCTTGATCAGCGGCTGGACGGCCGGGATGTTGTCGAAGCCGACGACCTTGATCTTGCCGGCGAGTCCGGCGCTGTCGAGAGCCTTGACGACGCCGAGCGCCATCGAGTCGTTGGCGGCCATCACGCCCTGGATGTCGTTGTGCTTGGTCAGGAAGTTGGTCATCAGCGTGTTGGCTTCCTCGGTCTCCCAGTGAGCCGTCTTGCTGTCGAGCAACTTGAGCTTGCCGGCGGCAACTGCGTCGTCGAAGCCCTTCTTGCGCTGTTGGGCATTGTCGGCCTCCGGGTTGCCCTCGAGGATCACAACCTTGCCGCCTTCACCCAGAGCCTTGGCCAGAGCCTCGCCGGCCAGCTTGGCGCCTGCGCGGTTGTCAGGCCCGAAGAAGGCGAGGTCGATGCCAGCCTTCTTCTTGGCTTCCTGATCGAGTTCGACGTCAATGTTGATGACGGCGACGCCAGCCTTAACGGCTTTGGTCAGCGGCGTGACCATGGCCTTGGAATCGGCCGGGGCAACGACGATGATGTCATATTTCTGCGTGACGAAATTCTCGACGGCGTCGACCTGAGCGGCGAAGTCGCGCTCGTCCTTCATGCCGACAGCCTTGAAATCAAACTTGTCCTTGTGCTCGGCGGCGTATTTTTCGGCGCCGGCCTGCATCTGCTTGAAGAACTCGTTGGCGAGCGACTTCATGACCAGACCGACCTTGGGCTTCTTGCCCGCGGCAAACACCGGAAGCCCGCCGGAAACGAGAACAAGTGAACCGGCGGCGCCAGCCCAAAGCAACTGACGACGGCTTACGCCAGACAGATTCCGACCGTCCGAAGAAAATGAGGTCATTTTACCCTCCCAGGCGAACGTCTTCTTTGAGCCGGACCCAATGTACCGGCCCGATGAAACGTTTCCAAATGACGCTATCAGTATAGCACAATCGCATCAAGGCGAGAGACAGCATTCCGACCAAAGGAGGAGGGGGGAGAAGAAAATTGAATTATTTCAAAGGTGTGAGTATTGGGGAGGGCGCGCACAGGTTTCTCGCAACGCCATGACGCAGGGGAACACGTGGCTTGCCATCGCATCGAGAGGCTCACCGCCGATCAACAGGTCGGTGGCGCAGTTGGCGATCAGGGCAAGCGGCTGGGCGGCTGTCGTCAGACGTGGCGCCACCAGGTCGGAAACCAGAATGCCATCGAACCCGACAACCGACAGCTGGTCCGGGATGATGATGCGCCGGTCGAACGCGGCTCGCAAAACGCCGATGGCCTGCTGATCCGAACAGGCGAACACCGCCGTCGGTTTCGGGCCATCGTCGGCGAGGAGTGCCTTTCCCGCCTCGCAGCCGCCCTCGTAGTTGAATGGGGCGGATAGGATGCAGGCCGAGGGATCGAAGCCGGTTTCAGCGAGGCGGGGTGCCATCACGTCCATGAAGCCGGCGAGGCGTTCCCGGGCGACGACCGAGTTCTCAGGCCCCGAGATGCAGGCAATCCGCCGATGACCGAGGGATACCAGGTACTCTGCGGCCATCCGCGCTCCGGCTCGGTGATCGGCCCCCACAAAAGGGTGGCCGGCAATACGTCGATCGACCACGACGAGGCGCACGCCATCGGGGTTGGCGATGGTCTCGGCGCGATTGCTCGGTACGACGACCACGCCTTCGACCTTGCGTCGCGCGAGATTGGCGATCAGGCCTGCCTCGCTGTCGGCCTGCTCATCGGAACTGGCGAACAGCACGCTGTAGCCGCGTTCCTTGGCGCGCAACTCGATGCGTTGCATCAGTTCGGCAAAAAACGGATTACGCAGGTCGGGAACGATTACCCCGAGCGTACGGTTTGTTCCACGCCTCAGGCTTTGCGCGGCGGCATCCGGCTGGAAGCCCAGTTCGGCGATCACCTGGAGTACGACGCGCTTCTTGGCCTCGGTGACGGATGGGTGGCCGTTGACGACCCGCGAGACCGTCCCAACGGACACGCCGGCTTTTCTGGCAACGTCGCGGATGGTCGTGCGCGGTTTCACGTTGGGCTCGGGGGGTTCGAATTCGCCGCCTATGCATAGCCCGCCCGCCGGTGATTTCAACGACGTTTTTCAGAGGGGATCAGGTCAGCGAACCGACAGCTTATATTTTCGAATGCGGTCGTGCAGGGTGGTCTTGGCCATCTTGAGATCCTCGGCGGCGCGTGACAGCGACATGCCGTTGCGGCGCAGTGCCTCGGAAATCAGCCGGCGTTCAAAGACCTCCAGCGTTTCCGTCAACGACCGGCGATTGTCGCCGTCCGGATCGTCGAGCGGGAATCCTTCGACGTCGCCCAGCACCCAGCGGTCAGCGGCATTCTTGAGTTCGCGCACGTTGCCCGGCCATTGGTAGGCCATCAATGCCTGCAGCTTCTCGCTGTCGACACGCGGTACCGGACGCCCATAGCGCGCCGCGGCCTGGTGGGCAAAATGCTCGAACAGCAAGCCGATGTCGTCGCGTCTTTCGCGGAGCGGCGGCAGGCGCAGCGTTGCCACGTTGAGGCGATAGTAGAGGTCCGCCCGGAAACGCCCCTGATCGGAAAGGTCGCGCAGGTCCGCCTTGGAGGCGGCAATGACCCGGCAATTGATCTCGATCACCTGATTGGAACCGAGGCGCTCGATGGTCCGCTCCTGAAGGACGCGCAGCAGCTTGATCTGCATCGGCATCGGCATGCTCTCGATCTCGTCGAGGAACAGCGTGCCGCCGTTGGCATGTTCGATCTTGCCGATGCGCCGCTTGGCGGCGCCCGTGAAGGCGCCGACCTCGTGGCCGAAAATCTCGCTGTCGATCAGGTTTTCAGGCATTCCACCACAGTTGAGAGCGACGAAGTTGCCGTTCCGGCGGGGGCTCGAATCGTGAAGACATTGGGCGACCAGCTCTTTGCCGGTACCCGTCTCACCCATGATCAGCACATCTGCCGAGGCTTGGCCGAGATCGATGATGCGCCGGCGCACCATCTGGATCTGGGGCGACTTGCCGATGATGCGGGTTTCGAGATTCTGGCCGTTCTTGAGCTGCTGGCGCAGTTCCCGGACTTCGTGCACCAGCCGGGATTTCTCGAGGGCTCGACGCGTGACCTCGACGAGATGGGTCGACGAGAAGGGCTTTTCGATAAAGTCCTGCGCTCCCTCCTTCATGGCCTGCACGGCCAGCGAGATATCGCCGTGGCCGGTCATCAGCACAACGGGCAGGTCGGCATCGAAGGCACGGATGCGCGCCATCAGCGCCATGCCATCCATGCCGGGCAGGCGGATGTCTGAAATTACCACGGCGGGTGCGTTGTCGGCGATATAGCGCCAGGCATTCTCGGCACTGTCGACCGCGTCGGCGACGATGCCCTCCAGCACCAAAGCTTGCTGGCAGCCACGCCTGACATTGGGATCATCTTCGACGATCAGGACCTTGAACGTGTCAGGCATCAATGATCTCCGAAGCGACCGCGGACGGCAGGTCGAGGACAAAGAGAGCGCCGCCGCCCTCGGCGTTGAAGGCCGATAGCGAGCCTCCGAAGTCTCGGGCAATTCCGGCCGAAATGGCAAGTCCCAGTCCGAGGCCTCCCCCAGAGTCCTTGGTCGTGAAGAAAGGCTCGAACAGCCGGGTACGCACGCTTTCGCTCAATCCCGGTCCATTGTCGCAAACCTCGATGCGGACCCGCTCCCCCTCGCGACGGGCCGACAGGCGAAGGCGCGGCTTCTCTATGCCCTCCACCGCGTCGATCGCGTTGGCAAGCAGGTTGACCAGGATCTGTTCCAGCCGGTTGGCGTCGGCGAGCACGGCAAGACCGCTTGGTTCTACTACGATTTCCGGGCGGATGGAGCGTTGCGACAAACGGCGGTCGAGAAAGAACAGGGCGTTTTCCATGGAGTGGCGCACATCGACCGGGCGAGGCTTACCGGTGGACTTGCGAGCAAAGGATTTGAGCTGACTGGTCAGGGTCCCCATGTGCGTCACGAGTTCCGAAATGAGCGTCAGGTTGCTTTCAGCTTCCTCGAGAAGTCCGCGTTGCATGAACTTGACCGTGTTGTCGGAAAGCGTGTGCAATGCGGCAAGCGGCTGGTTGAGTTCGTGGGCGAGACCCGCCGACATCTGGCCGATCACCGCAAGCTTGCCGGCATGCACCAGTTCGTCCTGCGCCTCCTTGAGCGTACGCGTGCGCTCCTCGACCTTGCGCTCCAGTTCGTCATGGGCGCGCTGCAGGGCTTCGCGGGCCCGCAGCCGCTCCCACGTGCGCACGCGCCGCTGATAGAGGGCGATCATGGCGATGCACAATATGGCGCCGCCCGCCGCTGCGAGGGCCGCGTTCAGCCAGGCCATGGTGCGGAGGTCCCCGAAGGGCGAGAGCACGGTGAGGCGCCAGTCGGTGCCCCTCAGCGGTTCCGACTGCGAGAGAAAAAGACCGGATACGGGAAAGGCTTGCGAGGCCTCCGTCTCGGGGCGACCGAGTTGAACGATCTCGTCCTTGCCGAAACCGACGATCCCCTCCGACTTGAGGCCGAGCGGTGGCAGCGGGCGGGCATTGTAGTGGAGCGACTGCGCGAGGTCCCGGCGGCGCTCCTCGCTGAGCGGCGTCAAGGTCGTGAACTTCCACGACGGGACGGAAGCGAGAATGACGACGCCGTTCTCGTCGCTGACCAACACAGGCGCCTCGACGGTCGACCATGATTTCTCAAGCTGCTCGAGGCTCACCTTGACGACCGCCACGCCCACCGCGTGATCGTCGACCAGTATGGGCGATGACAGATAATATCCCGGCTGGCCACGGGTCGTGCCAATGCCGAAGAAGCGCCCGGTCCGCTTGGCCATGGCATCACGGTAATAGGGACGGTAGGACAAGTCCTCGCCGAGAAAGCTGTCGGGCTGATCCCAATTGCTGGTGGCGACCGCATGGCCGCGCGAATCGAGAACGTAGATGGACAGCGAGCCGGCCCGCTTGTTGAGCTCTGCGAGATAGCGGTTGATTCGCCGCGTCAGGTCTTCGCCGCCATTGACAAGAAGGTCGACGACATCGCGCTCAAGGCCGAGCGTGGCTGGAAAGAAGGCATACTTGTCGATCTCGCGTTCCAGGCTGGTCTCGTAGAGATCGAGGCGCTGGCGCCCGCGCTCGGCCAGGTGGGCGAGGCTCGTTCCTTCGCTGATCTTGAATCCGAGAAAGCTCAGCGTCAGAGCCGCCGCAAGAATGGCAGGCAGCATGAGAGCGAGCGATCGCTGGGCATGGCGTTGGGTCATGGGCCGCAAGGCCTCCGGCCGGCTCCGTCTGTGCGACGGCTTCTGCTTGGCACTGGCCGGCTCGCTTGTCCAGAGATGTTGGCGAAGTGGCGGCATCGCCAAAAGTCATCCGGCTCGTTGCCGACATTCGCCGGCGGAACGCGCCGCCCGCCTCGCGGCAGGCGACGCATTGTTTGTCAGACGGCTTCCGGAGCGGTGCCCGCCTCGATTTCCTCGACGCTTTCCTGGTCTTCGTAGGCGTTTTCCCACTTGGCGATGACGGCCGTGGCGATCGAGTTGCCGAGCACGTTGGTCGCAGTGCGGCCCATGTCGAGGAACACGTCGATACCCATGATCAGGAGTACGCCGGCTTCCGGCAGATGGAACATCGGCATCACCGCGGCGACGACGACCAGCGCCGAGCGCGGCACGCCGGCGATACCCTTCGACGACACCATCAGCACCAGGAGCATGGTGATCTGGGTGCCGAGATCCATCGGGATGTTATAGGCCTGCGCCACGAACAGGGCGGCGAAGGTAGTGTAGATCATCGAGCCGTCGAGGTTGAACGAGTAACCGAGCGGCAGCACGAAGCCGATGACGCGCTCGGAAATGCCGAGACGCTTCAGGGCTTCCATGACGCGCGGATAGGCGGCCTCGCTCGACGCGGTCGAGAAGCCGAGGATCATCGGATCGCGAACGGCGCTGAGCAGCGGGAACACCTTGTTCTTCAGCACGAGGTAGGCGAGGCCGATCAGCACGGCCCAGAGGACCACGAGAGCGAAATAGAACCCGCCCATCACCTTGCCGTAGACCACCAGCACGCCGAGGCCCTGCGTGGTGACCACGTTGGCGATGGCCGCGAAAACGCCGATCGGGGCGAACAGCATCACGTAGCCCGTTACCTTGAGCATGACGGGAACGGCACCCTCGATGGTGGTCGCCAGCGTATCGGCCGCTTTGATGTGGCGAACGTTGCCGAGCGCCAGGCCGAAGAACACCGAGAACACGACGATCTGCAGGATCTCGTTGCCGGCCATGGCCTCGAAGATGTTGCGCGGGAAGACGTGGGTCAGGAAGTCCTTGAGGTTCAAGGACGACGTCTTGAGATCGACCGCGGCGTTGACGTCCGGCAGCGGAATGCTGAGGCTGCCGCCCGGCTGCAGCACGTTGGCGAGGATGAGGCCGATGGTCAGCGACAGGAGCGAAGCCATCAGGAACCAGCCGATGGCCCGGCCACCGATGCGGCCGACGGTCTTGGCATCCCCCATGTTGACAAGGCCTGAAACCAGCGTCGAGAAGATCAGCGGCGCGATGATCATCTTGATGAGGCGGAGGAAGATGTCCGTCATCATTGCGAAGTAGCTGGCGACTGCCTTGGCGTCATCCGGTGTGGCGGCCGTCTTGTTGCAGACATAGCCCGCGAAGATACCGAGGAGCATGGCGAGCAGAATGTAGGTCGATTGACGCGACTTCTTCTGCGGTGTCGTGTTTATGGCGTGCATTTGCGTGAACCTTGGGTTTCCTGATTATCGTTATTTCGCGAAGGCTTCGGACTTGGCCTTGAACAGGCGCGGGTGGGTGAGAACGTCGGGACGAAGAACGTCGGCGAGTTCTTCTTCACTCATCAGCCCCCGTTCGAGCACCAGTTCGGCGACACCCCGGCCGGTTCGGTGGGCTTCCACCGCCACTTCGGTGGCATTGGCGTAACCGATGAAGGGATTGAGCGCCGTGGCGATGCCGATCGAGTCACGGACGATGGCCTCAAGGCGGCTCTTGTTGGCAGTGATGCCATCGACGCACTTGTCGGCGAGGATGGTGCAGCCCTGCCGCAGGTGGGTGATCGACTTGAAGAGGCTATGGGCGATGATCGGCTCGAAGGCGTTGAGCTGAAGTTGGCCGGCTTCGGCGGCGAGCGACACCGTCATGTCGTTGCCGATGACCTCGAAGGCGATCTGGTTGACAACCTCGGGGATCACCGGGTTGACCTTGCCTGGCATGATCGATGAGCCGGCCTGGCGGGCGGGCAGGTTGATTTCGCCGAAGCCGGCACGCGGACCTGACGACAGAAGGCGCAGGTCGTTGCAGACCTTGGACAGCTTGACGGCGACGCGCTTCAGCACACCCGACAGTTGAACGAAGGCACCGCAGTCCTGGGTCGCCTCGATGAGGTTGGGCGCGGTAACCACGGGAATGCCGGATATCTCGGCGAGGTGGCGGCAGACCAGCGCAGCGTAGCCGGGGTGGGCGTTGATGCCGGTCCCGATGGCGGTGGCCCCGAGGTTGATCTCCCGGATGAGCTGGGCAGCTTCCTTGAGGCGATCCTCGTCTTCTTCTAGCATTACGGCATAGGTGGCGAACTCCTGGCCGAGCGTCATCGGCACGGCGTCCTGCAACTGGGTGCGGCCCATCTTCAGCACATCGCGGAACTCGTCGGCCTTGCGTTGGAATGCCGCCCTTAGATGGGCCATGGCATCGACCAGCCTGTATATGCCGGCATAGGTCGCCACCTTCAGCGCCGTCGGATAGACGTCGTTGGTGGACTGGCTCATGTTGACGTGTTCGTTGGGATGCAGGCGCTTGTAATCGCCGCGCTTGGCCCCCATGATCTCAAGAGCCCGGTTGGCGATCACCTCGTTGGCGTTCATGTTGGTGGAGGTACCGGCGCCTCCCTGGATCACGTCGACGACGAACTGTTCGTTGAGCCGGCCATCCCGGATTTCGCGGCAGGCGGCGACGATCGCGTCGGCGATCGGCGGCGGCAGCAGCCCCAGTTCAGCATTGGCGCGCGCAGCGGCCTGCTTGATCATGGCCAGCGCGTTGATGAGGTCAGGATAATGCGCGATCGGCGTGCCCGTGACGGGGAAGTTCTCGACGGCGCGCAGGGTATGAACCCCATAGTAGACGCTGTCCGGTACCTCCAGGTCGCCGAGCAGGTCGTGTTCAACTCTTGTTTTCTCAGTGGGCATCACTCTCTCCCAGTTTTCAGCCCCCTTCGCCCAAGAGGGCATAGCGGTATCGGCAAGGCGCGTGCCAACGACGCCGAGAATTCGGATCTGACAAGCTATTGTTATTTAATGATATTTTTAAAGGCGAAGATCGCGTCGTTCGGAAATCCGAACGATATGGCCGCATTGTGGCGCAATGGCTCGACCGGTAGGTAGCGCTGTTGCGAATCATTCTTAGGTGCATCAATTTATCATATTGATATCAATAGGATTTTCACCGATCCTGCGCGGTTCGTTCGGGAATCCGAACGCACTTGATATCTCGTTCGATGCCGCGAACGGCGGCAAAAAAGTGGCCAGCTTCATTCATCCCATTGGACGAGACGCCCGGTATTGGCCCTGCCGTGACGGCGCGCTAGAGAGGCCGCCACGCATTTTCCGGCGCCGAGGTTGCGCCAGCCGATTCCTCGACGGGAGGATAATCCGATGTCCGATGATACGAGTGGCCTGTTTCCCCTCGCAGCCGATAATACGCCGTACCGCAAGCTGACGAGCGATCTGGTGAGCACGGCAAACTTCGAGGGCGAGAGCGTCCTGAAGGTCGAGCCCGAGGCGCTACGGCTTCTTGCGTCGACGGCTTTTGACGACATCAATCACCTGCTGCGTCCAACCCATCTTGGCCAGCTCGCGTCGATCCTTGAGGATCCCGAGGCGACCGACAACGATCGCTTCGTTGCCTATGATCTCCTGAAGAACGCCTGCATATCGGCGAGGGGCGTTCTGCCGATGTGTCAGGATACCGGCACGGCCATCATCTCGGCCAAAAAGGGCCGTCGCGTCTGGACGGCTGGTGGCGATTCCGCAGCGCTCGGTCAAGGCGTGCGCGACGCCTACGCAGCCAAGAACCTGCGCTATTCCCAGCTCGCTCCCCTTACCCTGTTCGATGAGGTCAATACCGGCGACAACCTACCGGCACAGATCGACATCTATGCCGAGGGTGAGGATGCCTACAAGTTTCTGTTCGTCGCCAAGGGCGGCGGCTCGGCCAACAAGACCTTCCTTTTTCAGGGAACGCCGTCGCTTCTGACCCACGATCGCATGCTGGCGTTCATCAAGGACAAGATCCTGACGCTCGGCACAGCCGCCTGTCCGCCCTACCACTTGGCGATCGTCATCGGCGGGACGTCGGCGGAGATGAATCTCAAGACGGTCAAGCTTGCCTCGACCAAGGCGCTCGACGGCTTGCCGACGGCCGGATCATCCGCCGGCCACGCCTTCCGTGATCTCGCCTTCGAGGCCGAGGTGTTCAAGGCAACACAGGCCACCGGCGTCGGGGCCCAGTTCGGCGGCAAGTACTTCTGTCACGACGTGCGTGTCATTCGTCTGCCACGCCATGGCGCCTCGCTGCCGATCGGCATTGGCGTGTCCTGTTCGGCTGACCGGCAGGCGTTCGGCAAGATCACCTGTGACGGCGTGTTCCTCGAAGAGCTCGAGCACAACCCGGCTCGCTTTCTGCCGGACATTGATGCGCGCAGTCTCGGCGGAACGGTGGTTGAGATCGACCTCAACCAGCCGATGGGCGAAATCCTCAAGACGCTGTCGCGCCATCCGATCCGCACCCGCCTCAGCCTCAATGGCCCGATGATCGTCGCCCGGGACCTGGCTCACGCCCGCTTGCGGGAGCGGCTGGAACGCGGCGAGCTGTTGCCCGACTATTTCAAGAACCACCCGATCTATTACGCCGGGCCGGCAAAGACCCCGCAGAACTATGCCTCGGGCTCCTTTGGCCCCACCACGGCCGGCCGCATGGACTCCTACGTCGATCAGTTTCAAGGCGCTGGTGGTTCAATGGTGATGCTGGCCAAGGGTAATCGCTCACGCGTCGTGCGCGACGCCTGTGCCCGTCACGGCGGCTTCTATCTTGGTTCGATCGGCGGTCCGGCGGCTCGCCTCGCCCGCGATTGCATCAAGAAGGTGGAACTCGTCGAGTTTCCCGAACTCGGCATGGAGGCAGTCTGGAAGATCGATGTCGTCGACTTTCCTGCTTTCATCGTCATCGATGACAAGGGCAACGATCTCTTCGCCGAACTCAACCTCGGCTGAGCAATCGGCCGACTGGAAGTCTCCCAGCAGGGATACCCGTCATTCGGAAAGCCGAACAACCTCGACATAGGGATCGGTTCGGCGCTCAATCGTCCTAGGGAATCGAACGATATCCAATCCACCGCTGCCCGTTGGGCGGCGGTGGATTGCTTTTCGGGGGTAAAACTCACTCGTCGAGGCTTTGTGGTGTTTGGGGGGCGACGCGGAAGACGACGTCTCGCAGGGGCGGCGGCCAAACCACGTACGGCTTTTCGAACGATCTTCGGAGGAAGTTCGGGGAACCGAACGGAGTTCAAACCTTGGGAAACAAGGAAAGCATTATTCATCAATAGGTTAAATTGGATGTGAGGCTGCGCGTGCGCTGGCATATGGCTTGCTCAATCCGTTTTGCATCGGTCCGCCAAGGAGGAGGGACCGACCCCGAGAGTTCTCGGAGTGACAAAGCAAAAGCGGAGGAACGCATGACCAAGATTGAGCTCATGACCAGATTTGCCGTGGCGCCGGTGTTCGCGCTGTCGCTTGCCTGGTCTGGCTATGCGGCGGAGGCCGCCGACGCCGGCCATCTGCCGAACATCACGATTCTCGCGACCGGCGGCACCATTGCCGGAACGGGCGCCAACAGTACCACCACCGTCGGCTACACCGCCGCCAAGGTCGGCGTCGAGGCACTGATCGACGCGGTGCCTGAAATCAAGAAGGTCGCCAACGTCAAGGGCGAACAGATTTTCCAGATTGCCAGCGAGAGCATGACCAACGATCACTGGCTGAAGCTGGCAAAGCGCGTCAACACCCTGCTGGCTCAGTCCGACGTTGATGGCATCGTCATCACGCACGGCACCGACACGCTCGAGGAAACCGCCTATTTTCTCGATCTGACGGTCAAGTCGGAAAAGCCGGTGGTGATGATCGGCGCCATGCGCCCGTCGACGGCGATCTCGGCCGATGGCCCCGTCAACATCTATAACGCGGTCGTGCTCGCCGGTTCCAAGGAGGCCGAAGGCAAGGGCGTCATGATCGCCATGAACGACGAGATCAGCGCCGCCCGCGACGTGACCAAGACCAACACCTCGCTGACCAGCACCTTCCGCACGCCGGAACTGGGCGTCATCGGTTACATGCAGGACAATGCGCCGCATTTTTATCGGCAATCGCTGCGTAAGCACACCGCTCAGGCCGAGTTCGACGTGAGCAACCTCGACAAGCTGCCGGCGGTGGACATCGTCTATGGCTATGCCAACGTCAATCCGATCGCCCTCAACGCGTTCGTCGGGGCTGGTGACAAGGGCATCGTCTACGCCGCTGTCGGTGACGGCAGCCTTGGCGCCGGTATCAAGCCCGACCTCATCGAGGCTCGCAAGAAGGGCGTCGTCGTGGTTCGCTCTTCGCGCGTCGGCAACGGCATCGTCGCCCGGAATGGCGAGGCCAATGACGATGAGTTGGATTTCGTGGTGTCCGATACGCTCAATCCGCAGAAGGCCCGCATCCTGCTGATGCTGGCGCTGACCAAGACCGCCGACACCAAGGCGATCCAGAACATGTACTACACGTACTGATCGGCAGGCGCCGTTCGGGGATTTCCCCGCCCGAACAATGGTGCGCCACCGGCCGTGTCATGCCTGGACGGGGCATGGCACGGCTTTTTCATTGAAGCTTGGTCACAAGTTTCATCAGGCCGCCGCCAGTTGTTCGGCGAAGGCTCTGACTTCATGATTGAGCTCTTCCGCGCGGCGGGAGAGATCGTGTGCGAGGTTGGTCAACCGGCTCGCCGATGTGCCGGTCAGGTCGACCGCCGCTGCCACCTCGCCGATGTTCTCTGTGACGGCACCGGCGCCGGCAGCGGCGCGCTGGCAGTTGACGGCGATTTCGCGCGTAGCCGATCCCTGTTCCTCGACGGCTGCGGAGATTGTCTGGGTGATTTCGCCCAGACGGCGAACGGTACCGACGATGCGCGCGATCGCCTCGACCGATGTGGAGGTCTGTGTCTGGATCTCGACGATCTTCTGCGAGATGTCGGCAGTGGCCTTGGCGGTCTGGGAGGCGAGTTGCTTGACTTCCGACGCCACGACCGCGAAGCCCTTGCCTGCCTCGCCGGCGCGTGCCGCCTCGATGGTCGCATTGAGGGCAAGAAGATTGGTCTGTTCGGCAATGGCCGAAATCAGGCTGACGACGTCACCGATCTTTTCGGCGGCCAATGATAGTGCGCCGATGCTCTGCTCGGAAAGCGTTGCGTCGTCCACGGCGGTAGCCGCGACGTCGGCCGACTTGCGAACCTGACCGGCGATCTCGTCGATGGAGGCAGCTAGCTCCTCCGTGGCCGAGGCGACGGTATTGACGTTGACCGACGCATCCTCGGCGGCGGTATTGACGACATCGGTACGATCGGCCGAATGGCGGGCATTGGCCGAGAGGCCATCCGCGGCGGTGTTCACTTCATCCGACGAGGCGGTGAAGGCACCGGCCAACGCCGTCATCCGGTCGGTAAAGGCGGACACCAGTTGCACGCGGCGGCCCGCTGCGCGGACCGTCTCGGCACTCTGGTCTTCCCGGTCGAGCCGCAGGCGCTCGGCTTCGGCGAGGCCGTCGCGGAAGACCGCGAAGCTCTTCGCCATCGCCCCGATCTCGTTCCTGAGATTTGCGTAGGGAATGTCAATATCGAGCTGCCCGGCTTCGATGTGGCTGAGAACGCCGGTCAGACGCGTCAGCTGGCGCGAGATCGAATGGGTGACGATGAAGGCGAGCCCGCTGGCGATCGCCAGGATGATCGCAATGATCGCAAGGTTGCTGTAAATCGCCCAGCTGAGGCTGCCAAGGCGGTTGCCGAGCAGGGTATCGACCTCATCGGCTGTCTGATGCCAGAGCGCGAGCGTCTGGCTGCGCAAGGTGACCTTGGCATCGGCGACGCCGGCGTTGAGATCCTGGGGGAACTTGCCTGTGGCCAGTACCTTCACGGCTGGCCTGAGCTTGTCGGCGAATCCCGTTGCCGCTTTGGCAAGATCGGCTGCCTTGGCTTTCAGGCTGGTGGCATTGCCATCGGAGACGTTGGCCAGCCCGGCCTCAAAATCATAGATGAGGGCGGCGGCACTCTTGTCGATGTCGTGCAGCGCACTGACGATGTCCATGCGCTGCTGCGGCGTGATGAAGCCCTTGGTGCGATCGGCGAGATCGAAGAGGTCGCCGAGATTGCTGGATGCCATCAGCAGCGTCGGCATCTGCACCGTCGTCGCGTCGATCAGGTAGTAACTGGCAGCCTTGGGGTCGAGCGTCAGTTCCGATGTGTTGCGCACCACATTGAGCAACTCCAGGCCGGTGATCGTGGCCTCGTTGCCGCGCCCCACCTCGGCGGCGGCAATGAAGTCCTTCGAGAGCTTTTCGGTGGCGTGCAGTGCGTCGTAAGCCGCGGTTCGCTCGCCATAGGCCTTGCGCATGTCGGCCACGGGTTGCGACATGGTGGCGCCGGGCGCGCGCTCCTCGGTGAGCAATGCTTCCCACAAGGCGAATCCGATCCGATAGTGCTCCATGCCCTTTATTTCGGCCGTCGTTTGTCGGGTCTGCTCTTGCGACTGCTGGAAGAAGATTGTTCCGAACGTGAGAACCGGAATGATCATGACGCCGCAGATCAAGGCAATGCGGGAAATGATGCGTAGACGATCGAACATGAGGCCTCCAGCCAAGACTTCTGGCGCGCGCATTTTTCTATCAAGCGCCGACAGCAGCGATGCGCTGGCGCCAACGCATCGCCGAATCGTCCTTTATGGCAAGTAGTGAGGCTGAACTATAATTCCTGTCGTTTAGTTAAATGGCGACCAATACGGTTTCTGTTTTTATAGATTCGTTCGATACATTTTTGTTCGCTGGAGTTTTCGACCATTGTAGTAAATATCAGTCGGTATAATTCTGATTTACTGGATCAGACTCCGACGAAAGTCGACGCTCGACGTGAGCTCAAGCTTCGTCGCGAGGGGTACCCGCGACAAGGTGCCAAAGCGTAATCTGCATGGCGGCTCCTCGGTTGCCCCTGGCAATGCTATCAATGGTAAGGACTAGTGGAGCGAATTTGATATTTGAGTCCCACGCGACATATGGCTCGAGCTCAAATGCCAAATTCAAAAGCCCAACTAGAACCAATAACTTGCTAGTGGTTCTGATGACTCCGACATTTGCTCCGATGGTTGTATCAGGCAGTACAAATGTCGGAGTCGAACCACTAGAGGCGTCCGGAGGACGACGATTGCGTCGACGTTCGACAGTGTCCGCCGGATCTGTCTGCGCCGGACAGGGAGAAACGACATGGCTGGTCAGCATAAGCTCATAACGATCAAGGGCGAGAGCGGTCTGAGAGCAGTTCTCAGTCCGGTGGGGGCAAAGCTCGTGGCTCTCTTCGTTCCCACCGGAGACGGAAGCGAAGTTCAGGTGGTCATCGGCTCCTCGGCTCATCCCAACGATGCCGGCGCCGATGCTTCGGGCGGTGCCATCTGTGGTCGCGTCGCCAACCGCATCGCCGGTGGCGTGTTCGAGCTTGATGGCCGGCGTTTCGAACTGCCCATCAACAAGGCTCCGAACACCCTGCACGGCGGGCCGATCGGCTTTTCACGCCGCGAGTGGACTGTTGCGAAGACCGATGAATCCCATGTCGAGTTCAAGCTGCTCTCGGCGGATGGCGATATGGGCTTTCCCGGAAATCTCGATGTCACGGCTATCTATGGTTTTGACGGGGCGTCGCTCTCTCTCGATATGACGGCGGTGACCGACCGGCCGACACCCATCAATCTCACCAACCACGTTTATCTCAATCTGGGCGGTGCTGGCTCGGCCCTGGGGCATCAAGTCGAAATTCCAGCTTCCCACTATACGCCATCGGACGGGAACCTCATTCCGACGGGCGAGATCGTTGATGTTGCCGGAACGCGCTTCGATTTCCGCCGCCTTCGCACTATCGCCGAGGATTATGACATCAACTTCTGCCTGGATGCCGGTCGTGGGCCCCTGCATTTGGCAGCGCGTTTGGTTGAACCAGACACGGGTCGGAACATGACCCTATCTACCACCGAACCTGGTGTTCAACTCTACACGGCGACCCATTTCTCCGAGGCGCTGATTTCGCCCTTCTCCAAGGTCGTGAAAAACGGCGGTATCGCGCTCGAACCGCAAACCTACCCCAACGCCATCAACGAGCCGGGTTTCCCGTCATCAGTGTTGCGTCCGGGGGAAAGGTATTCCCACCGCATGGAGTGGGCATTCTCGGGCTTTTGATTCTCGGGAGGATTGGCGATCCGCTTAACCGACGCCTCGGTGAATCCAGTACTTCGAGGATCCGGCCTGTCTTCGATGTCGCGGCTGTCTCGCGGCATTGAAAAGGCGCAACCCATTATTGCCGGTCTGAGGCGGGGCTTCGATACCTCAGGGAAACGGCGGTCAAGGTCGGCAACTGGAAGGTTACCGGGCACCATCCGGGTAACCGGTTTCAAAGAAACGGAAGATTTGTGAGTGCGATGGCGGAGAAGGAGGGATTCGAACCCTCGATAGGGTTGCCCCTATACACGCGTTCCAGGCGTGCGCCTTAAACCACTCGGCCACCTCTCCATACGGCCGGCGCCCCGGCTCGTGGCCGCGCACTATAGCGATGTTCGTTCGGAGCGCAAGGGGGGAAACCGCTCAAAGAAGAAGTCCGGCAAATAAGAGCCAGCTTTCGTCCCAAGCCGTTGTTTTCATGAGGGCAGTCGCGCCGGAAAGTCCTTCGAAAAGCGCGTTGCCGCGCTTTGCGGATATGTCTGGCGCTGCCGAAAGCCAACCGGTCGGATCGTGTTCAGGCCCAAAGCTTGGAAGCTGGCGATTGTTCGCCGTCGATGGCCTGACGAACGCTTTCGATGCGCCGCATCAACTCGCCGGAGATGCGGGTCTGCAGGGCGTTGAGCACGGTGTCCGTCACCGCGCGGCGATCCGCCTTGCGCTCGACCAGGGCCGGATCGCGCAATGGCCAGCGCAACGTCGCATATTCGGCAAGTCGGGCGCAGTCGGGCTCGGTCCAGGTGACGGTGGCGAGATCGACCACGATATGCGGCCGAAGGCCTCCCGGCAGGGCAAAGATGGTCCACGACTTGGGCTCGAGACCATCGGTGGGAATGGCGCGTTGATTGAGTGCCTGGGCGGCTTCCGGCAGCAAGCTTGTCGCCGGTCGGCTGCCGGCGCTGAATGCCCGGATGCGCGTGTCGCCGCGCTGGTTGAGCAGCGCCTCGGCCATCAGGCTGGTCGCGCTGTTGGTTTCGCACAGAAACAGCACATCGACGGTCTGCATCCTGAACAAGCCCCTGACGCTCGGAGGTGTCGCCAACGCCATCATTCCGTCTCTCTTCACCAACTCGGGACACCACCGCATACCCTTCGGTCTGCGGCCATCCCGGAACTCCTCTGCGCCGCGTCGATGGATTCTCCATGACGTTTGCGAGACAGGCCGATGACGCGCCTCTCGCAAAACCCAAATGCATAAAGCGCGCCACCCACTCGCGCCTTTGGGATGAACGACGTAGACAAAAGTCTAAGGTATTCATCTTCAAAGCGGATTCGGCGTGCCGCCTGTCGGTCGATGGCGAGGTATAGTCTCCGCGGGGCGTCTTCAACCCCGCCGAAGGGCGAAGCGTGTTTATAGTCTTGCGCGGCTTGCCGCCGTTGTCGGCGAGGTTGTCCTGCTACCCTTGATCGCTTTGTGGGCAGCAAATAGCCACAAATGCGGTCAGGAGACCGGTGCGTCCGCGGCAGCGGTTACCGTTCTCACGTTGGACATCGCCGCGGCATTTTCCACAGCGGCATGATCGGCGAGCGCTGCGAGGGCTTCCGCAAACATCGCAGCAAAGAGGACACTGACGAGGAACTTCCGGACGAACATTTTTTGGGCTTCCAGGTCACCGGACAACCCGGTGATGATGACATTTAAGCCCTCGGAAGCCGTCGGCATTGAGGAAGAAAGGCGACGGAAGCGAGCCGTCCTCAAGGTGTTATCGCGGTAACAGCAAAAAGGCGGCGCCGGATTGGACCGGGCCGCCTCTTTCAAATTGAAAACCTGCGACGATCAGATCTGCCGCTCGACCATCATCTTCTTGATTTCGGCGATGGCCTTGGCCGGGTTGAGCCCCTTCGGACAGGTCTGGGCGCAGTTCATGATGGTATGGCAACGATAGAGGCGAAACGGGTCTTCGAGATTGTCGAGCCGCTCGCCGGTTGCCTCGTCGCGGCTGTCGATCAGCCACCGATAGGCCTGCAGCAGGATCGCCGGGCCGAGGTAGCGGTCGCCATTCCACCAGTAGCTAGGGCAGGAGGTCGAGCAGCAAGCGCAGAGGATGCATTCATAGAGGCCGTCGAGCTTCTGCCGGTCATCATGGCTCTGCAGCCATTCGGTTTCCGGTGTCGGCGACGAGGTATGCAGCCAAGGCTCGATCGACTTGTGCTGGGCATAGAAGTGGGTGAGGTCGGGCACAAGATCCTTCACCACGTTCATGTGGGGCAGCGGATAGATCTTGATCGGGCCGTCGATCTCATCCATGCCCTTGGTGCAGGCCAGCGTGTTCATCCCGTCGATGTTCATCGCGCAGGAGCCGCAGATACCCTCACGGCACGACCGGCGCAGCGCCAGCGTCGGGTCGACCTTGTTCTTGATCCACAAGAGGGCGTCGAGCACCATCGGTCCGCAGTCATCGAGATCGACAAAGAAGGTGTCGAGCCGCGGATTGCGCCCATCCTCGGGGTCCCAGCGATAGACGCGGAACTCGCGAACGTGCGTCGCCCCTTCCGGCTTCGGCCAGACCTTGCCAGCCTTGATCTTCGAGTTCTTCGGCAGCGTGAGCTGAACCATGGAAATGTTTCCTCGAAAGCTTTCGGTAGCCGATCGTCATGGACGGCAGGATTGAACAGGCCTCAGTACACGCGTGCCTTTGGCTTGATGTAGTCGATCTCGGAGGTCATCGTGTAGGTGTGAACCGGGCGATAATCGAGGCCGACGGTGCGCGCACCCGTGTCGATCGAAGCCAGCGTGTGCTTCATCCACTCGCCATCGTCGCGGTTGGGATAGTCCTCACGGGCATGCGCCCCGCGGCTTTCCTTGCGGTTGAACGCGCCTTCCATGGTCACCACGGCCTGCACGATCAGGTTCTCGTACTCGAGCGCCTCGGTGAGGTCGGTGTTCCAGATCAGTGAACGATCGGTGGTCTTGAGATTGTCGCCGGCCGACCAGCAATCGTGGATCAGCTTGACGCCTTCCTCCAGCACCTCGCCGGTGCGGAACACGGCGCAATTCGACTGCATGGTCTTCTGCATCGACAGGCGGAGTTCGGCGGTCGGTGTCGATCCCGAGGCATGTCGCACGCGGTCGAGCCGTTCAAGGGCGTTGACGCCGGCATCCTTCGGCAGGTCGGCGATGCGGCTGCCCTTGTCGATGGTCTCGGCGCAACGGTGGCCGACGGCGCGGCCGAACACCACGAGGTCGATCAGCGAGTTGGAGCCGAGACGGTTGGCGCCATGCACCGACACGCAGGCGGCCTCGCCGACGGCCATCAGGCCCGGCACGATCCGGTCGGGATCGCCGTCGATCTTGGCCAGCACCTCGCCGTGATAGTTCGTCGGGATGCCGCCCATGTTGTAGTGGACGGTCGGCAATACCGGGATCGGCTCGCGCGTCACGTCGACGCCAGCGAAGATCTTGGCGCTTTCCGAGATGCCCGGCAGACGCTCGGCAAGGATCGCCGGGTCGAGGTGGTCGAGGTGCAGGTAGATGTGATCCTTGAGCTTGCCGACGCCGCGCCCCTCGCGGATCTCCATTGTCATCGAGCGGGAGACGACGTCGCGGCTGGCGAGATCCTTGGCCGACGGCGCGGCCGAACACCACGAGGTCAATCAGCGAATGTGAACCGAGGCGATTGGCGCCATGCACCGAGACGCAGGCAGCCTCGCCGACGGCCATCAGGCCCGGCACGATCCGGTCGGGATCGCCATCGATCTTGGCGAGCACTTCGCCGTGGTAGTTCGTGGGTATGCCGCCCATGTTGTAATGGACGGTCGGCAGCACCGGGATCGGCTCGCGCGTCACGTCGACGCCGGCGAAGATGCGGGCGCTTTCCGAGATACCCGGCAGGCGCTCGGCGAGGATCGCCGGGTCCAAGTGGTCGAGGTGGAGATAGATGTGGTCCTTGAGCTTGCCGACGCCACGTCCTTCGCGGATCTCCATGGTCATGGAGCGGGAGACGACGTCGCGGCTGGCAAGATCCTTGGCCGAAGGGGCGTAGCGCTCCATGAAGCGCTCGCCCTCGGAGTTGGTGAGATAGCCGCCTTCACCACGCGATCCCTCGGTGATCAGGCAGCCGGCGCCATAGATGCCGGTCGGGTGGAACTGAACGAACTCCATATCCTGCAGGGCAAGACCGGCGCGCAGCACCATGGCATTGCCGTCACCGGTGCAGGTATGGGCCGAGGTACAGGAGAAATAGGCGCGGCCGTAACCGCCGGTCGCCAGCACTGTCTTGTGGGCGCGGAAGCGGTGGATCGTACCGGTTTCCATGTCCAGGGCGACCACGCCGCGGCAGGCACCATTCTCCATGATCAGGTCAATGGCGAAATACTCGATGAAGAACTCCGCCGAATGCCGGAGCGCCTGGCCGTACATGGTGTGCAGCATGGCATGACCGGTACGGTCGGCAGCGGCGCAGGTACGCTGGGCGATGCCCTCGCCAAAGTTGGTCGTCATGCCGCCGAACGGCCGCTGGTAGATCTTGCCTTCCTCGGTACGGGAGAAGGGCACGCCCCAGTGCTCGAGCTCATAGACGGCAGCCGGCGCGTTGCGCACCAGATACTCAATGGCATCCTGGTCGCCCAGCCAGTCGGACCCCTTGACGGTGTCGTACATGTGCCAGCGCCAGTCGTCCGGCCCCATGTTGCCGAGCGAAGCGGCAACGCCGCCCTGGGCGGCCACGGTATGCGAGCGGGTGGGAAACACCTTGGTGATGCAGGCCGTCGTAAGGCCCGCTTCCGAGGCGCCGACAACGGCCCTGAGGCCGGCACCGCCCGCGCCGACCACCACCACGTCGAAGGTATGGTCGATGAACTGGTAGGCACGGCCGCCGACGTTGAAGGCGGTCTGCTTGCCGCCGGCATTCTCTGAGGCAACGGCCATGGTCAGGCTCCGAACGTGATCTTGATGAGCGCCACGGCCGACGCGATGCCGACCAGCGCCGAGAAGAAGGAACTGGCCATCAGCGCCAGCACCCGCAGGAGCGGCTGATTGACATAGTCCTCGATGATGACCTGCATGCCGATCTTCATGTGCCAGACGCTGACGCCCAGGAAGGCGAGCATCAGCACGGCGACGAAGGGATTGCCGAGCGTGGCGATCACGGCGCCATAGTCATCGCCCTGGAGCTTGATCAGCAGCACGACGTAGACGAGAGCCAGCAAAAGTGCGGCGACACCCGTCACCCGTTGTTGCCAGAAATGCGTCGTCCCGGACTTGCCCGAACCGAAGCCACGGGCATGCTTCAGCGATGTCTGAAAGCGAAAGGATTTGCTCATGGCGGACCTCAGGCGAAGATGAAGGCGGCGACGGCGACGACGGCTGTCAGCACTACCCCGGCGACGAGATTGAACAGGGCCAGTCGATCTGCGGTCTTCGGATCGAAGCCGTAGCCTAGATCCCAGATGAAATGGCGGACGCCGCCGATGGCGTGATGGATCAGTGACCAGACGAGGCCCAGCAGGATCAACCGGCCGATCCAGGTCTGATAAAGGCCATCGATGCGAGCGAACCATTCCGGACCGCTTGCGGCAGCCACCAGCCAGACGGCGATGAACACCGTGCCAACATAGAGGAAGCCGCCGGTGATGCGGTGGACGATCGACATCGCCATGGTCAGGATGAAGCGAAAGACCTGGAGATGCGGCGAGAGCGGGCGGGAAGCCGCCAGGCGGGCGTCGGCCATCGAATGATGTTCCCTCATGAGGCGGGAGACGGACGCTCCCTTGGCACTATCAGTTGACGTTGACGTTAACGTCAATATGCAGGAAAAGCCTGAGTCGTAAGTACCTTCTCGGAGGTGGGCCGTCAAAGGCAAAACACGTAACGAGCGATGCGAAACGATAAAGTGTAGGGGAAAATACGACTATATGCTTAGTGGCGGCAATTCTCGGCGAGAAACTTCATCAAAGCGGAGAAGGCATTAGGAGGGAAACAGGCGAGATCGGACGGCGGCGTCGAGCCGATCGATGGCATCGATGAGTTCGATCTGGTAATCGCCGCCCTCAAGACAGTGCGATGCTTCCGGAAGCAGCCGGTACAGCGGCGACAACGGAAGTCGCTCGACGAACTCAAGGACATTTTCCGGTGGGGCGACAATGTCCTTGCCACCGGCAAACACCGCCACAGGCAGTGTCAGGCGATCGATGACAGTGAAGATGTCATGGCAGGGCCATTCTTCCAGGGCGCGCGGTACGTCGTGACGGAGATTGGCGATGCCATCCGGGTGATATTTTTCACGGGCTTCGATCTGCCGCCTGCCTGACGTGAACGGCGAGACAAGCAGCAGGTGTGCCACCCGATCGACGTAGGCCGTTGCCGCGAGACGGGCGACGGCATAGGCGCCCATCGAGTGGCCGCAGAGAGCGAGGCGAGTTCCGTCCCAACCAACGGCGCTTGCGTTTGCCAACGCCCAATCGACTGTGCGGCGCACGTCGCGTAAATGGTTTTCCAACAGAAAGTCAGCCTCTTTGCCGGCACTGTCATTCCAGGCCGAAGCGCAGCAATCGGGCGAGAGCACGATATAGTCGCGTGCCCGGTAGGCATCGATCAGTTTCTGCATGTGCGGCGCGTGTGCCGCGCCATTGCGGCCATGGGCCACTACCGCGAGACGGGGCGAGGGTTCCCTGTCGCGCCAAAGCTCGATGTCCATGCGAGCGTCGGCGACTTCGGGATTCTCCGACGCTCCCAACGGGACGACATCCGGTGTCATGCACTGGCGGCCTTGTCGAGGTGCGGGCTCGAAAAGCCAAGCTTCGCAAGGCCGGCCAGCACTTCCGGCGCCGACATGAACAGTGTCCACAAAAGGGCCGAGCGATGGTTCTCGATCATCACCACGATCGGTCCCTGATCTATCGCCAGATGACTCGACGCGATCCAGTTCCGTCCCGGTGAAAAGGCGTCGACAAACCCGCGCGGCCCGAACAGACGTCCATCCATGGCGGTCAAGAAGCCTCGCAGCGCCTCCATTGCTTCCTTGGGCACATAGGGTAGCGACGCCAGCGCCGCCGTCGGCGTGATGACGCCGGTGTCGTTGGTCGGCGAGTGGGCATTATAGCCGTCGAAGGTGTCCGAGGCGGTCAACCCCCAGCAATCCGGCCCGTAGCCGGCAAAACCGCCGGGGTTGGTGAGGCAGTGCCCGCGGTTGACGAGCGCGTGTGCCGTGTTCTGGGCAAAATAGTCGGCGTAGGCGTCGACGAGGCCGCGTGGATCGAGACCCATGAAGGAATAGTGGGCAAAAAACAGGGGTCCACCATAGTCGGGTCCGAGCGGGAGCGTCACTCCGCCATAGTTGCGGCCGTTCAGGAAATCGCGCCCCTTGGCCCATGATTGATGGTAGGTCGAGGACGATACGGGATGGGTTGGCGAGGCTGCCGCCAGCAGGTGGGTGATCAGGCACTCGTTCCAGCCGGTGATGGCATGGTTCATGGCAAAGCCGTAGCCGGGGCTCCAGTGCCAGAGCAAGGCGCCGTCCGCCCGCACATGATGGCTCCATTCGACGCCCCGCCACAGCCGATCGATTCGGGCAGCCAGGTCGGGACGCGTCGGGATCAGCCATTGGCGCGCCGCCAGGAGACCGGCCATCAGGAAGGACGTCTCGACGAGGTCGCCGCCATCGTCTTTCTCGCCAAACGGGATGACCTTGCCGGTCTCTCCATTCATGAAATGCGGGAAGACGCCGTGAAAACGATCGGCCGTCTCAAGAAAGTTGGTGATCTTGCCGATACGCTCGACGACCTCTTCGCGGGGAATGAAGCCCCGCTCGGCGCCGGCAATCAATGCCATGATGCCGAAGCCGGTGCCGCCGGTGGTGGTCGTGTCGTCTGGCGAGTAGCCGAAGGCGTTGTTGTCGCGCTCGCGCGCCATGCCGCTTGTCGGATGACCGTAATCCCAGAAATAGCTGAGGGTCATCTTTTGCGCGAGGTCCATCAGCGCGTCGTCACTCATAGCCGCGACGGTGGCTGGCGAGGGCGTCATGACCGTTTACCTCCCGATTGGGGACCATCCCAAATGATGCGCACCATCTGGGTGTCGCGAGAGTTGGGCCCTACGTGAATATCGAATGCCCCGCTCTCGGCGCGCCGGCGCGTGTCGGTGACCGTTTCGGCCACTGAAAAGTCGAGGTCCTCGGCGGTGATGACAAAACTGACCGTTGCGGCTGCGTGCGGAGCAAGAGCCACCTTGCGAAACGCCTTCAGCTCCTTGACCGGCCGGCTGACGCTGGCAACGGGATCGCCAATGTAAAGCTGCACTGTTTCGCTGGTCGGAAGATCGCCGAGATTGGTGACCGTAAGGGTCATCTCGAGCCGGTCGTCGCCACTGAGTTTCGTCCGGTTGGCGCGTGGCGGGCCGTAGGCCACCTTACCGTAGCCGAGCCCGAAGCCGAACGGGTAGAGGCCATCGTTCTGAGCCACGTCATCGGGCAAATCGACGTAGCCGGACGTGAACTTCTGAAAGCGGCCGGGCGTCGGTCGACCGGTCGGTCGGTGGGCATAGGTGACCGGGACTTGGCCGACGCAATAGGGGAAGGTCGCAGGCAGGCGTCCGGAAGGCTCGGCCTTGCCGAGCAGCACATCAGCGAGGCCATGACCGATTTCGGTTCCGCCGAACCAGGCAACCAGCAGGGCATCGGCAAGCAAGGTTTCTTCGGCAAGCGACAGCGGCCTGCCGGTCATGACGACGACGACGAGCGGCTTGCCTGTCGCCTTCAGGGCACGGAGCAGCTTCTTCTGCGGCTCCGGGATGGAGAGATCGGTACGCGACGAGGATTCTCCCGAGTATTCGCGCGCTTCGCCAATCACGGCCACCGTAACGTCACTCGCCATTGCGGCGGCGACTGCCTCGGAGATCATCGCCTCGGGCGATCGTATGTCGATGACGACGGAGAGATCCTTCCAGTCATGCACATTGAGGCGAGTGGCCAGCCAGGATTCGTCGACGATGTTGGCACCCTTGGCGATCGTTATACCGACCGCGTTGCCGACCGCCTCGCGCAGGCCGTCGGCGATCGGCACCACGGTGGAAGGGGACCCGGCGACGGCCCATGTGCCGTTCATGTTGACGCGATCCTCGACGAAGGGGCCGATGAGCGCGATGGAGCCGATCTTGCCACTTTTCGGTTCCGGCAAGGGCAGAAGTTCGCCGTCGTTCTTGAGAAGAACCGTGGCGGCGGCCACGGCCTCGCGGGCGAGCTTCCGGTTGGCGGCGGTCAGGATGGGCTGCGCGGCTCTTCCCCAGTCCAGCCGATGGTAGGGGTCATCGAACAGCCCCAGCTTCAGCTTGGCTTCGAGCACGCGGCGACAGGCGGCCGTAATCTCGGCCTCTCCGATGAGACCGGCTTTGACGCTCTGCTCGAGGGTATCGAGATAGGTCTCCGACACCATGTCAAGGTCGACGCCGGCCGACAGGCCGAGGCGGGCGGCGTCGGCTCGATCGGAGGCGACGCCATGGGCGATCAGCTCGAGGATACCCGTGTAGTCGGCGACCACGAGGCCTTCGTAGCCGAGCTTTTCGCGGAACAGTTCGGTGATGACGGCACGATTGGCGTGCATCGGCACACCGTTCAGCGTGTTGAAGGAGGCCATGATCGAGCCGGCACCGGCACGCAAGCCGGCCACGAAGGGGGGCAGCACCACGTCGTGCAGTGTGGCGGGCGACAGGTCGACTGCGTCGTAGTCGCGACCACCCATGCCCCCGCCGTAGCCGCAAAAGTGCTTGAGACAGGCCATCACCGCGTCGGGACGAGAAAGATCGCCGCCCTGATAGCCTTCGACCATCGCTTCGGCAAAACGGCTGGCAAGGAACGGATCCTCGCCCGGACTTTCGGCAATCCGTCCCCAGCGAGGATCGCGACAGACGTCGACCATCGGCGAATACACCTGGTCGATGCCGATCGATGCCGCCTCCTGAGCAGCGACGCGGGCCGTAGCCCGCACGAGATCCATGTCCCAACTGGCGGCCAGCGCCAGAGGCAGCGGGAAGATGGTCTTCTGGCCATGGATCACGTCTTCGGCGAAGAACAGCGGAATCTTGAGACGCGTCTCCTGGGCCAGATCCTGGAAGACGCGCACCGCTTCGGCCGATTTGACGCCAAAGATGCCGCCAATGCGCCCCGTCTTGATCTTCTCGGCAACGTCGGTGTTGACCACGGTTCCCGTCAGCGTCTCGCCGCCAGGGGTGACGAGGTTGAGCTGGCCGATCTTCTCCGAAAGGGTCATCCGGCCAAGCAAGCCGTCGATGAAATCCGTGTCCTTCTTCATGTCCGGATGTCCGTGTTTGTTCTTCCCCGTACTTTCGGGGTCATGGGCGGTGGCGCATCACCGACAGCATCGAGCGAAGGCCGCCACGCACGTCGCGCGGTGGCGGCGGCGCGGGAATGACGACCGGTTCGAGGCCGGCGCGTCCGTTCTCGATGTTGAGGATGGCGTGGTAGAAGGGGCGACCGAGGCTGTCGGTGGGCGGCGTCTGCTCGTGCATGACGGAAAGCACCGTCGCTTTCGGGCAATACTGTCGCACGAGGCGGTGGAACTCGGTCTTCGATTCGGGGTCGAGGGCGGCGGTGGCTTCATCCAGGAACAGGACGTCCGGCGTGTGCAGCAGGATGCGGGCAAGGACCACCTTCTGCTTCTGGCCGCCGGACAGCACGTCGTCCCAGCGCCGGCCGCGATAGTAGGGATTGCCCATGGAGGGAATGAAATCGCCCAGCCCGACCGCACTCATGATGGCAGCCACCTCGAGGTCGCGGTGCTCGTGCTCGTCCTCGGGCATGGCAATCAGTTGCTTGAGGCTGGCTTGCGGCAGACGGGTATCCTGGCAGGCATAGAGCGTCTTCATGCCTTCGGGCATGATCACCCGGCCGCGTCCATAGGGCCAGAGGCCGTTGAGCGCCTTGATGAGACAGGACTTCCCAGACCCCGAGGGGCCACGGACGAAGACCCACTGGCCCGGCTTGATCGACAGGCGGGCAACCCGCAGGAAGGGTTGCACTTCCTTGCCGGCAAACATCAGTTCGAGCCCTTGGATGGAGAGCCCCCGCTCCGCTGCCTGCTGTTCATAACGAAACTCTGAGACGCCGGTCTCGCGATAGAAGGCCTGTGCGTCCTGCACGCGCTCGATCGCGTCTGCCAGCTCGACCACCCGGTTGACGTTGGCGCGCAGGTTGGCGATGTCCGGCATGACCTGGATCACCCAGGAACAGTCGCTGATCAACTCGCTGACCAACTCGGAACCCGTGACGTAGGTCTGGAATGAAATGCCGCCCTGCATGTAGGCGGGCATGTTCGGCAGATAGGCGACGACCTTCTGGGTGATGTAGGTGTAGCTGCCGTTGAAGGCGAGAAAGATCGCCGAGATCTTGTTCTGAACGCCCCAGGTGCGGTCAATCGACTGATACTGCCGCCGATGGATCGATGCCTGCACCTGCTCGCCGCGCGCGGCGGCGATCGGCAGCACGCGACGAACCAACATGGAGAGCTCGGCGCGGTAGCTGCCTTCGTAGCGCAGCATGGCCATGTTCAGCGCCTCGATGGCGCGGCCTATCCTGAGGGCAATCGCCGTCGAGACGGGGACATATGTAACGGCGAGCGCGAAGACCAACGCGGCGCTGGCATAAGTGCCCAGGAAGTCGAGGCCGTGAATGGCGACGGAGGTCGACAGCAGCATTTCGCCGACGAAGTAAACCGAGGTCACCACCGAGATGAGGCCCATGGCCATGCCCAGCGCATTGCCGGTCATCGCCTTGATCGAATCCTGGACGCGCTGGTCGATGTTGTCAGGGATGTTGGAGCCTTCGTCCGAGGATCCCATCACGAGAAGATGATAATAGGGTCGACGATCGGACAGCAGTGCCGCATTGAACTGGCTGTCGAGCCACTGCCTCCACTTGCGATGCAACGTGCTGGAGAAATAGTGGCGAAAGCCGAGGAAAACCGCAAACTTGAGGACCGCGAGCCCGACCAGGATTCCTGCTGCCGTCAGCACATCGGAAATGGCTTCGACGCCGAGGTCGTGAAAGGAGGCGATGGTGGCAATGAAGGATCCGGAAGCTTGGGCCAGCCACACGCCGCTCTTGCTGGCCGCTGCAGACAGAAGCGCCACTGCCACCGTCAGGGTCCAGGCCTCGCGCCATTTGTCCGAGACCCAATAGGCCTTGAGCAGCCCCCAGAAGCTACGCATGGAGGAAACAGGGGTAGCCAGCGCATTCACTCCCGCGTCGGCCGCCTTGGCGGACCGGACATTCCGATGATCAAAGCCTGCCCCTCAAACTTTAACGCTCCTTTAAGCCTGTCGGCCAGATCGATTGCCAAAAGGAATGACTGCCCAAGCGTACCCCGATGGTGCCACCCTGCCTTGACAAGCCCATGGCGGGCGGACCTATTCCGTTCATTCCGTCTTCCGCGAGGATGATACCCGATGAAACTCTACCGTTTCCTGACCGGCCCCGACGACGCAACCTTTTGTCATCGTGTCACCGCGGCTCTAAACAAGGGCTGGCAGCTTGCCGGTTCGCCTGCGCTTACCTTCGATGCAGTGCAAGGACGCGTGATTTGCGGCCAGCCAGTGGTCAAGGAGGTCGAGGGCGTCGATTACACACCAGACATCAAGCTGGGCGAGTGGTGAAATGAGCCTGGATAGCGTCAAGGCCTTTTTCGCTGCGAAGGCTCCCGATATTTCAGTAATAGAGACGGAAGCATCGTCAGCCACGGTTGCCGAGGCCGCCGCCGCTCACGGTGTCGATCCGGCCGAGATTGCCAAGACAATCTGCCTCCGGGTTGGCGAGCAGGCCATGCTGTTGGTAGCTGGCGGTACTACGCGGCTCGATAACCGCAAGGCCCGGGAAGCCTTCGGCGGCAAGGCCCGTATGCTTGGGCTCGACGAGGTGGTCGAACTGACCGGCCATCCGATCGGCGGTGTCTGTCCCTTTGGTTTGAAATCGCCACTGCCGATCTACTGTGATCTGTCGCTTCGCCGCTATCCCGAAGTGCTGCCGGCTGCCGGCGCGACCAACGCGGCAGTGCGCATCGGGACCGAGCGCCTGGCCGAGCTCGTCGGCGCGACCTGGGTCGATGTCTGCCAATAATGACAGGGGGGCGGCGCCAGCCGCGCCCGTGCCAAAGTAGCCCTGAAAACCTCATCGCAAGCAAGCGCCGCGGCTCGGAAAGCGAGCCGCGGCGCTTGCTATTTTCGCTCTGTTTTGAGTTGGTTTAATTTCAAACTACAACGTTTCTATTAACCAGACTTTTACTCTTTTGCCCCGTCGCCGGCCGTTCGTGATATCCCAGCCTTTCGAAACGCACGCGTCACTTATGGGTCGGTGCTATGAAAATTGTTGGGCCCGAGCAGTCGGGCAGCCATACGGGCGAGGCTAGCCTTGCCGAGGATATCCGCGTGCTTGCGCGGGCCTTCTCCTGCCGCTGGCGGCTGGTTGGAGGTATCATCCTCCTATTTGTTCTGGCTGGACTTGCCTTCGTGTGGCTGTCACCCAAATCCTACACGTCGACCGTTTCGATATTCATCGATCCGCGCCAGCGTAGCCTTGTCGATCTTGGCGTGGCGCCGACCGGCATGGGATCGTCCTCCCAGGGAGCCGATACGGCGCTGGTCGACAGCCAGATGACGATCCTCACGTCTCGTTCGGTTCTTGGCACCTTGGTCGAGCAGGAACGGCTCGACGTCGACCCCGCTTTCACCGCTGTCGCTTCCGGCCCGCTCGCGGACCTGCGCGCCGCTGTGGCGACGGTCCTGTATGGGGCGGACCGTACCAGCACCGCCGACATTCCGCCGTTCGATCGCGCCCTTGCCGGTCTTCAGAAGGCAGTGGACGTCAAGCGTGTCGACAACACCTATGTTCTCGATGTTTCGGTGACCACCAGGGTGCCGAGTCGTTCGGCGGCACTGGCCAATACCCTGGCTGCCATCTACCTCAACAACGGCCAGAGCGTCGTCGACGACAGTGCCCGGGAATCGGCTGCGAGCCTCGAAGCTCGCCTCGCCGAGCTCGGCCGGGCTGCCGAAGAGTCGCAACGGGCCGTAGAAGACTATCGGCGTGACAACGGTCTGCTCGACACCGACGGTGTCCCCTTGGCTGAACGCCAATTGAGCGAACTGAGCAGCCAGCTGGTCAGTGCATCGGTGACGACCGAGGCGGCCCGTACGGCGCTCGAAGCGCTGCGCAACAACGGGGCCGGAGCGTCAGTTTCGGAGATGGCCAATCAGTTGCGCCTGGAAATCAGTCAGGCCCGTGCCGAGGAGAGCATGCTCTCCGATACCTATGGCCCCCGTTATCCGCGTCTTGTCCGGGCTCAGGAGCATCGAAAGGTGCTGGAAAAGGCGCTTGATGCCGAACTGGCCCGCATGCTTGCCAAGGCCGAGGCCGACTATCGCTCGGCGGCTGGACAGCAGGCAGCCCTCAAGGACATGCTCGCCAAGTCTCAGGAGAACCTCTCCCGTTCCAATGCCGCTTCGGTGAAGCTGAAGGAACTCGAGCAGACTGCAAGGCAAAATCGCGAACTCTTCGACAGCTTCGCGACCAAGGCCAAGCAGGCCCGCGAGCAAATCTCGCTGCCGATGACGACGGCGCGCATCATTTCGCCAGCTCAGGCCGCCGTGAAACCGAGTGCGCCCAAGTCCCTCGTCGTGCTCGGAGCCAGTGTCTTTGTGGGCTGCGTCATGGGCTTCGGCACGGCCTGGCTTCTCTATCTATTGGTTGGCCCTCCAGAGAAGCGCAGGCGTCCACCTCGCTTTTTCCCAATGAGAAAGCGGCATCTAGCCGCTGCCGAATAATGTCCCCCGCTAGTAGAATGGATCGAAAATGAGCTCATCCTATCAGAAGACGGTACTCGTCACCGGCGGGGCCGGATTCCTGGGTAGCCATCTCTGCGATCGGCTGCTCCGGGACGGACACAAGGTCATAAGCCTTGATAACTATCAGACCGGGAGCCGCTCGAACCTGTCCAAGCAGATTCTAAACCCGGACCTTGAGCTGATAGAGGCGGATGTTGCCGATCCATTTCCGAACATTAAGGTTGACGAGATCTATCACCTCGCTTGCCCGGCCTCGCCGCCTCACTACCAGGAGAGCCCGATCACCACGTTGAGAACCAGTCTGCTGGGCGCCCTCAATGTACTGGAACTGTCGCTTCGGACCGAGGCCCGCGTGCTGCTTGCCTCGACCAGCGAAGTCTATGGTGATCCTCTGGTTCATCCCCAACCGGAGAGCTATTTCGGCAACGTCAACTCATTCGGCAAGCGTGCATGTTACGACGAGGGCAAACGGGCAGCCGAGGCCCTGTTCCATGCCTATGCCGGCGAGAAAGACGTCGACATTCGGATCGCTCGCATCTTCAATACCTATGGTCCGCGCATGCAGCCTGATGATGGCCGCGTCGTCTCGAACTTCGTCATGGAAGCGCTCCAGAATCAGCCGATCACCATCTATGGCGATGGATCGCAGACGCGTTCGTTCTGCTATGTCGACGACCTCGTGGAGGGGCTCGTCCGTCTGATGGCCAGTGACGTCGACACCCCCATCAATCTCGGCAACCCCGGTGAGTTCAGCGTGACCGACCTCGCGGCCATGGTGGTTGCGATGACCGGTTCGCATTCGTCGGTGTCCTATCTGCCATTGCCCGCCGACGATCCTCGTCGCCGGCGCCCCGACATCTCCAAGGCGGAGCGTCTGCTCGACTGGAGGCCGACCGTCTCGCTGGAGGCCGGCCTGGGACCGACCATCGCCTACTTCAGGGACGTCGTTTCCGTTCCATCGTCCGACCATCAACCCGCCTCTCTTCAGCCGGTTGCCTGAATGAAGTTGCTGACCCGTCGATCCGTGCTGGCGGCTTGCGCTGGTCTGCCATTGATCGGGCCAGCGGCAGCCAGTGCGCAGTCGGCAAGGCTTGGCGCCACGGCTGGCCGGTCGGGGCGCTATTTCGGTTCGGCTGTAACGCGAGCCGACGTGGTTGGCGGCGGTCCACTTGCGCCACTTTACGACGAAGAATGCTCGGTCTGGGTGCCCGCCTGGGAGATGAAGTGGGGCGCACTCGTGCATGCGCTGGGCGACTCGCCGAACTACGAGGCAACCGATGCCATCGTCGCCACGGCTGCGCGACGTGGCAAACGGCTGCGTGGCCACACGCTGATTTGGCATGAACATCTCCCGGCGGGCGCCGAGCGTCTCTCGACGCGCGCCGATTGGGAACGTTTTGTCGCTCCACATGTCGGTTCGGTTGCCGGACGCTATCGCGATGCCATTTTCGAGTGGGATGTGGTCAACGAGGCGATCGAGCCTAACGACAATGGTGCGGACCTTATGCGTCGCTCGCCATTCTACGCCATGCTGGGGCCGGATTACGTCTCGGAGGCTTTTCGTCTCGCCGCCCAGGCGGCGCCGGCGGCGCGCCTCTATCTCAATGACGACCACGTCTATTACGCAGAGGATTGGCAGGAGCTCCGTCGTACCGGCGTGCTTCGCCTTCTCGAAAGACTGATCGCAGCCGGCGTGCCCATCCACGGCTTCGGGATGCAGTGTCACCTGGATACCCGTCGCCGTTTCGACGAGCGGGTGTTCGGTCGATTCGTCAAGCAGCTCGAAGGCTTCGGTCTCACGCTGGCCATCACAGAACTCGATGTCACGGAGGCTCCTGATGCCGGCAACCGGTCGGTCGACGAACGGCGTCGGCGGGCCGCGGAAGAGGTCCGCAAGGTACTGGCCGTGGCGCTCGACAGCCCGGCTCTTGCCGGGGTCGTCACCTGGGGGCTGTCTGATGCCGACAGCTGGCTGCGCCATCGGTCGCCCGAGATGGTCACCAATCAAGGCCTTCCTTTCGACGATACCTATCGACCGACGCCCATGAGGGACATGCTCGCCTCGCTCTTCGCTTCGACCCGGACACGGCACCCGACATGACCGAATTCATCGATGACACCACAACACTCGTTGTAGCCGGCAGGCCGGCTGCGGTCCGCTCCTGGCTCAAACGCGCCTTCGACGTTGTGGGTGCCAGTGCAGGCCTTCTGCTGTTGTCGCCATTGCTTGTTCTGGTCGCCGTGTTGATTCGCATCGATAGCCCGGGGCCCGTGCTGTTTCCGCAGGAACGTTACGGCTTGGGTGCACGCACCTTCCGCATCTACAAGTTTAGAACCATGACGGCATCGGCGAGCCGCGAAGCCTTCCGGCAGGCGACGGTTGGTGACGCCCGCGTCACGCGCCTTGGCGATGTCCTGCGCCGGACCAGCATCGACGAGCTTCCGCAGCTCTTCAACGTCTTGGCCGGCGACATGTCGCTGATCGGACCGAGACCGCATCCGCTGGCGCTCGACGAACATTATCGCCAGCTCATCCCCGGCTATATGAATCGCTATGCCGTTCGCCCCGGCATGAGCGGCCTTGCCCAGGTAACCGGTCATCGCGGCCCGACGCCGACCACAGCATCCATGGCTGCCCGCGTTGCCCAGGATCTCCGCTATATCGAGACCTGGTCTCTCTGGCTGGATCTTCGCATTCTGCTTGCGACAGTCATGCCTTGGTGGTCGCTCTGGAAATCGGAGGTGCGCGGTGACGGCTGATCCCGGCACATCACGATTCGAGTTGATCGTCGGCGTGCACGATCTTGCCGAGGAACCGGATGCGCGCGGTGAGGAGCTGAACTCCTGGATGCCGTTTTCGGCAGTCGAGCCACTTCTTGCGACACTGCTCCAGTACTGTCGCCAGTCTGGAACGCGGCTCAGGGTCACCAGCGATGACGCCTTTCGCTCCGATATCGAGCTGCTGGCTCCCTGGCTTGTCCGACACGGTGTTGCCGGCGCCTTCTTCGTGCCTACGCGCTATCTGGGACAACCCGGTCGCATGTCGGGCGACGATCTTCGCGCGCTTGTGGCTCTCGGCATGGATATCGGCGTTCACGGTGCCAGGCACATCGACTGGACGGCCGTATCCGAGCAAGAGTTCCTCGATGACGTTCACGAAGGTCGTGGAGCGCTCGAGAGCATTCTAGGCAAGTCGGTCGATGTCGTCGCGCCGCCCTTCGGCCGCTTCAACGCGCGCATTCTCGACCGCCTGCTCGCCATGGGATTTCGCGAACTGCATATCTGCCGGCCGGGTCACGCACTTGTGTCGGTGGCGCTCAAGCCGCGCAACATGCTGAAGACGGGAAACGTACCGGCAGTCCTCGCGGTCGGATCTCGACAGGCGACTTGGCGTGATGCTGCGCGCTGCCGCTTGCGCCCTTTGTCGACGCGTCTCAGATCGCTCGCCGGTGCGTCATGACGCGGGCCGTTCTTCTTTCGCTCATCGATCAGGCGTTGAACAGCGGGTTCAGTCTGCTGCTCAATCTCGCTTTCATAGCCTTCGCCACGCCAGCGGAGTTCGGTATTTTTGCATTCCTTCTCGCCGGTAGCTTCTTTGCGACGTCGGCGCAGAACGCTCTCATCATCATGCCGCTCAACTATCTCCTGCCGGGCAGGGAGCAGGAGGAGGTCGATCGGAATCTTTCGATGTTGACGTCGGCCAACTCGGTGTTGAGCATGCTGGTGTTGCCGGTCAGTCTAGGTCTCGCCTCGGTGATCGGCGCCGATGTCGCGCTTCTTGGGGCGACTGCCTGCTACTTTCTGACCATGCTGGTTCGCGAGTATGCGCGCAATCTCATGGTCGTGAGGGGGCAAATTCACCGCACGCTCATCTACGATCTTGTCGCACTCGGCGCGACGGCGCTGCTTGCCGTCCCCCTTTGGAAAGTCTTGTCGCCGGCGACAGCCGTCCTGTTTGCTCTTTCAGCCGGCAACTGCCTTTCCTTTGTTTGGTGCCGCTTCGATCTCAAGGCCGACTTCCGGCGGCTGCCGTCCCATCTGTCCGACTATCGTGGCGTCTGGAAGGATACGCGCTGGGCTTTGCAGGGCGCGCTTCAGAACGAGGTCATGGCGCGCAGCCACGTGTTCCTGGTGGAGAGAATGCGTGACGCGGCGGCACTGGGCATGCTCAACGCGGGGCGAGTTGGCGTTTCGCCGCTTCTGCTGGTCGGTACCGCCTGGTGCCGGATCGCCCGGCCGAAGATGGTGGAGGAACTGGCGCACGGCGAAGTCAGGGCCGTGCTGCGGCTTCTTCGTTCGGGGGCGATGATTGTTGGCGGCGCGGCGGTTCTTTACGCCCTGTTTCTTGTTCTCGCCTGGCCCCTTCTCGAAACCTACACCTTTCGTAATCGCTACGGCGACATGACCGGCAATCTGTTCTGTTGGTGGCTCTATGCCCTCGTCGTCGGGCAGACTTCGGTCATGGCGGCGCTGATGGAGGCCCGCCGCAAGTTCCGCTTGCTGGCCTTCGTTGGCTTCGTCGGCGCTGTGGTCATGCCGCTCCTGGTTTTCACCCTGTTGTCCTTCGGGCTCAGCGCGTCGGCCGCCGTGCTCGGGCTTACCGGCGTTTCGCTTTTCGAGTGCGCAATCTTCGGGGTTCTGACGCTGCGCGACCTCCGGTCGTCGTCTTTCGGCTCGGGCAGGAAGGCGCGCGTTCCATGAGCGAAGCCATCACCTTCGGCACCGTCGGCCACGGCTATCGCCGCCGCTTTGCCACGTTGATCCCTGCGATCAACCTAGCATATTTCATGCTGATCTGGCCGCTGGTGTATGCGCAGGATTACATCCCCGCCGACATTACCAACGGTCCGGTGGCGGAGGCACAGCCGGGCCTGCTGAATCGGCTTTTCTTTCCGGGCCTTGCTGCCCTGGCGGTGATTTTGTTGATCGCCGAGCGTCACAGGATCGGTCGCTTCCGGCTTTTCGGAGCCTGTCTCCTGTTCGCCTTCTTTGGCTATCTGGCCCTTACTGCGGCCTGGGCGCTTGCCCCGACCACGACACTGGCCCGGCTTTCCCTGCATATTCTGCTGATTATCGGCCTTACACCGGCGGTGTTGCTGGCGGAGCGGATGGAAGACATCCTGCGGCCGATGTTCTGGGTGACGGTGATCGTGCTCGTCGTCAACGTCGCCTCGATCGCCGTCGTGCACACAACCCCGATTGGTTTTCCCGGCATCTACTCACACAAGAACACGCTCGGCGCCAACGCGGCCATCGCCGGCCTGTTCGCCATTTACGCCTTGACGCGTGCCGACCATCGCATGCGGGTGGCGGGGGTTGTTTGTCTGCCCGTCATCGTCGGCCTGCTGCTGATAAGCCAATCCAAGACCTCGTTGGGCATGCTGGTTCTGGCGCCATCGGCTGCCATTTTTGCCGTTGTCGTTCGTCGTGGTCTCAGGATCGCACTTCCAATCTTGATCGTCGTGTTGACCATTCCCGCTGGCTTCCTGCTGAGCGGCGGCGTGCCGGGCTTCGACTACCGGGACGTGTCGCGCGTTGTGAGCGGAGATCCCACGTTCACCGGTCGTACCGAGCTTTGGGCATTTTCGGCCGCTCACATCGCCGAACGACCGCTTACCGGCTGGGGCTTCCAGTCGTTCTGGGGGATTGGGCCTCAATCCCCGGCCGCGCCCATGACGCAATCCTTCATTTCGAAGACGCCGCATTCCCACAACGGCTATCTCGACATGACGCTCGAGGGAGGCTTGATCGCTCTATCGTTGTTCCTGTCGATCATCTTGATGATCGCCTGGTGGATCGATCGCCTGATAGATCGGGACGGCGGCGTCGGTACGCTGATGGCGTCGTGTCTTCTCTATATCCTATGGCAGAATCTGCTTGAGACCGACTGGTTGCACGGCATGACGGCTTCAAGCATGCTCTTGTTGCTGATGATGGTTTCGGCGATTACCACCCAAGAGGGGAGGGCGCTGACATGATCTCCGTTTTGATTGCCAGCCTGGGCCGCCCCTTTCTTTTGTCGACGCTCGAAAGCGTCGCGAGGGCGCGTATCCCTGAAGGAGAAAGCATCGAAATCGTTGTTGCCGACGATAGTCCCGATGGCGCCGTGACGCGGTTGCTTGCCGGCCGCGATGTCGGCCTTCCGCTTCGCGTGCTGCCGGTTGCCGCCGGCAATGTTTCCCACGCTCGCAATGCCTGCCTTGACGCAGCGGTGGGGGACTGGATGATCTTTGTCGACGACGATGAAACGGTCGAACCGGATTGGCTGGAAGGCCATCTGTCCGCCGCCCGGGATTTTGGTGCCGACGCGGTGTTCGGTCCCGTTTTCCCTCGATACCCCGAGGGAACGCCAACTTGGTTCGTCACCGCCGATCCGCTGTTTCAAGACTGGAACTGGGATGATGACGGGCGGCTCCATCCGCATGGTCGCACCGGCAACACCTTGATCCGCCGTTCGGCTCTCGGCGACCTGCGCTTCGATCCGGCCTTCGGCCGATCGGGGGGAGAGGACCACGACTTCTTCTTGCGCTTTGCAGCGGCCGGCGGCCGCATGGTGGTTACCAACCGGGCGCGCGCGCATGAGGATATTCCGCCGGCGCGCGCAACGTCGGCCTATGTGCTGCGCCGAGCCATTCGGGGCGGTCAGATCTATGCCGAGACCCACCTCAGAAAAAGTGGCAAGGCCGGAACGCTAGCCTTTGCCTGTGATGCGGTCGGAAAGCTTGCCGTGGGTTTAGGCCTCTGGCTGGTCTTCCGATCGTTCGATCGGCCTCGCGCATTCCGCTATGGCAAGCGGGCCGCCACCAATCTGGGCAAGCTCAGGGGCGCTATCGGTGCAAGGCCGATGGCGGCTTGGGGATGAATGGCAAGACGCCCATGGGGAAAGAGCTGCCGCTCATCCTTCATATCTCCTCCGACTATCTCGATCCCATTCGCCCGCCCCCGATCACCGATGCGGTGGTGCGGCTCGTCGACCGTATGACCGATCATCCCCAGGTGGTCATATCGCTTCAACGGGTGGTTGATCCCCGTCGGGTGGAGTGGCGCGATTTTGGAGATTTCGAAGGGCGGCGGCTGATCGTCTACCGCTATTTCGCCCCGCCTTTCGGCCTCGGTATGGCGGCCTGCCAACTGGTGGTGGCGCGACGGATCGGGCGGTTTCTCGCCGCCGAAGGGCTTCGGCCCGCCATCGTGCATTGTCATCGCTTCACTTTCGAGGGGATTGCCGGCTGGTTGCTGGCCCGTCGTCTCGGGGCGGCGCTGTTCTGCTCCATGCGTGGCGAAGTGGAGCGCAAGGTTTTCAGGTCGAAACCCACCTACCGGCTGCTGTTTCGCCGCATTGCCCGCGACACCAGTCGCGTCTTCCACGTGTCGGCTTGGTATCGCAGCGGATTTGAGCGCTACACGGGCATCGAGCCGAGAAAGACCGACTTCCTACCCAACATCGTCTTCAACGCCACGCCGACCATCATGCCGGCGACACCGGCGCCGCTGATCGTTTCCCCCATGTCGTTGCGAGCCATCGACAAGAAGGGGCTGCCCGAACTGCTCGCCGCCTTTGCCCGTGTTTGCGACCGCCTGCCGGGAGTCCGTCTCGAAGTGATCGGCGAGGGGCCGGAGGAGGCGCTCGCTCGCGTGCGCAACATGATCGGCAGCCACGGTCTGCAGGGGCGCGTCTTGCTCCGCGACTTCATACCCCATGACGAGTTGCTCGATCATTTGCGCGGGGCGCTCGCCATGGCCTTGCCTTCGCATCAGGAAACCTTCGGCATGGTCTATTCCGAAGCTCTGTTCGCCGGCACGCCGATCCTTCATACCCTGGGGTCTGGTATTGACGGATATCTCGATGGCCTCGACGTGGGCGTTGGTATCCGTGCAGGCAATGTTTCCGACATTGCGTCCGGTCTCGTGGCGCTTGTCGAGGGCAATGCCGCCTATCGCATGAGAATAGCTGCCGCCTCGGCCGTCCTTTATGAACGTCTTGCTCCCGAGCGGACGATTGCTCGCTATCGGGCGGCTGTGGCCGACGCGGCTGCAGCCGTCAGGGCTCGCCGGCACGCACGCGGCGAAGATAGATGAGAAAGACCTTTGGTCCATCCACGAGATAGCGGCGCCATAGACGGCGCGGCTCGGAGAGCAGCCGGTGCAGCCATTCGAGGCCGAGCCGCTGCCAGCCCTCCGGAGCGCGAGGCAGGGTGCCGCTCAGGAAATCGACGGCCGCACCAACGCATAAGATGATGCCCCCCTTGCCGTTCCGGGCAGCTCGCACATCCGCGGCGAAGAGTTCCTGCTTTGGAAATGACAGGCAGGACAGCAGGATCTGCCAGTCCGCCTGCGCCGCTGCCAGAACGGCAGCCTGCCATTCGGGAGTGCCGCGAACCAGCCTCGCTGGCGTCGGGATCAGGAGGAAGCGCCAGTCGGGAAAGCGGGAGACCATGATCTCGGCCTGCGTCGGCGTCGGGCCGGCCATGGCGATGGTCAGGTCACGATTGCCCGGCGCCGCCAGAACATCGGCCACGCGGTCGGTCCCGGTGCGCGGTGTCAGCTCGAGGCCACTCCAGCGTCCAAGACGGCCCAGTACCTTGCTGTCACAGAGGAAAAGATCGGCCGAGCGATAAGTCTCGACGATGTCGGAGGCAAGTTGCTGATCAAGTGCCACCACGTGATGGACGTTTGGCGTCACCAGCATGGCGGGCTTTTCTCCGCGAGCAGCCGTCACGATCAAGCCTACGACGTCGTCGATTGAGCCGGTACTGAAAGGAACTCCCAGAAAGCGATGGACGCTGATCATGGTCGCTCCTTGTCGCAGAGGTGTTCGGCCAGCCGTACCGCGAAAGCCGCGATGCTGAGCGTTGGGTTGCACTGCCCGGACGTTGGGAACACGGCGGAACTTGCGACATAAAGATTGTCGATTCCGAAACAACGCAGGTTCTCATCGACAACGCCGTCCTCCTGGCGAGCGGCCATGCGGGCCGTGCCGATCTGATGCGTGCCGTGAGACGCGATGGCCAGAATGGCGTCGACCGTCTTTTCGGGGGCTTGCCGGTACTCGAGGCGGCCGGCTCCGGTACGCTCGAGCCATCCCGCAAGATGCTCGTGGGCACGCCAAACCGCTTCCGCATCCGCGCGGGCAAAACGATAGTCGATCCTGAGTTTCGGCACGCCCAGCCGATCATACTCCTCGGTCAGTGTGACACGGCTGTCTGGCTGGGGACTTTGCTCTGCGTGATAGGAAAGGCCATAGCGTCGCGCCGCATTGCGTATGAAGAAACCCGGCATCGGTGGCCGCGCGATATAGCGTCGATAGAGGAAGGCAACCAGACTGCCAACCGCACGCGGCAGGTCGCGGACGATGTTGACGATGTGCGGCCAGATGGCGAGATCGTCGGGGATATGCCGCTTCCGGATCGCTTCGGCGATGACCAGCCTGCCAATCGGCCCGATGGCAAAGGCAAATAGGACCATCGACAACAAGCCACTCTTGTGCCGGGCGTCAGCCATCGGAGGCACGACGGGCCAGAAGGATACGTTGAGCAGGCGGTGTTCGTTTTGCGCCGCATCGGACGGGATCAGGCGCCGGCGAGCATAGGAGCCGTACCCATCGATGTAGAAGTCGTAGGCGGCATCAAGGGCATCGGTGGCAAAGGTGATATCTGCCACCTCCCCAATGACATGTCCCATGTAATAGCGGCCAAGCGGTCCATCCTTGCCGCCGAAAAGCTCCGGATGCTTTCTCTGAAGGACGAGCAGTTGACGAGTGCTTTCGAGACCACCGGACGCCATCACGACGGTTTTCACCGGAACGGAGCGCCGAGTGCCATTGCGGTCTGCCACTGTCAGGCCAGCGATACGCCCCTGCTCGAGGGTCATATCGACGACGGTGGAGTTGAGCCGGACATCGATCAGCGTCGATCCCTCGATCTCCGCCAAGTGTGCCTTCTGGATGGCGGCGATGCGCGAGAAGCGCTCAAGGCGCGTGTAGTCGATCGCGTCGTCGGTGATGTCGACGCCGACGATCGGCGCGCGGAAGACATTGGCGCCAGCCGTGAGATAGTCGACGGCCCGGTCGTAGTAGGGAGCAATGTCCTCGTAGCGGATGGGCCAACTGGCATCGACCAGACCGGGGCGAGCCTCGAAATCGATGGGATCGAACGGTTGGCAACGCACCGCCCAGAGGTTTGACGTACCGCCGAACTGCCTGGCGACGGCGATGGACATGTCGTCGTGCAAGGCTGGATTGACGATGTCGGCGTCGGAGAGTGCCTGCTGCAGCCGACTGGGGTGCGCAGAGCCCGATTCCAGCAACAGAATGCGCTTGCCGCGCCGCGCTGCCTCAAGGGCGAACACCATGCCGGCCGGGCCGGACCCAATAACGCAGATGTCGTGATCGGAGATCGGTGAAGAGGTAATCGAGGCCGAGATCAAAAGATTATCCCCCTGATGGGCTTAGGCTAGCAGCGGCCGGACGGTTGGCGTCAAGGGGCAGATAGGATTCTTTCGGCCAGCCGAGCTGCCGCCTGGTCCGGCAGCTCTGCAGCGATCTGAAGATTATCAGCGAGATGGCGGGCCGAAAACATCGAGGAAAGCACTACGCCGTCCGGATTGACGAAGAAGGCACGCCGCATGAGCAGCGTCGTCGCGACGATGTGCGGCGGTCCGTCATAGCCAGCGGCGGCGGCTTCGGCTGCAAGAGCCGGACGTTCCCTGAGCCGGCTTATCAGCCGGTCTCGAGCCCCTCCGACGCCAAGCACGGAATGGGTGATAAAGCCGGCTGGCCTGTCCAGTGTGTCGCGCAGGGTCGACAACTGTCGGCCATCTGGATCATCGGCGATCTGGAAGAATGTGAAAATAGGAAGCGTGGCTGCCTTGAGAGCGGCGTCGAGCGTGCCGGCCATCGATACATATCGGGCGTCGCCTCGCGCAATGACACGTTCGAGGGCGCGGAGGACATCGTCGCGTTCGAGGTCTACCGGGGCGGGGTCGTGCAGGGCGAAGACATCGAGGTGGTCGGTGCGCAGGCGTCTGAGCGATGAGGCGATGGAAGTCTCGATGAGCTCGCCACTGAGTGCGATGCGCCTGTTGCGCGTCGCCTTGATGGACCGAAACTGCCGCGACAGACTGCGTGCCACAGCCACCAGCGGACGACCGAGATCGTAGGCGAGACGCATCAGACCATTGTTCTTGGGGGGGACGAGGCCAACCTTCGAGCATAGGAACAGGCGATCGCGGTGCATCGCGATGAACGGGCCCAGAATATCCTCGGCCCGACCTGCGCCATAGGAGGGAGCGACATCGTACCAGGTTACGCCGGCTTCGAAGGCTGCGTCGAGCATGCGTCGACCTTGAGTCGGCGAAATGCGGGACCCGAGCGAGGCGCACCCCATGCCGATGGGCGAGGTTCTGATGTCCGTTCCCGGAATGGCGATCGTCCGCATGACCTCAAATCTCCACTTCACTTTGCCGAGAGGGCGCCGCCGACCGGACTCTGCGACATGTCTCATGCCGCCTTCTTGTCCTGGTGGGCTTCCGTCTTCGTTTCGGCAATCGACTTCATGCGGGCACGCACGGCGATCTTGAGCCGCCAGAAAAGGTAATAACCCCAACCTGCGAGGGTTTTGGGAAAGAGCGCATCGTAGAGGTCGACTTCCTCACATCCGAGGCGACGTTTGTAATCCATGTCACCGACGGACAGATCGAAGCAGTCACAACCGGCCGAGCGGAAATACTCGATGGTTTCGGAGAACAGCTGAAGCCCGGGCGAGTAAGGCTTCCATTCCCCGAGTTTGGAAGCGGGAAGGGTCGCCACGACGCGACGCCCGTCGGAGATACCGAACAGATAGGCTATGGGTTCGCCATCGGCGGTGAGCTTTGAAAGCCAGCCTTTACAGGCGCCCCCTTCGCCGCGAAGGAGGGCGAGATAGAGGGCTGACCATTCCTTCGTTTCGAGAACGTTGGCGCGTCCTTTTTCTTCCGTACTGGTCGCTCTCAGCGCCCTAAACCCGGCTATGTCGGCTTCACTGATCTCTCCGCTGAGCGCGATGGAGAATTCCCGGTTGTGCGTTTTGGCAAGCTTCTGCCCGGCGCGGCGAAGGTTGCCGCGGAAGTTGGCTGGGCGGGCATTGATGATCTCGTCGGCGCTTCGGCCGGCCAGCGGCAAAACCCAGGCCGAAAGCCGAAGCCGGCCGGCGTTCGAAAGGCAGATCAGAGGATTGGGCCTCTCTCCATATCGGCTAGGCATCCGATTGCAATAGAGAAGGTCGACGCCTGGAACGGCGGCGAGGACGGTTCTTGCCAAGCCCGGCAGGTCCGTTGCCGAGAGCGAGGCGTCAAGGATCGGGGCGCAATAGTCGCTTGGTTGGACATCCGTGCGAAGCCAGCGCAATCCATGCCGATGCGAGCGCAGCATCTGAAAGAGAGCAACCGGACGGCCATCCCGCGAGCGTACGAGCGCGATCACCGGAGTTCCGACACCGTTTGCGACAAGCCGGCGAGTGAGAAGACGTGCGAAGCCGTAGCTTTGAAACGGCGTCGCATTGTGCGGGCCGGTGAGCGCTGACCATTCCGATTCGAGACCCTCGACGGTGTCGTGGATCTCCACGAGCCATTTGCCCTCCGAATATGTCATCCCGACCTCTATATGCCGCGGCAGCCACACTATAGGCACTTCTGGCGGATCGGGGAACGGATGAGTCGCCGACAATCCTAACTAAAGCTCTGTCCCATAATGCCGAACCCATTCGGCTTGTTCGGTTGGCGATCGGCTCGCGTCGAACTTCGCTGCAGCTTGATGTCTCCTGCGTAACCAGAAAAGCTGCGGTCAAGTTTATACGTTTGATTACGTAAGTATCAGAAACGTTCTGACATTAAGAGGCGTTTGCAATAATCCTGACCGGCAAGGTTGTCTTTTAGATGGATCAACGGCGCACCAGTTGCGGTGGCCGAAGTTCTGCCGTCGCTGGGCGGTGCTGTCGATTACGCCATTGGCGCATCCGTCCGAGAAACCGAAAACTCCCACAGAGAAGTTTGCGTTTTCGCAAAGTTCGAAATGCCGGGCTCTTTATATTGAGCCGTAGAGTCCACATAACGAGGCTGAAAATGAAGACGATCCTCCTGGCCGCCGCCGCTCTGGCCGTTGCCATCCTTCCCGCCACTGCCGCAGACTACCAGGTCAAGATGCTCAACAAGGGCGCCAAGGGCATGATGGTGTTCGAGCCGGACCTGGTGAAGGTACAGCCGGGTGACACGGTCACCTTCGTCGCCACCGACGCCGGTCATGATGCCATGAGCGTGCCGGGCATGCTGCCCGACGGCGCTCAGCCCTTCGAGGGCCAGATCGGCAAGGATCTCACCGTGACCTTCACCCAACCGGGTGTTTATGGCGTCAAGTGCAAGCCGCACTACGTCATGGGCATGGTCGGCCTCGTCGTGGTCGGAGATCCGGCTGCCAACCTCGAAGCGGCCAAGGCCGCGAAGAATCCCGGCAAGGCCGGCAAGGTCTTCGCCGAACTGCTCGGCGGTCTGTGACATGACAGGCACCGCGGCGTGGCGAAACCTGTTGTCGGGTGCTTTCCGGCCATTCTTCCTGCTGGCCGCGCTCTGGATGGCCGGTTCGATCCTTGTCTGGGTGCCCCTTTATATGGGACACGCCGCGTTGCCCACTGCCTTTGCCCCGCGCGATTGGCACGTTCATGCCATGCTGTTCGGCGGCGTGCCGCCGATCATCGCGGGCTTCACGCTGACAGCCGTATCCAGTTGGACAGGACGGCCGACCATCGCCGGCCGATCGCTGGCAAACCTGGCACTGATATGGGTTGCTGGCCGGATCGCCGTTTCCGTGTCGGCCCTGATCGGGCCGATGACGGCGGCCGTCATCGATCTCGCCTTCCCGCTTTCGTTGGCAGCCGTGCTAGGGCGTGAGGTGATCCTGGCTGCCAACTGGCGCAATCTGCGGGTGGTCGGTCTCGTTGTCCTCCTGGCACTGGCCGATGCCGGATTTCACGCGGAAGCGATGAAGACCGGCCTTGCCGACATTTCCGTTCGGGCGGCCTTGTCGGCGGTGTTGATGCTCATCCTGCTGATGGGTGGGCGCATCACACCCGCCTTCACCCGAAACTGGCTGAAGTTGCGCGGCGAAAGCCGGCTGCCGGCGCCTTTCAATCGTCTTGATGAGGTGGCAATGGCGGTCTGCGGTCTCGCGTTCGTTCTCTGGACCGCTGCGCCCGTCTGGTTCGGCACGGCCGTGGCTCTTGGACTTGCCGGCCTCCTGACGGCTGCCCGTCTGGCGCGTTGGCGCGGCCTTGCCACGCGTAGCGAACCGCTCCTTCTCGTCTTGCATGTCGCCATTGCCACGATTGCCTGCGGTTTCATCGTCGAGGCCTTGGCCATCTTCAAGCCGGAGATCGTCGATCCGATGGCGGCTCTTCATCTCTGGACTGCCGGCAGCGTCGGACTCACCGTTCTCGGAGTGATGACGCGGGTAAGCCGGGGACACACTGGCCGGCCGCTCGTTGCAGGCCGGCTGGAACTTGCGATCTACGCCCTGGTGTCCGTCGGCGCTCTCCTGCGCATGGCGGCTCCCTATGCGGGCAATGCCTACCAGCACGTACTCGCTTGCGCCGGCCTGCTCTGGGCCGTCGCCTTTCTGACCTTTGTCGTTGGCTACGCCGGAATCCTCGCCGGGCCGCGGGCCGACCGACGGGTGTGATCTATACCAACCGAATTTGTGCCAGCGCAACGAAGGTCCAGGTCGTCTCGTGAAAACATGACGACATAATTCATGTTGAGTCGATTCCGGAGGGGCGGGATGAAACAGGCGGGAAAAGCGACGTCTTGGCTTGCCAGGATAATGGCGGCGTTTTGCCTCGTGATTGCCCTGGCGTGTGTCGCGACGCCGTCGAGAGCTGCCGGCCTTGCCGACTTCCTTGGCAAAGTGGCGCCCTCCGACCTGGTTCCGGGCGCCGATGCCTATGGCCCCATCCGCGTCGACATGCCGGCAGCTCCCGCCCTCAAGGGAGGCAGTCGCATCGGTTGGGTTTTCCTCAACACCGATTTCGTGCCGGCGACCGGCTACTCCGGCAAGCCAATCCACATTCTCATCGGCGTCGACGACAAGGCGATCATCACCGGGGCTCGTCTCGTCAAGCACTCCGAGCCGATCGTTCTCGTCGGCATTCCCGAAGCCAAGATCAAAGCGGTGATCGAGAAGTACACGGGCCTCGATCTGAAGCGCGAGGCAGATGGTCCCGCCCATGATCTCGACATCGTGTCGGGCGCCACCGTCACGATCATGGTGATCGACGACTCGATCCGCCGGTCCGGCCTAAAGGCCGCGCGCACCCTTGTACTGGAAGGCTTTTCTGCAGCGAACGGCCCAGCCGCCGATACGAAGACGGTGGATCGCAGCAAGGACGCGGTGACGGATTGGGCGACGCTTGCCGGCAACGGTTCGATCCGGCGCTTCAGCCTTTCCGTTGCCGAGATCAACTCCGCCTTCGACAAGCTTGGCGATCCGCGTGCAGCCGACCATCGCGAAGCCGGCGTCGACACCGATCCCTACATCGACATCTACGTCGGACTGGCCAGCCAGCCTTCGATCGGCCGGACCCTGCTTGGTGACGCGGCCTACGCAAACCTGAAGAGTCGGCTTGGCGACGGCGACGAAGCAATTTTCGTGGCAAGCGCCGGCCGTTGGTCTTTCAAGGGCTCGGGCTATGTGCGTGGCGGCATCTTCGACCGCATTACGGTCCTCCAAGGCGAGTCGACGATCCGCTTCCGCGACAAGGATCATTTGCGCGTCGTCCGCATGGCCCCTGGCGATGCGCCAACGTTCAGCGAGATGGATCTGTTCGTTATTCCCAAGGCGTCCAACTTCGACGCGGCGGCGTCCTGGCGATTGCAGCTCCTGGTGTCCCGGGCCGTTGGAGCCATCGATAAGCTGTTTTTGACCTATGACGTCGACTACGTGTTGCCGCCGGCCTATCTCGCGGCCGCGCCCAAGCCGGCGCCGACTGTTGCCGTGCCCGTTTCGGCGCCCGGTCCCGATGCGGCGACGTCGGCCGACGAAGCTCCGGCTCGCGACCGCTTGTGGCTGCGTATCTGGGAAGCCAAGCGAACCGAGGTCGCTATCCTCGTCGCCGCGCTGGCAGCCCTGACAGGCATCTTCTTCTTTCAGACCTTCGCGACGAAGAACGAACGGGTGTTCCGCATCATCCGTCTCTCTTATCTGGCTTTCACCCTGGTATTCGTGGGCTGGTACGCCAACGCCCAGCTCTCGGTGGTCAATCTTCTCGCCGTGCTGTCGGCGCTGGTCAGCGACTTCCGTTGGGAAACCTTCCTGATGGACCCTCTGATCTTCACCCTGTGGTTTGCGGTGGCGGCTGCCCTGCTGTTCTGGGCGCGCGGTGCCTACTGCGGCTGGTTATGTCCGTTCGGTGCCTTGCAGGAGTGGTCGAACCAGATCGCCCGCTGGCTGAGAGTGCCGCAAGTTCGTCTGCCCTGGGGGCTGCACGAGCGCCTCTGGCCGATCAAATACATGATCTTCCTCGGTCTTCTCGGCATCTCCTTCTACTCGCTCGACATGGCCGAGCATTATGCCGAGATCGAACCGTTCAAGACGGCGATCATCCTGAAGTTCGATCGTCCCTGGCCCTACGTGCTGTTTGCGCTCGCCATGCTCGCGCCGGGCCTGTTCATCGAGCGCTTCTATTGCCGCTATGTCTGCCCGCTCGGAGGTGGCCTCGCCATCCCGGCTCGGCTGCACATGTTCCGCTGGCTGAAGCGCTACCGCGAGTGCGGCAATCCCTGTCAGACCTGCGCCCACGAGTGTCCGGTGCAGGCGATCCACCCGACGGGTGAGATCAACCCCAACGAATGCGTCTCCTGCCTGCATTGCCAGGTTCTCTACCGCAGCACGACCCGCTGTCCGGTGGTGATCGGCAAGCTGCGCAAGCGGGAGCGTTTCGAACGCCAGAACGGTCTTCTCCAGACGGGGGCAGCAGCACCTGGAGGCAAAACCACTCTCCAGAGTGAGGTGGGCGGTTCGGCGCAAGCGTGAAGAAGACAACGAGGAGAGCACCATGACTGAAGAGACGCACAATCTGTCACGCCGATCGCTGTTGGGTGGCACGGCCAAGACGGCTGTTCTGGCCGGTGTTTCGGCGGCCGCCGTCGGCGGTCTGGTGACAACCGGCGGCAGCCGGGCAGCCGAACCTGCCAACAAGGCCGAGATCAAGCCGGGTGAACTCGACCAGTATTACGGTTTCTGGTCGTCGGGTCAGAGCGGCGAAGTGCGCATCATCGGAATGCCGTCGATGCGCGAACTGATGCGCATCCCGGTATTCAACCGCTGCTCGGCCACGGGCTGGGGCCTCACAAACGAGAGCCTCAAGATCCTGACCGAGAACCTCCTGCCCGATACCAAGGACTTCCTGAAGAAGCGCGGCTGGGCAAACTATCAGAACGGCGACCTGCATCACCCGCACATGTCGTTCACGGAAGGCAAGTACGACGGTCGCTACATCTTCGTGAACGACAAGGCCAACACGCGTGTCGCCCGCATCCGTTGCGATGTCATGAAGTGCGACAAGGTCATCGAGATTCCCAACGCGTCCGATATCCATGGCATGCGCCCGCAGAAGTGGCCCCGCACCGGATATATCTTCGCCAACGGCGAGCACCGGGTGCCGATTCCAAACGACGGCAAGATCCTCGATGAGCCGAAGAAGTATTCCGCCATCTTCACCGCCATCGATGGCGACGAGATGAAGGTTGCCTGGCAGGTGATCGTCGATGGCAACCTCGACAACTGCGACGCCGACTATAAGGGCAAGTATGCTTTCTCGACCTGCTACAACTCGGAAGAGGGAGTGACACTGGCCGAGATGACGTCCGCCGAACAGGATTGGGTTGTCATCTTCAACATCGCCCGCATCGAGGAGGCGGTGAAGGCAGGCAAGGCCAAGATGATTGGCGGTGTGCCGGTTCTCGATGGCCGTCACGGTTCGCCCTATACTGCCTACGTGCCGATCGCCAACAATCCGCACGGCTGCAACATGGCGCCTGACCGCCAGCACCTCTGCATCAACGGCAAGCTGTCGCCGACGGTGACCGTGATCGACGTCGATCTCATTGATGCCGTCTTTGAAAAGGGGGCCGAGCCGCGTTCCTGCGTGGTCGCCGAGCCGGAACTCGGTCTTGGGCCGCTTCATACTGCCTTTGACGGTCGCGGCAACGCCTACACCACGCTGTTCCTCGACAGCCAGATGGTGAAGTGGAACATCGAGAAGGCCAAGCGCGCCTACAAGGGTGAAAAGGTCGATCCGATTATCAAGAAGCTCGATGTCGCCTATCAACCGGGCCACAACCATTCGTCGATGGGTGAGACGCTCGAGACCGACGGCCAATGGCTCGTGTCGCTCAACAAGTTCTCCAAGGACCGTTTCCTCAACGTGGGCCCGCTGAAGCCGGAGAACGACCAGCTCATCTATATCGGTGACGATGACATGACCTTGATGCACGACGGGCCGGCCTTTGCCGAGCCGCATGACTGCATCATCGTGCGGGCCGACAAGGTCAACCCGCTGTCGGTCTGGAAGCGGGACGACCCGTTCTTTGCCGATGCCGTCAAGCAGGCCAAGGCTGACGGTGTCGACCTCGAGGGTGACAGCAAGGTCGTTCGCGATGGCAACAAGGTACGTGTCTACATGACGTCGGTGGCCCCGGCCTTCGGTCTCGAAAGCTTCGAGGTCAACCAGGGCGACGAGGTGACCATCTACATCACCAACCTCGATGACGTCGACGATCTGACCCACGGCTTTACTCTCGGCAAGTATGGCATCGCCATGGAGATTGCACCGCAGGCGACGGCGTCGGTGACCTTCACCGCCGACCGGCCCGGCGTGCACTGGTACTACTGCCAGTGGTTCTGCCATGCCCTCCACATGGAGATGCGCGGCCGCATGTTCGTGAAGCCCACCGCGATCTGAGGCAGGCCATGAAGAGCGTGTTCCGCCTCCTCGTCACTGTCCTTCTCGGCTGCACCGGCACTGCCGGTGCGGCGGAGATCGCTGTCGGCAATGAGGCGGACGCGCTTCGCCATGCCATTGAAACCGCCGCGCCGGGGGATACCCTCCGGCTCGGCGACACTCGTTATGACGGCCCTCTGATCATCGATCGTCCGCTAACCCTGGTCGGCGCCCGCGACAGTCAGATTGTCGGCAGCGGGGAGGGGACCGTGGTCACCGTTCGGGCTGACGACGTGAGCCTGAATGGGCTTTACATAACCGGATCCGGCCGCCGCCTCGACCGGCTCGACAGCGGCATTGCGCTTGCCAAAGGTACCCGCCGCGCCCGTATCGAGGGCAATCGCATCGTCATGAATCTGATCGGCATCGACGTGCAAGGGGCGATCGATGCCACGCTGAGCGGCAACACGATTGTTGGCCGTACCGACCTCCACCGGGCCGAAATGGGCTCGGGCATCTACGTGTGGAACGCGCCGGGGCTTCTGGCCGAGCACAACGATATCCGCCGCGGTCGCGACGGCATTTTCGTCACCACATCGATGCAAGCCCGCTATCGCTTCAATCGGATGCAGGAACTGCGCTTCGCATTCCATTCGATGAACGCCAACGACATTGTGCTGGAGCACAATGTATCGCGCGGCAACATGCTCGGCTTTGCCTTCATGTTCTCTAGCAATGTGACGGCTACCGACAATCTTTCCGTGGGCGACGCCACCCACGGTCTGTTTCTCAACTCCGTCAACGACTCGCGCATCATCCACAACGAGGTACGCACCGGCGGTGAGAAATGCCTCTTCGTCTACAGCGCCACTCGCAACCGCATCGAGGGCAACCGCCTCGAAGGCTGCGATATCGGCATTCACTTGACCGGCGGGTCGGCTGAAAACGTGCTGACCGGCAATGCCGTCATCGGCAACCGCACCCAGGTCAAATATGTCGGCACGCGCTGGCTGGAGTGGAGCGGTATTCCCGAAGGTGCCGACAAGACCGAAACCCGGCTTGGCAATTTCTGGTCCGATCACGTCGCGTTCGATATCGACGGCGATGGGATCGCCGACAGTCCCTATCGGCCGAATGACACGGTCGACGTGCTGACATGGAGCCAGCCGATGACACGGCTGCTTCTCGGCGCGCCGGCGGTGCAGCTCATCCGCTGGGCTCAATCGCGGTTCCCCGGTCTTCTGCCCGGCGGCGTCATCGATAGCCATCCGCTGATGTCGCCCGAGGGCACCGGTCCTCGCCCGCTGGATACCCCTATGACGGTCGGCTTCATTCCGGCCGGGGAGAACTGACATGACGGACGCCGCCATTCTGTCCATCGACGGGCTGACCATCCGCTTCGGCGCGGTGACGGCGGTCGACGATGTCAGCCTTTCCGTGGCGTCCGGCGAGCGGGTGGCGCTGCTCGGCCACAACGGTGCCGGCAAGTCGACCCTTTTCAAGACCGTTCTCGGCTTCCTGAAGCCAGCCGCCGGCCATCTCTCGATTGCTGGCGCCGCGCCTGGATCGAACGCCGCGCGCCAGGCCGTCAGTTATCTGCCCGAGCAGGTGGTTTTTCCGAAAGTGCTGACCGGGGCGGAAGTCCTCGCCCATTTTGCTCGCCTGAAAGGCGTGTCGCCAAAGACGGCGCTGCCGCTCCTTGAGACAGTCGGCATCGCCGACGCAGCCGATCGTACGGTCGGAACCTACTCCAAGGGCATGCGCCAGCGTCTCGGGCTTGCCCAGGCACTGATCGGATCGCCGCGTCTCCTGCTGCTCGACGAGCCTACGTCTGGCCTAGACCCTGTTTCGCGGCGTGAGTTCTATGATGTTCTCGAGGCATCGGCCCGGGCCGGCACGGCCGTTCTTCTGTCGTCGCACTCGCTCTCGGAAATCGAAAATCGCATCGACCGCATCGCCATCCTGACCAGGGGGAGGCTGCGTGCCGAGGGATCGCTCGCCGACCTGTCGCGCCGGGCCGGCCTGCCGATCCGCATTCGCGTCGAGGCGGCCGAAGGTCGGGTCGAAGCCGTTCACGCCCATCTCGGCGGCGAACGGTTCAATGGTCGTTCCGTGGTGATCACCTGCCGTGCCGAGGAAAAGGTCGGCGCGCTCGCCCGCCTCGCCGAACTCGGGTCCGACGTATCCGACATCGATATCGCCTTGCCGGATCTCGATGATGTTTACCGCCATTATTCTGCGGCAAGTGTTCAGGGAGCCGTGCAATGAACGGCATCGACCGCATGGCGGCTGTGACCGCCACCGAGTTTCGCCTCGCCTTTCGCAATCGATGGGTCTTGCTGTCGACATTGGCCTTCACGTTGTTCGCGCTGGCACTCGCATTTCTTGGCTCGGGACCGAGTGGTGCGCTCAAGGCGGATGCGCTGACGCTGACCGCGGCGAGCCTCGCTACCCTCACCGTCTACCTGGTACCGCTGATGGCGTTGCTCGTTTCCTATGACAGCATTGCCGGCGAAATCGAGCGCGGTACGCTGGCCCTGGTTCTGGCAACGCCACTGAGGCGCGGCGAACTGGTCATGGCGAAATTTCTTGGCCATCTTGCCGTGCTGGCATTGGCCATTGCCGTGGGTTACGGCATAGCCGGTGCGGTAATCGCCGGCGTTCATGGTGCCGACACGCCTGGTTTTCTTGCCTGGGCGCGCCTCCTCAGCACGGCCATACTGCTCGGAGCGGTCTTCATAGCCCTGGGAATGGCGCTGTCCGGTTTGCCACGTCAAACCGGCACCGCCGCCGCGCTGGCCATTGGCGCCTGGCTGATATTGGTGGTGCTTTACGACCTGGCTCTTCTCGGAGCCGTCATCGTCGACCAGGGCGGCGCTTTCACCAAGACGGTGTTTCCGGGGCTGGTCCTCGCCAACCCCGGCGACGCGTTCCGGCTCTACAATCTCGCGCTGATCGAATCGAACGCGCCGGTCGCAGGCCTTGACGGCCTAGCCCATACCCTTCCCTTCCCGGTCTCCAGTGCGCTCGGCGTGCTCCTTCTCTGGCTGGTCGCAAGCCTCGCCGTCGCCTGGACCCTCATCCGGAGAATCCGTCCATGATGATCAACCGCATCCTGTTCGCCTTGGTTATCTCCACCGCGCTGGCCCTGCCACTTGCCGCCTGCAAGGAGGAAGCGGCGGTCAAGCCCGCCGCTGTGACGATGACCGACGAGGCGCTTGGCTATTACTGCCAGATGTATCTCGCCGATCACGGTGGCCCCAAGGCGCAGATCCATGAGAAGGGCCAGGACCATCCCCTTTGGTTCTCGCAGGTGAGCGATGCGGTGACCTACCTGCGCGGTGGCGAGAAGCGGGGAGATATCACCGCCGTCTACGTCTCGGACATGGAGAAGGCACCGAACTGGGCCGAGCCCGGCCGTGACAACTGGATCGATGCCGACGCGGCGGTGTTCGTGATTGGCAGCCGACAGGCCGGTGCCATGGGCATGCCCGAGGCCATTCCCTTCGGCAGTCGCAAGGCGGCCGATGATTTCGCGGCGCGCGAGGGCGGGGTGATCGTCAAGCTCGCGGAGATTCCCGACAAGTATCTAGGCCCGGCCAATGCCGAGCCCAACAGTCATTCCGACATGCAGATGTGAGGCCAACATGGCAGGTTTCCTCGCTCGGCCGATCGCTCGGCGCCGTTTCATTCTCATCGGCGCGGCGCTCGCCGCCGTGGCTTTTGCTCCCGCTGCGCTCGCCGTGGCGCCCGTTCGCCGTTGGTCCGGCTCTGCGCTCGGTGCTCACGCTTCGATCGAACTTGTCGGTGGTGATGCGGCCTTCGCCGAGGCCACCTTCACGGCCGTCGAGCAGGAGATCGCCCGCCTTGAGGCACTCTTCAGCCTCTATCGCACCGATAGCGCGCTATCCCGCCTGAATGCCACTGGTCGCCTCGATGCGCCGGAGGCCGACTTCCTGCGTCTGCTGGCCTTGGTAAGGAGTGCGCATTCCGAAACCGGAGGCCTGTTCGATCCGACGGTACAGCCGTTGTTCGTCGCCTATGCCACCCATTATGCCAGCGGGCGAACAGATCCGCTTCCTGCCGAGGCGCTTGCCGACGGGTTGAAGCGGGTTGGTTTCGATAAGGTCGTCTTCGATGAAGATGCCGTGCGCTTTTCACAGCCGGGTATGGCGATGACGCTAAACGGCGTTGCACAAGGCTACATCACCGATCGCGTCGCTGATCTTCTGAAAGCACGGGGCTTCGCCAACGTTCTGCTCGACATTGGGGAGATCAGGGCCCTCGGCGGCGGTCGCGATAATCAGGGCTGGAAGGTTGGGCTCGCAGCCGGTCCGAACGGCGATGCGCTGGCGGGGACGCTGCGCCTCAGGGATCGGGCCGTTGCCACGTCGATGATGGATGGCACCGTCATCGATCCTGCCGGTCTCGTCGGCCATATCCTGCATCCCGGAAAAGGCGCGATTGCCTCCGTCTTCTCGGCCGTCAGCGTTGTGGCGCCGGAAGCCGCGCTCGCCGATGCCTTGTCGACAGCGGCTGTTCTGATGGCTCCGAACGAACTCGCAAGGCTTGATCGTGCCGGCGTCGAGGTTCACGCGACGCCGGTCTGACGCGGAGACCTCAAGCAGCCGGCGCGACCAGTCCTCCGCAGCGAAGTTCGGCATCGGACACGTCCTGCCGGCCGTAAACCTTGAACATTCCGAACACATTCTGCATTTCGGTGTCGTCGAGAATCACCGGCGTTCCCACGGCAAGCGTCCGCCAGTACTGGGCAGCGATGGTCTCGACCTCGACAAGCAGCGCGTAGGCCTTCTTGAGGTTCGAGCCCAGCACGATCACGCCGTGGTTGGCGAGCAGGCAGGCGAGGCGGCCTTCCAGAGCCTTGAGCGCGTGGTCGGAGAGTGCCTGCGAACCAAAGGTGGCATACTGCGCACAACGAATATTCTCGCCACCGGCAGCTGCCACCATGTAATGGACTGCCGGAATATCGCGACGCAGGCAGGAGATGACCGTCGAGAACATCGAGTGGGTGTGAATTACCGTGTCTATATCGGGGCGATGCAGCAGGATGTCGCGATGAAAACGCCATTCGCTGGTCGGCCGACAGGGACCATAATAGGTACCATCGAACGCCATCTCGACGATCTGATCCTCGGTCATGCCTGCATAGGGAATGCCCGTGGGGGTTACCAGAAAGCGCCCCTCGCCGATGCGAACGCTGACGTTGCCCGAGGTGCCTTGGTTGACGCCGGACGCGTTCATTTCGCGACAGGTGGCGATGATCTCGGTCCGCAGGGCGAGATGGGAGAGGGCGGAAAGGCTGGCAGGCATTCTGGTGTCCTCGTTGATGGAGCGATATAGCGTGTTCGACACGCAAGACGAGCAATGGCACTTGGCGCGGTTAGGTGCTTATGTTAACTGACGTTGTCAATTGTCGATCTGAAGCGACGCGCTTTGGACGATGGGATTGGGAAGATCATGGCGCTACGCTCGAGGATGAAGGACAAGGCTGACCGGCCGGGGGCCGTCGATGGGGATAACCGGACGCCGTTGCCGCGACCGGGCGAGTACCTCGCCGATCCGCTCCTGTGGGCATCCTGGCTCTATCATCACGACGAGATGACGCAGAGCCAGATCGCCGACCTGATGGGTGTTTCGCGCGCGACGGTGGTGAACTACCTCCAGCAGGCGCGTGACCTGCATTACGTCAAGGTGGTGGTGCGGCCCGAGCTTCTGAACTCGATCGACCTTGCCCAGCAGCTCAAGCAGGCCTTCGGTCTGACCGAATGCATGGTCATTCCCTTCGACGGTGGCGTGCGGCCGCCGAGTGAGCGTATCGGTCGCGCAGGCGCCCAGTATCTCGATCAGATTCTGATGAATGGTGACGTTCTGGGTGTCGCCTGGGGCCGTACGGTGCTGTCGCTGGCGGAAAATCTGCCGGAAAAAGCCATGCCGGATAGCTGTGTCGTGCAGGTCATCGGCAGTCAGCGATCCGCCTACGATGGGTTCACGGCGGAAGAATGTGTTGCCTTCATCGCCCGGCGGCTGCACGCCCGTTCGATCAGTCTGCACGCGCCGGCGGCATTGTCGAATGCGGCGCTGCGCGATGCGCTGATGCGCGAGCCGACCATTCAGGAACAGTTCGCCCGCATCCGTTCCTGCAACAAGCTGTTGTTTGGCGTCTGTACGGTTAAGGCCAATAGCCTGGTATTCGCCTCGGGGCTGATCTCCGTCGACGAGAGCAAGTATTACATCGCCAACGGCGCCGTCGGCGTCATTGCCGGCCGCTTCTACGACATCGATGGCAACTGGCTGCGCGGCACCATGGATGACCGCATGATCGGTATGACGCTCGACGATGTGCGCGGCGTGCCGACCCGCATCGCGGCGGCGGGCGGCCCGGACAAGACCGACGCCGTTCTCGGCGCCTTGCGTGGCGGTTACATTACCGCGCTGATTACCGACGAACCGACTGCTCGCAATATTCTTGGGCGACTCTAGGTTAGTTTGAGGGGTGGGTGACCTTTGACCGGCGCGGAACGAAAAAGGCGCCGGCTGGGAGGAGCCGGCGCATGCCCCCGCGCCGGATCGGGTGGCCGATGCTGGGCAGGGGCGGGTTTTCATTTGGCTATCTGCTCCGGATAGAGCTTGAGGAGGCCTTCGCGGCTGGCGGCAGTGATGCCGCGTTCGGTGATGAGGCCGGTCACCAGACGGGCCGGTGTCACGTCGAAGCCGTAGTTGAGTGCCGGGCTCCCCATGGGCAGGATGTCGACCGTCTCGAGCCGGCTGTCGGCGGTGCGGCCGGTGATGTGACTGAGCTCGCGGGCGTCACGCTCCTCGATCGGGATCTCGCGAATGCCATCTTCCAACGTCCAATCGATGGTGGTGAACGGCAGCCCGACGTAGAAGGGCACGCCGTTGTCACGGGCGGCGAGTGCTTTCAGGTAGGTACCGATCTTGTTGCAGACGTCGCCGGTCGCCGTGGTGCGGTCTGTGCCGACGATCACAAGATCGACCAGCCCATGCTGCATCAGATGCCCCCCCAGGTTGTCGGCGATCACGGTGTGATCGACGCCGTGCTGACCGAGTTCGAAGGCCGTGAGGCTGGCACCCTGGTTACGGGGCCGTGTCTCGTCGACCCACACATGAACAGGAATACCCGCCTCGAAGGCCATGTAGATGGGGGCGAGGGCTGTGCCCCAGTCGATGCAGGCGAGCCAGCCGGCGTTGCAGTGGGTGAGCACATTGAGACGCGAAGGCTTGCCCTTCTTCTCCCAGAGGTCGCGGATGATCGAGAAGCCATGCCGGCCGATGGCCTTGCAGGTCTCGACGTCCTCGTCGCAGATCTCGGCGGCACGGCGATAGGCGAGACCCATGCGTTCGGATCGTGCGACCTTGAGCAGGCGGCCCTTGAGATCGTCGAGGCCCCAGCGCAGATTGACGGCTGTGGGGCGAGTGGCGAGCAACGCCGCATAGGCCTGCTCGAGGTTCTCGTTGGAAGAGTCCTCGCGCATGGCGAGCGCCATGCCATAAGCGCCCGTGGCGCCGATAAGAGGCGCGCCTCGCACCATCATGTCTCGAATGGCCAGTGCCGCATCCTGCCAGGTTCGCAGCGTCCTTGTCGCGACCTCGAAAGGCAGTTTGGTCTGGTCGATGATCTCGACCCCCCAGCTGTCCTCAGCCACCCAGATCGTTCGCGTGGATTTGCCGTAGATCTTCATAAATACCTCAGGTCACCGTCGCACCCTTCGGCGCGCCGGGTAGTCCGGTCGTCACCGGCGGGAGATCGGGAGCCATCTGCAAGCAGCAAACTAGCAGCGGCTGCAACGACCGTTGCAGCCCCAATACCGACAAACAGAGCGCAATCAACTGCAAGGCACCCAAAGGGGTGACCTTGAACTCCTCCAGTCAGCATGTACGTCGTGCCGACATGGCTTTCATGCCGCGGCGTACCCGCCCGGGAGGCTTCCGCTTCCGAAAGACAGGTCAGCTAGGTGCCGGTGGGCACCTGGTCGCGGACCGATGGTCGGTGACCGGAATGCCCGTCATAGCTTTTTTCATTCCTCGCTCCTCAGCCCCCACCCCGGCAATCTGCAGTTTCCGAATGCTGGCAGGAGCCCCTTGTTGTAAAAACTGTCCCCGATTTATTCATTTGTCAAGATCGATTGACATTTGCCATTCTTATGGCTAGGTATGTCGTCATCGGGTCTGGAGGGACCCCCTGCCAAGTACCGTGGAGGCGGTTCCGGCATGACAGAACCAATGGCGAAGGTGAACGGCGCCGGCGACCAGGTCCGAGCAGTCCGGCAGCATGTGTGCGGTCATTGGGTTCATCCGCGACCGTCAACACCGTAAGGGCCAGCCATCCTGACTTCAGCCAAGGTTGGCCGACCCGAGCGTTTGGGCCGACTACCTGATGGATGCTTGGTGCCGAGGCAAGGCCTCGGCAGGTGGATGTTGTCTTGCCCTGAGGGCGCTGAGTTGAATTTTCGTGGCCCTACCCTTTGGCGGGTCGGGTTCGGAGGGCAGGGGCCGGCAAACGACCTGGCGGCAAACGCGTTTGGGGGTCGGCTCGATATTTTCGGTTAGGGAGAGGCGCGGTGGATCGCCAACTGAATTTTCTCGTTGCAGTCAATGCGCTCGTGCTGGTCGTTGCCATTGCGATCGCCGGCATGGACTTCGTCAGCGTTTACAACATCCAGTCGATGGCGGTGCAGGTCCCCGAACTTGGGCTGCTGGCCATCGGCGTCACGTTGACCATGATCTCCGGCAATGGTGGTATCGACCTCTCTGGCATTGCGGTCGCCAATCTGGCCGGTATCGTCGCCGCGCTCCTGTTGCCGCTCTGGGTTTCGGCTGACGATAACCCCATGACCTATGTCTTCGTCTTCGCCGCCGTCTGTCTGGTGGTGGGGCTGTTGTGCGGTCTGATCAACGGGTTCCTGGTGTCGCGTGCCGCGCTGACACCGATCATCGCAACGCTCGGTACGTCGCTTGCCTACACCGGCCTGTCGGTCGTGTTGACCAACGGCTCCGGTGTTCGTCTGGGCTACATCGAGCCGCTCGACAACTTCGGGCACATGCCGATCCTGGGTGTGCCTCTCTGCTTTGCCGTGTTCATCATTCTTGCCGTGATCATCGGCGGTGCGTTGCGCTTCGCTCCGTTCGGCATGCGTTTGTACATGCTCGGCAGCAATGCCAAGGCGGCGCGCTTCGCAGGGTTCAATCAGTTCAGGCTGCTGATGGTAACCTACACGATCTCGAGCCTGCTCGCGTCTGTTGCCGGCTTCATCATCGCCGCCCGCATCTCCAGCGTGAAGTGGGACTATGGCACATCCTACGTGCTGATCGCCATTCTGATCGCCGTCATGGCCGGCGTACGACCTGCTGGTGGTTACGGCAAGATCACATGCGTCGTTCTGTCGGCGGTGGCGCTGCAGATGCTGTCCAGCATGTTCAATTTCCTCAATATCTCGAACTTCTTCCGAGACTTTGCTTGGGGCTTGTTGCTGCTGATCTTTCTTTGGGTTTCTGAATTCGACATCCGGGCTTTGCTCACACCACAGGCGAAGCCACGCGGTTGAGCAAGGTTCGGCGCGATCACCCTCTCGTGCTCGTTATCAAAAAAGAGGGTCCTTAGGAGAGGAAGGAAACTAACATGGCCGTATGGAACAAACTGGCGCTTGGTGCCCTGATGCTCGGCACTGCTTTCGGTTCGGGCAGTGCTCTCGCGGCCGACCAGACGATTACTACCGTCGTCAAGCTGGCCGGCGAGACCTGGTTCACCCGCATGGAGCAGGGCGTCAAGGAGTTTGGCGAGAAGACACCGGGTGTCGTCACCAGTGAAATCGGACCAGGCAAGGCCGACGCCGCCCAGCAGGAACGTCTGATCGAGGATCTGATCGCCAAGAAGGTCGACGCGATCGCTGTCGTGCCGTTCGATCCGCCGATGCTCGAAGGCGTCCTCAAGCGCGCCATGGATCGCGGCATCAAGGTGATGACCCACGAGGCCGACAACCTGAAGAACACCATGGTCGACATGGAAGCGTTCGACAACGCTGCCTTCGGGGCCCATTTCAACGAACAGTTGGCCTCCTGCATGGGCCAGAAGGGCACCTGGACGACATTCGTCGGTTCGCTCGGCAGTCTTACCCACGTTCAGTGGGCCGATGCCTCGGCCGCCAACGCCGAGAAGAAGTATCCCGGCATGAAGTTGGTGTCGCCGAAGAACGAGTCGTTCAACGACGCCAACACCGCCTACAACAAGACCAAGGAACTGCTCAAGAAGTACCCGGACCTGAAGGGGTTCGAAGGCGGTTCCGCGGTCGATGTGATCGGCATTGGTCGTGCCGTCGAAGAGGCCGGCCTGATCGGCAAGGTTTGCGTCTATGGCATCGGCATGCCCAAGGATACCAGCCGCTGGTTGCAGAGTGGTGCCGTCAACGGCATCAGTCTTTGGGATCCCAAGGACGCCGGCTTCGTCATGAACAAGATCGCCAAGATGCTGGTCGACGGGGTTGAGTTCAAGGACGGCATGGACCTCGGTGTTCCCGGCTACACCAACATGAAGCTCAAGAAGGGCCCGGGCAAGGGCATCATCCTGACCGGACAGGCCTGGATCGACGTCAACAAGGACAATCTCGACAAGTACGCCTTCTAAGGAGGCGCACGTCGCCGCGAGCAAGCTGGGGTTCACCATCCGTGATGGTCCATCCCGGATGTTGGCGGCGACAGCAACGGGAGCCAATCCCGCTGCAAACGGATTGGCTCTCGACGACTCCTCGCAAGGAGCACCTTCGAACCTCGCGGATATGCGATTTCCGTGAGGGTATCTGGTTCGCCAATGGCCAAGCGTCGGCGGCCGCCGCCAACTGAACATTTCGGAGCCGGTTTCCCCGGGCGTTTGAATGGACAGCAGCAATTCGTCCCCAATATCCCCACCGACGGTCCCAGGTAGCCCTCCGTTTCTTGAGCTGCGTGGCATCCACAAGCGCTTTGCGGGTGTACATGCCCTGCGTGGTGTCAGCACGTCGATCGAAGCCGGACAGATCTACCATCTGATGGGCGAAAACGGCTGCGGCAAGAGCACCCTCATCAAGATCATATCTGGCGCCCAGCCGGCCGATGAGGGGAGCATTCTCATTGCAGGCACGGAAACCTTGTCACTGTCGCCGATCGGCGCGCTGTCGGCAGGTATCGAAACAGTCTACCAGGACCTGTCATTGCTCCCCAACCTCTCGGTTGCCGAGAATATTTCGCTGACTCAACAACTGGTCGAATCGAACGGTCGACTGGCTTGGCGGATCAACCGCGAGCAGCTGATAGCCACGGCGGTCAAGGCGCTCGGCGCGGTCAATCTGCCGACCGATTCAAAATTCTGGTCCCTCCCCATCGAGGAACTGCCAATCGCCACCCGGCAACTGGTGGCCATTGCTCGCGCCATCGCCACCGAAGCCAAACTGGTGATAATGGACGAGCCGACCTCGGCTCTGACCAAGCGAGAGATCGACAATCTGATCGGCGTTGTTGACCGGTTGCGCGCCGGTGGCGTTGCGGTCCTGTTCGTCACCCACAAGCTCGATGAATCGAAGTCGATCGGCGGCCGCTTCATCATCATGCGTGACGGTCAGAAGGTGATGGAAGGTGACATCAGGGATCATTCCAAGAGTGAACTGAGTTATTGGATGACCGGACGGCAACTCGATGTCGCCCGATATCGCAGGGCTGAGCACGGTCATGGCGATCTGCTCGAGGTCAAGAACCTCGGTCGATCACGCGCCTTCGGCAACGTCAACTTCTCACTGGGACACGGCGAGATCCTCGGTATCACCGGCCTGCTCGACTCCGGACGCAACGAGCTTGCCCGAGCACTCGTCGGCATCACCCCGGCCGAGAGTGGCACGCTTACGATCGATGGGCAGACCGTTACTCTCAAGCGGCCGATCGACGCCATCGATGCAGGTATCGGCTATGTACCGGAGGATCGGCTTTCTGAAGGCCTGTTCCTGGAAAAGCCGATCCGCTCCAACATCATTGTCGAAATTCTCGATCGTATCAAAAATCGTTGGGGTGCCATCGACGATAAGCGCAGCCGGACGATGGCCGAGGATATCGCCCGCGAGCTGCAGATCGTCGCCGCCAACCTTGAAAGCCCGGTACAGTCATTGTCGGGTGGCAATCAGCAGCGCGTCCTCATTGGTCGTGGTCTGATGATAAAGCCGAAGTTGTTCGTGTTGCACGGCCCCACCGTGGGTGTGGACGTCGGCTCAAAGGACACCATTTTCCGCATTATTCAGAAACTCTCGGCCGACGGCATGGGCGTGATCATCATCAGCGACGATCTGCCGGAGCTGCTGCAAAACTGTGATCGCATCATGGTGATGCGCAAGGGAACGATCGCGGAAGTGTTCGACGCCGAGAATGTCGACGAAGACACCCTCTATCGCGCGCTCGTCACCGACAAATCATCAAGGATGCCATCATGAGCGACTTCATCTGGAGCGGCTCCGCCGCCGACGATTCGACCTCGCCGAAACAGATCTTCGCCTGGCTCGTTCGCCACCCCCCGGTCTTCACTCTGATTCTGATCATCCTGGTGAGCGTTGTCATCGGCGCCATCTCGCCGGAGTTCTGGCAGATCTCGAACATATTCGACATGGCCAGGGCCTCGGTGGTCACTGGCATGTTCGGGCTGGGTTTCCTGGTGATCCTGGCCGCCGGTGGCATAGACATGTCCTTCACGGCCATCGCCGGACTGATGATGTACTGGATCACCATTACTGTGGCTGCCTATGCACCATGGTTGCCGATGCCGATCATTCTGATCGTGGCGGCCGTCGGTGGCATGATCCTCGGTATCGGCAATGGCCTGCTGGTCCATTATCTCAACGCGCCGGCCATGATCGTCACCATCGGCACGCAATACGTCATCCGTGGCTTCCTGCTCACCTTCATCGGCACTGAACTGTTCGTCAATGTGCCGGCACCGATCGAAGCCTTCGGCAAGTACGAACTTTGGCGGGTCGAGACTGACACGGGGTCGATCACCATCCTGCCGGCCTACGTGCTGGTACTGGTCGTTGCCGCCCTCGTCACCTGGTGGATTCTCAAGCGGACCCTGATGGGTCGAGCCATTTTTGCCGTTGGGGGCAGCTCGGTGATCGCTGAACGTCTTGGCTACAATCTGCGCAAGGTGCAAGTGTTTGTGTTCGCTTATGCCGGTCTGTTGGCGGGCGTCGCCGGCATGCTGCATGTGGCCAGCAATCGCCTTGCCAATCCGTTTGACCTGGCCGGCTCGGAACTGGGCGTCATCGCCGCCGTGGTACTTGGCGGCGCTCGCATCACCGGAGGTTCCGGTACGGTGATCGGCACCATCCTTGGCGTGATCCTGGTGACGCTGGTCAACAACGTGCTGATCCTCGCCGGTATTCCGAGCTCGTGGCAGACCTTCGTCGTGGGCTGTTTCATCATCTTGGCCGGCACGGTGTTCGCTGCGCGCAAGACCAGCTGATAGACGACTTCACCAAGGAAATTCCCGGTCCGTCGTTGGCGGATCGGGCCCAAGCCCCGAGGTGGGATGGAGCCCGGGGCGCAAGGACACAACCGACGGCAGACGATACTGCGAGCCATCAAATGGACTCGGTCGCACCGCGGTTTGGCATGGAGGTTTAGTGATGGCTTTTGATGTCAGCGTCGTCGGACTTTACATCCTCGACATTCTCGGGCGTCCGGTCGATGGCATTCCGCCTGGCGGACAGCTGCGGTTCATTGACGAAATCCGCCTGACCGTTGCCGGGACGGCCGGTGGCACGGCGGTTGATTGTGCCAAGCTCGGTCTTGCCACCAAGGCCGTCGGTGCCGTCGGTGATGATGAAAAGGCCGATTTCGTGCTGATGACCCTGAAGGGCTTCGGTGTCGACGTCGCGTCGATGCGCCGGCTTGTCGGGGTCTCGACGTCGGCGACCATCCTCAATGTTCGCCCAAATGGCGACCGGCCGGCCCTTCATCGGCGCGGTGCTTCCGATGAGTTTACGCTGATGGCCGAGGAATATGCCGGTGTGCTCGACGCCAAGTTCATTCATGTTGGCGGCATGCCGTTACTTGCCAAGTTCGATGGAGCACCCACTTCGGCTTTCCTCAAGGCGGCAAAGGCAGCCGGCCGCACCACGACATTCGACTTGCTGTCGGCAACTGCCGCCACAACGGAGGTCCTCAAGCCGTCCTTGCCATACGTCGACTACTTTGTACCGAGCATCGAGGATGCTGCGGTCATGAGCGGATACTCCAGTCCCGAGGACGCTGCCCGCTTCTTCCGCGATCTCGGTGCCCGCAACTGCTTGCTCACGCGGGGTGGCGACGGTTGCTTGGTGGCGACGCCTGATCGCGTGTTCCGGCTGCCTGCCTTCGACATCGACGTCAAGGATACGACCGGCTGTGGCGATGCGTTCACTGCTGGGCTTATTGCTGGTCTCAACCATGGTTGGGACATCGAGAAATCGGCTCGCTTCGCCTCGGCTTGCGGTGGTCTTGTGGCCACGGGGCTTGGCTCCGACGCAGGTATCGTCGATTTCGCAAAAACCGAAAAGCTCATGAATACCGGCCGCACCCGGCCGATCTCGCTCTAGGCTCAACTTTCCGAAAGCCGTGCGTTCGGAACAACCGATGGAAGCTGCCACCGAAGTGTAGATTGGCTCCCATAAATAAAACGTAAGATCGCTCCTCCGCTGATCGCTGGCCCGAGCCCGGGCCGGTTGCTTGCGAGAAAGCCGACATTCCCCTCGGGAGTGCCGGCTTTTTCATTGGAGGCGAACGAACTACTGTGGGCGTGCACATGCCACTTGCCAGCCGTCTTCATTAGTATAGGATAGGGGGGTATCCTATCATGCACACTACGACAAACAAACAGCCACTGCTCGCCCGCGTTCGCCGCATCGCCGGCCAGGTAGCAGCCATCGAGAAAGCCCTTGAAGACGAGGCGGACTGCGCGGCCGTCCTGCACCAGGTGGCAGGGGTCCGTGGCGCGGTTCTGGGCTTGATGGACGAACTGATCGAAGGGCATCTGCGCGAGCACGTCGCCCGTCCAGGCATTGATGATGAGGCGCGATCGGCTGCGGCTGACGAGTTGATGGCCGCCATCCGCCGTTACGGCAAATGAGGACGGGAAATGCAGCAATCAGACATCGACCCGCATGGCCACGGCCACGTTTTCCTCGGTCATGACCATGACCGAAATACGCGCCGCGTCCTGTGGGTGGTGGCCCTGACGCTTTGCATGATGATTGGTGAGATCGTTGCCGGCCTGTTGTTCAACTCCATGGCCCTGCTTGCCGATGGCTTTCACATGGCGACCCATGCCGGCGCACTGACGGTGGCAGCGATCGCCTATCTTCTGGCGCGTCGCTATGCCGGCGAGCGACGGTTCACCTTCGGCACGGGCAAGATAGGCGATCTCGCCGGCTTTGCCTCGGCGCTGGTGCTTGGACTTGTGGCGCTCGGCATCGGCATCGAATCGCTTGTCCGCTTCATCAATCCGCAGCCGGTCGCCTTTTTCGAGGCGACGCTGATCGCCGTGCTCGGCCTTCTGGTCAACCTCTTGAGCGCCGCGTTGCTTGGTCCGGATCACCATCATCACGACCACGCGCATGACCACCACGATCATGAGACAGCCGATCACGGTCACGACAACAACTTGCGCTCAGCCTACGTTCATGTGCTGGCAGACGCCCTGACTTCCGTGCTGGCCATCGCGGCCCTGCTTGGCGGCCGCTTCCTCGGCTGGACATGGCTCGACCCTGCCATGGGACTGGTCGGCGCTGCCGTTATCGCGGTCTGGTCGTGGTCCCTGATGCGGGCCGCGTCGTCGGTCTTGCTCGACATGACCGACCCGCATGTCGAGACGGAGATCCGCGAGCTGGTTGCCGAAAAAGATGGCGCCCGGATCGTTGACCTTCACCTGTGGCGTGTCGGCCCGACCGGTCATGCCGCCATCGTCTCGGTCGTCGGTGACGACGCAGACGACATCCGTCGCCGCCTCCGGCCGGTGCACGAAATCGTCCACCTGACCGTCGAGGCGAGGGGAGCCGTCTCTCAGCCGCCCGCCGCGTAGAGACGGGCGTAACCACCATCCCGTTTGAGAAGTTCGTCGTGACTACCCTGCTCGGCGATACCCTCGGCGTCGACCACGACAATGCGGTCGGCATTGCGGATGGTGCTGAGCCGATGGGCAATGACCAGCGAGGTGCGCCCCCTGGCAAGTTCGGCGAGCGAAGCCTGGATTTCCCGCTCGGTTGCGGTGTCGAGCGCCGAGGTCGCCTCGTCGAGGATCAGGATCGGCGGATCCTTCAGGAACATGCGGGCAATGGCGATGCGCTGCTTCTGACCACCGGAAAGCTTCACGCCCCGCTCGCCGACGATGGTATCGAGCCCGTCGGGCAGATCGGACAGAAAATCGCCGAGCTGAGCCCTTTCGGCGGCGGCGGCGATGTCTGCTTCCGGCGCATCGAGCCGGCCATAGGCGATGTTCTCGCGAATGGTTCCGCCGAACAGGAACACGTCCTGTTGGACGATGCCGATCTGTCGCCTCAATGAAGCGACGGTCATGTCGCGGATATCGATGCCATCGATGGAAATGGCGCCTCCCGTTACCTCGTAGAAGCGAGGCAGCAGCGAGCAGAGGGTGGTCTTGCCAACGCCCGATGGGCCGACGAAGGCAACCGTCTCGCCAGCAGCGATATTGAGGTCGATGCCCGAGAACAGCGGCTTGTCGCTACCATAGCCAAAGCTCACGTCGGAAAAGCGGACATGCCCGCGGAAGGGCGGGGCGACGATGGCGCGCGGCCGGTCGGCGATGTCCGGTTCGGTGGCAAGGAAGCCGAGGTAGCGGCGGAAACCGGCTATGCCCTTCGGATAGGTCTCGATCACCGCATTGATTTTCTCGACCGGACGGAAAAACACGCCAACGAGCAGCAGGAAGCCGACGAAGCCGCCCGCCGTGAGCTCGCCCGTCAGGACCAGTCGGCTGCCGGCGATCAGGACGACAAGTTGCACGAGACGCATCGACAGGAAGGACAACGCGTTGGTCGCGGCCATCAGTCTGTAGGCCGCAAGCTTGGTGGTGCGGTAGGCCGAGTTGTCGACCGCGAACAACCGCCGCTCGTGGTCCTCGTTGGCGAATGCCTGCACGACGCGCATGCCGCCGACGTTTTCCTCGATACGTACGTTGAATCCGGCGACTCGACCGTAGAGCTGATGCCAGTTCTCGGTCATGCGGCCACCATAGCGGGCAGTGATGAAGGCGACGGCCGGCACGATGGCGGCGGTGATCAATGCCAGTTTCACATTGACCGACAGCATCAGCAGGAAGGCTCCGAGGAAAGTCATCAGGGCAATGAACAGGTCCTCGGGGCCGTGGTGGGCAATCTCGCCGATCTCCTCGAGATCCTTGGTCAGCCGGGCGACCAGATGGCCGGACTTCTGATTGTCGAAGTAGCGGAAGGAAAGCTTCTGCAGGTGATCGAAGCTGCGGCGCCTCAGCTCGGTCTCGATATTGATGCCGAGCATATGGCCGAAATAGACGACGATGGCATTGAGGCCTGCGCTCAGCAGATAGATCACAAGAAGAGCCAGTGCCGCGCCGACGATCAGTCCCCAGTTCGCCGAGGGTAGGAGCTGGTCGATGTAGATCTTGACCGCGAAGGGAAAGCCGAGTTCGAGAAGGCCGGCGACGACGGCACAGCCGAAGTCGAGCAGGAACAGCGCGCGGTACGGGCGGTAGTAGGAGAAGAAAGTTTTGAGCATGGGGCGAAGAATGCCCCATCCCACCTTCCGGCGAAAGGCCCGGCTGCCCTTGTCTCGTTGGCGGCGGCGAGGCGTGTCGCCGCCGCATCGGTCGGGATGCCTATACCGGACACCTGTTAGGCGGCGTCGAGTTCGGCGATTTCAGCGTCGGTGAGCCGCAGGCCGGCGGCGGCCACGTTCTCTTCGAGATGGGCGATGCTTGACGTGCCGGGGATTGGCAACATCACGGGACTGCGCGCCAGAAGCCAGGCGAGGGCAACCTGTCCCGCAGTGGCACCATGCGCCTTGGCGATGCGATCGACGAGACCGCCCGTCTGCGCGAGCTTGCCGGACGCCAGCGGGAACCACGGGATGAAGCCGATGCCGTTTGCCTCACAATAGGCGAGGACGTCTTGGCTTGCGCGGTCGGTGAGGTTGTAGCGGTTCTGCACGGTGGCAACCGGAAATACCTTCCGTGCCGCCTCGATCTCGCTGACGGATACTTCCGACAGACCGGCATGGGCGATGATGCCTTGGTCGATCATTTGGCGGACGGCAGCAAACTGCTCGTCGCGCGGTACCTTGGGATCGATGCGATGCAACTGCCAGAGGTCGATCCGCTCGACTCCGAGTTTGGCGAGGCTTTTCTTGGCCTGACCGATCAGGTAGTCCGGTCGACCGTTAGGCGCCCATTGATCGGGGCCGCCCCGTGTGAGGCCGCCCTTGGTGGCGATCAGCAAGCCTTTGTAGGGATAAAGAGCCTCGTGAATGAGCTCCTCGGAAACGTCCGGACCGTAACTATCGGCGGTATCGACGAAGTTGACGCCGATCTCCGGCAACCGCTTCAGAGTGGCTAACGCCGTGGTCCGATTGGCAGGTGGCCCCCAGATGCCTTTGCCGGTGATGCGCATGGCACCGAAACCGAGGCGGTTGACCGTCAGGTCGCCGATTTTGAACTGGCCGGACAGGCCGGCATCGATCGTGCTCATCCTCTGGGTCCTCTCGCGAAGGGTAAGAATTCGAAGCGGCGGAAAGCATGGCTTCCCGCCGCCGCCTGAGTTCAATCAGGGAACGATGTAGCCCGCTGCCGTGAACAGGCGATACCACTCCTCGCGCGACAGCGTCACGCCGGCGCCGGCCACGCACTCCCGGACACGCTCGGGGCGCGTCGTGCCAAGCACCACCTGCATCTTCGCCGGGTGACGGGTGATCCAGGCGACGGCAATTCCCGTTGGCGTCACGCCATGCGCGGCGGCGATCTCGTCCAGCGCGTCATTGAGATCGGCACAGTTTTCGCGGTCGCCGATGAACGGGCCATCGAAGAAGCCGCGCTGGAAGGGCGACCAGGCCTGCAAGGTCATGCCTTCCTTGCGGGAGTAATCGATGAGGCCGAGGTTGCGATCGACCGACTGTTCGAGCCCGGCCATGTTGATCGCCACACCTTGGGCGATCATCGGGGCATGGGTGATCGAGAGTTGCACCTGGTTGAACAGGAGCGGCTGTTTGACCACCGTCTTCAGAAGCTCGATCTGGCCCGCTGTCTGGTTGGAAACGCCGAAGTTGCGAACCTTGCCGGCGGACTGCAGCTTGTCGAAGGCCGACGCGACTTCTTCCGGTTCGACCAGGGCGTCGGGACGGTGCAACAGCAGTACGTCCAGATACTCCGTCTTGAGCGCCTTCAGCGAGCCATCGACGGCTTCAAGAATATGCGCCTCGGAGAAGTCGAAGAAACCTTTGCGGATACCGGCCTTGCTCTGAATGACTATCTTCTCGCGCTGGGCCGGTGTGAGCTTCATCGCCTCGCCGAAGCGCTTCTCGCAAAGGTGCAGCTCGCCGCCGTAGATGTCGGCATGATCGATCATGTTGATGCCGGCGTCGATGGCGGTGTTGACCAGCGCCTGGATCTCGGTGTCGCTCATTCTGGCGATGCGCATCAGGCCGAGAATGACGGAGGAGACCGAAAGGTCGCTCTTGGAAATCTGGTAGGTTTTCATGGCTTGCCTTCGTTGTCGGATGTCGCACGGGCCAGGCTGCTGGCCGAGCCGGCGACGAAAGGAACGAGGCGGACGATGCGCTGCCGTCGGCCATCCGTCCAACAGATTGCGGAGATTCTATTAATCTCCAAAGCGGATGGAAGTTCCATTCAATGACGCTTTGCCGCCGCTCGCAGGCGGTTCAACGCTAGTATTCCTTCTCGAAATAGACACCCGCCTTCGATTGCTCCTGCGTCGCCTCGGCTCGAGCCTTGACGTTGTCGGTGATGTCGAGATTGACGGACACTCCGCTCCGTCCACCCTCGCCAGCCGTCACGCCCAGATAGACGCGCTTGCTGATGTAGCGGCCGGCCGTCACCGCCGAGTTGCCCGCGGAGTCGGTGTTCACGTCGAGATCGTCCAGTCCGACGCCCGAGCGAAGACGGTCGAGAATACCATTGCCGCCGCCACCACCGGCAAGCTGAGTCACCGCCTCGGCCAACTGCGCGATCTGCAGGGCCGACAGATCGGAAACCGAACGCTTGAACAGGAAGCGGGCGAGGATCTCGTCCTGCGGCAGCTCCGGCGTCGAGGAGAGCACGATGCTCGGATTGTCGGCATAGCCTTGGACACTGGCCGTGACCGAAACGGAATCCGATGTGGTGGTCGCCGACAGCGCGAGATAGGGGTTGAGATCGCCTTGAAGGGTTACGGTTCCCTCGTTGAGCGTGATGCGCTGCCCGATGACTGCGACACGGCCGCGGATCAAGGTGAAGCTTCCCACTGGCTGCACGTCGGAGAGCGTGCCGCGCACCGTCAAGTGACCGCCGAGCTCGGCATCGATACCGCGCCCGCGCACGAACAGCTGCCGGGGCGCATTGATGTCTACGTTGAGGCCGATCGACAGGGCGTCGCTGGATTTCGCTCTGCCGCCGCCGGCCGCCTTGCTGATCCGCTTCAGCGTCGCATTGACGTCAGCCGGCGTGTTCCTGTGCTTGACGTCGATCTGGATAGGGGCACCACCGCCACCCTCGGGTACGGTAATCTCAGCGCGCGCCACGTCGACCTTGCCTGCGATCGCAAGGCTGCTGGTCATCGAACCGGTAACGGTGAGGGCCGCGCCAAGATCGGCAGTCACGACGCGTCCGTCGGTAACATGCGCCTTCGTCGCGGCGATGCGAATGTCGACCGGCAGTCCGCCGGCAAGGCCGATGGTGCCATCTGCCGAAAGCCGCCCGCCGCCCTTGACGGTGGCCGTCGCCGTCTCGATGCGAACGCTGTCTCCAGAAAGCAAAAGAGCGACGTTGACGGCATCGAGCCGCATGGTGGTGAGAGGATCGGTAACCGAAGCGCCGTTGGCTGTAACGCGTCCGGAAAGGCTCGGGGCGGAAAGACTGCCGGTAGCCTTTAGTGTCGCCTTGGCCGTGCCGGTCACGCGCGTGCCGCGCGTCGCGACGAAGGATTGGGCAAGCGCAAGCGGCAGGTCGGCGGTCACGTCAACGGCAAGACCGCTGCCGGACAGTGGAATGACGCCCTTCGCATCAGCGCCCAGTCCGCCAGGACCGGTGAGTTTCGCCGACGCGAGATTGATCTTGTTGCCTTCCAGCCGGCCGGATGCCGTGGCGCCAAAGCCGGTGAGGCCGGCGGCGGTCAACTGCGGCGCGGCAATGCCGTCGGCCTTGATGGTGAAGGCGGTGGCGGTGCCGTCGCTTCTGGCGGTGCCGTCGACGCTGGCAACACTTGCCGCGGCAGCCTTCAAGCCTTTTGCGGCAAAGCGGCCGTCGATCTTTGGCGCGCCGAGCAAGTCAGTGATGGCCGCGTTGATATCGGCGGAGGCGATGCTGTTACCCGCGATGGCCAGATTCGTCGCCTTGATACTTGCCTTTGCCGTTTGCTGTCCGTTTAGGGGCGCAAGACCCACATCGGCCGAAAGCCGGCCGCTGACATCGATCAAAAGGAGAGGCGCAAGTGCGGAAAGATCGGGCGAGTCGATGCCGACGCGGCCGGTCATCAAGGCATCGCTGCCGAGCGCCAGATCGCCCGTCACATGCGTATCGGCGACCGAAAGAGCGAGGCTGTCGAGGTGCCTGGTTCCATCGGCTGTGCTGTTCAAGCCGGCGGAAAGCGTCAGCGGCTTGCCCTTCACCCGGCCTGTACCGTTGATCCCGCCGTTGAATGCCATGCCGTCAAGCTTGCCCGAAAGGTCGACACTCAGCGCATCCACAGCATTGCCCGAAAGCGTCAGGCGATCGGAAGATGCGCGCGCCTTCAGATCCAATGGACCGCTTCCACCCTGGATCGAGAGTGTGATGCCAGCGGCTCCCTTTGCCTGCGGTTCGACTCGTCCGACGTCGGGCACCGTAAGGGTCGCGACGATGTTGGTACTGTCGAGGGCGCGATGACCATCGGCCGTCATTGTGACGGCGGGATTGGCAATCCTGAAGTTCTGGAGCGTGAGCCCCGCCGTATCTCGAGCGATGCGACCACCAAGCTTCGTCTCTCCGGCAAGCAGGCCGTCAAGCCGGGCGATACCGGTCGAAAGCGCACCGGCATTGCCCTCGAGCGTCAGGTCGAAAGCGCCTGTCTGCGGGATGAGAGATCCGGCCGCAGCGAGGGCAATGCTGCCCTGAAGGGGTTGATTGGCGAGGGCCGAGAATGGCGCAAGCGAAGGAGCTGCCAGTGTCTGCCGCCCTTCAATGCGGCCATCTTCTACCTTGCCGACAAATGATGCCTGGGCCGTTGGCGTTTCAAGCTTGAGGAGATCGATCGCAAGTGGCGTGCCGGCTGCCCAGCGCCCCGAGCCTGAAAAAGAAAGCTCGCCACCGACCGCCTTCTCGACCGCCGCATCCGCAAAGCTCAGTCCATGCGAGCCACCGTCCAGCACGAAGTCGATGCGGCGCTTTGCCGTATCGGCAAGATCAATCGCAGCGCCGTGTCCGCTGACTGCCAGAGTTTCGGCGTTGAAGGTCGGAGTCGACAAGCCGCTGGCCGCAAGTTCGAGGCTCCAGGCGCCGCCATGCCCGAAGGAAAAACGAATGCGCCCCTCGCCGAGCCGGGTCGTGGCATTGGCGCCGCCGAGCGGCAAGGCACCGTTCTGCCCGGCCAGCCGGCCGTCAATATCGATGGCCGTCGGGAAGTAGTCAGCCGCGAGAGCGGCCGATCCCTGCAGGGTTACCACCGGAGCGGAGAGGGACAGTTTGTCGAGGCTGATCGGACCTGCATCATCGATGCGGCCTGAAAGATCGAGCGTCGAGCGGCCGGCCAGATAGAGCGCATAATCGGGCTGCACCAATGCCGCGAGGTCGCCACCCAGCGCCGAACCGAAACGATAGCCCTCGCTATCGCGGGCAATGCTGGTGTGGCCAGCGAGTCGATTGATGCCATCGGTCGCGAGCGTAAGGTCCGCGGCAAAATTGCTAAGCGGACCGGCGCCTTTCAGTGCCAGGCTGACCGATGGTCGGCCTGGCAGGTTGAGAAGGCCCGCCATGACGCCGCCGGCCGGCTCATCAGCCTTGAAATCGAGATCCAGTGCCTTGGTATCGCCCGCATAGGCCGCCTTGAGAGCAAGCTCGCCGGATTTGCTGTCGGTCCTGCGCACGGCAAGATTGGCGTCAAGCGACCCGCTGGCTAGTGAGGCCGAGGCGGTTACACCGAGATGCGCTTCCTCGCCAAGGACGGCAGAGCCGAGAACAACGTTTGGCACTGCGAGCCGGCCCACCTTCACCGCCACCGGAAGATCGGGCAGACTGAAGCCCTCGCTTGCCGCGGGGTTGACCGTTTCGGCGGGCAAGGGCTTGCGGATCACCTCGATCTTCTCGGCATCGAGGCTGTCGACATTCAGGTTGCCGCGGAGCAGCGCCAGGCGGCTCCATACGAGATGCACGCCCTCGAACTTGAGCCAGACGCCTTCACGATCGGACACGGTGATCGAAGCAAGGCGCACGTCCGACGACAAGGCGCCGTCAATGGCACCCAGCTCGATCTTCCGATCTGGCGTTGAAATCTTGTCCTCGACGAAGCGGACGAAAGCGCCTTTTTCGGCACTGTCGTCTTCCTGGGCACCTGCCAACGTCATTGCCAGCGGCGCTGCGGCCAGAACGGTCAGGGCGAGGAGGGCAGCTTTGATCTTCACGAGTTCGCCTCCTCAGAAACTCTGGCCAAGGCCGATGTAGACCCCGACGGTGGAGCCTGCCTGCTCGTGATCGAGAGGCAAGGCCACGTCGAGTCTTACCGGACCAAGGCCGGTGTAGTAACGAATGCCTGCACCGGCGGCGAAGCGAAGGCCATCGGAGAAGTCTGGATAACTCGAGGCGAAGGCGTTGCCAGCATCGACGAAGCCGACCACGCCGAAGCTGTCCGTCACCTTGGCCCGCATCTCGAGCGAGCCTTCCAGGCGAGACAGACCACCGACCACCACGCCGTTTTCCTTGGGACCGAGGCTGCGATAGGTATAGCCGCGCACCGAAGAGCCACCGCCGGCATAATAAAGCCGGCCATTGGGCATCTCGTCGATCGGGGCGCCCAGAATAGATCCGGCCGCGAGACGGCCTGCAAGGACGAAACGCCCCTCTCGATCAACCGGAAGATAGGAGGCGATGGACGCATCGGCTATGACGCCAGCGTTGCCAAAGTTCGCTTCATAAAAAGGCTCGGCGCTGACCTTGGCATTGAAGCCCTGATGCGGATCCGTCTTGTCGTCCCGACTGTCGTAGGAAAGGCCGATCGGAAGGCCGGTGAGCAGGAACTTGTCGGTGCCCTGGGGATCCTTGTCACGCGAGGCGGTCACGTTGAGACCGAGCGAGGCGGAGAGTTGCTCGGTGATGGCGTGGTTGAGGCCGATCTTCGCGGTTACCGCGGTCTCAGTATAGGTGTCGGGCGTCTCCCGCTTTGCCTCGACTGCAGCGGTGAGATCCGTAAATGGAGTGATGATGCCCGGTCGGGTGAAGGTCGCGGCCAGATCGTAGTTGAAGTCCTTGGGATCGACACCGGCGATGCCGTTCACCGCACCCGACAGCTTGAGGGATTCCGCGTGCCCCCAGAGATTGCGGTGCTGCCAGTAGGCTTCGACGCCGGCGCCGTCTTCCGTCGCATAACTGACACCGCCGCCAAACACATGCAGCGGCCGCTCGGCAACATTGAGGGTCAGCGGGAGTTGACCATTGGGGCCGAGCTTCTTGGCTTCCTCGATGCGCTGGCTTGAGAACACCTGCAGGCGCCGAAGATTCTTCTGCCCACGCTCGATCGCGGCGGGGCTGTAAGGCGTTCCGGGCTCGATGCCGGTCATCCAGGCCGTATATCCGGCATCCATGCGTTGGGTCCCGGTCACCGCGATTGGACCGAATGAGGCCGCCGGTCCGGGATCGACGGTGATCGCCACATCCAAGGTCGAGCCATCGTGCTGGGCGATCGTGTCGCGCTTGATGATGCTCGCCAGCGGGTGGCCGCGCCGCCGCCAGGCGTCGATCAACAGTTTTTCCGATTCCGTGACGGCACCCGCCCGAGCCGGCTGACCCGAGACAAGGCCGATCTCTGCCGGCGTCGACTTCTTGAAATCGGTGTTCTCTTGCCCAAACGACGGCGCACCCGCGATCTCCACCTTGCCGAAGTGGAATAGCGGCCCGGGCGAAACGCGAATCGCCACCTTGACCGGCTGCGGCAAGGTGGCATCCGGCGCGATGGCATCGGGATCCCGACCATCGACCGTAATCTCGATGGTGCCGCCGTAGCGGCCTTCTCGATAGAGCGCGGCGGTAATGCGGCCGTATTCCGCGTTGACGCGGGAAAGGAAGGCGGCCGTCGAGGGCGGTGGCGTATCGTCGCGGCCTGTCCAGAGAGCGGACGCGGCGACAACGGCTGCGTGCAGTCCATCGTCAGCGCCAACCGTGTCGATGGCCACGGTGTAGCGCTGGGCGTCGGGCGAGATGTCGGGATCTGGAGCCGCCTCGAAGAAGCGATGGCCGAAAAGCTCAAAGGCGGCGGCGTCTTGGAAACAGAGCGGCGTCAAAATCAGCGACGCTGCAACGGCAACGAAGCGGGCAGTCTTCGAGGGCGGTCTGTTCCCCTTGGCCCGCATGAATCGTCCCTTCCCACTCACTCGACGGACGGTGCCGGCTCGGCCCCAGGCTCACTATGTCAGGAAGATTAGAATAAATTGAGGTTACGAAACAGAAAAGATGACAATCACCGCAATTCGTCCAGCCCACGGGGAGGACGAAAAAAGGCCCGCGTGGCGAAACGCGGGCCGAGTTGCCTCTTGGGAGGCTGGAGGAGAGGTCAACGGATCCGTAATCCACTTTCGTTGAAGACGTAGCGCCGCTCAGGCGGGCAGCCGAGCGCGATGGTGTCGCCGGAGCGAACGTCGGGGCCGTCCCGATACTCGACAATCAGCGGCTGGCCGTCGGTGAGCTGACAATAGAGGTAGCGTGTGCCGCCGAGGTACTCGAGCACATCGACGCGCGCCTCGATGCCGCCGGGAGCTCCCACGACAAGATGCTCGGGCCTGAGGCCAAGGGTTACCTTGTCGCCTGGGGCGAGGCCAGTTCCTGTGATCGGCGCATCTTCCATTCTGCCGGCAAGCTCCACCTTGCCGTCGCCACGCCACACGGCGTCGAGGAGATTCATGCGTGGCGAGCCGATGAAGCCGGCAACGAAGGCGTTGTCGGGATCCTCGTAGACGGTACGTGGCGAGCCCGCCTGCTCGACCCGGCCATCGCGTAGCACGACGATGATGTCGGCGAGCGTCATCGCCTCGGTCTGGTCGTGCGTCACGTAGATCATGGTGTTGCCGAGTTCCCGATGCAGTCGGGCGATCTCGACACGCATGGATACCCGCAACTCGGCGTCGAGATTGCTGAGCGGCTCGTCGAAGAGGAAAACCTCCGGCTGGCGCACGATCGCCCGGCCAATGGCAACGCGCTGCCGCTGGCCACCCGAGAGCTGCCCGGGACGACGGTCGAGAAGTTGCTCGATCTTCAGGATGGCAGCCGCTGCCGCCACCCGCTCATCGATCACCACCTTGTCGGTGCGCTGCATCTTCAGCCCGAAGGCCAGATTTTCGCGCACTGTCATATGCGGATAGAGCGCGTAGCTCTGAAACACCATGGCAATGCCGCGTTGCGACGGATCGATATCGGTCACGTCGCGGCCCTTGATGGAGATTTCGCCGTCGGTGACCTCTTCGAGGCCCGCGATCATGCGCAGGAGGGTCGACTTGCCACAGCCGGACGGCCCGACGAACACAACGAAGGCACCGTCGGGGATCGAGAGGTCGACGCCATGGATCACCTCCATCGAGCCGTAGCTCTTGCGGACCTCGGTCAGTTGAACGCCACTATCGGACATGGCCGTCACGCTCCGCTCTTCTTGGAACCACCGCGCATCCAGACCAGCATTTCGCCGGGCGCGCGATTGTCCCAGAGATGATAGGGCACGAAGCGCGCCTTGGTCGGCTCCGTCGCCGGCGGCGCTTCTCGGTAGAGCGAGCCCTCAAAGCCGACAGGGAGGTCGCGTATCGCGTCGAGTTCGAGCGCGACGGCACCACCGAGCGCCTCCACCACGGTCTCGCTGGCGCGGGCCGGATCGCCTGTCACCGTGAGAGCATTGAGGCCATCGCCATTGTCGACACCCTCGGCGCAGTAGACCAGCGGTCCGCGCATCAGCGCGAAGCGGCCGGTGTCCTGGCGGACACGCGGATCGGCCCAGAGGGCCCGCGGGATCAGCGGCAGTTCCAAATCGATGACTTCCTTGCCGGTCCACTCATGCTCGATGCGCGCGTAGCCATCCACCATGACGGAGGCGAGATCCACCGCACCCCCGTCGATCGAAAGCTTGGCGCCCTTCGCCCAGCCGGGGATGCGCAAAGAAATGGCGAAGCGCGTCGGCTTTTCCACCTTCATCGTCAGCCGCACCGCGCCGTGCCATGGGTAGCGTGTCGCCTGGGCGAGCTCGATCTTCGTGCCGGCCACCTCGGCTTTCACAGAGCTCTCGCCATAGAGATGCACGGCAATCTCGTCGTTGGCGACGGCATACATGTAGGAGCCGACCGAGGCGACGAGGCGGGCGATGTTGGGCGGACAGCAGGGGCAGCGATGCCAGATCCAGCGGTGATGCTTGCCAGCGCTTTCCAGGGGGTTCTCGTAGAAGAAGGTCTTGCCATCGAGCGACAATCCCGACAGCGATCCGTTGTAGAGTGCGATCTCCATGATGTCGGCAAAGCGACGGTTCGGACCGCGGCCGAGCATGCGGTTGGCCCAGAACACCAGACCGACCGATGCGCAGGTCTCGGCATAGGCGCTCTCGTTCGGCAGATCGTAGTAGTCTGTGAAACCTTCATTGGACGCTGCCGGTCCGATGCCGCCGGTGACGTACATCTGCTTGGTAACGAGATCATCCCATAGAGTATCCAGCGCTGATGTCAGCGTATCGTCATTGTATTCCGTGGCGATGTCGGCCATGCCCGAATAAAGGTACATGGCGCGGACCGCGTGACCGACGACCTTCTTCTGTTCGCGCACCGGCTGATGAGCCTGGTTGTATTCGTAACTCTTCTGAATGAAATCCGAGGGATCGCGACCGTCGCGAATGGCTTCCTCGGTGAAGTAATGAGGCTCGGTACCGCGCTCGTCGATGAAGTATCTGGCGAGATCGAGGTATTTCTTTTCGCCGGTGACGCGGGAGAGCTTGACCAGCGCCAACTCGACCTCTTCATGGCCACAATAGCCGGCAATCTTGCCGGGGCCATGACCGAAGACGGTAATCATGTAGTCGGCGTAGCGGCACATGATGTCGAGCAGCTTGCGTTTTCCCGTCGCCTGATAATAGGCGACCGCACCTTCCATCAGGTGGCCGGCGCAGTAGAGTTCGTGGAAGTCGCGCAGGTTGGTCCAGCGGCGGCCCGGCTGGACGCGCTGGAACCAGGCATTCAGGTAGCCGTCGGCGTCCTGCATCTTCCCATAGAGATCGATGATCTTGTCGACGCGGGCTTCCAGCGCAGGGTTTGGCTTGCGATAGAGAGAGAAGGCGGCCGTCTCGATGGATTTGCCGAGGTCGCTATCCCAGAACATCTGGGTGGAACCGCCCCAGGGTTGGAGCGGAAGCACGATGCCGGGGCTCGGCTCGCTGACGTCGATCGCCTTCACCATGCCCGCCTCGACACAACGGTCGAGCAGCGTTTCGGCAGTCGCGTTGCACACCGCGTCTTGACGGGCGCCGAACAGACCGCCGAGCACGACGGACGGCACGGGGACGGGACGGAACTGACGGTCTCTCTTGGTCTTGGTCATGATGGGTTTCCAGTGAGGGATCACTTCACGGCGCCGGCCATCAGGCCGCGCATGTAGTAGCGTTGCAGGAGCAGGAAGACGAAAAGGCAGGGCACGCTCATTACGGTGACGCCCGCCTGGACGGCACCCCAGTCGATGGCACCGAGCCGACCGGCGCGCACCGCCGAAATCAGGATCGGCAGCGTGAACTTTGAATTGTCCGACAGCAGCACCAGGGCAGCCAGGAACTCGTTCCAGGAGTTGAGGTAGGCGAAGATCGCCACGGTAACGATGCCCGGCAGCACCAGCGGCAGCAGCACGCGGACGAGCAGCTTGAGATCGCGGGCACCGTCGATGCGGGCGGCCTCCTCGATTTCCTTCGGCACCGCGTCGAAGGCGTTGCGCATCATGAAGACCGAGAAGGGAAGCTGCAGCGTCACGTAGACCAGCGTCAGGCCGATCAGCGAGTTGTTGAGCCCCAGCCGTGCCAGGATGATGAACAGCGGCGTCAGGATCGACTGGAACGGAATCATCAGCGTGGCGATGATCAGAACGAACAAGGCGTTCTTGAACATGAAGCGGTAACGCGAGAAGCCGTAGCCAGCGAGGAGGCTGACCACCACGGTAAGCAGTGCCGTGCCGATTGCCACCGCCGCCGAGTTCAGCGTGTGCTGCCAGATGCCGGATCCAAAGCTGTCGAGGCCGCGGTAGGCGTCGAGGCTGAAACCGGTGGTCGGCCACGGCGGGATCGGCGGCAGTCGGGCTTCCGTGCCGTGACGGAAGGACGAGAGGATAGTGATGGCAAACGGCGCCAGAAAGAAGATGGAGAGCAGGATGCCTGTGCCGTGATAACCGCCGGCGCCAAGTCTGGTCCGGCGGGCGCGAGCTTCTTTCTTGGTGGTCATGGCCGCTCCTCCCCGACGCGCAATAGCCAGAGCTGGAAGATGCTGATCAGGACAAGGATCACCAGCAGGCCGAGCGACATGGCCGCGCCGTAGCCGAGGTTGAACGACACGAATGACTGGTTGAAGATGTAGTAGACGACGGAGATCATCTTGTTCTGGGGGCCGCCCGCCGTCATGATGTAGAACTGGTCGAAGGCGAGGATCGAGCCGGTCACCGACAGGATGAGCGACAGTGCCATCGTCTTTCGCATCAAGGGCAGCGTGACGTAGATGAACCGCTTCCAACGGTTGGCGCCATCAATGCGGGCTGCCTCGCCGAGCTCGGTGGGGATCGACTGCAGACCGGTGAGCAGGATGATCATCGTGAAGCCGGCCACCTTCCAGACCACCATCAGACAGATGATGAAGAAGGCGCTATCGAAGCTCGCAAAGAAGTTTGTCTTGATGTCTGTAAGGCCAAGCCAGGCTAGAAGCGGATTGAGAAAGCCGACGTCTACGTTGGCAAACCACACCCAGAGCAGCGAGGCCGAGGCAAGACCCACCACGACCGGCATGAAGATCGCCGTGCGGTAGATGCCGACCATCCGTCGTTGCCGCTCGACGAAGATGGCGAGCGGAAAGGCCACGGCGAAAATGGCGATGGTTATGATCACCGTGTAATAGGCCGTGAATCCGAGTGCCGAATAGAATCGCGTATCGGACAGCATCCGGATGTAGTTGCCGAGACCGATGAAGGTCGGCGCGCCGAGCAGCGGCCATTTATGCAGGCTCATCCAGAAGGTGAACAGCACCGGCAGGATGAAGAAAATGATCACCAGCGCCATGGCGGGTGCGATGTAGAGAAGTCCCTTCCATTGCGACCGGCGTTTGGGCCTTGGCCGGAGGGATGGGCGGGATAGGTTATCGGCGATGGTCATCGCTGCCGCTCTTCTGAGCCACCCGGGTCAAGGCAAAGGCCTCGTGACGGATGCTAAAGTTGAAAGGGGCGGACGAACGGACAGGTCATGTAAACTGATGCCGTCCGGGGAATGCCGGCCGAAAGACAAAGCTTCCGGCCGGTCGATCGTGATGGGAGATTACTGAGCGTTGTCGATGATGCCCTGCATCTCGTCCTGGGCCTTGGCAAAGGCGCCGTCCATGTCGTCGCCGAAGATGGCGGCATTGGTGAACGAGGCCCATGGGCCGTTGGCGCTGTTGATCAGGTCGTTGAACTGCAGCGTGTAGGGCGTCTTGGCGACGGCAATGGCATCGACACCGACCTGCATGCGCGGATCGAGATCCTTCAGCACTTCCTTGGCCAGATCGGCCCGGGTCGGCAGGCTACCGTATTTCGCCATCACCTTCTGTCCTTCGAGCGAATAGGCATATTCGAGGAAGTTCTTGGCGATGGCGGCGCGCGGCGAGCCCTTGGTGATGACGAAGTTGTCGCCACCGGCGAATGAGGAGGTCTTGCCGTCGACGCTCGGAATCAGTGTCACGCCGAAGTGGATATCGGGATGCTCGGTGACCAGCGTGCCGATGGCGCAGGCACCACGGTTCTGCTGACCGATCTTGCCGTTGGTGATCGACAGGAAGTTGGTACCGGTATCCGAGGCGGCGCCCGGCGGCACGACGCCCGCCTTGACCATGTCGCGATAGTAGCCGACCGCCTTGCGCATCTGCGGCGTATCAAGCGTCGCCTTCTTGCCGTCCTCCGACAGGATATCGGCACCGGCGCCCCAGGTGAGCGGGGTGAAGGTGAAGATCATGCAGCCACCACAGCCGCCGCCGGAGAAGTAGAAGCCGTAGATGTCATCGCCGAGGGCACGGATCTTCTTCGCGTTCGCCGAGATCTCGTCCCAGGTCTTCGGCGCCTTGTCGGGGTCGAGACCGGCCTTCTTGTAGAGGTCCTTGTTCCAGGCGAACACCGAGGTCTCGACCGACAGCGGCATGCCATAGATCTTGCCCTCATAGGTGCCAAGCCTGACGTGGCTCGGCGACAGCGAGGAGAAGTAGGGCAGGGCCTTCGCCCAGTCGGTCAGATCCTCGAGCTGGCCGGCTGCCGCGAAGGCTGGATTATAGATGAGGTCCATCGACAGCGCGTCCGGTGCCTGGCCGCCAGCGATGGCCGTGGCGTATTTCTGGACCAACTCGGTCTGCGGGACCTCGGTCAGGGCGACCTTGTCCTGGTGGCTGTCGTTATAGGCCTTCACGAGGCTGGTGAACGACGCGCCGATGCCGCTGCGAACCCACATGCTAAGGGTTTCAGCGCTTGCTGCGCCTGTGGCTAAAACAAATGTGACGAGGCTGGCCGCAGCCAGCAGCTTGTTGACTTTCATCGCTCTCTCCTCCAAAGCGGGGTCCTCTTCCCGCAAAATCCTGGTTTTCAAGCCGGGGCTTCCGAGCCTCGGCAAGACTGACGGATCACCAGCGAGCATGGCAGTTTGCGAATGCCGGACTGCACTTCACGGCCTTCCGACATCGCTAGCACCAGCCGCCCGGCTTCCCGGCCGAGCGTCTTGAGGTTCATGTCCACCGTCGTCAGTGGCGGCCGCGTTTGTGCCGCCACGATCTCCCAGTTGTCGAAGCCGACCACGGCGACGTCGTCCGGCACCCGGACGCCGCGTTCGCGCAAGGCATCGACGACACCCCGGGCGATCTGGTCGTTGCCGCAGAAGATGCCGTCCGGCCTTTCGCCGCCGCGTTCCCAAAGCTGTGTTACCGCCTCATGTCCCCAGGCTTCCGACCAGATGCCGTTGAGCACCTCCGGCGGCCCGTCGATCGCGGTACGGTAGGCGTCGGCGCGCTCACGCACCGACTGGAAGGTCTTGGGACCCGTGATATGAACAATCCGCCGGCAGCCGGCGTCGATCAGGCAGCGGGCAGCCAATCGGGCGCCCTGTTCGTCGTCGGAACGGAGTGTCACTCCATCGACTGGTCCCTTGGTGAAAGCGTAGACCACAGGCACCGGGAGACCCGACAGATCCACTGGCAGCTGCCGATCGAGGCGCTTGCCGGAGGCGATGATGCCGTCGACGCTTTTGTCCAGCATGGCGTCGACGTGAACGCGGGCACGCTCCGGATCATCCTCGATGGCGCATAGGAAGACCGACACGCCATGCCCTACCAGCTCTTCCGACACGCCGGCCATGACCGGCAGGGTGAAGCGGCCGTAGGTATCGTTGGTGAGCAGGCCGATCGTGAAGCTGCGCTTGGTGATCAAGCCTCTCGCCAAGGCATTCGGACGGAAACCAACGTCCAGGGCGACCTTCTTCACCCGCTCCCGTGTCTCTGCACTCATCCGTCCGCTGCCGTTGAGAGCCTTGGAGGCGGTCGAGATTGACACGCCTGCCAACGCCGCAACGGTGTGGATGGTGATCCGCCCACGTTTGCTGCCGGTGAGGTCCAGTTTTCCCTCCCACGTTCGTTGGCGTGAGAAAACCTTTTCCCTTTATGGAAGTCAACATGAGAAAACATTTTCTCATGTTCGAACTGGAAAACGCGTGATGAAGCGCCAACGATCGGCCATGTGTTTGGCGGGGCTGGATTTCGCCGGTCGTCACCGGTTTGGCAGATCAGGTTTGGCGATGCGAATGTACGGATGACTAGACTAAAAGCTGACGACCGAAATCCGCTTCAGGAACATGGCAGATCGGAACGGCAAAATGAAAGGCGGTGGATCGATCCACCGCCTTCGTGTCGTTCAACATGCTATGCGCCAGCCCAGGCGCTTCAAATGGACCGTCGCGTTCTCGCGGGGTGCGGCCGTCAGCAGAAGGCCTTGAGGCCGGACGTCGGCGCGGTTTCGCCGTTATGGTGATAGATGGGCAGCTTGAGATAACGACTGACTGCCTCCTCAATGATGCCGGCCACGTGGCCGCGCACCATGGCGACGTGATGCTCGAAGCCGTTCTGCGTCACGACCTTCAGAAGCTGTCGAAGCTTTTCGACCTCGATCACCGCAATGCCGCCATCCATCCCGTAGGGATCGTCGGTGAACTTGCCGTCGCCGACATAGGCCTTGATGGTGGCGTTGAGGTCGTCGGAAGAGAAGCGCAGGAAGCTCATCGGCCCGGCCTTCACCTTGCCCTTGACGGCGCCGAAGCACTTGTCGCGGCCGATGGTCTCGCCGAGCACGTCGAGCTCGCCGATATTGGGCGTATTGCCGAAGAAACTCTTAGGATAGTTGCCACAGTGCGTGCCAACACACTTGTTGGAATCGTAGCCGTAGTTGTTGTTCCAGTCGAGAATGGCGGCCGGCTGACCGGCAGCGAGCGTCAACGTGTACATCGACAGCGTGCCGAGCACGTCGACCTCGCAGGCGCTCGGCATCAGCTTCTCGCCCATCATGCTCATGGAGAGGCAGGTGGCGCAGCCATAGTTGTCCTGCAGCGACCGCCAGCACTGGATCGCCGAGGCGTCGCAGTCGTTCTCGCCCATCCATTCATCGATGGCGATGCCCCACTTGGCCTGCTTCAGGACTTGCTCCGGTCGGATGTGGGCATCGATCTTGCCGTAGCCACCGATGGCCGCGAGCTTGTCCTTGACGCTGGCCGCGTTGTCGTCGATCGCTTTGGCACGGCCGATGATTTCCGAGAGGTCGACAGGCACCACGGTGACCCCCATCGCCTGGAGCAGTTTCTCCGAATAGCGCATGGTCTGGAACGGCGCAGTACGAGCGCCGATGGCGCCGATGCGTGCATGGTGGAGGCCGCGTACCGTGCGGCAGATGCGGGAGAAGGCATCGAGGTCGCCGCCGAACTCCTCGCCGTCCAGGTCGGAGGTGTGGCTGGTCGTCTCGGTGAAGGGGATGCCGTAGTTGTAGAAATTGTTGGCGACCGAGATCTTGCCGCAGAAGGCGTCGCGGCGGCTCTTGACGTCGACCTTGTCGAACTCGTCGTTGCAAGCTTGCAGGAGGATCGGCACGCCAAGGCTGGCTGCCTTCACCATCTCGATGATGGCGATCTCGTCGCCGAAGTTGGCCAGCGAGATGACGAGGCCATCGATCTCTTCCTTGTGGGCGGCGAAGAAGCGGCCATAGAGCTTGGCGTCGTCGCGGGTTTGCACTGCGCCATTCACCGTCGCGTCTACCGGCGGCATCAGCGTGCGAATGCCGAGACGCTTGGCCTGGGCTTCAAGGTCGTTGCGCGCCTTGATGCAGGGGGCCCCGTTGAAGAACTGCCGGCTGCCGACCACCAGGCCCAGGGTTACTTCGCGCTTGAACTTGTCCGTCATATCCATCCTCCCATCGGCCGGGATCTCCGGCCGGCATGTGTATCTTTCGATTTTTATCGCTTTCTTTCGTTTGACGATGTTTTTAGGGGTGCGCTTTGTCAATAAGGTTTTTGCCGCGAATAGCTTCGGATACCCTTGCTAGCCTACGGCGCCAAAATGACGTGGTCGCTTGTTCGCAATCCGAGCTATAAGGATCGCAAGAAAGCGAAGGTTCCCATGGCGACAGAGTCATCGAATGGTAGCGGAGTGGAAGTCGGCGTAGGCAGTAAGCGCGCTGCCGGAGCGACTATTTCTCCTGCTCTCACTGGCCTGCTGGCCGAGCCTCGGCGCATGAAGATTCTGGAATGGCTGCAGGAAGAGGGCAGTGCCCGGGTGCGCGAACTGGCGCAAGCCTTCAAGGTATCCGAAGCGACGATCCGTCAGGATCTCGAGCGCCTGGAGCAGGATGGTCACATCCTCCGCGAGCACGGCGGTGCCTATCTCAAGACGGTGCAGCAGCAGGTCGGCACCATGTCGCTGCAGCATATCGAGAACATGGACCGCAAGCGCAAGATCGGCGCAAAGGCGGCATCACTGGTCAAGAACAACGAAACCATCATTCTCGATGCCGGCTCGACCACAACGGAAGTCGCTCAACGTCTGACGACGCGCGAAAATCTGACCGTCATCACCAACGCGCTCAATATCGCCATCATACTCGGCGCGGTTCCGGGGTACGCCGTGCACATGCCGGGCGGTCAGTTCAAGGCGCCGACGCTGTCGCTGTCGGGGGACAAGTCCGTCGAGTATTTCCGCAACATCTTTGCTTCGAAGCTATTTCTTGCGACCGCCGGCGTCTCGATCGATGCGGGCCTTACCTACCCAAGTTTTGCCGACCTGCAACTCAAGGAAGCGATGATCAAGGCGGCCTCCCACGTCTACCTCGTGGCCGACTCATCAAAGATCAATCGCACCTCCTTCACTCGGCTCGGCAACCTCGACGTCATACACTCCTTCATTACCGACGACGGGATTGCCGACGGCGACGCCAAGGAGTTCGAGCGTCGCGGTATCGAGTTGATTGTCGCCAGCTGAGTTCGAAAGACCGGTCTGGCCTGGAGAAGCGCCTGGCGCGTCGGAGGGCATCCTCAACAAGCCGGGGATTTTGAGTCGCCGGCGTTGCCTCTGCTCGCTTGGGCGCGCAACACCGCAGAATGCGGGCAAACGATAGAAAACGAAAACAACCGAAATACGTGAGTCGGGGTGCAACAGGAGATCGAGGTCGCTCCCCCGTCAGGCTCGGTATGCAGTCGAGCTGGCCGACCAGTTCCTCAAGGAAGGCAAGACCGGTCAGCCCGAGAAAATCTCCATGGATTGCGCGGTGATCGCCACGGGCAGCGCTGTCAAGCTCGGTAACCTCGCGCTGAAGGATCAATCTTTCCGTGGCAAGATCCGGATCCCACGCTCTGGCCATGATGATTGAACTGCGGGCGGGCGTCGAGGCGCCGGTCTGTTTACATCTTCTGCCTTGCGTTTCCCTGCCGGCTGACAGATAAGGAAATGCTCCAAATTCAAGGGTTTGTGAGTAATCTTACGGTTCGGGCTGACCCGATCCGGGCTCGCTTCTTGAGGCTCGGGGACGATCGGCGTCGCGTATAACGGAAAGCTTGACATGTCCCTTCGGATGATCGCCCTCGACCTCGACGGCACGCTTCTCGATCCCGAAGGGCGCGTACGCCCGCGCAGCATCGCTGCGCTCGAGGCTGCGAGGAAGCAAGGCCTGGAGGTCGTGCTGGTCACAGGCCGGCATCATTCGGTGACGAGGCCCTATTATGAGGAGCTTCGACTCACCGGTCCTGCCATCTGTTGCAATGGCACCTACGTCTACGATTTTGCGGCCGGACGCGTTGTGAGCGGGGAGCCTTTCGAGCACGCCGATGCACAGCGCATCATCGCTTCCTGTCGCCAGCACGGCGTCGACATGCTGATGTATATTGACGACGTCATGCTCTACGAGGTGCCGACGCCACATCTCCAGAAGCTCGGCGCCTGGATCGACGGCCTTTCCACTCGGCCGAAGCCGGAACTTCGCCAGGTGAAATCGGTCGAGGAGGTGCTCGAGTCCGGTCCCAACGTCTGGAAGTTCGTCGTCACCCATTCCGACGCCGGGCGCCTTGCCAGTTGGTATGCGGAAGCCGAGGCTATGCCGGCCTATGGGGTCGAGTATTCCTGGCATGATCGCATCGACGTCATGCCGGCCGGTCGCAGCAAGGGCAGCCGGCTTGTCGCTTGGGCAGCTGAGCGCGGTATTGATCCGGCGGATATCGTCGCTTTTGGCGACAACTTCAACGATGTGGGCATGCTTACCAGTGTCGGGCTTGGCATTGCCATGGGCAACGCGCCGGATGGCGTCAAGGCGCAGGTCAAGGAGATCATCGGCGGCAACGACACCGATGCCATCGCCGACCGCATTGCGAGTCTTCTCGCCTAACCAATTCCCCGTATATGCATCAGTATTGGGCGTGCCTGCCTATTGACCACCGCTCGGCAAGCCATTACGACTTTCCCTTCAGAAACAACGCCACTAGCCAGCCATCAAAGGCTGGCTCCACGATCTCCCGGTGATCCGTGCGCCGACTCGCGCTCGGTCTCCGTCAGGGATATGGTAAACAGGTGAAAGGCTCCGTCGCGCATTTGCGAAAAGGCGCCAAACGACCAAACGGCGGACAAACCGCCGGGGTATCAAAGGGGAACCCAAACATGACCATGCCAGTTCTGGTGAAGCATTTGAGATATTTGTCGGCGGGCGCGGCAATGGCCGTGCTTGCCGTCTGTGCCGGACCTTCTTTTGCCGCCACGCCGGCCGATACGCTGGTGGAAGGCTTTTCCATTGATGACATCATCACCCTCGATCCGGGTGAGGCCTTCGAGCTCTCGACGGCCGAGGTCACCGGCAACACCTATTCGCTGCTCGTCCGCCTCGATCTCGATGACACCACCAAGGTGAAGGGCGATATCGCCGATAGCTGGACGGTATCCGACGACGGTCTCACCTATACCTTCAAGCTGAAGCCCGGCCTCAAGTTCGCTTCCGGCAACCCGGTCACCGCTGAGGACGTAGTCTTCTCGGCCGAGCGCCTGATCAAGATGGATAAGAGCCCTGCCTTCCTGTTCGGGCAGTTCGGCCTCACGGGCGACAACGTGACCGAGAAGGTCAAGGCGACCGACCCGCTTACCGTCTCCTTCACGGTCGACAAGCCCTATGCGACCTCCTTCGTGCTCAACGTGCTGTCGTCGACGGCCGGCTCGGTGCTCGACAAGAAGGTCGTGATGGAGCACGCCAAGGCAGTGACGCCGTCCAGCGACTACAAGTGGGACACCGACTTCGGTAATGAGTGGCTGAAGACCAACTCGGCCGGCTCGGGACCTTTCAAAGTGGTGACCTGGAAAGCCAACGAGGCCGTGGTTCTCGAGCGCAACGACAATTATTTCGGCGAGCCGGCCAAGTTGAAGCGGGTGATCTACCGCCACATGAAGGAAAGCTCCGGCCAGCGTCTGGCCCTTGAGAATGGCGATATCGATATCGCCCGCAATCTCGAACCGGGCGATCTCGACGCGGCGGCGGCCAACAAGGATCTTGCCACCATTTCGGCACCCAAGGGCACCGTCTACTACATCTCGCTCAACCAGAAGAACCCCAACCTCGCCAAGCCCGAGGTCATACAGGCCTTCAAGTATCTGGTCGACTATGATGCGATCGGCGCCACGCTGATCAAGGGTATCGGCGAGATTCACCAGTCCTTCCTGCCCAAGGGGCAGTTGGGCGCCATCGGCGACAATCCCTACAAGTTCGATGTTGCCAAGGCCAAGGAGCTGCTGGCCAAGGCGGGCCTTGCCAATGGCTTCACCGTCACCATGGACACCCGCAATACGCAGCCAGTGACCGGCATTGCCGAAAGCTTCCAGCAGACCCTGGGGCAGGCGGGCGTCAAGCTGGAGATCATTCCTGGCGACGGCAAGCAGACGCTGACAAAGTACCGCGCTCGCCAGCACGACATGTACATCGGTCAGTGGGGTTCTGACTATTTCGACCCCAACTCGAACGCCGATACCTTCACCGCAAATCCCGACAACTCCGACGAGGGCAAGACCAAGACGCTTGCCTGGCGTAACGCCTGGGATCCGAAGGAACTCGACGCCGAGACCAAGGCGGCGCTTCTTGAGAAGGATGCCGCCAAGCGCGCAGCCATGTACGAGGATCTGCAACGCAAGGTGCTGGAAAGCGGCCCATTCGTCGTGATCTTCCAGCAAATCGAAGTGGCGGCTTATTCGGCCAAGCTGAAGGGTTTCAAGCTCGGTCCGTCCTACGATACCAACCTGGTCGCCTCCATCTCGAAATGACCACCTGACATCGCTCGACGCCGCTCGCCTTGGGGTGAGCGGCGCGAGCATCTTTTGAACCAACCCAAAACACGAGTGTCTGGAAATGAAAGCGCCGCTTCGGGCCAAAGCCTTCCGCGAATTCTCCGCCGGTGTCGCACTGGCCGTATTGATGACCCTCGGCGCTCCGACTTATGCCGCAACGCCCGCCGACACACTGGTCGAAGGCTTTGCCATCGATGACCTGATCACCCTCGATCCGGCCGAGGCGTTCGAGTTCTCGGCCGCCGAGTTCATCGCCAACAGCTATAACAAGCTGGTCAATCTCGATCCCCAGGATACCTCGAAGATCGTCGGGGAGCTGGCGGATAGCTGGACGGTGTCGGACGACAGCCTGACCTACACGTTCAAGCTCAAGCCTGATCTGAAGTTCGCTTCCGGCAATCCGATTACCGCCGCCGACGTCGCCTATTCCTTCGAACGAGTGGTCAAGCTCGACAAGTCCCCCGGTTTCCTGATCACCCAGTTTGGCATCACCGGCGACAATGTCGCCGAAAAGGCCAAGGCGATCGATCCGTTGACCTTCCAGCTTACCGTGGACAAGGCCTACGCGCCGAGCTTCGTGCTCAACGTTCTGACGTCGATGACCGCCTCGGTGGTCGACAAGCAAGTGGTGCTGCAGCACGTCAAGCCGGTGACCCCGAGCGACGAGTTCAAATATGACAACGACTTCGGCAACGACTGGCTGAAGTCGGCCTATGCCGGTTCCGGTCCTTTCAAGCTGGTCGTCTGGAAGGCCAATGAGGCGCTGGTGCTGGAGCGCAATGACAATGCCGCCATTCACAAGGCGGCGCTGAAGCGCGTCATCTACCGCCACATGAAGGAAAGCGCCGGCCAGCGTCTGGCTCTCGAGAACGGCGACATCGATATCGCCCGCAATCTCGAACCTGGCGATGTCGACGCCATTGCCGCCAAGGAGGGCTACGCCATCACCTCGGCGCCCAAGGGCACGCTGTTCCTGCTCGGCCTCAATCAGAAGAACCAGTATCTGGCCAAACCCCAGGTGCGCCAGGCCATCAAGTATCTCGTCGATTACAATGCCATCGCCTCGACGCTCATCAAGGGCATCGGCGAGGTTCACCAGACCTTCCTGCCATCAGGTCAGCTTGGTGCGCTCGAAGACAAGCCGTTTTCGCTGGACGTTGCCAAGGCCAAGGCTCTGCTCGCCGAGGCTGGTCTGTCTGACGGCTTCTCCGTGACGCTCGACGTGCGCAACACGCAGCCGGTATCCGGCATTGCCGAAAGCCTGCAGCAGACCTTTGCGCAGGCTGGCATCAAGCTGGAACTGATTGCCGGCGATGGCAAGCAGGTGCTGACCAAGTGCCGGGCCCGCCAGCACGACATGTGCTTCAGCAACTGGGGTTCCGACTATTTCGATCCCAACTCCAATGCGGAAACCTTCACCGTCAACGCCGACAACTCGGATGCCAGCAAGAACAAGACCCTCGCCTGGCGCAATACCTGGGATCCGGGCGAGCTGAACGAAGTGACGCATGCCGCGCTGCTTGAGAAGGATACCGCCAAGCGCGCCGCCATGTACCAGGACCTGGAACGCAAGGTTCTTGAGACCGGTCCCTACGTCTTCATCTACCAGCAGACCGAGGTTGCCGGTTACTCGTCGAAGGTGAAGGACTTCAAGCTCGGCCCCAGCTTCGACACCAACTATGTCTTCCCCATCTCGAAGGATTGATGGACGATGACGGCGATCGAAGCCTCGAAACCGGCCCGACGACGGCGCGTCCGTGGTCTGGCGGTCAATTTCGGGCGGTTTGCCATCATGTTGGCAACCACCTTCCTCGGCCTCCTCGCCGTCACCTTCTTCATCGGGCGCGTGGTGCCGATCGATCCTGTCCTGGCGATCGTCGGCGATCGCGCGCCTGCGTCGGTCGTCGAGCGCGTCCGCGAGCAGATGGGTTTCAACCTGCCGCTCTGGCAGCAATTCTTCATCTATTTGCGACAGGCCTTGACCGGTGATTTCGGCATCTCGGTGCTGACGACCAATCCGGTGCTCGAAGACATTCTCCGCGTGTTCCCGGCGACGCTGGAACTTGCCACGGTCGGAACGCTGATCGGTGCCGGTCTTGGCGTGCCGCTCGGCGTCGTCGCCGCCGTTCGGCGTGGCTCCTTCGCGGACCAGATCGCCCGCGTCATTGGTCTCGTCGGCTATTCGGTGCCCATCTTCTGGCTGGCGCTGCTGTCGCTGCTGCTGTTCTACGCCAAGCTCAAGTGGGTGGCCTACCCTGGCCGCCTCGATGTTGCCTACGAATACACATTCACGCCGATCACCGGCCTTTATCTCGTTGACGCCGCCTGGACGCGCCAGTGGGATGTTCTTTGGGACGCCTTCCGGCACATAGCCTTGCCGGGCGCGTTGCTCGGCTATTTCTCACTCGCCTACATCAGCCGCATGACGCGCTCCTTCATGCTGAACGAACTGGGGCAGGAGTACATCGTTGCTGCCCGTGCCAAGGGACTCAGCGAGCGCCGCATCGTCTGGTTTCATGCGCTCCGCAATGCCGCGGTGCCACTCGTCACCGTGATTGCGCTGTCCTATGCCGGCCTTCTTGAGGGGTCGGTCCTGACGGAGACGGTGTTCTCCTGGCCGGGCATCGGTCTCTACATCACCAACTCCCTGCAGAATGCCGACATGAACGCCGTCCTCGGTGGCACCATCATCATTGGCGCCGTGTTCATTACCATCAATCTGTTGTCCGACCTTCTGTATCGGTTGCTCGATCCGAGGACGCGCGTGAAATGATCGAAACCTCGTCTCCGATGCAGGAAAGCTGGCGCGACTGGCTGCTCACGGCCGAGCCGCGCTCGCGTCATCAGGCCCGGCTCGGCCGTGCCTATGTCACCTGGCGGCGCTTTTCGGAAAACCGGCTCGCCGTTACCGGCCTGCTGATCATTCTCGCCTTGGTGCTGATCGCCATCTTTGCCGATCTTCTGGCGCCTCATTCGGCGACCATCGGCAACCTCGCCGGTGCCCGTCTGCTGCCGCCGGGGTCATCCGGCTTCCTGCTCGGGACCGATGATCAGGGGCGCGACATCCTCTCCCGCCTGATCATCGGCTCGCGCATCACCCTCGCAGTCGTCGCGCTGGTGGCCATCATCGCCGCGCCGGTCGGCCTGCTGATCGGAACAGTCTCCGGCTTCGCCGGCGGCTATGTCGATGCGATCCTGATGCGCATCACCGATATCTTCCTCGCTTTTCCAAAGCTCATCCTGGCGCTGGCCTTCGTCGCGGCCTTGGGCCCGGGCATCGAAAACGCGGTTATCGCCATCGCTCTGACGTCCTGGCCACCCTATGCTCGCCTGGCCCGCGCCGAGACGCTGGGCGTGCGCAACTCCGACTACATTTCCGCCGTTCGCCTGATGGGCGCCTCGCCAGCGCGCATCGTCGTTCGCCACATCATGCCGATGTGCCTCTCCTCGCTGATCGTCCGCGTCACGCTCGACATGGCCGGCATCATCCTGACGGCGGCCGGTCTCGGCTTTCTCGGTCTTGGCGCGCAGCCGCCACTGCCGGAATGGGGAACCATGATTGCCTCGGGGCGTCGCTTCATCCTCGACCAGTGGTGGGTTGCCACCATGCCCGGCGTCGCCATCCTGATCGTCAGTCTCGGCTTCAATCTCCTGGGGGATGGCCTGCGCGACGCTCTCGATCCCCGGGAGGCTGGCCGATGACGGCGCTCCTTACGGTCAACAACCTGTCGGTCACCTATCCGACCCGCACCGGCATCGTCGAGGCGGTGCGCGGCATCTCCTTCGAACTCGGCCGCGAACGTCTTGGCATCGTCGGCGAGAGTGGCTCGGGCAAGTCGCAGACCGGTCGCGCCATCATGGGGCTGACCCCGCCGCCCGGCATCGTCCACGCCGACGCCTTGTCCTTCTCCGGCGTCGATCTTCTCAAGGCCAATGCTTCGACATGGCGCGAGATGCGCGGCAGCCGCATGGCAATGATCCTGCAGGACCCGAAGTTCTCGCTCAACCCGGTGATGACCATCGGTCGCCAGATCACCGAGACGCTTCGTCACCACGAGAATGTCTCGAAGCGCGAGGCGCGTCGGCGGGCGCTCGCGATGCTGGAAGCGGTGCAGATCAGCGATCCCGAGCGCGTGTTCGGACTTTATCCGCACGAGGTGTCAGGCGGCATGGGCCAGCGGGCGATGATCGCCATGATGCTGGTGTGCGGTCCCGAACTGCTCATCGCCGACGAGCCGACCTCGGCCCTCGACGTTACCGTTCAGCTCGAGGTGCTTGGCATTCTCGATCGGCTGGTAAGGAACAATGGCATGGGGCTGATCTTCATCAGCCATGATCTTCGCCTTGTTTCGTCTTTCTGCGACCGCGTGCTGGTGATGTACGCCGGCCGCATCGTCGAGGAACTCGCCACGGCCGATCTCAGCAAGGCAAAACACCCCTATACGCGCGGTCTTCTCGACTGCACGCCGAAGATCGGCGAGAGCCGGCATCCGCTGCCAGTGCTGGAGCGGCGCAAGGAGTGGGCCGCGTGACCATCCGTATCGAAAATCTGTCGGTAACCTTCGACGGCTTCCATGCGCTGAAGTCGGTCAGCATTGCGGTCAACAAGGGCGAATCCTTTGGCCTTGTCGGCGAAAGCGGTTCGGGCAAATCCACCTTGCTGCGGGCAGTCGCCGGACTCGCCCCCGTCAGTGGCGGCACGATCGAAGTGAATGGCGAGAAACTCTCAGGCAATCGCCGCAGCCGTGCCTTCCGGCGCGCCGTCCAGATGGTGTTCCAGGATCCCTATGCCTCGTTGCATCCACGTCAGACGGTCGATCGGCAACTTCTGGAGCCACTGGCCATTCATGGTATCGGGGATGGCGAACGTCGTATTCTCAGAGCACTCGATGAGGTGGGGCTCGGTTCATCCTTCCGTTTCCGCTATCCGCATCAGCTCTCAGGCTGCCAGCGACAGCGAGTCGCCATTGCTCGCTCGTTGATCTTCGAACCGGAAATCCTGCTGCTCGACGAGCCGACCTCGGCGCTCGACGCCTCCGTTCAGGCCGAGGTGCTGAACCTCCTGGAAGAGGTACGCGGCCGTCACGGCCTCACCTATGTCATGGTCAGCCATGATCTCGGCGTGGTTACCCACATGTGCAGCCGGCTTGCCGTCATGAAGGGGGGCGAGGTTGTGGAGACGCTCTCCGCAGCCGACCTCGCCGGCAGCAGGGTGGTTTCCGACTACACGCGCCGCCTGATGGTGGCGAGCAAGGGCTTCTCGCGTGATGCCGTGGTCGGCTGAGGCTTTCTTTACCGGTTGCCGGTGACGCTTTACTGTTATCGAGTCGCCGGATCGGGGAGCCCGCTTTTTGGAAACCGACCTTTATCTGCCGGTCAAACGTTACCTCGAAAGTCTTGGCCTGACCGTCAAGGGTGAGGTGAAGGGCTGCGATCTGGTCGGCCTGTCGGACGGCGAGCCCGAGTTGCTGGTTATTGGCGAGCTCAAGAGCGCCTTCACTTTGGAGCTGGTGCTGCAGGCTGTCGATCGCACGGCGGTCGCCGACGAAGTCTGGCTGGCCGTTGCTGCCTCGAAGCGGGGACGTGGCCGTGAGGGCGATCCGCGTGTCAAAAAGCTGTGCCGCTTTCTCGGCTTCGGTTTGATCGCCGTTACGCTCACCGGTCTGATCGAGGTGATCGTCGAGCCGGCACCATGGAAGCCGCGTCGCGACGGTCGCCGGCGCTCGCGCATCGTCGAGGAGTTTCGGCGCCGACGTGGCGACCCCATTCTGGGCGGTTCTACCCGACTGCCACAGATGACGGCCTATCGCCAGCAGGCCCTCACCATTGCCGATGCGCTGCGGTGCGGTCCGCTCAGGCCACGCGATCTCAAGCCGATCGCTCCCGACGCGGCGAAGATCCTGCAAGCCGACGTCTACGGTTGGTTCGAACGCGTGGAACGCGGCATTTATCGACTGACCGATGGCGGTAGCGCGGCACTCCTCACCTGGGCGGCCTACCTGCCTTCCGACAAACCTGCCGCAGCCTAGAACATCGTCGATCGGTCCGAGTGGATCGAAAGGCAACCGCCTCAGCACTCACGTCATCGTGTGACACGCAACCATCCGATCCATATGGCAGTTCGGAGAGATAGCACCATATTTTCTGAACTGCTTCTCAGTGCGTGTCGGAGCGATAAGCCTGCATGAACCCCTACTATGATCCCGCCAAGACCCACCACACGCCGGAAGGCTTTCGTGACCCGGAAGCGGAGGCCGGCCGGGCCACTCTCCGGGACATATGGGCCTGGAAGCGCGAGGCTCGACGTGAAGGCAAACCGCATCCGCCGGGAAGCCCAACACCGATGGTGACCGCCGATCTCGAGCGTATCGCCGGCACCGAAACGTCCGCCACCTTCATCAACCATTCGACCGTCCTGCTGCGCGTCGGTGGACTCACGGTCCTCACCGATCCGATCTTCAGCAAGCGAGCGTCGCCCTTCAGTTTCCTCGGCCCCAAACGTGTCGTCGCGCCGGGCATTGCCCTTGATCAGCTGCCGCCGATCGATGTGGTGCTCATCTCGCATGGCCACTACGATCACCTCGATCGCGCATCAGTGCGCCGTATCAACCGGCGCTTTGGCGGACAAACGCTGTTTGTTGCGCCGCTCGGTGTTGGCGCACTGCTCAGACGCTGGGGGATTTCCAGTGTCGTCGAGCTCGATTGGTGGCAGAGCCACGTCTATCGCGGTCTCGAAATGATGCTGACTCCAGCGCGCCATTGGTCGGCGCGCAGCTTCAATGATCGCAACCGCATGCTCTGGGGCGCCTTTGCCATCTTCGCCGAAGGTTTCTCCTGCTACTTCGCAGGCGATAGCGGCTATGGTCCGCATTTCCTGGAGACGCGGGATCGTCTTACGACACGTGAGAGGGATGGTGTGCTGTTCGATCTCGCGCTGATGCCGATCGGGGCCTACGAGCCGCGACGCATCATGAAGGAACACCACATGAACCCTGAGGAGGCGGTGGTTGCCCATCGCGAGATCGGGGCGCGGCGGAGTGTCGCCATCCACTGGGGCTGCTTCCAGCTTACCGACGAAGCGCTCGACGAGCCACCACAGCGGCTCATCGGTGCTCGCAGAGCGGCTGGGCTTGCCGATGATGATTTCGTTGCCCTGCCGGTCGGTGGTTCGTGGTGGCGGCCATCGGCCTGATCACGTCTCGAGCCGATCTCCAAGCATCCGAAGCCGTCCCGGCAGAAGACCGATGGTCGCGGCTGTGGCGTTGGCAAAGGCAAAGCGCAGATAATCGTCCTGCCCGGGTCCGAAGTAGCTGCCGGGGACGGTGACGACACCGGCCCTGCGTGCCAGTTCTTCGGAGACGCGAGCCGATGTTGCGCCGGCAAAGGGATGTCGGACGAAGGCAAAATAGGCGCCGACGGCGCCGATCTCCCAGCCGTCGACCTCCGAGATCGCGGCCTTCAAAGCCCGGGCGCGCAAGGTAATCTCGGCTCGATTGCTCTCCCGCCAGGCGTCAAGCTTCGGGAGCGCTTGCGCAACGGCGATTTGGCCCACACGCGGCGCACAAATCTGCAGGTTATCCATGATCTTGGCGATCTCGGTGATCACCGCCGGACTCGCCGTGACGGCACCAAGCCGGTAACCCGGCACGCAGAAACTCTTGGAAAAGGAATAGAGCGAGATCAACCCATCGCCCCAGCCTGGTCGGAGAAACAGGTCATGCGGTCGCTTGGCTTCTGCCGGCAAGAAATCGCGATAGGTCTCGTCGAGAATCAGCCAGATGCCGCGCCGCCGACAGAGTTCCAGCAAGGCAGCGAGCAGGGCAGGCGGATAAACCGCGCCGGTCGGATTGTTGGGCGATACGATGGCGAACGCTCGCACATCGGGCGTAATCGCCGCGTCCAGCGCGTCGAGGCTCGGCAGAAAGCCGCCCTCCGCAGGGCAGTCGACGAGGCCGATACCGACGCCGAACATGCGAAGCGACGTCTCGTGATTGAAATAGAACGGGTTGGACAACAGTACCCGGCTTCCCGGTTCGGCAACGGCCAGGGCAGCGCAGATGAAGGCCTGATTGCAGCCCGAGGTGATATGGATGTTGTCGGCAGCGATGGCCGCACCGTAGAGCGCGCTCTCGTCGGCAGAGAGCGCTTCGCGCAGGGCACGATCACCTTCGATCGGGCCATAGGCGGCGGCAGATGGGTCGGCTGCCGCTGCCATCAGCAACGCTAGCAGCTCGGGGTGCGGTGGATAGCCAGGCACGGCCTGCGACAGGTCGACGATCGGGCCGAAGGCACCGTCATAGGCGCGTCCCCAGGCTTGAACGGAGGGGATGGGCGGTGGGGCAAGTTCGGCAATGAGGGGGTTAAGGCGCGGCATGTCCGGTATCCTGTGGCGGCGCGGTTCAGAGATCGGGTGAGGATAGGATTGGCTGGCGTGGTGGCGAGCGGGGTGACAGCCTTGGTTCGGGCAGGGCATCGGCATCGAGCGTCGCAAACAGCCAGTCGACGAATGCCTTGACGATAGGGGCCGCGTGCATCTCGTTACGGCAGGCGACGAAGAAGCTGTCGTTGGCGGTGACGGAAAGGTCGAAGGGCACCACGAGGTCGCCATCGGCGATCAGCCGCGCGGCGGTGATGGTGTCGCCCACCGCCACGCCCTGCCCGTGGACGGCTGCTTCGGTGGAAAGCCGGGCATCGCCGAGGAAGTGCTGGCGGCCGCGTGGCAGGTCCGCGGCATCGGCCGCGCTCAGCCAGGTCGTCCACTCGGTCCCGCGATCGCCATGCAGCAGCGTGTGGTGGCGCAGATCGCGCACCGAGCGTAGCGGACGACTGGCGATCAGGCTTGGTGAAACCACAGGAAACAGGCGGAGCGGGCTCCAGAGACGGCTCCAGCAGCCGCTAACGCTGCCGCTGCCATAGAGAATCACGAGGTCGACCTCGGGATCACCGACGCGGGCCGGATCGTTGCCGGCCGAAAGATCCAGGGTGATGCCGGGGTAGGCGTCGGTGAATCCATGAAGCCGCGGCAACAGCCAGAAGGACAGCAGGCCGGCGACGCACATGATGGTGAGAGTCCCACTCGCCTCCGGCCGCTGCAGGCGTGCCGTTGCCGCTGCGATATCCCCAAACGCTTGAGCGACAGCTGGCAGCAGCAGGGCGCCTTGCGCGGTCAGCCGCAATCGCCGGCTGCCGCGCTCGAACAGGGAAGACCCAAGCGTCTCCTCCAGAACACGAATTTGGTGGCTGACGGCACCGTGGGTCACGCCCAGTTCGCGGGCGGCCGCTGACACCGAGCCTCGACGGGCGGTGGCTTCGAAGGCCCGCAGCGAGTTGAGCGGCGGCAGTCGGCTTGGAATTCCCTGTGCGCCCATGGGATCTCATCTGTGAGAAAAATTCACATGCCTGGATAAATCAATGTGAATTGCATTTCAAATAGATTTGCCTTTTGATTGGGCAAACAAGAGGCGATCACTGCCTCGGGGAACAGTTCACAGAGAGTGCCGGCCCATCTGGCCGGTGCAACATCAGCCGCTGCGGATGCGGAAAGTCGCGACGTGGCACGACAAAAGGTCGATCACTCATGGTCTGGGATGCCGAGCGACTAAGGGCGCTTCGGGAGAAATACACCGGTAAGCCAGGCGAAACCTACGATCCTCGCTATGCCCGTGTGGCAGCTCGTATTTTCATGGGGGGAACGCGCGCTGCACCCTTTGCGGGCATGCCTACTTTGCTGTCGGCTCCGGCTCGCCATGTCGATTGGAGTGCGCCCGATCTCTCCAGTCTCGATGTTGCCCTCCTCGGCATGCCGATGGACCTCGGCGTGACCAACCGTCCCGGCTCGCGCTTCGGGCCTCGAGCCCTGAGGGCGATCGAACGCATCGGCCCCTACAACGAGGTGCTTGATACGGCACCCATTCACGACATTGCCGTGGCAGATATCGGCGACGTGCCGTTCCGTGGCCGCTTTCGTCTCGAGCAGAGCCATGAGGACATCGAACGGACAATCGCCGCCATCGTGGCGGCCGGTGTGCTGCCGCTGTCGGTCGGTGGAGATCACTCCATCACCCATCCGATCCTGCGCGCCGTCGGCGCCAGGGCGCCGGTCGGTCTCATTCATATCGATGCCCACGCTGACACCGGCGCGCCGTTCGACGACACGAAGTTCCATCACGGTGGTCCGTTCCGTAATGCCGTTCTCGACGGGGTGCTCGATCCCACCCGCACCATCCAGATCGGCATTCGCGGCTCGTCGGAGTATCTTTGGGAGTTCTCGCGCGATAGCGGCATGACGGTGATCGACGCCAAGGACATCTCCGGCCTGGGCATTTCCGCCATCATCGAGGCGGCGCGGCAGGTGGTCGGCGATGGCCCGACCTATTTGTCCTTCGATATCGACAGCATCGATCCGGCCTTCGCGCCGGGCACCGGCACGCCGGAGGTGGGCGGCCTCACCAGCCGCGAGGCGCTGGCCTTGGTCAGGGGGCTCAAAGGCCTGAATCTCGTTGGTGGCGACGTCGTCGAAGTCGCCCCGCAGTATGACGCGACCACCAACACCGCCCAGCTCGGCGCCCAGATGCTGTTCGAGATCCTGAGCCTGATGGTGTTCAGCCCGGCGCTGAAAAAGAGTAAATAAGCATTAACGAGGGGAACCGGCCGCGCATGCCGAATACGGCGACGGCCAGACAAAAGGGAACCAA